>NZ_JAXOJO010000002.1:0-1034817 GCF_036663735.1 Parasphingomonas zepuensis | reverse complement strand
CTCGGTCACCAGCACGCGGGCGCCGCCGTTGCGGAGCGACTGGGCGCTGCCCTTGCCGACATCGCCGAAGCCGGCGACGGTTGCGACCTTGCCGGCGAGCATCACGTCGGTGGCACGACGGATCGCGTCGACCAGCGATTCCTTGCAGCCATAGAGATTGTCGAACTTCGACTTGGTCACGCTGTCGTTGACGTTGATCGCCGGGAACGGCAGTTCGCCCTTCTTGGCGATCTCGTACAGGCGGTGAACGCCGGTGGTGGTCTCTTCCGAGACGCCCTTCAGGTTCTTGACCGTTTCGGTCAGGTAACCCGGATACTTCGCCACGAACGCCTTCAGCGCGCGCTGGAACTCGACTTCCTCTTCATTCTCCGGCTCGCCCAGCGTGTGGCCTGCCTCGAGCTTGGCGCCCCACAAAGCGAACATCGTCGCGTCGCCGCCATCGTCGAGGATGATGTTGGCCGTCTCGCCCGAACCGCCGGCACCCCAGTTGAAGATGTCGCCGACATAGTCCCAGTAATCGGCCAGGCTCTCGCCCTTCACCGCGAACACCGGCACGCCGGTCGCCGCGATCGCCGCCGCGGCATGGTCCTGGGTCGAGAAGATGTTGCACGTCGCCCAGCGCACATCGGCGCCCAGCGCGGTCAGCGTCTCGATCAGCACCGCGGTCTGGATCGTCATGTGCAGCGATCCCGTGATCCGCGCACCCTTCAGCGGCTGCGACGCGCCAAACTCCTCGCGCAGCGACATCAGACCAGGCATCTCCGTCTCGGCGATGTTGATCTCCTTGCGACCAAAATCGGCAAGCGTGATGTCGGCGACGACATAGTCGGTCGGTGCAATGGCTGAGGCGGTGGCCACGTAGATGTCTCCGGAATGTATGCGAATGGATGCGCGCCACATAGGGCGGGAGCGCCGCCAAATCAAATATAAAGATATCTTTATGTGTGGACGCCCGTGCAGTTTCCTTCCCGCCGCCCGGCGAGGACGTTACCGCACCAGGCGATAGCTCACGAAGGCGATCGACTTGCCGTCCGGCGACCAGGACGGGACGTTGATCGTCCCCTGGCCGCCGAACAGGCGGGTGAGCACGCGCGGCGGCGCGCTTCGATCCGTAGGCATGATCCGCAGCAGGACGTCCCGATTCGGCGGATGATCCCCGACTGCGACATCCAGCCCGAACGACACGAACGCGATCCACTTGCCATCGGGCGAGAGGTGCGGGAACCAGTCGCGATACGCGTCGTCGTGCGTGATCCGCTCCGGGTTCGTCCCGTCCGCCCCATTCGCCCGCCAGAGCTGCATCGCGCCCGACCGGGTCGAGTTGAAATAGAGATAGCGACCGTCGGGCGAATATTCCGGCCCGTCGTCCGTGCCGGGTCCCGTGATCAGCATCCGGTCCGGCCCACCCGCCAGCGGCCGGCTGCGGATGTCGTAGGTGCCGTTCTTCGTGTGAACATAGACATAGGCGATCGTCTTCCCGTCGGGCGACCAGCCATGCCAGTAGGACCGCGCATCGGCGTGGCTCACGACCTCGCGCGGCGCGCCCGACCCGCTCAGCGGCAGCACATGGATGCGCGACAGGTTGTCGGGTTCGATCTGGTCGGAGATGATCAGCTGCGTGCCGTCAGGTGACAGGCCGTGATCATTGTTGTTCTTGACGTGCCGCCCCGTGTCGATCGCCACTGGCTCGCCACCCGTCGCCGGAATGCGATAGATGCGGCCATTGCTGTTATAGACCAGCGAGCCGCCGTCGCGGGTCCAGTTCGGCGCCTCGATCTTGCCCGCGAAATGGCGCACCACGGTGCGGCTCTGCTCGCCCGTGACCTGCATCGTCTCCAGCGTGCTCTCGACCTTGGCCGGATATCCGGTGTCCGGCACGTGAGCGAGCACCGGAACCGTCAGCGCGACGTTAGAGAAGACCGCGGTCTCGCTAGCCTTGTTGTCGTGCGCCGAGACGGCGAGCCCGACATAGGCCTGGCCCAGCGCGATCCGGAAATTGCCGCCGGCGTGGTGCCACAGCCCATCGGCCCCGCGCAGCGAAAAGAAGACATAGTCACCTTCCCGTTCCAGCCTGATACCGCGCGGCGCCTTCACGTTAGAGACGATCTGCCGGGTCGGGCCATCCTGTTCGTCGCGATACTGCAACGCCGCCAAGCCATCGCCATGGATCATCACATCGGCGTAGCGGGATCCCGGCGTCAGGTTCTCGCGGATCATCACCCCTGCCTTGCGATGCGGATCCCCACCGGTTCCCACAAAGGCGATGTCGGCCGCGACATGCAGGTCGCCGGCCGGCCGCCGGGCCCACAGGAAATGGAAGGCGTCCTTGCCGCCCCAGATATTCGCGCCGCCCGCGGTAATGCGGTAGGTCGCGCTGGCCGCATCCCGGGCTACCGATCCGCGCTGGGCGGTGTCGCCGATATCGACGCTGCCCTCGAACTGGCCGGACGGCGCAGCAGCCTGTCCATGCAAGGCTGCGCTGCCAGGTAAACCTGCTGCGATGAACGCACTCAGCGCCACGATCCGCCTCGGCTTCATCCCATCTCTCCTCGTCTCCCGGATCGGCGTACCGCAGGCTTCCTATAGGATGGTAACGCTACCGCTGATCGAAAGCGAGGGCTGATCTGTGCAGTTCAGGCCGTGCCGGTACTGCTCGCCAGCAGCCGCGGATCGATCCCGGCCTCGGCGAAACCGCGCTCCCAGCGCGTGCCGGCGTCGGTGTCGTAGAGCAGCTCGATATCGCCCCGCACGTTGAACCAGCCATGCCGGGTCAGCTCCTCGTCGAGCTGCCCTTCACTCCAGCCGGCATAGCCCAGCGCGACCAGCCAGCGGTTCGGGCCGGATCCGTCGGCGATCGCCTTCAGCGCGTCGATCGTACCGGATAGGGCCCAGCGCCCGGCGACGTCGATCGTATCCTGGCCGCTCCAGTCGTTGGAATGAAGCACGAAGCCACGCCGCTGCTCGACGGGCCCGCCGCTGTGCACCGGCGCGTCGGGCGCCACCCCGGGATCGATCCCGAACTGGGCAAGCACCTCATGCAGTCCAAGCCCGCGAATCGCCTGGCCGATGCCGATGCCGATCGCGCCATTGGGATCATGCGCGCAGATCGCGATCACCGCGCGATCGAAGCGCGGATCGCCGATTCCGGGCATTGCCAGGAGGAGCTGCCCGGTGAGATTCGCTGCTTTGTCCATCGCCGCGCATCATAGCGCAGCCATCGGCGCTCGCCACGCTTGAAATCCTTCCTCACCTGCACGAGGTAGGCGTCGTCGCGGTTCCGCGGCAACCACAAGCCGCGTGCCAATGCGGCCACCAGGAGGATTCCATCATGACCATCAGCGTCGGCGATCGGCTGCCCAGCACCACTCTCGTCAAGGCAACCGCGAACGGCCCCGAACAGGTCAGCTCGGATGAATATTTCAAGGGCCGCAAGGTCGCACTGTTCTCGGTGCCCGGCGCCTTCACGCCGACCTGCTCCGCCAAGCATCTGCCCGGCTATATCGACAAGGCCGAAGATCTGAAGGCACAGGGTATCGACGAGATCGCCTGCACCGCGGTCAACGATCCCTTCGTGATGGGTGCCTGGAGCAAGGCGAACGATGCTGCCATGGTAACCATGCTCGCCGACGGCAATGCCAGTTTCGCCGAGGCCGTCGGCCTGACGATGGACGGCTCCAAGTTCGGCCTCGGCAAGCGCGGCCAGCGTTATTCGATGGTCGTCAATGACGGCGTCGTCGAACAGCTCAATGTCGAGGCCCCCGGCGAATTCAATGTCTCGTCCGCCGAGCACATGCTGAGCGAACTCAAGGGATAGGCGGTCCAAACTCGGCGGAGCGCGGATGGGAACCTGTCTGTCGCCCCGCCGGGAACTGGCGGTGGCTCTCCACGTTGGGACAGCGACCGATACAGGAGGCTAGCATGACCACCGAGACCACCACTGCCACGACGAACCCGACCGAGAAGACCTTCCTCGAGCGTGCTCAAGGCGCCATCGAATCCGCCGTCGAATCGACTGTCGAAGCGGTTAAAGAGCATCCGGCCGCCGCCGCGGCAATCGCCGCCGGCGCCACCGCCGCCGTTGCGGGTGCAGCGTACGGCATCAGCAAGCTTCTGGACGACGACACCAAGAGCTGATCGAAGCTGAAGCGGGGCGCGTTTTGCTGCGCGCCCCGCTCCTGCGGCCGTCTTGCCAGCGTCATGCGGGTGCTTTAGCCACGACGGATGACGACTGCCTCCGATATCGTAGCTCAGCTTGACATACTCTACCGTGCTTCGGTGGACAGGCTTCAGATGGCGTTGACTGCCTACCTCACCGATGGTTCCGTCCCCCCGCGTGATGCCCGGCACGATGGCAGCTTCGCTTACCCCGAAATACGCCTGCGCTATCGCGGTGGCGGAGACCGCCCCGCTCCGCTCCGGTCGTTCGGTCGTCTCGTCACACCGGGCGAATATCGCATCAGCGTCACCAAGCCCGCCATCTTCGCTGATTACCTGACCGAACAGCTGACCCTGCTGATCGAGGATTACGACGTCATCGTCGAAGCGGTGCCGGGTCGCCAGGAAATTCCCTTTCCCTATGTCCTCGATGCCGGCCACGCGATGAGCCTGGACGAAGTGTCGGCCGTGGAACTCGCGCGCCATTTCCCCGCCACCGAACTCGCCTATATCGGCGACGAGATTGCCGACGGCCTTTATACCGATGCTGACGGGACCCGGCCGCTCGCCTTGTTCGACGGGCTACGCACGGATTTCTCGCTTGCACGGCTGCGCCATTACACCGGCACGCCGCCGGAGCATGTCCAGCGCTATGTGCTGTTCACCAATTATCACCGCTATGTCGACGAGTTCGTCCGCTGGGCATGCCAGCAGCTAGGGCCCGACGAAAACGGCAAGCCCAGCCGCTTCACCGGCGTGTCGGGCGCTGGCGGCGTCATCATGCGCGCCGGCGACGATGTCGAGGCGATGCTGGCCGACAGCAGCGCCTGGCGCCGGCATCAGATGCCCGCCTATCATTTGATGGCCGACGACCGGACCGGCATCACCCTGGTCAATATCGGCGTCGGCCCCTCCAATGCGAAGACGATCACCGATCATCTCGCCGTGGTCCGGCCGGAAGCATGGATGATGATCGGCCATTGCGGCGGCCTGCGTCCCAGCCAGCGGATCGGCGATTACGTCCTCGCGCACGCCTATCTGCGCGACGATCATGTGCTGGACGACGTGTTGCCGCCCGAAATACCGGTGCCGGCGATCGCCGAAGTACAGCAGGCGCTGGCGCGCGCCGCCGAAACCATTTCGGGCCAGTCCGGCGAGGAACTGAAGCGTCGCCTGCGCACCGGCACGATCGTCACGACGGACGACCGCAACTGGGAATTGCGCTACGCGCGTTCGGCCCTGCGCTTCTCGCTGTCCCGCGCCGTCGGCATCGACATGGAATCGGCGACGATCGCCGCCCAGGGCTATCGCTTCCGCGTACCCTACGGGACCCTGCTCTGCGTGTCGGACAAGCCGCTCCACGGCGAGCTCAAGCTGCCCGGCCAGGCCAACCGCTTCTACGAGCGCGCGATCAGCGAGCATATGCGCATTGGCATCGAGGCGTGCGAGGAATTGCGGCGCGAGGGTGCGAAACTCCATTCGCGCAAATTGCGTGCCTTCAACGAGCCGCCATTCCGCTAGAGGGAAACCCTGCGCTTCTCGCGCGTTACGGCTGCTCAACATTTTTCCGAGGAGCACGTAATGGCCACCGCAGCAAAGACGCCCGCCGCTACCCGCAAGCCTGCCACGCGCAAGGCTTCGGCAAGCAAGACGACCGCCCGCAAGACGGCGGTGCGGTCCAAGGACGGCACCTTCGCCAAGAAGTCCAACGGCCATTGGGGCACGGCCGCGATCGTCGGCGGCGTCGCAGCGGTCGGCGCTGCCGCTACTGCAGCGCTGTTTGCCCTGCGCGGCAACGGCCCGATCGATTTCGACACGTTGCTGCATCGCGGCAGCGCACATCAGGCCGACGGAACGGACTCGTCAGCCTCGTTTGAAGCCGGCATCGCCGATGAAGGCACGATCCCGGATCGCGTGACTGCTTATAGCAGCTGATCTGTTCCCGTTCGCTGAGCCTGGCGGCACCGGAAAGCCGGAACCGCCAGGCTCAGCAATAAAGGGCTCACCAGCCGGACGGTTTTCCCTTGTTCTGCACGTCGAGCCACGCCTTTAGCGGTGCGAAATAGTCGACCATCGCCTGGCCCGACATCTCGCGTGAGCCGGTAAACGCCTCGAGTGCCTCGGGCCACGGCCTGGACTGACCCAGCTTCAGCATCGCATCCAGCTTCGCGCCAACTTCCTTGTTGCCGTAGAAAGAACAGCGATGCAGCGGCCCGGTCCAGCCGGCCTGTTTGCACGCCGCGTCATAGAACTGGAACTGCAGCACCCGCGCCAGGAAATAGCGGGTGTACGGCACGCCCGCCGGCACGTGATATTTTGCCCCCGGATCGAACTTGGTTTCGTCCCGCTCGACCGGCGGCGCCACCCCCTGATATTGCAGCCGCAGCGCGTTCCAGGCCGCCTCATAGCCGTTGGGCTTGATCGAGCCCGAGAAGACACCCCAGCGCCATTTGTCGATCAGCAGGCCGAAGGGCAGAAACGCGACCTTGTCCATCGCCTGCTTCAGCAACAGCCCGATATCCTTGTCGGCGCTCGGCACCTTCGCCTGATCCAGCAGGCCGATCTGCACGAGATAGTCCGGAGTGATCGAAAGCGCGACGAAATCGCCGATCGCCTCGTGGAATCCATCATTCGCGCCATTCAGGTACAGAAACGGCTGCTTGTTGTACGCCCGCTGGTAATAATTATGGCCAAGCTCGTGGTGGATCGTGACGAAATCGTCGCCGTTCACCTTGGTGCACATCTTGATTCGCAGATCGTCCTTGTTATCCAGATCCCAGGCGGAGGCATGACAGATCACCTCTCGGTCAGCTGGCTTCGTGATCTGGGAGCGAGTCCAGAACGTCTCGGGCAGCGGATCGAAGCCGAGCGAGGAATAGAAGCCCTCCCCGGTCTTCACCATCTTGACCGGATCATAACCCTTTTGCTTGAGTAGCTCGCCGGTATCGAACCCGAGATCGCCCGCGCCCTTCGGCGCGACGAGATCATAGATATTGCCCCATTCCTGCGCCCACATATTGCCAAGCAGGTCGGCGCGGATCGGCCCGGTCTTCGACTGGACGACATCGCCATATTTCTCGTTGAGCTTCCAGCGGACATAGGTGTGCAACGCCTGGTAAAGCGGCTCGACCTGCTTCCACAGCGTATCGGTCGTCCGGGCGAAAGCGGCCGGATCCATATCGTAGCCCGAACGCCACAAGGTCCCCACATCCTTGTACCCCAGGGTTACCGCGCCTTCGTTGGCGATCGATACCATGCGGCTATAATCGCCCCGCATCGGCGCGCCGACATTGTCATGCCAGCTGACCCACATCTCCTGCAGCTTGGCGGGGTCGCGCTCGGTGCCCATCGCGGCCTCGATATCGCTGCCGTTGATCGGCTTGCCGTCCAGCGTTCCCTTGCCGGCACCATAGGCCGAGGACATTCGCGTGGTGAGCGTCGCCAGCTCCACCGCGGCACCGGGCCGGGTCGGCGCCGGCAAGGTCAGGCTATTGCGCATGAGGTTCAGCTTGCGCGCCGTGTCTGGGGAAAGGCCGGGGATCGCCGCATATTTCGCTGCCTCGACCGCGTATTTCACTTGCAGCTCGGTCTGCTCGCTATTGAACCGCGCCTGCAAGGCGTCGGTATCCTGGTTGATATAGGTCGCATTGACCCAGGCGGCCTGGCTTGCCGGGATCGAGAAGTCGCCAAGCGCCTTTTCGGCCTCGGCGACGAACGCATCGGCAGCGGCGGCGGTAAGCGCAACGGACGGGGTAGCGGCAGGTTTTTTCTGGGCGATGGCGGGTGCCGCGGCGAGCGATAGCGCCAGCGCGAGCGTGGAAATTCCAGTGCGGATCATGTCTGAGGTCCTCGATTCAATCGGGTAATGCGGCAGGGTGTGCCCGCTGCGCGCGCTGGTCAAGCGGCGAGGAAGTCCGCGATTTCCTGGCCGAGTTCGGGCTTGAGCACAGCGCTCATATGCCCCCCTGGAACGGTCCGCAGGATCGCGTCCGGCAGGGCGGCTGCCAAAGCTTCCGCCGAGCCGTTGTCACGATCCTCGACACCCGACAGCACCAGCACCGGCTGGCGGATCGCCGCGATCTGCGCCTCGGTCGTATCGACGAAGGTGTCGAGGATATGGAGCAAGGCGATGGGATCGCCCTTGACCGTCTTCAGGAAAGCCTCGGCCAGCCATTCCGGGCTGCCGCGTTCGTGCTGCCCGAGATTGGTCAGGATATGACGGAAATGATCGCCCCGCCGTGCGGTGCCGGTCAGCCCGTCCAGGCCCATGCCCGATACGATCACACGGCGCGGCGCCGCGCCCGTGACCAGCATACGCACCGTGGTCCGCGCGCCGAGCGAATAGCCGCCCAGGTCATAGCCCGTCAGCCCGAGATGCGCGATCAGCGCCAGCCCGTCCCGCGCGAGAGCATCGGGCGGGTAACTGGCCGCGTCATGCGGCCGTGCGCTCGATCCGTGCGCGCGAAGGTCCGGCATGATGACGCGAAAGCCCCGCGCGGCGATCTTCTCCGCATGGCCGTAACGGATCCAGTTGGTGAAGGCGTCCGAGAAGAAGCCATGGATCAGTATGACCGGCCGGCCCTCCCCCATCTCCCGCCAGGCGATCTTCTGGCCGTCGAAGCTTTCGAAAAATTGCGGTTCAATCGGGGAGCTTGCCAATGGCGTCCATCCAGCGTTGTACGAGGGGAAGGTTCTCATCGGTTCGTTTGGCCGGCAGCCCGGTCGTGTCAAGCCAGGCCGTGTGCCAGCTCTCCATGCCCGAATGTTCTGTCGGCCAAAAACCGCACGGATCGTCGAAGCTGCCGACCGTCAGGTCCATGTGATCGCTGTCGTGCGCCTCATAGGTCAGCGGCGTACCGCACACCGCGCAAAATCCGCGCACGGCGATGGGTGAGGAGGCATGGCGATCCGGTTCGCGCTCCCACGTCACGTCGGCTTTCGCCATGCTCTTGAACGCGATCGACACCCCGCCGGTCGCGCGCTGGCACATCCGGCAATGGCAGAGATAGGCGTCGCGCTCATCGATCGCCGCGCGATATCGGACGCGCCCGCACTGGCATCCGCCACCAAGCTCCTCGCGCATCAGTCGCCTCCTTAATGCTGCACCGCAAAATAATCTTCGAGCGGGACTATGTTTATATAAGCATGCTCATTATATGCGCGCCTATGAGCGACTCTCTCGGTTTCCTGATTAGCGATGTCTCGCGGCTGATGCGACGCCGCTTCGACGAGCGCGCACGCCTGATCGGCGTGACCCGAACCCAGTGGCGCACCCTCACAACGCTGAGCCGCAACGAAGGCATCAACCAGGGCGGCCTTGCCGATCTGCTCGAAGTCGAGCCGATCACGCTCTGCCGCATGATCGACCGTCTCGAGGAAGCCGGGCTGGTCGAGCGCCGGCGCGATCCCGCGGATCGCCGTGCCTGGCAGATTTTTCTTACCCCCAAGGCGCTGCCCCTGCTCGGCCAGCTTCGCGGTCTTGCCGATGGGATGATCGAAAGCGCGCTGTCCGGGCTGGACGATGCGCGGCGTACGCAATTGACGCAGTCGCTCGCTACCATCCGGGCAAATCTCACCAGCAATTTTGAAAGCGACGAGGCCAAACATGGCTGATGCAGATCCCAAGATCGAGCGCTCCACGGTGGACCTGGCAACCGTCGATGCGCCGCCGCCGGCGAAGCGGCGCTGGCTGCGTCCGGTGCTGATGCTGAGCGTGCCCCTGTTACTGGTCGCGCTGGGCGGGTATTTCTGGCTTACGTCGGGTCGTTACGTCACGACGGACAATGCCTATGTCCAGCAGGACATGGTGTCGGTCAGCCCGGATGTCAGCGGCCGCATCGTCGCCGTGAACGTCCGCGAGAACCAGCGGGTCAAGGCCGGCGACGTGCTGTTCCGCATCGATCCGGAGCCCTTCCGCATCGCCCTCGCCCAGGCCGACGCGGCACTCTCCGCGGCGCGCGTCGAGGTGAATACCCTGGCGACAGACACCGGCGGCGCCAATGCCGATATCCAGAGCGCCAATGCCGATATCCTGCTCGCCCAGGCAACCTATAACCGGCAGGCCGCGCTGATGAAGCAGGGCTTCACCACGCGCGCCAGCTTCGATGCTGCCGCGCAGCAGGTGTCCGCCGCAAAAGCGCGGCTCGCCACGGCTCAGGCCAGCGCTGCCAAGGCCCGCACCCAGATCGGCAGCGGCGGCGGCGCCTCGGGCCTTCCCGCGGCGATCCAGGCAGCGATGGCGCAGCGCGCCAAGGCGGCGCTCGATCTCGCCCGCACCACGGTCTATGCGCCGGAGGACGGCGTGATCAGCCAGACCGGTCGCCTGCAGATCGGCACGATCATGCCGAGCGGCGTGCCCGTGTTGAGCCTGGTTGCGAACCATGCCCCCTGGGTCGAGGCCAATTTCAAGGAAACCGACCTCAACCACATGGCGGTCGGCCAGTGTGCCGAGGTGAAGCTGGATGCCTATCCCGGCCTCAAGGTGAAAGGGCATGTCGCCAGCATCGGCGCTGGCACCGGGTCCGAATTCTCGGTCCTGCCGGCGCAGAATGCCAGCGGCAACTGGGTGAAGGTTACGCAGCGCGTGCCGGTCCGCATCGCGATCGACGGCAAGCCGGCCCGGCCGCTGATCGCCGGCCTGAGCACGGACATCTCGATCGATACGAAGAACCGCTGTGCCTGATCCGGTCCCCGGCCAGGCAGCTTTGCCGGTCAAGAATCGTGGACTGCTGACCGTCGGCATCATGGGTGCGATGATCATGCAGATCCTCGACACGACCATCGCCAACGTGGCGCTGCCGCACATGGCGACCAGCCTGGGCGCGACGCTCGATACCGTCACCTGGGTGCTGACCAGCTATATCGTCGCGTCGGCGATCGCCATCCCGGCGACCGGCTGGCTCGCCGAGCGCTTCGGTTCGCGCAACCTGTTCCTGTTCGCGGTCGGCGGCTTCATCATCGCCTCGATGCTGTGCGGCACTGCCGTCAGCCTGGAGGAAATGGTGGTGTTCCGCATCTTCCAGGGTGTTGCGGCGGCCTTTATCGGCCCGCTGTCGCAGACCGCGATGCTCGACATCAACCGGCCGGAAGACGCCGCCAAGGCCATGTCGGTATGGGGCATGGGCGTGATGGTCGGCCCGATCATGGGGCCGGTGATCGGCGGCTGGCTGACCCAGAGCTATAACTGGCGCTGGGTGTTCTACGTCAACGTGCCCGTCGGCGCGCTTACCTTTGCCATCCTGTGGTTCCTGCTGCCCTCCCGCCCGCGACGGACACGCACGTTCGACATCACCGGCTTCGCCCTGATTTCGATCGCGGTGGCCAGCTTCCAGCTGATGCTCGATCGCGGCCAGCAGGAAGACTGGTTCTCCAGCTGGGAGATCATGATCGAGGCGATGGTCGCCGCTGGCGCCCTGTGGATGGGCGTGGTCCATCTTGCCACGGCCAAAAAACCATTGTTCGATCGCGCGCTGTTCATGAACCGCAATCTGGTGATGGGCATGATCTTCATGATCGTGATCGGCATATCGACCATGGCGCCGATGGCGCTGCTGCCGCCGATGCTGCAGCAATTGTTCGGCTATCCCGTCATCGATACCGGGCTGATGATGGCGCCGCGCGGCGTCGGCGTGCTCATCACCATGTGGTTCGCCGGCCAGATGATGGGCAAGATCGACACCCGCATCCTGATAACCGTCGGGCTGATCCTGTTCTCCTTCTCGCTCCGGCAGATGGCGAACTGGTCTCTGGAAATGGATTTCTGGCCGGTGATCATCAGCGGCTTCCTGCAGGGGCTGGGCATGGGCCTGGTGTTCATGCCGCTGAACTCGCTCGCCTTCGCCACGCTTAGCCATCACTATCGTACTGACGGCGCCAGCCTGTTGAACCTGATGCGCAGCATCGGCCAGTCGGCCGGCATCTCGATGGTGACGGTGCTGCTGGCCCGCAACATCCAGACGAGCCATTCGGACCTCGCCAGCCATGTCACGTCGCAGACCATCCCGGCGCTGGATCTCGGTTCGCTCGATCGGTTCGGCGGGCTGTCGGACAGCGTGTTCGGTTATGCCGACGCGATGATCAACCAACAGGCCGCGATGATCGCCTATATCGACGATTTCTACCTGATGGCGTGGATCTCGATCGGTGTGCTGCCGCTGGTGCTGCTGCTGCGGAAGCCGAAGGGCAAGGTCGAGGCGGTGCTGGCGGAGTAGCGCAGCGCGAATTCAACGCATCAGGATCGCGGCAAATTCCGCCGGTGGCGCGCTTTCCTCGAACGCCGGGATCGCATCGTCCAGCGCGACCCAAGGCTGTTTGCGTTTCACCCAGATATGCGCCCGCGGCTCGATGTCGTCGCTCGCATCGAGCGTGCCCGCGCGCACCACGGCAATGCCGGGCCGCGCGCTGTTCGTGTTCCACAGCCGCGTGTGGCAGCTCCCGCACAGACGCTGAAACGATTGCGATCCGCTCGGGCTGGTGAAGCGATAGTCGACGATCGGCCCCGTCGCTTCGATCGCATCCTCGCGCACCACGGCCTGTTCGGTAAAGGCGCTGCCGGACCAGGTCTGGCAATCGCGGCAGTGGCAGCAATAAACCGGGGGCAGCTGCGCCACGGCCAGCGTGTAGCGACACGCGCCACAGCGGCAGCCGCCCTCGATCATCGGCTCACGCCGCCTTTTGCAGGTGCCGCCGGCCGAGCAGCTCGGCGATCTGCACTGCGTTCAGCGCCGCGCCTTTGCGCAGGTTGTCGGACACGCACCACAAGGCCAGGCCGTTCTCGACCGTCGGGTCCTCGCGTACGCGGCTGATGAAGGTCGCATATTCGCCGACGCATTCGATCGGGGTGACGTATCCGCCGTCCTCACGCTTGTCGACCAGCATCACGCCCGGCGCTTCGCGCAGGATCTTCTGCGCCTGCTCGGCCGAAATCTCGTCCTCGAACTCGATGTTGATCGCCTCGCTATGGCCGACGAATACGGGAACGCGGACGCAGGTGGCATGGACCTTGATCTTCGGATCGAGGATCTTCTTGGTCTCGACCACCATCTTCCACTCTTCCTTGGTCGATCCGTCGTCCAGGAAGCTGTCGATGTGGGGGATCACGTTGAACGCGATCTGCTTGGTGAACTTCTTGGGTTCGGCGGAGTCGCCGACGAAGATGTTGCGGCTCTGCTCGAACAGCTCGTCCATGCCCGCCTTGCCCGCGCCCGAGACGGACTGATAGGTCGCGACCACGACGCGCTTGATCCGCGCCACATCGTGCAGCGGCTTGAGCGCGACGACCATCTGCGCGGTCGAGCAGTTCGGGTTCGCGATGATGTTCTTGCGGGTATAGCCACTGATCGCCTCGGGGTTCACCTCGGGCACGATCAGCGGCACGTCCGGATCCATCCGGTACAGCGACGAATTGTCGATCACCGTGCAGCCGGCCGCGGCGAAGCGCGGCGCATGGATCTTGGTCGCCTCGGATCCGATCGCGAACAGCGCCATGTCCCAGCCGGTCGGATCGAAATGCTCGATGTTCTGGACCTTGAACTGCTTTCCGGTCTCGCCGTAATCGACCATGTCGCCCGTCGATCGGGACGATGCGACGACGGCGATCTCGTCCGCCGGAAACTCGCGCTCCGCCAGGATGTTGAGCATCTCGCGCCCGACATTCCCGGTCGCGCCTGCAACTACGATCCGATAACCCATATTCAAACTCCAGTCCGAAGACGAAGCGGTCGCATACGCGCCCCGGGCATTTTGTCCAGTACAGGAAATCTATCAGCCCAGCGGAGCCGGGCCCTTTCCATCAGCCCATCGCAAAATGCCGCTTCCGGATATTGGGGACGAGCAGCATCTGCCCCGGCAAGGTCACCGATCGGCGATTTCCGGCTTGCACCAATGTTGTATACAAAAAATCCGAATGGTGAATCTCGAGATTCAATAGTTTTCGATATCGGATGTTATGTCGGAAGCGTTACGAATTCGTCACGGAAATGGTTCGGACTCTGCTTGCAATAAAATCCCAATAGTCAATTAATGCAGATGGCCGGATAGACTTGATGACGGCGGTCGCGGGAGCGCCAGCCCTCCGCGCCATCGGCGAATAATCGCCGTCATCCTCGTTGGCCGGGGCGGCGATTTTCCCTTGGTCCCGCCCCGGCCAACGCAGTTCCTATTTCCCCAGCTTCTGGTCCAGGAAAGCGAAGATCGTCGTCCACACATGCACCTCCTTGCCCGCGCTGTGCGTCTTGCCCGGGTAGAACATCATTTCGAACGGCACATTCTCCGCCTGCATCTTCGCCGCGAACGCCGTCGAATTGTCGAGCACGACATTGTCGTCCGCCATGCCGTGGATCAGCAGCAGCGGATCGCGGATCTTCGCCGCGTCATCGATCGCGTCAGACGTGGCATAGGCCTTCGCGTCCCGCTTCGGATCGCCCATGTAACGCTCGGTATAATGGGTGTCGTACAATTCCCATTTGGTCACCGGCGCGCCCGCGATGCCGGCGGCATAGACGCCCGGATTCGCTTCGAGCATCTTCAGCGTCATGTATCCGCCATAGGACCAGCCATAGATCGCGACCTTGGCCGGATCGACGAACGGCTGGGCCTTGATCCACGTCGCGGCAGACAGTTGATCCTCCACCTCGACGCTGCCCATTGCGCGATAGATATGGTCCTCGAACGCCTTGCCGCGATGAGTCGAACCGCGATTGTCGATCCTGAAATAGACATAGCCGCGCGACACGACATATTGCGCCAGCGGGCTCTGCCACCCCCTTGTGACCTGCTGGCTGCCCGGGCCGCCATAATGCTCGAAGAACACCGGGTATTTCTTGCCCGGCTCGAGCGGCGGCGTGATCATCTCGTAATAGAGCGTCGTCCCGTCCGCGGCCTTGAAACTGCCGAGCGTCTTGGCCTGATGGGTGCCGAGATACGGGTAATAGGGATGCCCCGCCACCACCGCATTCTCATTGACCCAGGACAGGCGCTTGCCGTTCAGGTCAGCGAGATAGGTCTGCGGCGGCTGGGTCGGGTTGGAGCGAGTCACGATGATCCGGCTCGCCGCCCGGTCCATCGTCGCGCTGTTCCACCAGCCGGGCTCGGTCAGCCGGGTGACCACGGTCGGGCGTGCAAGGTCGACCGCGTAGAGATGCTGTTCTAGCGCGCCGTCCTTGTTGCCGGTGAAGAAGATCCGCCCCCTCGCCTCGTCCACCCCGTCCAGATCCTGGACGGTCCATTCTCCCTTGGTCAGCTGAGTCCATTTGCCCTGGGCCAGGCGATAGAGGTGCCCATAGCCGTCGCGCTCCGACCACCAGATCAGGCTGCCGTCGCGCAACAGGCGATAGCTGTCCGACAGGTTGGTCCAGCTGCGCTCGCCCGACTTTTCGGTGAACAGGATCCTGCTCTTGCCGGTCGCCGGATTCACCTCGAGCATGTCGAGCGTCTTCTGATCACGGCTCTGGCGCTGCACCAGCAGGGTCCGGCCGTCGGGCGTCCAGTCGACACGCGCGAGATAGATGTCCGGGTTGCTGCCCAGATCGACCTTCACTTGCCCGCTGCCGTCGGGGTTCGTCACATACAGTTCGACCAGCACATTGGGCGTGCCGGCGGCGGGATAGCGCTGCTCATAGACCTTGGTGCCGTCCGCGCCGATCGC
Organism: Parasphingomonas zepuensis; assembly: GCF_036663735.1. Classification (NCBI taxonomy): domain Bacteria; kingdom Pseudomonadati; phylum Pseudomonadota; class Alphaproteobacteria; order Sphingomonadales; family Sphingomonadaceae; genus Parasphingomonas; species Parasphingomonas zepuensis. The sequence continues at coordinate 1,019,018 of NZ_JAXOJO010000002.1, read as the reverse complement.
GGCGCGCGTGACGATGCCGACCGGCGCTTCGTCGAAGCGCTGGACGGCGATGCGCGTCTCGTCGGGCGACCACCAATATCCGGTGCGCCGGTCCATTTCCTCCTGCGCGACGAATTCGGCTTCGCCCCAATGGACCGTACCAGCGCCGGTGCTCGTCACGGCACGCGCGGGGCCGCCGGCCAGCGGCTGCACGAACAGATTCTGGTCGCGCACGAAGCTGACGAAGCCGCCTCGCGGGCTCACCGCGGGATTCAGTTCGCCGCCGGGCGTATTGGTCAGGCGCGTGACCTTGCCGTCCAGCGTCGCAAGATAGAGATCCCCGTCGAGCGGCACGAGGATCGATTTGCTGTCGGGCGACCAGGCATAGCCGACGATCCCGGTCTTGCCGGTGATCGAGCGATCGCGCTCGCGCTGCATCTTTTCGGCCTCGGAAAGCTCGGCGCCAGTGCCGACCTTCTTCGAATCGACCAGCATCCGCGCCTTGCCGGTGCGCGTATCGAGCGCCCACAGGTCGAACCGCTGCTTCTCGTCGTCGCGATTGCGCAGCGACGTGAGCAGCGTGCCGTCGGGCGACAGCTTCAGCGATTGCGGCTGCGGTCCGGCCAGGTCCGGGCTGGCGAACACGCGCTGCAGCGTCAGCGGTTTCGACGCGGCGTTCGTCGTCGCCTGGGGCGGCGCGCCCGGCTCAGTCGCCATGGCAGGGGTCGCCAGTGCGGCGAGCATGACGCCCGCCAGCAGCCAGGATTTCGGCATCGTTCATCTCCAGTCCCGATATTCTCAAGCCCGCGAACGCAGGCGCATGTCCCGCTTATTGCGGCGCGCAGGCATGGCGTAAAGGGTAGCGCGCCGCCGCGACTTGCCTGCGTAAGACCGGCCAGGACCCCAACGAACGCGCGATCGCCCGGGAGAGGGATCAGCCGGTCCGCCGGAAACATCCCACCGCATGATCGTCCACGATCCCTGTCGCCTGCATCCAGGCATAGACGATCACTGGCCCGACGAACTTGAACCCGCGCTTCTTCAGCGCGACCGATATCTGTTCCGACAGCGCCGTCCGGGCCGGCAGGTGCACCCCGTCGCCGATGATCGGCGCGCCGCCCGCCATTCCCCAGGCGAATGCCGAGAAGTCCTCGCCGGCATCGCGCATCGCGAGAAAGGCGCGCGCATTGCCGATCGTCGCGGTGATCTTGCTGCGCGAGCGGACGATCCGCGCGTCCGCCAGCAGCCGCTGGATATCCGCCTCGTCGAACCGCGCGACGATTTCGGGATCGAAGCCCGCGAACGCCTCCCGGAACGCATCGCGCTTGCGCAGGATGGTGATCCAGGCGAGCCCGGCCTGGAACCCGTCGAGCATCAGTTTCTCCCACAGCGCCCGGCTGTCACGCTCGGGCACGCCCCATTCCGCATCGTGATAGGCGCGCATCAGCGGGTCGGGTTCGGCCCAGGCGCAGCGGTGAATCGTCATGATGATTCCCTGACAATGATCGGCTGGTTGTCACCGACGACGATGCGCTTGTCAGCCCTATTGCCCGATGTGAGAGTCTCGTGCGACCTTGTCGCCCGATGACGAACCTGACTGTACCGGCCAGCGCGCTCTGGTTCGATCTGAAGCCCATCGGCACGGCCGATCTGATCGCCATCCTCGCTGCGTTGATCGCGTTCGCCGCCTTCGCCACCGCCCTCCTGTTCAGCCGCAGCGCACGCAAGGACGCTCTCAGGGTCGAGAAGTCCGGCGCCTATCTCAGTCTCGAAGTCGCCTCGAGCGACGTGTTCAAATATGAAGCCGAGCATTCCGAGAAACTCGCCCCCTACCGCCTGCTCCGGGTGTCGGCCACCGCGCGGAAAAAGGCGATCGCCGATGTCGCGAACGCCGTCTTCGCCTATAATCTCTATTTCCAGACGCTGAACCTGTTCGAGGTGTGCGCTCGCTTCCGCCGCCAGGATGTGATCGAGCATGAGGTGTTCGCCAGCTGGGTCACCTGGTTCTACGATACGCTCGACGACTGGTATTTCCGCGATCAGTGGCCCGATCTCAGGGGAAATTATACGGACGACGTCCGTGATATCTTCGATCTCGGCATCGCGCTATTCGAGGAATTCGGCGACTCCGCCGATGCAGCGATTGACCGGCAGCGCCGGCATCGTTTCTTCGAATGGGTCGCGGCGCAGATGCAATGCACGGAGATCAGGGATTGGCAGGGCAAGATCGAGACAACGGCAGTAGCGCCTCCGGCGATACCGGGGCCTCTGGCGGCACGCCTGATCCGGCTTGGGTGGAAGGCGCGGCCGATCGCGCTGCGGCAGCCCATTTCTTCGCCCGCACCATCGGTGCCGACGCGCGCTACATCAGCCACGGCGAAATCCAGAGCGGACTGAGCACTGACGGCAAATCCTGGGTCCCGAACCTCGACGCGCTGTTCGTCGAGGATCTGGCCGATCCCGGCCCCGATCGCGGCGTTTTGCTGCTGCGCGACGGCGCCGGCGCGATCGTCGCAGCTGCCATCCTGCTGTGGACCGTCACTGACCGGGTGCGCTTCGCCATTATCGAGGATCTGTCAGTTGATCCCGCGGCACGCTCGCAGGGCATCGGCGCGCGCATGGTCGCGGCAATCGAGGCTGAAGCCGCGCGGCGCGAGATGCGCTGGATTTTCCTCGAAAGCGGCGTCGCCAATCTCGGGGCGCATGGCTTCTTCGAACGCCACGGCTTCGGCCTGACGTCCCACACGTTCGCCAAGCAGCTCTGACGCCCCGGAGAGCGGGCGATCAGACCGCGATCCGCTCCACGAAACTGGCGGTCTCTGCCTCGAGCCCGCTCAGCCGCTGATCGACCAGGCGGAAACCCTTTTCGACCTCCCCGATTTCCGAAGCCACATGCTGGGTGCCGGAGCGGATCGCCGCGACATTTTCCGCCATGGATCGTGCCGCCAGCGCCGTTTCGTCGACGGCGCTGGTGATTGCCGTAACCGTCTGGGTCTGACGACCCATCGCGTCCTGGATCCGGCCGGCATGCGCCTGCACTTCGTCGATCGTGCGGTGGATCGATCCGTTGGCGTCGACCACTTCCTCGGTCGACGCCTGGATCGCCGCGATCTTCAGCGCAATGTCGTCGGTCGCCCGCGCACTCTGGTTGGCCAGGGTCTTCACTTCCTGCGCCACCACGGCGAAGCCGCGCCCGGCGTCGCCGGCCCGCGCCGCCTCGATCGTGGCGTTGAGTGCCAGCAGGTTCGTCTGCCCGGCAATGTCGCGGATCAGCCCGAGGATGGATTCGATCGCCTTGGCGTGCGCCGACAACAGATGCGAGGCATCGACAGCGCGCATCGACTGGGTGGCGGCCCGTGCGGCAACCTCGGTCGCCGCCTGGACCTCCTTCTCGGTGACGCCGATCGTATCGATCAGGATCGCGGCAGTGCGCGCGGCATCGTTCATCGCCTCGGCGGATTGCTCGGCCGCGGCAGCGACGTCGGCGGTACGGCCGAGCATGCCCCGCGCAGAGGCAGCGGTTGCGGTCGCCCGCTTGTGCAGGTCATGCGCATCGGCGACGGTCGCGGTCAGCAAGTCGCGCGACATCGCGTGAAACTTTTCGCCGATCGTGGTGCGCAGGGCAGCTGCTCCGGCACGCTCGACCGCCGCGACTTCGGCGACCGACACTTCGGTCTCGATGATGCCGAACTTGCCGATCGCGCTCGCCACTCGCTCGCCCCGTGCCGGATCCTCGGCGAACAGCGTGCGCGCCAGGCTGGCCAGATCGCGATACAGATCGGCGAGCTGGATCATCGCCTGGGTCAGGCCGATGCCCAGCACCTGCACCCGGTGCGCCCGCTCCGCCGAAAACCGCACCCAGGCGCCGTCGATCGGGCCGGTAAGCAGGCGATCGTAGCGATTGACCGCACGATCCGTAATGCCGTCGGGGGTTATCTGCGGATTGTCCCGCCAGACTTCGGGGCGGATCTTGGCGCAGACCTTCTCGTGCCAATAGGCCCGGATGATCTGCTCCGCCTGGGGCTTGCCCAGGGTCCAGAAGCTGCGCAGATCGGATCCGAAATCGGGGTCCGAATTATACAGCGCCGCCCGCGTGCCGATCTCCTCATCGGAGAGACACAATTTCCCCTGCTCAGCTCGTGACTGCACTTCAGTTCGCATCCATTTTCTCCCGCCGTAATTCTGGCGGAAGTTGCTGACTATTCGGTTAATGATGGATCGGGTCTGGGTCGTAGAGTCATGAACCGACCATTCGCGTCTGGGCTGACCCTTAGAAGAGAACGGCCATTTGGCCGAGCTTCATCGTATCTTGCTAAGGCCGCCGGTTCGGAAGGCTTTTCGCCGGTCGTAATCGGCAATCTCGCGAACGTCTGGTGTGTCTCAGCTGTTTGCGGGGGCGACCTCATGCTTGCGGATATTGTTGAGACGGTGCGACCCATGAACCGCAGCTAACCAGCCATTGTTCCGACAAGCGTCGGGCCATTTTCACTACCTACTGCCGCTCCTGGTCTATGAGACTGCAACTTGGGAAGGCGACTAAACTACTTACACTCCGTCGAGGCAACGAAACCGCCCTGTGCTCAGCGACCGAGCGACCGAAACGGCAGGCGGCGTTCTTCGACGATCGATCGCCACGCCCATTCGACCGGTGCGATCCGGAAATGGCGGACATAGACATTGGCCAGCCACAACAGGCCGAGATCGATGACCACCGAGACCGCCATCATCTCCGCCCAGCCCTGCGTGCCGTACAGGCCCAGCGCAAACGGCGGATAGAGGATCCACAGGCAGATCAGCGTCTGCAACACGTAGATCGACAGCGCCGTCCGCCCAGCCGCCACGAACGGGCGCATCAGCCGCGCCCCAACCGCACTGCTGACGAGCAGGTTGATCAGCCCGACATGACCCAGGGTCATTGCCTGGCGCGCGATCTCCTGCGTCGCCCAGTTCGTCTGCGGCGCATCGTCGAAACGCATGATCTCACCGGCGCCAATCACCCGCAGCGTTCCGCCGACCAGATAGGCCAGGATCGTCATGCGCCAATAGAAGGATCGGGATCGCTGGCCCTGCAGGATGCCCAGCTTGAACAGCCCCGCGCCGATCAGCATCACGCTGGCCGACTCCCATATCGCGAACAGCTCGCCAGCGCCGAACAGCCGCTCGGCACTCATCCGCACCTGCTCGGTCACCCAGGTGGCGGTGGTTCCGGACCTGTCCCGGTCTTCCCGGGCCACTTCGGCCTTCTGTTCGGCGCGGTCCTTGGCGCGCTCGGCCTTATCCTTGGCCGCGTCGCCGAGGGTCGCCTTCTCACCCGGATTGAGGCCCTGCCCCGCGTCGCTCTTGGCCTGAAGCGTCGCGACCACGGCCTGCTGCCGGACGCCCTGATAATAGCCGGAATAACCACCCCCGACGAGCTGCGCCAGGGCCATGACCAGGCCGAGCGCGATCATATCGCGCGGCCGCAACTGGCGAAACCAGAAAACCACCAGTGCGGCGAGACCATAGGTGTGGAGGATATCCCCGCCCCACAACAGGATGAACATGTGGACCAGGCCGAACGCCACGAGCACGATGTTGCGCCGATAATAGCGCCGCATCACGTCTCGCTTCCCAACGGCGTCGGCGACCCGCCCGGTCAGGATCACCATGCCGGCGCCGAACAGCATTTCCAGCAGGCACCGCGCGGTGCCGTTGGCGAACACCTCGCGCAGCCACCACGCGACCTGATCGATCGGCGCCCAGCCGAAATGCCGCACATCGCCGCCTGCGCGAAACGACGCCCCCATGTCGTTGATGTTCATGAACAGGATGCCGAGGATCGCGACACCGCGCAGGATATCGAGAACCGCGATCCGCGGCGCGCCGTCCGGCTCTTCAGCCCTGGCCATGGTTACGTCGCTCATTGCCCGTTCCCCCGAACATATCTGGTGCAGCACGGGCTGCAATGTGTGTTGTTACGATAATACACGTGAGCGCGTCACGCCACAAAAAATGCCCGCACCCGAGTCTCTATGGTCAACTCGGCTCGATGAGTCTGCGCCCCGGCGGCTCTAGGTCCATGGCCGGACAGGTGACTCGAAACGGGATGACGCCTTCAATGGAGAGAGGTGGTAGGCGGCGCGATCCTCTTGTTGCGCGCGCGCCGCTCTCATATGTTTCCGCCGTCGATATGGGGGATTGCACGTGAAGGGAACGATCGCCACCCGGCGGGAATTGCTTCGCGGTGTCGGGGCGCTGAGTCTGGCCGCAACCCTGCCTGCGATTTCGGGCTGTCAGGACGTGCTGTCCGCCCCCGTCGCGACCGGCCCCAACATCCTGTTCATCCTGGCCGACGATCTCGGTTGCGCCGATCTCAGCTGCTACGGCCGCCGCGACTATGTCACCTCCTATCTCGACACGCTGGCGTCGCAGGGGGTGCGGCTGACCCAGGGCTATGCGAACAGCTGCGTCTGTTCGGCGACGCGGATCGGGCTGATCACCGGCCGCTACCAGCAGCGCCTCGTCGTCGGGCTCGAGGAGCCGATCACCGCGCCCAAGCCGACAGACATGCTCCCTGCCGGCCACCCGACCTTGCCCTCCCTGCTCCGTCAGGCCGGGTATCGCACCGCGCTTGTCGGTAAATGGCATATCGGCGCGGCGCCCGCGGCCGGCCCCAACAATTACGGCTATGATTACTTCTTCGGCTATACCGGCGGCGGCACCAGCTATTATCCGCTCGCGCCGGCCTCGCCGATGCCCGACGACCTGCTCCGAAACGGGAGTCCGGTCGCATGGAACGGCTATCTCACCGATGTGCTGGCCGACGAGGCGGTGCGCTGGATCGGCAGCGGTCCGCGGCCCTTCTTCCTCAGCATGCATTTCAATGCGCCGCATGCTCCCTGGACTGCGCCGGGCGACACCGCCGGCGCCGCCGCCTGGACAGACCCGCTCGACCGCAATCACGGCAACCTCGATGCATTTGCGAAGATCGTCCTCAACCTGGACCAGAATGTGGGCAAGATTCTGGCGGCGATCGATGCGTTCGGTCTCGCCAACGATACGATCGTGGTGTTCACGAGCGACAATGGCGGCGAGCGCTTTTCGGAGACCTGGCCCTTCACCGGCGTGAAGGGCGAACTGCTGGAGGGCGGTATCCGCGTGCCGCTGATCGTCCGCTGGCCGGGAAAGATTGCCGCGAATGCGACGTCACCGCAGGTCATGGTCTCGATGGATTTCCTGCCGACGTTGCTGGCTGCGGCCGGCGTAGCGCCCGACCCTGGCTTTCCTTCGGACGGCGAGAATCTGCTCCCGGTTCTGACCGGAGCGGCGACGCCCCATCCGCGGCGTCTCTTCTGGCGGCACAAGAGCGGCGATCAGGCTGCGGTGCGCGACGGTGACTGGAAATATCTGCGGCTGGGTGGGAAGGAACATCTGTTCGATCTCTCGGCCGACGCCCGCGAGCGCGCGGATCGCTCGGCCGACGAGCCACAGCGCTTCGCGACGCTGCGGGACGCCTATATGGTCTGGAACGCGGGCATGCTTCCCTACAACCCGACCAATTTCACCTATGATGTGACCCAGGTCGACGCCGATCGCTATTAGGATCGCGTGCAATCCTGGTCTGCCTTTTGCGCGGCGAGAACACGTCCGCATTTTGGTGAATTGTCCCTGGAAAGCAACCTGCGCGGACCACCGCTACCGGACGTCTGTAGTCGAGCACTGAAATGGCAGCTCGCGGAAACGGCAATAGGGCTGCGCGACAAGATACGCTGGTTGGTGGCTGGGATTGGGCCGCTAGCTGCTGGACGGCTATGCAGCACAGAACCGCGGAGAGCCGCCTACTCAAAGGTTGGAAGCATATTGAGATTGTCAGCGGGCCCAGGATCCGGGGAATTTGCGGCCGCAACCCGGAATGATTGGCTATGAGGGAACATGCCCCCCGGTGCACTCCCTACCAGATGTGAATACGATCACTTGGCGCGAGATAGAGACGATCTCCCGGCTTGACGCTGAACGCGTCGTACCAGGCATCGATATTACGGACGACGCCATTCACTCTGAACACGGAGGGGCTATGGGGATCCGATGCGAGATCGGCTCGCAGTGCCGCATCGCGGATGTTCTCCCGGTAGGTCTGGGCCCACGACAAGAAGAACCGCTGATCGCCCGTCGTGCCGTCCAGGATGGGCGCCGGCTGGCCGTGGAGCGCGATATGATAGGCCTCGAGTGCAATGTTGAGACCGCCAAGATCGCCGATATTCTCGCTTAAAGTCATCGCGCCGTTCAGGTGGCTGCCCGGAATCGGCTCGTAGCGCGAATATTGCTCGGCGAGGCGGGAGGCCAGTGCCCTGAACCGCGCGGAGTCAGCCTTGCCCCACCAGTCGCGTTGCGCGCCTTTCGCGTCGGTCTTGGCGCCCTGATCGTCGAACGCGTGGCCCATCTCGTGGCCGATGACACCACCGATGCCCCCATAGTTCACCGCGGGATCGGCCGCCGGATCGAAATAGGGCGACTGCAGTATCGCGGCGGGAAAGACGATCTCGTTGAAGAAGCTGTTGGAGTAGGCGTTGACGTTTTGCGGGGTCATTCCCCATCCGTCGCGATCGGTCGGTTGCCCAAGGCGCGCGATCCGTCGCTTCCAGTCCCACAACAGCGCGCGCTTTCGGTTGCCGACGGGATCGCCGGCGCGAACCTCCAGAGTCGTATAATCGCGCCAGCTATCGGGGTAGCCGACCTTCACGCGGATTGCCGCAAGCTTGGCCAGGGCAGCGCGCCTGGTATCGGCGGACATCCAGTCGAGCCGCTCGATCCGCACACGGAAGGCGGCCCGCAGATTCTCCACCAGCGCGGTGATCCGGACCTTCGCTTCCGGCGTGAAATGCCGCCGGACGTAAATCTGGCCCACGGCCTCGCCAAGTGCGATGTTGAGCGCGGCTGTGGCGCGTTTCCAGCGCTCGCGCTTCTGCGGCTGACCAGAAAGCGTCCGCCCGTTGAAATCGAACGCCAGGTCGTCGAAGGCGGCGGGAAGCACATCGGCCATGCCGTTCAGATATCGGAACGTCATGTAGGCGCGCCAGGTCGTGACCGGCGTGATACGGAACAGTTTGGCCAGATCGCGGATCGCGCTATCCTCCTTGAGGACGTAGAAGTCCTGCCGGGATATCCCGAGCGCGCCGAGCGTCGCGTCCCACGGGTAGTCCGGTGCGAACGCCTTGAGCCCGGCGCGGGACTTGGGGTGATAGGTCAGGTCACGATCGCCGCGTTTCTCGCGAGTCCAGTGCGCTTGCGCGATTCCGGTCTCGAGCGCCACGATGGCGTCGGCCGCACGTTCCGGATCGGGATAATGATCCAGCGCCAGCATCCCCGCGACATAGGATCGGAACTTCGTCCGCACTTGGACGGACCGTGTATCGCCCTTCAGATAAAAATCCCGGTCGGGAAGGCTGAGGCCCGACTGGACGATATTGATTGCATAGCGATCGGGGTTCGCGGCGTCCGGCCATGGGGTGAGCGACAACGGGCCACCGACGCCGAGTTCGGGATGTCCCATCAGCCGCGCGACATCCTCGTGCGAACGCGCCGCCGCGATCTTTGCGAGGTCCGTGGCAACCGGCGCCAATGCCGCCGCCTCGATCGCTTTCGTATCGAGATAGGCGGTGTAGGTATCGGCGATCTTGCGTTCGATCGAGCCGGCCGCTTGCGGCCGCCCGGCGATGTCGCCGACGATCGCCTTGACGTCGCTCTCGGCCTTGGCGCGGAGCATCGCGAACGGACCCCACGCGCTCCGGTCGGGCGGGATCGGCGTCGCCTGCTTCCAGGCACCGTTGCTGTATCGGTCGAAGTCGTCGCCGGGCTTTGCCGATCGGTCCATCCCGCCAACATCGAACCCCCAGGGCAGGATCACCGGCTCGGCGGCGGCGAGCAGCAGACCGGCCAGCGTGACGGTGAGCAGGCGGATCCCTGGGCGATGTCGGGTCAAGCCCATAGGAACACCACGCCTGCGTGAGCAGGCCAGGTCATCCGGCCGCGAGACACCAGGCCCATGCCGATTCCCGGCACGCCCGAGATGCCGAGAAGGCCGGGGAGTGACGCCAGGAAATCTGCGTCGGGTGGGGTGACGCCCGCACCCTCGGCTTGTTCGCTGCCGCCACAAATCGACCTAAGGCCGGGTAGCAAGGCAGTAGCAGCCAGCAGGTCGCGACGTCTCATCCATCAATTATGTAGGCACCTACATTCATGTCAATCGGTTTCTACTTCGCCGGGCGCGATTCCGATCCTGTCGGCGACACGGTCGAAAAGCGACCTGTGCGCAAGTGCGTCCTCAAGCTGGTCGAGGCGCCGCACCACGTCGTTCGCCTCGGCATTCAGTTCTTCCGCCACACGATCCAGTGCCCGCCATAATGGAGAGAGCTGCACGATCAGAGCATCCCCTTTCGGCGTCAAGCGAAGCTCTCGGCGGCGTGCGTCTTCGGTCGATGGGGCCGAAGTGATGATCCCCGCGGCCTCGAGCGAGCGGCTTGCCTGACTTACCGAGACGTGGGTGATGCACAGCGCCCGTCCGATCTCACCGATCGACATCGGACCGTTCAGGACGAGCTGATTGAGCAGGCCGTACCAGCGTTGCTCGAAACGGATGTTTTGCGCGGCATATAGCCGGGTCGCATCACGATCGAACCGTTCGGAAAGCCGACGCAAGCGCGCGGCCAGCGCCGCTCCTCCCGCCTGCCGGCTATAATCTGCTGATGGATCCACCATACCTCCAATCTTGAGATCGAATAACATCGACCACCCTTTGGCGCATCAAGAGGGTTCGGCCCCCTTCATCATGGTCCGACTGCTTTCAGACACGGCCAACAGCGATGGGAATGGCGAGGATGAGGGCGCATAGCCGAACTGCCCCTCCGTCGTCTCACTCCCTCCCCTCTTGCGTCCTTTGCGCCACGGACCTTCAAGGTTCCGGCGCCGCCAGCGTATAGCGCGGCCCCGCCCCGGTCAGGCCGGCTCGGTCGTCCCGGTTGTACAGCGCGCATTTCTTCAGCGAGAGGCAGCCGCAGCCGATACAGTTATCAAGCACGTCGCGGGTCCGCTGCAGCACGGCGATCCGCTGTTCGAGCGAGTCCTTGAAGATGCCGCTGATCCGCTTCCAGTCCGCCGCGCTCGGGGTGCGCCCCTGCGGCAGCTTGGCGAGCTCGGTCGCGATCTGCTGGATGGTGAAGCCGAGCTGCTGGGCGATCAGCGCAAAGGACAGCCGGCGGATGTCCGATCGGAGGAAACGCCGCTGCCCGCCGTTCGTGCGCAGCGCCTGGACCAGCCCCTTCGCTTCGTAGAAGCGGATCGCCGACACCGACAGCCCGGTGCGCGCCGCCAGCTCGCCGATCGGCAGCAATTCGTCACCCCGCCCCATCCAGCTCTCCAAAATAATACTTGACCTCAACTTAGGTTGAGGTTGCATCAGATGACGCATGACGGTCAACACAAGGACGACATTCATGCCATCTCCCTTCATCGAGCACGTCAATCTCACGGTCCGCGAGCCGGAACGTTCGGCCAAACTCCTGCTTGATCTCTTCGACTGGAAGGTCCGCTGGATGGGCCCGGCGCGTGATGGCGGCCGCACCATCCATGCCGGCGACGATCGCTTCTATATCGCGCTCTACACGCCCCCAGCGGGCACGCCGGCCTGGGCCGATTTCCCCAAGGGCGAGCCGCTCAACCATGTCGCCATCGTGGTCGACGATCTGGACGAGATCGAACGCCGCGTGGCCGCTGCCGGGCTCGTGCCGTTCTCGCACGGCGACTATGAACCCGGGCGGCGCTTCTATTTCCTCGATTACGACCGGATCGAATACGAGATCGTCAGCTACGCCTGATTCAATCCACGCGCGTGACGTGGCAGGCAGCCGCGGCCGGCGCACAGCATGCGCCCAGGACCGCTCATTCTTATCGTGACATCATTTCAGGGGAGTTTTTCGCATCATCAGCGGAAAACGGAGGAGGTTTTTCGTTCTTTTCGGCGAAATTTACCGCTGTTATCCGTAACAGGGAAGTGGCCCCGCAAACCGTTAGGAAGATTGAGAAAATTCGCCTTCGAAATCCAACATAACAGCGGAAGAAAAAATGCGGATTCGCCAATCGGCGCAAAACCCGAGTCGCTGTTGGAGATCGCGGCTGATCCCACAACGAAACGGGGCGCGGAGACCATCGTCTCCACGCCCCGTTCGAAAATTTAGCGAAATCGCCTGGCCGATTACTCGGCGGCAGCGGTCGTCTTGGCCGGGCGGGGATCGCGGCGCTCGGCGATACGCGCCGACTTGCCGGTGCGGCCACGCAGATAATAGAGCTTCGCGCGACGCACGGCGCCCTTGCGGACCACTTCGATGGAATCGATGTTCGGCGAATAGAGCGGGAAAACGCGCTCGACGCCTTCACCGAACGAAATCTTCCGCACGGTGAAGTTGGAGCCCATGCCCTTGTTCGAACGCGCGATGCACACGCCTTCGTAGTTCTGAACGCGGGTGCGCTCGCCTTCGACAACCTTCACGCCGACCTTCAGCGTGTCGCCGGGGCGGAATTCCGGGATCTTCTTGGTCTCGAGAAACTTGGCGATGTTCTCGGCTTCGATCGTCTGGATGAGATTCATCTCATTCGTCCTTCGTCTGTCGTCGCGCGCCAGAGGGCGACTGGACCCGAACGCCCTCATGGCGCTCCCAAAGATCCGGCCGCCTTAGCCGTGTTTCGGTCTCGGCCATGTGCTTTCGCCACGCCGCGATCCTCGCATGATCCCCCGATCGCAACACTTCGGGGATCGTGCGCCCTTCCCATTCAGCAGGTCGGGTATATTGCGGGTATTCGAGCAGCCCCGTTTCGAAGCTCTCGTCCACACCGCTTGAAGCCGCGCCCATTACGCCGGGAAGCAGGCGAATGCAAGCATCGAGCAGCACCAGCGCCCCCATCTCGCCGCCGGAGAGGATATAGTCGCCAATCGAAACCTGCTCGACCTGACGGCCCTCGAAAATCCGTTCGTCGAAACCCTCGAACCGGCCGCAGAGAATGGTAACGCCCGGTCCTTCCGCCAGCCCGCGAACCCGCTCCTGGGTCAGCGGCACGCCACGCGGCGTCATGGCCAGCACGGGACGATCGTCGGCAACGCTGTCGATCGCCGCGGCCAGCACATCGGCCCGCAGCACCATCCCTGCCCCGCCCCCGGCCGGCGTATCGTCGACGGTACGATGCTTGTCCGCTGCGAAGTCCCGAATGTTGACCGCATCGAGGGACCATTTTCCCTCGCCCAGCGCCCGCCCGGCCAGCGACACGCCGAGCGGCCCGGGGAACATGTCCGGGTAGAGGGTCAGGACAGTGGCGGCGAAGGTCATAGTGTCCAGTTCTCTACGGCGAGGTCGGGGATATCGGCGAAGTCGCGAGGGTTGTTCGTGATCAGGGTCAGCCCGCGGCTGACGGCATGAGCGGCGAGGAGCCGATCGAAACGCCCGCGCCGGAACGGCAGCCTGGCATAGGCCTCGGCCGCGGCTTGGTCGAACGCTTGCACCGGCATCTGTTCCTTGAGAAGTTCGAGCCGCTGGTCGGGCAATCCGGCCCCGCGCTGCAACCCCAGAGCGAATTCTGCCAGGACTATCGTCGAAAGGCCAATATCGCCCGCCGCCGTTTCAGAGATGCGCAGCGTCAATGCCGGGTGCGTTCCGGCCAAAAGATAGATGCAGCAGTTTGTGTCGATAAAATACCGCACCCGTCAGCCGCTCTTCCCGTCGAGCAGATGCCAGGGCCGATCCTCATCCTCAAACTCGCGGTCTTCGGAAGTCAGCGGCTTCAACCAGGGGATGGATCCGGCAATACCGGTCAGGTCGATCTTGCGCGGTTCAGCGGCGACCGGTTCGACGATGAACCGTCCCTTCTCTTCGCGCACCGTCATTTCGACGCCGGCTTCGATGCCGAGCGCCTTGGGCAGTCTGAGGGCAACCGAGTTGCCGGACTTGAAGGTGCGCGACTTGCGCGGCGCGGTCATATCACCCTCCGTATATACCGAGTGTATATACATTTGCCGTCTCACAAGGTCAATGATCGCCGGCCATCCGGAACCAACGCCCCCCACCGACCTTTAGGACGGGCATGGAAGACTGCATCATCATCGGGGCCGGCCCCGCCGGGCTGACCGCCGCTATCTATCTGGCGCGTTTCCATCTCTCGATCCGGCTGTTCGATGGCGGCTCCAGCCGCGCGGCGCTGATCCCGCGCACGTACAACCATGCCGGCTATCCCGGCGGCATCTCGGGCAAGGATCTGCTGGCGCTGATGCTCGAACAGGCCGAGAGCTTCGGCGCCCAACGGGAACTCGCGACGGTCACGGCAATCAAGCCGGTCGGCGACGGGTTCGAGGTCCATGTCGGCGATGCCGCGCGCATCGTCCAGGCGCGAACCGTTCTGCTCGCCACAGGGGTCGAGAATCACCGTCCGGACATGCCTCGCGAAGAGCATGATGCGGCGCTGGCGCAGGGATTGATCCGCTATTGCCCGATCTGCGACGGCTATGAAGTGACCGACAAGCGCGTCGGCGTGATCGGCACTGGCGAGCACGGGATGCGCGAGGCGTTGTTCCTGCGTGGCTTCACGCGCGATATCACCCTGATCGCACCAGGCGCCGCGCATGATCTCGACGCGGCCTGCCGGGAAAAGCTGGCCGAGGCCGGCATCGTCCATGTCGATGGCCCCTGCACGCCACTGCGCACCGAGGGCGACACCATCATCGCGACCACGCCCGGTGGGGAACTGGCCTTCGACAGCATCTATCCCGCGCTCGGCTCGCGCATCCGCTCGAAACTGGCCGTTGCGGCGGGCGCGCGGGCATCGGAGGACGGATGTCTCGAAGTCGATGATCATCAGCGCACATCGGTGCCGGGCCTGTTTGCGGCCGGCGATGTGGTGAAAGGGCTCGATCAGATCAGCCACGCCATGGGCGAGGCCGGGGTAGCCGCCACGACGATCCGCAACCTGCTGGACGAGCGCCGCCCGCTCAGGCGGTGACGAACTCTGCAGCAACGATCAGCCGCGTATCGTCCCATTCGGGCACTGCTTCGGGCCGCATCGGCACCATGAAGCGTTTGCCGTCAAGCCGCTCGATCTCGATCACGTCGCCGGCGCCAAAATCGTCGATCGCAACCACCCGTCCAAGCGCTTCGCCGGTGGTGGAAACCGCCGGCAGGTCGAGCAGGTCCGCATGATAATATTCGCCCTCTTCGAGCGGCGGCAGCGCCGATCGCGGGACGGTAAGTTCGGTTCCGCGCAGGGCCTCGGCAGCATTGCGGTCGTTGATCTCGGCAATCCGCGCGATCGCACCGTTGCTGCCCGGGCGCACCGACTTCAGCGTCAGCGTGCCGTTGTTGAAGCTTTTATACGGCTTCAGATCCTCGGCGAAGACCTTGAGGCGGATTTCCCCCGTCACGCCGTGCGCGCCGATGATGACGGCGAGCGTAACGGGGGAATCCTTCGGCATCAGCCCTCGGCCGGCGCCTGGGCGCTCTCGCCCTCGGCGGCTTCGGCGGTGTCGCCGGCGTCGCTGTCAGGGGTCGAGACATTGGCTTCCACCGGCGGGGTCGCTTCGGCGACGGCCTCGGCAACCGCTTCGGCTTCCGGCGTCGGCTCTTCGGTCGCTACTTCGACCTCGGCAGCGATCACTGCCTCGGCTTCCTCGTTGCTGTCCTGCGCCGGGGGAGCTTCCTCGGCGACGGGCTCAGGTGCCGGAGCGGCTGCCGCTGCGGCCTTCGCCTCTTCGGCCTCGGCCAGCTTGGTCGCACGCTCTTCAGCGCGCTCGGTGGCCTTCTCGCCCGGCTTGCCCTTGTTCGGGTTGCTGCGCGCAGCGCGCTCGCGGACGCCGGCGGCATCCAGGAAGCGGGCGACACGATCGGTCGGCTGCGCGCCGACGCTCAGCCAATGCTTGGCGCGCTCGCCGTCGAGCACGATGCGCTTCTCGTCATCCTTGGCGAGGAGCGGGTTGTAGGTGCCGAGCTTCTCGATGAAGCGGCCGTCGCGGGGCGAACGGGCGTCCGCAACCACGATCTTGTAGTAAGGGCGCTTCTTGGAGCCGCCGCGCGACAGACGAATGCTGATAGCCATTAAATCTTCTTCCTTCTTTCGATGACGTTATTTCTTCTTGATCAAATTCTCGAAGCCGGGGGGCAGGTTGGCCTGCCCGCCGCCCAGGCCGGGGAGGCCAGGCCCGCCGACGGGGCCGTTGCCGCCCAGCATGTTGCCGAGCCCGGGGCCGCCCAGGGCATTGCCGATACCGCCCATGCCGCCCTTACCGAGCATCGCCGCCATGCCCTTCAATCCGCCCATCTTGCGGATCTTCTTCATGGCGGTGGACATTTCCTGGTGCATCTTGAGCAGCTTGTTGACGTCCTGCACGGTCGTCCCGCTGCCCTTCGCCACCCGGATCTTGCGCTTGGCGTTGATGATCTCCGGCTTGGTGCGCTCTTTCGGGGTCATCGAGCCGATCATCGCATCCATGCGCAGCAGTATCCGCTCGTCGACCGCGCCCGAGGCCATCGCCTGCTGGGCCTTCTTCATGCCGGGGATCATGCCGGCGAGCGCGCCGAGGCCGCCCATCCGGCGCATCTGGCCAAGCTGGGCACGCAGGTCGTTCATGTCGAACTGACCCTTGGCCAGCTTCGCCGCCATTTTCTCGGCGTCTTCCTGCTCGATCGCCTCGGCCGCGCGCTCGACCAGGCCGACCACGTCGCCCATGCCGAGGATGCGGCCGGCGACCCGGCCCGGATGGAACGCCTCGAGCGCGTCGAGCTTCTCGCCCATGCCGGCGAACTTGATCGGCTTGCCGGTGACGGCCCGCATCGACAGCGCCGCGCCACCGCGCGCATCGCCGTCCATACGGGTCAGCACCACGCCGGTAAGCGGCACCTGCGCCGAGAAGCTGCTCGCGACGTTGACCGCGTCCTGGCCGGTCAGCGCGTCGACGACGAGCAGGATCTCGGCAGGCTTGGCGACGTCGGCGACGGCGCGCATCTCGTCCATCAGCGCCTGGTCGACGTGGAGACGACCGGCCGTATCGAGCATCAGGACGTCATAGCCCTGCAGCTTCGCCGCCTGCAGGGCGCGCCGCGCGATATCGACTGGTTGCTGGCCCGGCACGACCGGCAGGGTCGCCACCTCGGCCTGAGTGCCGAGCGTCGCCAGCTGCTCCTGCGCGTTCGGGCGATTGACGTCGAGCGACGCCATCAGGACCTTCTTGCGTTCGCGCTTCGCCAGCCGCAGCGCGATTTTGGCGGTGGTGGTGGTCTTGCCCGAACCCTGCAGGCCAACCATCATGATCACGGCGGGCGGGGTGACCCCAAGCTCGAGCTCTGACGCATCCGAGCCGAGCATCTCGACCAGCGCGTCGTTGACGATCTTCACGACCTGCTGGCCCGGCGTGACCGAACGCAGCACGTTCTGGCCGATCGCTTTCTCGGTCGCCTTGTCGACGAATTCGCGTGCCACCGGCAGCGCGACATCGGCCTCGAGCAGCGCGACGCGAACCTCGCGCATCGCCGCGCGCACGTCCGCTTCCGTCAGCGCACCGCGCCCACGCAGTCGATCGAACACACCGCCAAGACGGTCGCTCAGGCTCTCGAACATCAACAACCTTTCATTCCGGATCGACAACCACCTGAAAAAACGCAAAGAACGCCGGCGGACGAAACCTCGTCGGCCGGCGTACGCCCTGTGGGCGGCCCTTCACGAATCCCATCACGGAAACGATCGTCGCGGCCCTTAGACCAGGTGACTCAATTGCGCAACCATCCGGCTTAACCCGATTTACACCGCTATTGTGAGATCAGGGTGTCATGAGAATCCACGGGGCAGGTCATGGCAGCTGAAACGGGCGACGAAGTGAAGAGCGGGGCCCCGAAGGCGCGGCGCGATATATTGATCGGGGCGATCACCGTCGCGTCGATCCTGCTGTTTGTCGGCACGGGCAGTTCGGTGCTGTCGACGATGCTCCAGCATTATTTCACGGGCAGCAAGGGGACCGACCAGACCCTCGTCATCGCCCTGCTGCTCAACGTCGCGCTGATCCTGTTTGGATGGCGCCGTCACCGGGAACTGGCCCGCGAAGTCGCGATCCGCGCCGCGGCCGAGGAGCGCGCGCACGAGCTCGCCGCGCGCGATCCGCTGACCGGCTTCCTCAATCGCCGCAGCCTTGGCGAGGATGGCGCCGCGATGTTCGTGCGGGCCAAGCGCCGGGGCAAGGCGATGGCGCTGATGATGCTCGATCTCGATCACTTCAAGACGATCAACGACATGCACGGCCATGCGACCGGCGATGCGTTGCTGCGCGAGGTAGCGGTCGAAATCGCCGCCGCCATGCCCTCGGTCGCCCTCACCGCGCGCTTTGGCGGCGACGAATTCGCCTGCGCCTTCCTGTTCGATCCCGCCCATCCCGACAGCGTCGAGCGGATCGCCGAACGTCTCGTCTCCCGCCTCGCCCAGCCGTTCAAGGCGGACGGGCTGCAGCTGCACATCAGCGTATCGCTCGGCATCGCCCGGTCCGATTTCGATTGCGCCAGCATCGATGCGCTCATGCGCTCGGCCGACATTGCGATGTATGCGGCCAAGAATTCCGGCCGGAACCGCCTCGCCTGGTTCGATCTGTCGATGGAACGCGAGCTCCAGGCCCGCAACGAGCTCGAGGTCGGCCTGCGCGGCGCGATCCCGCGGCAGGAGATCGTCCCCTATTTCGAGCAGCAGGTCGATCTCACCACCGCCCGGCTCAGCGGATTCGAGGTGTTGGCGCGATGGGAACATCCGCAGCGCGGCCTGATCGGCCCGGACGCCTTCATCCCGATTGCGGAGGAGACGGGGATGATCGCCGATCTCTCCCTGTCCATCATGCGCCAGGCGTTCCTCGCCGCAAAGGACTGGGACCCGTCGCTGTCGGTTGCCGTCAACATCTCGCCCTGGCAGCTCAAGGACGCGTGGCTGGCGCAGAAGATCATCAAGGTGCTCACCGAAACCGGCTTCCCGGCCACCAGGCTCGAAATCGAGATCACCGAAAGCTCACTGTTCGACAATCTCGCTCTGGCCCAGTCCATCGTCGCCAGCCTCAAGAACCAGGGTATCCGGCTTGCGCTCGACGATTTCGGCACCGGCTATTCGTCGCTCGCGCATCTCCGCGCCCTGCCGTTCGACCGGATCAAGATCGACAAGAGCTTCATCATGTCGATCAACGAGAATCCGGAAAGCGCCGCGATCGTCAACGCGATTACGCGACTCGGCGACAGCCTCAACCTTCCGATCACGGCCGAAGGGATCGAGGATGCCTCGATCGAAGAGCGGCTGCGCGCGTTAGGCTGCTCCAAGGGTCAGGGCTATCTCTATGGCCGCCCCATGAGCATCGCCAACACGCGCCGGCTGCTCGCGGAAAAGCGGCTCCTGCTTCAGCCGCCACCCGAGCCCCGCAAGGACACCGCTACCAGCCAGCGCCTGGCTGGCTGAGATACCGCCTTTCAGCTGGCGTCGATTTCCGCCCGAGCGCGTCGTTTCGCGACGGGAATCGTCCGAACCTGACAATCACATCCGCATGCTCGCGGGCATAAACCAGGTTCTCCGCATCGCCGAGCTGCTCGAAACAGGCGACGCTCAGTTGCTGCGCCGCCGGGTCCTCGGCGTGCATCAGCGGCATGTACAGAAACGCGCGCTGCTCGTCCGGATCGAGCCGTTCGTCCCAGCCGCGCTCGATCGCCTCGCGGGTCAGATCGAGCGCCAGCGCATCCCCGGCGAACGCCGCGGCCGTGCCGCGATGCATGTTGCGGGAGAACTGATCGAGCAGGATGATCGCGGCCAGCAGCGTCTCCGGATCGTCTCGCCAGCCCTGCGCGTCCGTCGCCAGTACCGCGTCATGCATGGCCCCGAAGCGCGCCGTTATCTTCTGGTCCAGTACCGGATCAGCAACGAAGCGCTGGTTGGCCGGCACCTCGCCGAACCAGAAGGAAAGCACCGCACTGGCCTTTTCATGGACTTCGCTCGCACCCGCCCCTAGATCACCGCGCATGTATCCCCTTTCCGGCCTCTGTCATGGCTGATCCCCATATTATCAGCCTGGGCTGCCGGCTGAACATCGCCGAAAGCGAAACGATCCGTGCGCTGGTCGGCGGCCGCGACATGGTCGTGGTGAACAGTTGCGCCGTCACCAACAGTGCAGTCAGTGAGACGCGCGCGGCGATCCGTCGCGCGCGACGCGACCGGCCCGGCGCCGAGATCGTGGTGACCGGCTGCGCTGCACAGATCGATCCCCATGGTTTCGCCGCGATGCCGGAGGTCGACCGCGTGATCGGCAATGCCGAGAAACTGGATGCGAAAGCCTGGGACGCGCGCGACGCAGTCGTCGTCGGCGACATCATGCGGGTGCGCGCGACCAGCCCGCATCTGGCGGCCGCCTTCTCGTCGCACGCCCGCGCCTTTGTCGAGGTGCAGAATGGCTGCGATCATCGCTGCACCTTCTGCGCGATCCCGTTCGGCCGCGGCAACAGCCGCTCGGTCCCGGCGGGCGGTGTGATCGACCGGGTCCGGACATTGGTCGATACCGGACACCGCGAGGTCGTGCTGACCGGGGTCGATCTCACCAGCTACGGCCCGGACCTGCCCGGAGCACCGACTCTCGGCCTGCTCGTCGAGCGCATCCTTCATCATGTGCCCGGGCTTGAACGGTTGCGCCTGTCTTCGCTCGATTCGATCGAGATCGACGACCGGCTGTTCGATCTGCTGACGACCGAGCCGCGCATGATGCCGCATGTCCACCTCTCGCTCCAGGCGGGCGACGACATGATCCTGAAGCGCATGAAGCGCCGCCATAGCCGCGCCGAGAGCGTGGCGATCGTAGAGCGCCTCAAGGCCGCCCGCCCCGATATCGCGATCGGCGCCGATCTGATCGCCGGTTTCCCCACCGAGACCGAGGCGATGTTCCGCAACACGCTGGCGCTGATCGACGATTGCGACCTCGTCCATCCGCACATCTTCCCCTATTCGCCCCGCGCCGGAACGCCTGCTGCCCGCATGCCGCAGATCGAGCCGGAGGTGCGCAAGCGCCGCGCCGCTTTGCTGCGCGAAGCCGGGGCGGGCCGCCGCGAGGCCTGGCTGCACGGCTTCGTCGGCACGATTCAGCCGATATTGGTGGAACGTCCAGGCGATCGCGGCCACGCACCGGCCTTCGCCGAAGTACGCTTCCCCCTTCCCGTTCACCGTGAGCTCGTCGAGGGTCTTGCCCTTTCTTCCCACGAAGACAGTGCATCGCCAGGCCCGGCACGAACGGCGATAGGCACCATCCAACCCATTCTGATCACCGGCGCCAGCGCCAAAAACCTCACCGGAATCCCTGCATGAGCACTACTCCCAGCTGGCACGACAAGTTGCTCGGCGGCTTCAAGCGCACCTCCGATCGCCTGATCGGCAATCTGGCGGGGCTCGGCACCGCGCGGCTCGACGAAGCAACGCTCGACGAGATCGAAGAAGCGCTCATCGCTTCCGATCTCGGACCGGAGACCGCGGCCCGTATCCGCGTTCGCCTTGCCGAGGGCAGCTTCGAGCGCAACATGGAGGAGCTCGGCATCCGCCTGATCGTCGCCGAGGAGATCGAGAAGGTCCTGGCCAAGGTCGCCCGGCCGCTCGAGATCGCGGCTTTCCCGCGTCCGCAGGTCATCCTCGTCATCGGCGTCAACGGCTCGGGCAAGACGACGACCATCGCCAAGCTGGCGCATTATCTGACCGAGCAGGATTACGGCGTGATGCTCGCGGCCGGCGACACTTTCCGCGCCGCCGCGATCGGCCAGCTCGCCACCTGGGCCGACCGGGTCGGCGTGCCGATCATTTCGGGCAAGGAGGGCGGCGATGCGGCCGGGATCGTCTATGAGGCGGTCAAGCAGGCGACCGCTACCGGCATCGACGCGCTGATCGTCGACACTGCCGGACGCCTGCAGAACAAGCGCGAGCTGATGGACGAGTTATCGAAGATCCGCCGCGTGCTCGGCCGGATCAACCCTGAATCGCCGCACGACATCCTGCTCGTGCTCGACGCAACGACCGGCCAGAACGCGCTCAACCAGATCGAGGTGTTCAAGGAATTTGCCGGCGTCACCGGGCTTATCATGACCAAGCTCGATGGCACGGCGCGCGGCGGCGTGCTGGTCGCGGCAGCCGAGAAATACGGCCTGCCGATCCACGCCATTGGCGTCGGCGAGGGCATGGGCGATCTCCGGCCCTTCGATGCGAACGAGGTTGCGCGGATCATCGCCGGCGTGGAAGGGATTCGTGATGGCAAGTAATCCCAAGCATCCTCCGATCGGTCCCGGCCTGCGCCTGGCGATCGACATCGCGCCGCTGGCGGTGTTCTTCGTCGTCAACTTCTTCAGCAGCGGCCCCCAGCTCGCGCGCCTGCTCGCGGCGACGACGGCCTTCATGGTCGCCAGCGCGATCGCGATGGCGGTATCGCGCTGGAAGACTGGGCGCATCTCGCCGATGCTGTGGATGACAGGCACGCTGGTGCTCGTATTCGGCGGCGCGACGCTCTATTTCCACAACGAAACCTTCATCAAGATCAAGCCGACCTTCGTCTATGCGAGTTTCGCAGCGATCCTGGCGTTCGGCCTCGCGACCGGACGACCCCTGCTCCAGTCGCTGCTCGAATCCGCCTATCCCGGGCTCACCGAGCAGGGCTGGCGCAAGCTGACGATCAACTGGACGATCTTCTTCGTGTTCATGGCGGTCCTGAACGAGACGGTGTGGCGCAACTCCACAACCGATTTCTGGGTCGCCTTCAAGCTGTGGGGCGCCATCCCGCTGACCCTGATCTTCGCGGTCGCGAACGTGCCGATGCTGATGAAGCACGGTCTCAATACAGGTCAGGAACCGCCAGTCCCGCCCGAGGGGTAATTCCTCCCCGAGCAAGCCCGGGGAGGAAAGGAAGTCAGATCGAGTCGTAGATCCGGCCGGCTTCGTCCCAGTTCACTACGTCCCACCATGCCTTGAGATAGGCGGCGCGATCGTTGCGATAGGTCAGGTAATAAGCGTGCTCCCACACGTCATTGCCAAGGATCGGCGTGCCTTTCACGGCGACGTCGTCCATCAGCGGATTGTCCTGGTTCGGCGTGCTGGTGATCTGCAGCTTGCCGTCGGCGTCGGCGATCACCCAGGCCCAGCCCGAGCCGAACTGGCCCGCACCCTTGGTGTTGAATTCTTCCTTCAGCTTGTCCAGCCCGCCATAGGCGTCGATCGCCTCGGCCAGCTTGCCTGACGGCGCGCCGCCACCCGGGGTCATGATCTTCCAGAAAAAATCATGGTTCCAGAAACCGCCGCCATTGTTGCGGACCAGCGGGGGCTGAGTCGAGATCACGGCGAGGATTTCCTCGATCGTCTTGCCCTGCAGCGCGGGATCCTTGTCGACGCCCTCGTTGAGCTTGTCGGTATAAGCCTTGTGATGCTTGTCGTGGTGGAACTTCATCGTCTCTTCGTTGATGGTCGGTTCCAGCGCATCATATGCGTAAGGCAGCGGCGGAAGATCGAAAGCCATTGGGGAGAACTCCATCGTCTGGTGTTGCAACGGTCCAACGAGCGTACGCCCTCGTTGTTCACCGTCCGACGCGCATTATCCGCATCGTTACGTGTGACAAACGAAATCGGACCGCGTACCATCCGCACCGGGCAAGGCGGGGCGCGCAGGCGCCCCTAAAATGGGAGGGGAACCCGGGATGGACAAGATACTAACGGATCTGCGGATCACCATTGCCGTCGGCGCGCTGCTGGCGGTCGGCCTGATGTTTGCGCCCTATTATCAGCCGCCCAGCGGTGCGCTCGGGCTGTTCCAGTGGCTCCATGTTTTCTTCGGGATCACCTGGATCGGCCTGCTCTATTATTTCAACTTCGTGCAGATCCCGACGATGCCGTCGATCCCCGCCGAGCTGAAACCCGGCGTATCGAAATATATCGCGCCCAAGGCCCTGTTCTATTTCCGCTGGGCCGCGGCCTTCACCGTCCTGACCGGCCTGATCCTCGCCCATCTCTATGGCGAGTTGGTCGAGGCGCTGACACTGCAGGAGCCGGCACGGCTGATCGGCATCGGCATGTGGCTGGCCTTGATCATGGCGGCGAACGTCTGGTTCATCATCTGGCCGAACCAGCAGCGCGCGCTCGGGCTCATCGCGGCTGATGACGCCGCCAAGGCGAAGTCGGCGCGCGTGGCACTGCTCGCCTCGCGCACCAACACGCTGCTGTCGATCCCGATGCTGCTGGCGATGACGGCCGCCCGGTAACTTAAAGCATTGTGCGAAAAAGTGGGAAGCGGTTTTTCGCAAAAACGATGCGACAACAAATATCTTGAGCAGGCGAAGCGCGTCGGATTGAATGCAGCCTGCTCTAGGTCGCGGCGATCAGCCCGTGGCGCTTGAGAGCGTGGCGGAGCTGATCGTAGCTCAGGCCAAGGCCTTCGGCGGTCGCGCGCTGGTTGAACCGATGTTCGGCCAGCGCCTTGGTCAGCAGATCACGTTCGAACCGGGCGATCCGGGTCTTGAAGTCGGATCCGGCGTCCGCCCCTTCATCACCAGCCACGGGTACCGGCTCCGGCAAGGCGGCGGGCGCCGCCGCACTGACGGACGGCACCTCGACGGCGCTGGGCCGATAAGGCGACTGGAACGGATCGAACTCGATCGCTTCGATCGGGCCGGGCTGCTCCCAGCGATAGACCGCGCGCTCGACGACGTTGCGCAGCTCGCGGACGTTGCCGGGCCAGGGATAGTCGACCAGGGCCGCGATCGCATCGGGGCTGAAACCCTCCCAATCGTCGCGCCCCATCTCGGAGGCCATGCGCCGCCCGAAATGCTCGGCCAGCACCAGCACGTCGCCCGGGCGCGCCCGGAGCGGCGGCAAGGTGACCACCTCGAACGACAGTCGATCGAGCAGATCGGCGCGGAACTGGTGCCGCGCGACCTTGTCTGGGAGATTCTCGTTGGTGGCGGCCACGATCCGCACATCGACCCGCAGGGGGCGCGAGGAACCGATCCGCGTGATCTCGCCATATTCGACCGCGCGGAGCAGCCGCTCCTGCGCGCCCATCGAGAGCGTGCCGAGTTCGTCCAGGAACAATGTGCCGCCATGCGCTTCCTCGAAGCGCCCGACCCGCGACTTGGTCGCTCCGGTGAACGCGCCGGCCTCGTGCCCGAACAGTTCGGCCTCGATCAGCGTCTCGGGCAAGGCCGCGCAGTTCATGATAACCAGCGGCTGATCCCAGCGTGGCGACAGACGGTGCAAGCGTTCGGCCACCAGCTCCTTGCCCGTTCCGCGCTCGCCAATCACCAGCACGGGGCGATCGAGCGCGGCCGCCCGGCTCGCGCGCTCGAGCGTCTCGAGGAAAACATTCGATTGGCCGATGACCTGGGTAGTGCGATCCATGCCCAAGGCTTGGCGTAATTCACCAAGGCTTGGCAAGATATTTCAAGCCAGTTCATCTGCCATTAAGGTTGAAACCGCGGAAAACAGCCATTTTCAAAACTGGCACGGTCCCTGCAATGCTCTTTGCATCTGCCTCTCGGGGCAACACCAATTCAGGGAATAAGACGATGAACAACAAATACCGCCCCGGCGACATCCGCCACACTGTTGCTGCCGTTGCCTGCGCGATCGTGCTCGGTTCCACCTTCCTGCTCGGCGCGATCGCGCCGGCCCAAGCCACTCCGGCCACCCTCTATATCCAGACCACCGCCTGATCCCAGGCGGTGCTGCCGGGGCGGCAATCCCTTGCGCCGCCCCGGCCTCCCGGTTCCAACCCAGTATCCAGCGTACCTTTAGGAGAGTTTTCGAGATGGGCATTTTCTCCCGAACCCGCGACATCATCGCCGCCAACTTCACCGATCTGCTCGACAAGGCGGAAGATCCCGCGAAGATGATCCGCATGATCATCCTCGAGATGGAGGAAACCCTGGTCGAGGTTCGCGCGTCCGCCGCGCGCACCATCGCTGATCAAAAGGAAATGCGCCGCCACATCACGAAGCTCGACGCGCTCCAGGAAAGCTGGACCGAAAAAGCCGAGCTGGCGCTGTCCAAGGGCCGCGAGGACCTTGCCAAGGCGGCGCTGGTCGAGAAGCAGAAGGCAGCCGACATGGCCAGCCAGCTGAGCGGCGAGATCGCGGTGCTCGACGAAGCGCTGAGGTCCTCGGAAGAGGACATCAACAAGCTGCAGACCAAGCTGCGCGAGGCGCGCACCCGGCAGAACTCGATCGTCACCCGGCTCGAGACGGCGCAGAACCGCTACAAGCTGCGGGAGATGTATGCTGGACCGAAGATGCAGGACGCCTTTTCGCGCTTCGAGATCATGGAACGCCGCGTCGACATGGCCGAGGGCCGCGCTGAAGTGATCGGCATGGGCGCCCCGCCGAAGAGCCTCGAGGAGGAGATCGCGGAGCTCAAGTCGAACGAGAAGGTCGAGGCCGAACTCGCCGCAATGAAGGCCCGCGCCGCGAACAAGGACGCTTAGGATGGAAGACCTCATTCCGGTTATCGCCATCGGCTCGATCTTCATTGGGATGCCATGGATCATCCTCCACTACGTCACGAAGTGGAAGCAGGCACCCAAGATCACGACCGAGGACGAGAACCTGCTCGACGAGCTGCACTATCTCGCCCGCCGGCTCGAGGACCGCCTCAACACCGTGGAGCGGATCGTCGCCGCCGACCATCCCGACTGGAGGCCCGGCATGCCGTCCGTCCAGACCACTGACACCGACCTTTCGAGGAGCAACTGAGATGTCCGCAAGCCGCACCAAATTCTACCTCGACAAGCAGAACCGCAAATGGCTCGGCGTCTGCTCCGGCATCGCCGACTATACCGGGGTCGATGTCACCTGGGTCCGCGTCGGCGCCGTCCTGCTCACCATCGCCGGCGGCTTTCCCTGGACGCTGCTCGCTTACTGGCTGGTTGCCTGGATGGCGGAGAGCAAGCCTTACGGCCTGTACGAAACCCCGGAGGATGCGAAGTTCTGGCAGGGTGTCCGCTCCAACCCGAAGCGCTCGACCGCCGAGGTCCGCTCCAAGTTTCGCGACATCGACCGCCGGCTCGCCGACATCGAGATGATGTACACCAGCCGCAACAGCCGCCTCGCCGACGAGATCGACAGCCTGCGCTGAGACGCTGCGTCGCACAGGGAGAATGACAATGAACTTCTTGAGTGGCCCCGGCTTCGTCCTCTCGATCATTGCGATCTCGACGATCGGCTGGCTGGTCAACACCTGGATCCGCGCCCGTCACGGCTATCCGGTGGAAAATGAGTGGTCCGGCATGACCTCGAAGGGTGATGCTGATGCGGATCGCAAGATCCGCCTGCTCACCGCCGACAACGAGCGGCTGACCGGCCAGATTTCCCGCCTCGAGGAGCGGATCGCTGTCCTCGAACGCATCGCCACCGATCCCGCGGAGCGCACCGCTCGCGAGATCGAGGCCCTTCGCGGCCGCAACTGAGGACTTTCGAGATGCTCAACGGTTTCACGATATTCATGCTGGCCGTTGTGGTCGTAGGGATCCCCGTCGTCGGCGGCCTGCTCTACGAAACCTATCGGATCAGCCTGAAGCACAAAGAAAAAATGGCTGACGCCATGAACGCCCAGGCTGCCGAGAAGGCCGCGCAATATGCGGCCCACACCGAACGCCTGGAACAACGGGTCCGCGTCCTGGAACGCATCGTCACCGACCGCGGCATCGATGTCGCTGCCGAGATCGAGCAGCTCCGCGATCACCCGCCGCTCAATTGATTGAAAGGACTTACGATGTTGATATTTCTCGGCGTGATGACCGCAATCGGCGCGGTGGCCGTCTACCTCTGCGAGAGGGTCGACGCCCCTCGCCGCCGCCTCCAGCGCGAAGCCGGCAAGGCGCTCTGACCCTCTCCTCCCAACACCTGCAGAACCAGGGAGCTACCCATGAACCCCTTTGAAATGGTCGTCGCCATCGTCGTCATCGCCACGATCGGCAGCGTACTTCGCGCCCGCTACGGCATTGGCCGCGGTCGCAAGAGCGACGATTACAGCCAGCGCGAGGACAGCGCCGCCCAGGCCGAGAACCAGCGCCTGCGCGACGAGCTCCGGGCCATGAAGGACCGCCTCGCGGTTCTGGAGCGACTCGCCACCGACAACGACACCAGCGGCGCACGCCTCGATCGCGAGATCGAAAAGCTGCGCGACCGCACTTGACCGAAGGAGCAGGGATCATGACCGATCCGAACTTCTACCTCACCATCGCCTCCGCCGGGCTCGCCGGGCTCGCCATGATGACCTTCGCGGCCCTGACCGGCTGGCGCGGCTGGCTCGCCCTCAAGCACCAGGAGCTGAACCTCAGCGGCGACATGCACGCGCCCACGATGCCCAATGCCAGCGCCCGCATCGAGATCGCCGACCTCAAGGAGCGTATCCGCAAGCTCGAGGCGATCGCAGCCGGGGTGGATCTCTGAATCCGTCGAACCGTCACCCCGAACTTGTTCGCGGGTGACGGTTGGAAACTGGGCAAGCCGGGCTATAGCGACGTCATGCAAAGCCTCGCCGATCTGCAAGACGAATACAGCTTCCTCGACGCCGACGACCGATACCGGTTGCTGATCGATCTGGGCCGGGAGCTCGAGGAGATGCCAGCGGCGCTCAAGACCGATACCACCCTCGTCCGCGGCTGCTCGGCCTCGGTCTGGGTCTATCCCATGGTCAGCGCCAACGGCACGCTTCACTTCCTCGCCGATTCCAACGCCGCCATCACCAAGGGCATCATCGCGCTGGTGCTGCTGGCGGTGCAGGATCAGGCGCCGGATGCGATCCTCGCCACCGATATCGGCGCTGCCCTCGCCCCGTTCGACCTGAAGAACCAGCTCAGCTCGAACCGCACACAGGGCATCCCCAACATGATCGCGCTGATCCGCGAGACCGCTGGCAGATATGCAGCCCCGACAAGGTAGAACCCGATGGGGTCCAAGCGATGATCATGCCGTCAATCGTCCTGCTGTTCATGGCACCCGTTCAGCAACAACAGGAATGCAGACGCGCTGACGGGTCCGAGGCGCTTGGCGGTCTGCCGTTACAAACCGCAGGTGACGGCCTCTGGATCGGCGGGGTCGCGTTCAGCGCCGCCGACATCCAGTCAGTCGAGGTAACGGAGTCCAGCGCCATTCTCAGCCAATGGGAATTGAAGCTGAAATTCACTGCCAGCGGCAATGCCAAGTTCATCGATGCACAGCGATGTGGACCGGGGTCGATCGTCGAGATCAGCCTGGACCGGAAAGTGCTAAGCCAGCCCCAGCTGATCGAAACCATCCTGGGCGGAGAAGCCTCGGTGTCCGGTTCGCCAGGCCACGACGAATGGCTGGAGATCGCGAAGCGCATTCCCGTCGCCACACCCTGAATCCTTTAGCGGACCAGCCCCAATTCGGCTGAGATCTCATCCAGGTCCGTTCCTGCCTTCACCAGCATCCACTCACCCGGTGCGGCGCCGTCGATCACCGTCACCGCGCCGCGCGGGCAGATGCCGAGGCATTTGACCTCGACGATACCCGCCGCGCTTTTCCGGCCCTTCTTCAGCCCAAGATGCTCGCGCAACGCCTTGGCCAGCGGCGTCCTGCCCTTGGGCCCGAACCCGCCGCCCAGCTTCTTCGAGCATTTCTTGCAGACCAGCAGCGTGCTCGACCAGTCCGAGCGGACCGACTTCAAACGGCGGGTTTCCATTGCCGGGCATCCTCGGCGGTCCGCAGCACGTCATAAGCGGCCTGGATCGCCTGGAACCGGGTCGCGGCTTCCTTGTCGCCGGGCCGCACGTCCGGATGATGGGATTTCGCCAGCCGCCGCCATGCCACGCGCACTGCCTCGAAATCGGCATCCGCCTCGAGCTCGAGCACCTCGAGCGCGCGCATCTCGTCGCGCGAGCGGCTGCCGTCGCCGGGACCAGCCCAGCCATAATGCTTCGCTTCCGCATAGCCGTCCGCCGTCCGCGTCTCGTCGGCCTCGCGCTTGGCGGCCTCCTCGGCGGTCAGGCCTTCGAAATAATTCCAGCCGCGATTATATTCGGCGGCATGATCCTGACAGAAATACCAGCGCTCGGGCGAATTGGGCGATTTGGGTGCAGGGCAATTGCCGGGTGAATCGCAGCCATGCCGGTCGCACAGCCGCACGGTCACGGCCTCGCTTCCGGCGCCATAGCCGCGCCAACGGGGAAAACCCCAGTCAGCTGATCGGGAGGAGGAACGCGCCATTCGCCCGACATAGGGGAAGCTATCGCTGGCGCAACCGCGGGATCGGCAAATAAGGCGTTCTGAGTCCGGATTCCCGGCAGCGGCCCCTAAAACCCCATCTGGAATCTCACTCGCTGGCTGCTGGCACCGCAACCGAGCGAACCATCGGGCCGATAGGATTTCGCATAGCGTGCACCTGCCATGGTGCGCATGCCGGCCTTGGTGAAGACAAACGGCGGGTAGCTCAGGATCGCGCGTTCGTTGATCACGCGCCCCTCCGCCGAAACGTCGAACTGGGTCAGAGTCCAGCCTTCGAAGCCCCATTGCATGGCTTCCTGCGGGAAAGTGCCGCCCGCACTGAGAAACTGCGGCGGTGAATCGACGATGCCGCATTGGTTGGCGGCCAGCCCCGATCGCTCGAACGCAACCCGTGCGGCTTCGACGTTCCCCGATTGCTTTTCGATCGACGCGATACGGACCAGCGCCCCGACGCGCAGCGGATCATTCGCCGCCAGCGCTGAATCATCTGCCACCTGGCGCAGCAACTCGCGAGTCCGCGATCCCTTGGAACGCTCGTCGGCGTCCGCGATCAACAGCCGCACGGCCGATCGCGCTTGCGGATCGTTGGCGTAGAGCGGCTGGGACAGCAACGCCATCGTGTCGCGCGCGAACTCCCCGCCGCGCTTGCCAGAGGCGCGGGCCGCGCCGCGCTCGATCAGGTCAAGCGCCAGTCGCGGCAGCGCCGGCACGGCGTTGGCGTCCGCTATGGCGAGCGCGCGGTGCGCCAGGACATTGGCCTCCTCGCGCGGCAGGATGACATTTGTCAGCAACCGGTACAGCGGCGGCAACAGTTCAAGCGAATCCCTGCCCTTGGCTACCGCGGCCGCGACGGCCGCACGCTGCCGCGGCAGGGCCACCGCATCGGACGCACTGTCTGCCGGGGGAACCGCAAGATGCTTTTCCGTCATCCAGTTTTCCAGGCTGGCCGAAAGGAAATCGCCGACCGAGGGCCGTTCGAACTCGGTCGAGCACCGCATCTCCAGGCGGATATTATATCGGAAGAAGCGCGGCAGCGTCTTGACCTGCTCGGGGGTCCATGACCAGCCGAGCGCGGCGCGGGCGAATTCGAGCGCCACCTGTCCGCCACCCGCCGCATAGATCGGCGCGCTCGACATCACCGTGCCGTCATCGCCGATGCTGAATTCAACCACCGCCATGTCGTCGGGCTTGAGGCCGCCTTCGCCGCCGCATGCCGGCGCCTTCATCTGCACCGCCGGATCGAACGTCCCGCTCGGCAGGCGGCCGGCGCCGGTATAGGCCATGTATTTTCTCGCGGACTCCGCGTCGCCCGCCAGCAGCGCCGCAATCGCGGTGTCCGAACGCGCCGAGACGTCGCGCAGGTCGACACCCGTGGTCAGCCCGCCCAGGAGTTTTACGGCCTCAGCCGATTTGGCGCGCGCACCAGCGAAATCGCCCTTGTTGAGGAGCAGCAATCCTTCGCGCCGCGCAAGCTCCGCCGAGACGACGCGATCGACCTTGGCCGTCGCCATGATCGCCTTGGCCTTTGTCAGCGCGTCGGCCGCGACCGCCGGATCGACGAACGTTGCCGTCTGGATCACGCCAAGCAGCGCGGAAAAGCGGCTTGGAGCATAGTCGCTCGCCGCCGCTGCTTCGCTATACGCAGCCATCGCGCTCGCATAGTCGACGGCACCCTGGGCGATGCGGCCCAGGTTGAGATAGGCCTGATAACGATCCTCGTTCAGCGATGCGTCGGTGGTCGGCAAGTCGGCCAGGCCGGCGCGCGCGGCCGTCACTGCCTCGTCCTTGCGATCGAGCGCCAGCAATGCCGCGCTCTTGCGCACCAGCATGATTGCATGGCTGCGCCGGTTCGTCTTCGTCCGGCGTTCCAGGGCTTCCCAGGCGTTGAGCGCCGCCTGTTTGTCACTGCCCGCGTCGAGAGCTACGGCCGCGTCGAAATCCTGCTGCACGCTGGTTGCCGCCCGCTGTGCGACAACTGGCGCGGTCGCGCCGATCAGTGCCACGCCTGTAACCGCCGCCCGGAATATCCGCATGATTTTCCCCACCTTTCAAAGAGTATGCGGCGAAAATATTGCAGCGTAAATAACGGGTCGGAAAAAATGCCAGAGGGTCTGTAAGCCGGGTTCTGTCCACCCCTTTCAGGGATAGGCGACCATTCCTCTAGGCCCGCATTTGCATGCGGGCTCAAGCAACCAACCCGGGCGACGGGCAGAAACGATGCCCCGGAACCGAAGTCCCATGCCGCCCCTATTCGGTCTTGCTCCCGGTGGGGTTTGCCGTGCCGCTTCTGTTACCAGTCGCGCGGTGCGCTCTTACCGCACCCTTTCACCGTGGCGGGGCCGAAGCCTTCGCCGTCTGCTCTCTGTGGCACTTTCCCTGGGGTCGCCCCCGCCGGGCGTTACCCGGCACCGTCGTTTCGCGGAGCCCGGACTTTCCTCGGCACGTTCGCACGTGACGCGGCCGCCCGACCCTCTGGCGAGATCGCCTTAGTCGTCGCCGGCCGGCTTTGGCAACAGCAGCGCGAGCAGGATCGACCGGCACTCGCCGTCGATCTCGCCGTCGAGCAACTCGGGACGATAGCGCCGCTGAAACGCCACGACCGCCGCCAGCTTGTCCGCCACGTCATAGCCGAAGCGCTCGAGCGCGATCAGAAAGCCCGCGTCGGTCCATAACGGGTCCATCAGATTCCGGGTCGGCCGCGGCAGCGCAAGGCGCAGCCGGGCGAGCCGGTTCCACGGGAACAGTTCGCCCGGGTCCTGCTTGCGCGCCGGCGCGATGTCCGAATGGCCGACGACATTGCCGCGCGTAATACCGTGGCGGTCCTTGATCTCGGCGACCAGCGGCAGCAGCGCGTCGATCTGCTCCTCCGGAAACGGCGGATAGCCGAATTCATGGCCG
The DNA here is from genome assembly GCF_036663735.1 of Parasphingomonas zepuensis. Classification (NCBI taxonomy): domain Bacteria; kingdom Pseudomonadati; phylum Pseudomonadota; class Alphaproteobacteria; order Sphingomonadales; family Sphingomonadaceae; genus Parasphingomonas; species Parasphingomonas zepuensis. The sequence continues at coordinate 985,875 of NZ_JAXOJO010000002.1, read as the reverse complement.
GGATTGACGATCTCGATCCCGATGCTCGCGCTGTTGATGTCCTCGATGCCGCGCCAGCGCGATTTGCCGGCGTGCCAGGCCCGCTTGTCCTCGGCCACCATGCGCAGGATCGTGCCGTCTTCCGCCACCAGATAATGCGCGGAAACCTTGGCGGCCGGATCGCGCAGCCGGTCGATCGCCGACTGCGCATCCGGCATGCCGGTATAATGCAGGACGATCATCGAGATCCCCAGCTTGCGCTCATCGAAATTGGGGGAAGGCGTATCGATGATCGTCATGCTGTGTTCCCTGCGCGCGCGGTCCTGATCGTAACGATCGCCACGCCGATCATCGCGATAGCACCGCCGGCCAGCATAAGCATCGTCGGCGGCGTATCGAAATACCAGCCAGTCGCGAACACCGCGATCACCGGCGCCGGGAGAGTCAGCGGCGTGACGATGCTGACGGGGTGGCGCTGCAGCAGCCAAGACATCGCCCCCTGCCCCAACACCGTCGATCCCACCGCCGAAAACACGATCCAGCCGAACGTCCCCAGCGGCAATTGCGGGATCGAGTGCATCGCGCCGGGCTCGGTGACCAGCGCGATCGCGCCGAGGATGATCGCTCCCCAGAAGCCGACCCAGGCGTAAATGGTGAGCACCGGCACGCCGATCAGCCGCCGCTGGAGCAGCGAGCAGATCGCCCAGATGAAGCTGGCCACCGCGGTAAGCGCGAGCCCGGGCAACTCGGTCACCATCGTCGGATCGAACGCCAGCAAGCCGACGCCGGCGACTGACAGCACGATCCCGACCAGCCGTGGCAGGTGGATTCGTTCGCGAAACACCACGATCGCCATCAACAGCGAAAAGGGCACACCGAGCTGCCCGGCGATCGCCAGAGCGCCGACATTGTGGGTCACGGCCAGCGACAGGTTCGTCGCAACGTAAAAGACCCCGCCGGATAATATGCCGAGCGCGGTCAACGCGCGCATCCGCCCCGGCACGATGCGGAGCGAGCCGAGGCAGACGAGCAGGACCAGCACCTGCCGCATGAAGCCGGCCGTTAGCGGTGCGATCTCGTTCACCGCCATCTTCACCGCAATCAGGTTGAAGCCCCACAGAACGTTCATCCCCGCCACGACGACAAGGTCCTTCGCGCCGAAGCCCCGGGTCGGCCCTTCGCCTGATGTCGCTGTTGCCATGGCGCCGCTTGCGGCCTCGATCGGCGGTTGTAAACCGTCGATCAGCCGGCGACGGCCCTCGCCCGCGGCATCAGGCCGGTGGGTTCGTACAGGCCGCGATATTGCGGGCTGGGGCGGAACGCATCGGTCTGGCCGATCACCGTCTCCCCCGCGCCGAGCACGAGGAGCGCGCCGGGGCGCACCACTTCGGCCAGGCGGTCGAACACGCGCGTGCGCAAGGTGGGGGACAGATAGAGCAGGACGTTCCGGCACAGCACGATGTCGAAGCGGCCGAGCGGCAGCGGATCGGCGACCAGGTTGATCCGGCGGAACGAGATCTGGCGCACGAGCTCGTGCTTGGCGACCCAATCCCCGCCGACCGGATCGAACCATTGCATCATGCGCCGGATCGGCAGTCCGCGCTGGATCTCGAACTGCGAATAGCGCCCGGCCCGCGCCCGGGCGAGCGCCGCTTCCGATACGTCGGTTGCGACGATCTCGGGCGGTTCGGCCCGGCTCACTGCATCGCGCTCGGCGAACAGCATCGCCAGCGACAACGGTTCCTGCCCGACCGAGCATCCCGCCGACCAGATGCGGATGCGCCGGTTCCCCGCTTCGGCGCGCATCGTGTCGACGGCGTCGGCGATCATGTCGAGCACAGCCGCGTCGCGGAAGAACGAGCTTTCCTGATTGAGCAGCGCGTCGACCACCATATCGGCGACCGCCGGCGAGATCAGCACTTCGCCGATCAACTCGTCGAGCGTCTCGTGCCCACGGTCGCGCATCAGCGGTTTCAGCGCGGTCTCGATGCGCCATTCGCGATTGGCCGCGATCTGCTGTCCGGTGCGCGATTCGAGCAGCGAGGCGAGCACGTTCAGCGCGCCGGCGGGGCGCGCGCCTGGGGCGGGGATCAGCATCCGGGCCGTTTCCCGCTCGCGATCATCAAACCGATCTCGGTCGGCGGCATGATCGCGCAGGCCGTGCCGCTGGTCGCGACCGCGCCGGGCATCCCCCACACGACCGAACTGGCCTGGTCCTGCACCACGACGCTGCCGCCGCGATCGATGATATGCTTGGCGCCTTCCGCGCCATCGCGCCCCATGCCGCTCAGCACGATGCCGAGCGCGCGGGAGCCGAACACGTCGGCGAGGCTGGCGAACATCGGATCGACCGAGGGCGTGCAGCCGCTTTTCGACGGCTCGGTCGACAGGCGCACGCCCGCGCCGTCGCTGGTGCTGACGCAGCGGATATGCGCGGAACCCGGCGCGACGATCGCCCGGCCCGGGCGAATCCGCATCCGATCGGTCGCAACGTCGCAGGGGCGGCCGGCGAGAACGGCGACCTGCGCCGCGAAATAGGGCATGAAGGAATCCGGCAAATGCTGGGTGATCAGGATCGGCAACTGGAAGCTCGCCGGGATTTCGCGCAACAACAGGGTCAGGGCATGGATGCCGCCGGTCGAAGCGCCGATCGCCACGATGTCGAACCCGCCGCCGGACCGGTCGGTCGCGAGTGGCATGGGTGCGGCCGATTCCGGCGCGCTTTCGAACAGGCGAGACAGTTTCTCGTCGAGCATTTCGGAGAAACGCCCGGCGAAATCGCCGATCTCCGGCTTCTCCAGCGTGTCGGCGGCGCCGAGCGACAGCGCCTGGATCGTCGCCGCGGCGCCCTCGCCGACGCTGGACGAGATCACCAGCACTCTGGCGCCGTCCCCGGCCGCGAGCAGGTCGGGCAGTGCGGTCAGCCCATCCACCCCCGGCATCTGGATATCGAGCAGGATACCGTCGACGCGCTGCCCTCGCAGGAAGGCGAGCGCCCCCTTGGCATGCGGCACGGCGCCGGCGACGGTGAACTTGCCGCCGATCTCGATCGCGCGGGCGATCACGGCGCGGGCGACCACCGAATCGTCGACGATCAGGATGCGGGGCCTCACCCGGCTCTCGACGAGCCGGCGGGCAGGCATGGTTGATGCGCGTGGCACTTCAGATGGTCTTTTCAGGCCATGCCAACGATCTGAAGCTTGCTCTCCAGGGTTTCGCGATCGAACGGTTTCATCACATATTCGTCGGCGCCTGCCTCGATCGCGGCGCGGATATGGCCCATGCCGTTCTCGGTCGTGCAGAACACCACCTTGGGCCGATGCGGCATCTCGCTGTTGCGCAGGGCGCGCAGGAAATCCATGCCGCTCATCACCGGCATGTTCCAGTCGAGCAGGACGACGTCGGGCGCCGAGGCCAGGCAGCAGTCGAGCGCCTCGCGCCCATCGCCCGCTTCGGTGACCTCGAAATTCAGCGTCTCCAGGATGTGCCGCGCCACTTTCCGGATTACCTTGGAATCATCCACAACGAGACACGTCTTCATCGTTTCGCACCTTGTTTTCGGGCCTGTGAAAGGCGGGTCTGCCGGAAAAGCATGATCGTCGGGTTAACTCGGGCTCAGGCCGCGATCGCGGTCAGGCCCGGCACCAGCGCACGCAGGTCGATCGCCAGGATCGGCTCCCCGGCACGCTCCACGATGCCGCAGCCGGTCGCCCGCCAGCCGCGATCGAGCACGATCCCGGCCGACAGCGGGGCGAGATCGAACGGCGCGACGTCCTCGAGGGAATCGACCAGGATCGCATAATGATGCCCCTCGACCAGCGTGATGACCGCGCGGGTCGGGTGTATCTCGGCCGCCGCCAGGCCGAGCGCGGCATGGGTGTCGATCACCGTGACCACCCGGCTGCGCAACGCGGCCAGGCCCATCACCTGCCGGTCGGCGCAGGGCACCGGCACGATCGAGCCGATATCGACGACCGATTCGACCTGCCGGGAATCGATGGCCACGGCGCGGCCGGCGATCTGGGCGATGAGGAAGAGTTCGGACATCAGCGGCCTCCCGCCGACTGGGCCAGGGCGGCAAGCAGGCCGTCCCGGTCGTAGCGATAGATGCTGGTGTCGCCCGCATTGCCGCCGGCGCGATCACGGCGCAGCCGGACCACCGGCACATTGGTCGGCGCCAGCGGCGCGACGGCGTCCATCGTCAGCACCACGGCGGGGTTTTCACCGCTCCGCAGCCGGGTCGCGACACGGTAGCCCGCCCCTTCGAGCACCGGCTTCAGGAAGGTGTTCATCCACGCCGACTCGGCGCCGTTGATCAGGCAGACCGGCGGCTCGACCGCGCTCATCGCCGCACCGTGCGTGGCGAACAGCCAGTGCAGGTCGAGCAATTCGATCTGCTCCCCGTCGAGCGCGACGACCCCGGCGACCGGCCCGACTTCCTTCGCCAGCACCAAATTCTCGGGCAACGTGACGATGTCGAGCGCCTCGCCGATGGCGTAGCCGATCTCGGCATCCCCGTCGCGCAACCGCAGCACGGAGACGGAGGGCCGCTCATCCCATTCGCCCTGAATCGCCAGCGGGATGATCCGCCCCTCGACCGACAGCCGCAGCCGCCCGCCGGAAAAACGGATCGCATCACGCTGCACCGGCTCGATCCGGTCGATGATCGACAGCGGCACAAGCCGCCGCACGCCGTCCATATCGTCGAACAACAGGGCGGATATGCTCGGTGCCTGAACTTCCTCGGGCGCCTCGTCGAGCAGGATTTCGCTGCCGAACTGAAGCCCTGCCGCGGCCGCTATCCCGGTGCAGTCGAGCAGCAGCATCGGCAGGCCGCTGTCGGGCAGGGTCTGGCCGGCATAGACGCCCGTTGCCATCACCGCCGGCGCGGCCGGCTTGATCACCAGTTCCTCGTGATCGAGCACTGAATCGACCGCCAGGGCATAGCTGCCGCCGGGCACGCCGACGATAACCAGCATCTTGGCATGGTCCGCTTCGTCGGAGAGGCCGAGCAGGCCGCCCAGGTCGATCAGCGGCATGCGGCGATCGCGTACCGTCGCGGCGGGCGTGCCGCCCAGCATGTCGACGCGGATCGCATCGCCCCCGGCGCGGACGATCTCCTCGATCGCCTGGCGCGAGATGGCGAAGCGCTGGTCACCCACGCCGACGCCGATCGTCGCGATGATCGACAGGGTCAGCGGCACATGGATGGCAAGGCGAAGGCCCTTGCCCGGTGTATTGGCCAGCTCGATGCGGCCGCCGATCTGCTCCACATTGGCGCGGACGACGTCCATGCCGACGCCCCGACCCGAGATCGCGGTCACGGCATCCTTGGTCGAAATGCCGGGCTCGAACACCAGGGCAAGCTTGGCCTTCTCGCTCAGCGCCTCCAGTTCCTTCGCGCTGCGCTCGCCGCCGGCGGCGATCCGGGCGATCAGCTTGTCCGTATCGATGCCGCGCCCGTCGTCGGCGATCTCGATGATGATCTGGTTGCCGGATTGCCGCGCCGAAACGGTCAGCCGGCCATTTTCGCGCTTGCCCGCCGCCCGCCGCTCGGCGACCGACTCCATGCCGTGGTCGATCGCGTTGCGTACGATATGGACGAGCGGATCGCGCATCATCTCGATCATCTCGCGATCGAGTTCGACATCGCTGCCCTCGACATGCAGCGACACCGATTTGCCCAGCTCGGCCGCGGTATCGCGCACCATGCGCGGCAGGGCGGAGAACAGCGCGTCGATCTTCTGCATGCGCGTCCGCGTGACGGTGTCGCGCATCTCGGCCACGGTCAGCGACAGCCGTTCGAGTGCTGCCTCGACGATCGGATCGGCGCCGTCGTCGCGCAGCCGGCGCGCCAGCTCGTTGCGGGCCAGCACCATGTCGGACATGCCGCTCATCATCCGGTCGAGCAGATCGACGTTCAGGCGCACGCTGCGGGTCGGGTTGCGCGGCGCGGCGGGCGCCACCGCGGGAGTAACCACCGTCGCTCCCTCCTCCAGCGCCGAGATCAGCCCGTCCTCGCCCGCATCGTCGAGCGTGGCACCGGCGTCGATCGCCTCGACGATCTCGCCGATCCGGTCAACGATCGCCAGCACCGCGTTGACCAGCTTGGTATCGGGCACGCGCTTGCCCTCGCGCACGGCGGCGAGAACGTCCTCGGCGGCGTGGCTGAGCCGGGCGAGTCGCGGCAGGTCGAGAAAGCCGCAGCTCCCCTTGACCGTATGCACGAAGCGGAAGATCGCATCGAGGCGGTCGCGGTCCTCCGGCGACGCCTCCCACGACACGATCTCGCCCGAGAGCGCTTCCAGCGTCTCGCGCGTCTCAGCGATGAATTCTTGAAGAAGATCGTCCATGTGCCCCCGGGGATGCCGGGCGACCATGGCAATCATTGGTTAAAGGGGGGTTTAACTGATGCGATCTTTCAACCCGCCCCGGTCGCGCCAGGACGCGGCTTTAGGCCGCGCTGAACGCTGCGCCGAACAGCAGCACCGGATCGTCCGGGTCGGAAACCTGCACCGTGCCGCCGCCGGCGGCGACCAGTTCGTGAACCAGATAGGCGGCGGCGCCCCGCGCGGTGATCGGCGCGTCGCCCTGCTGGCCTTCCTGCAAGGTCGTGCGCAGCTCGTTATCGAGCACGATGCGCGGCCCGTCGGCGCGCACCACGATCTCGACCTGGCCGTCATGCACTTCGGCCCCGACATCCAGCTGTCCGCCGCGGATCAGCGCATCGCCGCCGATCAGCGCGAGGTTGAGCAGCACCTTGATCGCTGCCTTGGGCAAGGTCGCGTCCTCGACCAGCCAGCCGAGATTGACCCGGTGCCCGTCGCCGAACAGCCCCTCGATCGCCACCCGCGCCTCGCGCGAATCGATCGCCTCGCCGAATCCGCCGGCGGCACCGAACGCCAGCCGGAAGAATTTCAGCTTGTTGGCCGATGCCTTGGCGCTCTCGGCCAGCAATTCGAGGCAGCGCTGCCGCATCTCCGGGTCCTGCTCGTCGGCAAGCAGCTCGAGCCCATTGTTGAGCGCACCGACCGGACTGAGCAGGTCGTGGCACAGGCGGGAACATAACAGGCTGGCGAAATCGACCGGGCTGATGGTCATGGAAGGGGAACGCTCCGGGCAAAAATGAGTCGCTCTTCTGGCGATGCGAACGCCACTGCGCAAGTCGCGCGCTTTCGGCGCGTCGCGCGTTCAGGCCCATGCGGCGACCACCGGGCTGGTCGTTCCGGGTGCGTCACGTCGCCTATTGGTCAAACCGGCCGGAACGGCGATAGGATGCGCGCATGAGCATATCGCCCGAGCGCCTTTCCCCGAATCTGTCTCTGGACAGCGCCTTCTTCGATCTCCTCACCACCAGCTACACCCGCCTCACCGGCAAGCCGCTCGTCCCGGCGGGGAAAAGCGCTGCATGGCTCTATGACCAAGCCCCCTTCGCCGTCCTCGCGCATAACACCGATGCCGATCCGCGCTTCGTCTATGCCAACCGCACCGCGCAGGCCTGTTTCGAATATGGCTGGGACGAGATCATCACCCTGCCCTCGCGCCTCTCGGCCGAGGCGCCTGATCGGGCGGAGCGGCAGCGGCTGATGGAGGCGGTCGCCCGCAACGGCTTCATCGCCGATTACAGCGGCGTGCGCGTCGCGAAATCCGGCCGGCGCTTCCGCATCGAAAATGGCGTGGTCTGGCAGCTCTTCGACGATTCTGGCGCCTGGCACGGCCAGGCCGCGACCTTCTCGTCCTGGCCTGACGTCTAGCCTCAGGTCTGCTGCGCTGCGTCGATTCAACCGCGCGCGCCGCTGGTCCATCCTCGTCCCATGAAAAGAGGACGCCCCACCCGCTACAAGCCGGAATTCGCCCGGCGCGCCCGCAGCTATTGTCGGCTCGGCGCCGAGATCCAGGATCTGGCCGGGTTCTTTTCGGTCAGCAACGCCACCCTCTATCGCTGGCTCGATCGCTACCCCGAATTCGGCCTGGCCGTCGCGATGGGCCAGGGCGAGCGCGCCGGGCTGCTCCCGCCGAGCATGTTCAAGCGCGCGACCGGCTATTTCTATCGTGCCGAGCGCGTGTTCCGGCCCAACAGTCCCAACCCGCAAGCCGCCGACTATACCTACCGCGTTCCTGGCGAGGCGGCGGTGGCCCTGCGCTGGCTTCGCATCCGGCAGCCCGACAAATGGTGCATCAAGCGGGACCCGAAGGACTGACGCGATCGCCTCTTCGGTCGCCCATGCCTGCTCGCCAAAGGCCGGGGCAGTCGCGGGACTGCGAAAACGGCTGGCCCGCGCGCATTCTCCCCCGATGATCCGTCATCTATTCGCTCGGCTCCGACCGCCTCGAGCAAGAACGATCTCAGTCGCTGCGATGCGTTCTCATAAATCGGCAACTATATGAAAAATACCTATCCACCGCTCGTCGCCACGATGACTGTTGGATTTTCCGCAACCCGCGCCGGAAATCCGTTTGTTCGATCGCCATTCTTATCGCACTCGCTCGCCCCAGCGCAAAAAATGGGTCGACGTGGCCTCGCAAAATATAGTCTTTACTGGCCGGCTTTCGCACGACCCGAGTCGTTTTACTTCATTCGTCTTGCGACGCCAGCGCGACGGCCTCGAACGCCCCGATCCGCGCCGATCGCCACAGTCGCGCCGTATCGGCCGTCAGGATCAGCCACAGCGCCCCATCCCCCATCGCCTGCGCCGCATCGCGCGCTGACGGAATCGCTTCGCCGGACGGATGCGAATGATAATGGCCGATCACCTGCGCCCCGCCGTCCCGGGCCTGGCGATGCGCGGAGAAAAGCTGGGCCGGATCGATCTCGAACGCCCGGGCCGGATCCGGCGCGACGTTCCGGCACGGCTGGGCCGCCTCGATCAGCCCCTCCGATCCGAGCAGCAGCCCGCAAATCTCGGCATCGGGCGAATTTTGCGCGTCGCTTAGCAGTCGGGCCAGCAGAGTGCTTGAAATTCCGTGCGCCATTCCCACATCGCTACGGCATGAACCGGGGGGTTACCACCATCGAAGCGCGCATCTCGGACGAAGCCGGTGGCTGGCGGTTCGATCGTGCGCTCGCAGATGCAGTGCCGACGATGTCGCGCGAGCGGCTCAAGGCGCTGATCTCCTCGGGTGCGGTCTCGGACGAAGCTGGCCTTCCGGCGCGCGATCCGTCGCGCAAGGCCGTCGCCGGCAGCATCTTTACCGTCGCCGTCCCGGCGCCCACGCCGGCGCACAACGAAGCACAGGATATCGCGCTCAACGTGGTGTTCGAGGACGATCACCTGATCGTGATCGACAAGCAGGCCGGGCTCGTCGTCCATCCGGCGGCGGGCAATCTCGATGGCACGCTTGTCAACGCGCTGCTCCACCACTGCGCCGGGCATCTGTCCGGCATCGGCGGGGTAGCGCGGCCTGGCATCGTCCACCGCATCGACAAGGATACGTCTGGGCTGATGATTGCGGCCAAGACCGACCGGGCGCATGAGGGCCTGGCGCGGCAGTTTCACGATCACAGCATCGATCGCCGCTACAAGGCGATCGTCACTGGCCGTCCGTTGCCGTCCGAAGGCACGATCGATGCGCCGCTGGCGCGCTCGCCGTCGAACCGCAAGAAGATCGCGATCGTCGCGAACGGCAAGCGTGCGGTAACGCATTACAAGACGCTGCAGCGGCTCAAGGAAGCGGCTTTGGTCGAGTGCCGGCTCGAGACCGGGAGGACTCATCAGGTGCGCGTGCACATGGCCTCGATCGGCAATCCCTTGATTGGAGACCCGGTTTATGGTAGAACAAAACCGGTCCATCGGCCAATTCTGGAAACCCTGCATTTCCATCGCCAGGCATTGCACGCCGCCCGGCTCGGGTTCATTCACCCTGTCGAAAGCACGCCTATGGCATTCGATAGCGAAATCCCTGCGGACATGCAGGAACTGTTCGATAGACTCTTTGTATAGGTTCAAGCGCTGGTCGCCTCATAGTAGGGACCGCGCATCAGTAAGGGAGATTTGATCATGGCAAGCGGCAGCAACGTCCCGGCGACGATCCCCGCACTTGGCGGAGAGGCAAGCCTCAACCGCTACCTGTCCGAGATCAAGAAGTTTCCGATTCTCGCGCCCGAGCAGGAATATATGCTCGCCAAGCGCTTCGAGGAGCATGGAGACACAGACGCGGCGGCGCAGCTCGTCACGTCCCACCTCCGCCTCGTCGCGAAGATCGCGATGGGCTATCGCGGCTACGGCCTGCCCGTGTCGGAGCTCATCTCCGAGGGCAATATCGGCCTGATGCAGGGTGTGAAGAAGTTCGAGGCCGATCGCGGCTTCCGGCTCGCAACCTATGCGATGTGGTGGATTCGCGCCTCGATCCAGGAGTTCATCCTGCGCTCGTGGAGCCTGGTGAAGATGGGCACAACCGCTGCGCAGAAGAAGCTGTTCTTCAACTTGCGCCGGATGAAGTCGAAGCTCGACGCATTCGAGGACGGCGATCTCAGCCCCGAGCATCTCGCCAAGATCGCCAAGGATCTGGGCGTGACCGAGGAAGAGGTCACCAGCATGAACCGCCGCATGGCGATGGGCGGGGATACCTCGCTCAACGTGCCGATGCGCGAGGACGGCGAAGGCCAGTGGCAGGATTGGCTGCAGGATGATTCCCCCCTGCAGGATTCGGTCGTTGCCGATGCGCAGGAAGCCGACGTTCGGCACGACATGCTCGTCTCGGCGATGGATGACCTGAACGAGCGCGAGAAGCACATCCTTACCGAGCGTCGTCTCACCGACGATCCCAAGACGCTCGAGGAACTGAGCCAGGTCTATGGTGTCTCGCGCGAGCGCGTCCGCCAGATCGAGGTCCGCGCCTTCGAGAAGCTGCAAAAGGCGATGATGCGCCTCGCCGGCGACAAGCGGATGCTGGTCGCGGCGTAAGGCTATGGCCGGTGCTGACGCAGTCGTCGTCGGCGCCGGCGCGGCCGGCATCGCCGCCGCGAAGCGGCTCCACGACGCCGGGCTCGATGTGTTGCTGGTCGAGGCTGGCAACCGCATCGGCGGTCGGGCGCACAGCATTGCCCTCCCCGCCGCCGATCCCCAGGCAATGGTCGTCGACCTCGGCTGCGGCTGGCTTCACTCGGCCAGGCGCAATCCCTGGACCGACCTCGCGGAGTCTTATGGCTTCGGCATCGAACGCGCCGCCGCCAACTGGCGCAGCCAATGGCGCGATCTTGGCTTCCCGCCTGACGAGCAGGACGCCTATCATCAGGCGTGGCAGCGCTGGCAGGATGCGGCTCATGCCGCCCTCGATGGCCCGGACCAGCCCCTCTCCGCCTTTATCGCCCTGAACGATCCCTGGCGCCCGCTGATCGACGCCGTCTCCGGCTATGCCAATGGCGCGCCGCTGGCCCAGGTCTCGCTCCACGACTGGGCCGCCTATGAGGATGCGGCGACCGACGATAACTGGGCCCTCCCCGCGGGCTATGGCACCCTGGTCGCCCGCCATGCCGCTGAAGTGCCGATCAGGCTCGACACCATCGTCACCCGCATCGATCACACCGCATCGACCATCCGGATCGAGACCAACCGCGGCACCATCGAGACGCGGCGCGTGATCGTCTGCGTGCCCACGACCACGCTCGCTTCTGAGCGCATCGTCTTCGATCCGCCCTTGCCGGACAAGCATGAAGCCGCGAGCGCGCTCCCGCTCGGCCTCGCCGACAAGCTGTTCCTCCGCGTCGACGGCGTTGCGCTGCCGAAGAATGGCCATCTGGTCGGCAATCCCCACAGCGCCTGCACTGCCAGCTACCGGCTCGGCCAGTTCGGTTGGCCGGTGATCGAATGCTTCTTCGGCGGCGACTGCGCCCAGGCGCTCGAGGATGCCGGCGACGGCGCGGCTGCCGACTTTGCCATCGACGAGCTGACCGCCCTGCTCGGCAACGACTGGCGCGCGCACCTCACCCCCGTCGCCGCTACCCGCTGGCGCGCCGAGCCGCACATCCACGGCTCCTATTCCCACGCCCGGATCGGTGCAGCCCCGCAACGCGCGATCCTCGCGGCGCCAGTCGAAGATCGCCTGTTCTTCGCCGGCGAGGCCTGCTCGACTCATGATTTCTCGACCGCGCACGGCGCCTTCGAAACCGGCATCGCCGCCGCCGAAGCCGTGATCGCGGAGTTCGCGCCGCAAGCCGGTTTACCGCGCCCGCTTCTCTCGCCTAGAAGCGAGGCATGAGCGACGATCGGGGGCCGCCATCTTCCTTCGGGGTGAACCCCGCCGCCCTGTTTCCCGGCGCGCCGCCTGCGTCGATTCAACCAGACGGCCGGCCGGTGCATAACACCAGGCCTGTCGACGATCCGGAACCCGTTTCAGCCATGCGCCAACGCCGTCGTTCATTTCCGCGCCGCCTGATCGGCTGGGTGTTCAAGGCGATCGGCGCCTTCATCCTCCTGTCGATCCTGATGGTGGTGCTGTATCGGTTCGTGCCGCCACCGATCACGCTGACCATGGTTGGGGACCTGGTGGGCGGGCACGGCGTTGCCAAATCCTGGATGCCGCTGTCGCGCATCGATCCGGACATGGCGCGCGCGGTCATCGCTGGGGAGGATTCCCGCTTTTGCGAGCATCACGGCTTCGATATCGAAGCGATCGAAAAGGCCTATCAGCGCAATGCGCGCGGCGGCCGCATCCGTGGCGGCTCGACGATCAGCCAGCAGACCGCGAAGAACGTCTTCCTGATCCAGGGCGGCGGCTTTCCGCGCAAGGCGCTCGAGGCTTATTTCACCGTCCTGATCGAGGCGATCTGGGGCAAGAGGCGGATCATGGAGGTATATCTCAACGTCGCCGAGACGGGGATCGGCACCTATGGCGTCAACGCCGGCGCGATCCGCTATTTCAACCACGACGCATCGCAAATGTCCGCGGCTGAAGCCGGCCGGATCGCAGCCGTCCTGCCGCAACCCAAGAAGCGCGCGGTGATAGGCGCCAAGGGCTTCACCCGCCGCCACGGCAACACCCTCTCGCGCCGTGTCGGCGTGGTTCGCAACGACGGCCTGGATGCCTGCCTGCGGTAACAGGCAAGCAGCCGGGCATCACGCCGTTCGCCCTGGGCTGTCGGAGGGGCTGCTCTTCGTCTCTACCGGCGAGAGAATGGACGATGCTTCGACGGGCTCAGCGCGAACGGTCCGAGTCGAGGTTATTCCGCAGCCTTCTCGGCCGAATCGCCGACCTTCTTGGCGCTGTCGCCGACATCCTTCGCCGCGCTGGTGATCGCGTCGGTCTTGAGGTTGTCGTTCTTGCTCTGGTTCATCAGATAGAAGCCACCGATCACCACGGCGATCAGCAGGATCAGGCGATCAGGATACCGGCCCCGCCTCCGCCGCTCTTCTCGATGACGGTGGTATGCGGGGTCTCGGTCACGCGGTCGTCAGCCATGCTATCCTCCTCTGTTGTGCTGAGCGCGTAACGAGAAGATGCGACGGAATGTTCCGTCAGAACGGCAGCTTGAACCCCGGCGGCAGCGGCAGGCCACTGGTCATCTTGGACATTTCGGCGTTCGATGCCGCATCCGCCTTGGCCTTGGCGTCGTTGAATGCGGCCACGATCAGGTCTTCAAGCATCTGCTTCTCGCTCGCCGCGAGCAGCGATTCGTCGATGTCGACGCCGATGATACGGCCCTTGGCCGATGCCTTGACCTTTACCAGCCCGCCGCCGGCAGCACCCTCGACCTCGATCGTATCGAGTCCGGCCTGCGCCTTGGTCAGCTCGGCCTGGACGTTCTGCGCCATGGCCATGATGTCTTCGAGGCTCTTCATGATATGCTCCGTTGCGCCGCCATCAGGCGATCGAGTTCATTGTCGGGAAATTCGGCGTCGGGAAAGGCTTCGAACGCTGCCTTCACCACCGGCGTGTCGAGGATGGCGGCGCGCAGCTCTTCGCGGCGCTTGTCCTCTACCTCGCGGATCGTCGGCTCGCCCGGCGAATCCTCGGCCGTCACCTTCCACGGCCGCCCGGTCAGCTGCTTCAGCTCGACATTCAGCTCGCGGATCAGGTCGGCCGGCAGCGGCCGCGCCGAGCTCAGCACCAGCTCGGGCGCGGCGAACCGCACGACGCTGGCGCTGCGCGTGACCTTCACGGCAAGACCATGCTCGCCCTTGTCCTCGAGAAAGGCGACCAGTTCGCGAATCGTCCCTGGCAGCGATGCCTCGACCGGTGCGGCCGACGTCCGTGCCGCGGGCGCGGCCTGCGCCGCCCCGCCCATCGGCGCCCCGCTAGCGATCATCCGCGCCAGTTCGCCGGGATCGGGCAGGGTCGAGGCGTGGATCAGCCGCAGCAGCGCCATCTCGCACGCCTCGATCGGCAATGCCGCGCGCGCGACCTCGTCATGGCCCTTGAGCAGCAGCTGCCACAACCGGTGCAGCGATGCGAAGGAGAGCTTCCCGGCCCATTCCGCCAGCGCCTCGCGCTCCTCGACTGCCTGGCCCGCCTCCGGCGCCGTGCCGAGCTTGACCAGCGTGGTCGCATGGACCGTCTCCAGCAGCGCGCGCAGCACACCCTGAGGATCGACTCCGAAATCATATTGCCGCCTGAGCGCCGCGAGCGCGCCCTGCCCTTCGCCCGCCAGAACCAGCGCAAAGAGATCGCGGATCGCGCCGCGATCGGACAGGCCGAGCATCTCCCGTACTGCCGCGGCCTTCACGCCCTCGCCCTCGATGCCGGCATGGGCAATCGCCTGGTCGAGGATCGACAGCCCGTCGCGCGCAGATCCTTCCGCCGCCCGTGCGATCAGCGCCAGCGCCTCGGGTTCGGCCTCCACGCCTTCCGCCGCGGACACGCGCGCGAAGTGATCGGCCAGTTTCTCGGCCGGAATGCGCCGCAGGTCGAAGCGCTGGCAGCGCGACAGCACCGTCACCGGCACCTTGTTCACCTCGGTCGTCGCGAACAGGAACTTCACATGCGCCGGCGGCTCCTCGAGCGTCTTGAGGAGCGCGTTGAACGCGTTCTTGGAGAGCATGTGGACTTCGTCGATGATGTAGATCTTGAACCGCGCCGACACCGCCGAATAGCGCGAAGCGTCGATGATCTCGCGCACATCGTCCACACCGGTATGGCTGGCGGCGTCCATCTCGATCACGTCGATATGGCGCCCTTCCGCGATCGCGCGGCACGGCTCGCACACCCCGCAAGGATCGATCGTCGGCCCGCCATTGCCGTCGGGGCCGATGCAGTTGAGCGCCTTGGCAATGAGCCGCGCGGTCGAGGTCTTGCCGACCCCGCGCACGCCGGTCAGGAGGAAGGCATGCGCCAGCCGCCCGCGCTTGATCGCGTTGGCGAGCGTGGTCACCATCGCATCCTGGCCGATCAGCTCGGCAAAGGTCTGCGGGCGGTATTTGCGGGCGAGGACGCGGTACACCTCGGCCTTTGCAGGCGGGGTGGGTTCACCAAGATCGAAGGAGTCGGCCATTGCGATCCATCTAGGCGGTCGCGGTCCGCGAAGCCAGAGATCGGCGCCGTTTTACTTGAAGCAGGTGGGAGCCGGAACGACCCGCGGCGAAATCGTTGCGGCTGCTTCCTTCCGGATCTGACCGGGTTGGCGACGACCACGTCCGCCCGACTCCCGCGGCGCATATGGGGGAGCCGGGCGGCGCGATCAACCCGGTTTAGCGACGATAGCGAACCTTGTTGCAAACGCGGGTGCGGTGATGGTTGCGCCACTTGGTCCGGCATACCGTCTTCCAGCGCCAGCGATCGCGGCGGTTATGGCTGACGTGGCGCGTCTCGCTACGCTCGTGAATCACGCGCTGTCCGCTCCCGGCGGCACTTGCCGGTACGGGGGTGAGCGCTGCCGCGCCGAGCAGGCCTGCTGCCATCAAAGCCAGTATTTTCATGGGGATCATCTCCTGCGTGCCGGTGAGGCACGGGGAGGTAATGATCAACGGCCCTGCATGTTCCGCGCTTCGCCGGGAATACGCACGGTCAATCCGTCAAGCGATTCGTCGAGCCAGATCTGGCACGAGAGCCGGCTGGTGCGGGTTGCGCCGGCGGCAAGGTCGAGCATGTCCTCCTCGTCCTCGCTCGCGCGCGGAAGCCGATCGAAATCGGCCGCATCGACGATCACATGGCAGGTCGAACATGCCATCTGACCTTCGCACGTCCCCTCGAGCGGCTGGCCGTCGGCCTGGGCTATTTCGAGCAATCGCGCGCCCGGCTCTGCCGCTACCTCCCGGATCGATCCCTCGAGCGTGACGAAGCGCACCAGCATCAGGCGGCGATCCGCTGTGCCGCGGCGGCGGTATTGATCCGGTCGATGGCGATGATGAGTTCCTCTTGCGTGGTGTATCGCCCGAAGCCGAGCCGGATGCTCGATCGCGCCTGCGCGTCGCTAAGCCCGATCGCGCGCAGCACATGGCTCGGTCGCCCGGACCCGCTGGCACAGGCCGAGCCCGCCGAAAAGGCGATATCGCGCAATTCGGAGGTCAATCGATTCACATCGAGGCCGTCACGCCGGACATTCAGGTTGCCATGATAGCGCTGCTCAACCGATCCGTTGACGGCCCAGCCGGCGCCAAGCCGTTCCGTCGCCAGCGCCCACAGCTCGGCGACATGCGCTGCGTCATCCTCGTGCCAGTCCTGCGCCAGCCGCGCCGCTGCCCCGAAGCCGGCACACAAAGCGGGCGACAGCGTACCGGATCGCCCGGCCCTTTCCTGCCCGCCGCCATGCAGCAACGGGGCGATCGTTACCCCGTCGCGAATCCACAAGCCGCCGATTCCCTTGGGCCCATGGATCTTGTGCGCCGATATCGCGATCAGGTCGCAGCCGTCCGGAATTGCGATCCGTCCATAACCCTGTACCGCGTCGCACAGGAACAGCGCACCGGCCTCGTGCGCGATGGAAGCAAGCTCGGCGACCGGCTGGATCACCCCGATTTCATTGTTGACCAGCATCGCTGTAACCAGCGCGGTGCCCGGCCCGATCGCCGCCCGCGCCCTCGCCAGATCGACCAGCCCGTCAGCATCGACCGGGAGCACCGTCACCCGCCGGTCCGCCCGCGCCAGTGCCTCGACCGTGTCGAGCGTCGCGGCATGTTCGGTCGCGAGGGTGACGATGCCACCCGGACCGATTCCCTTGATCGCCCAGTTGATCGCCTCGGTCGCGCCGCTGGTGAAGCTCAGCGATCCACCCGTCGGAAGCAGTGCGGCTACCGCATCGCGCGCCACCTCGACCGTCGCCTTCGCGGCTCGGCCCGGCGCGTGCGCCGAATGCGGGTTGGCGTGCTGCTGCTCGAGCCAGGGCAGCATCGCGGCCAGCGCCTCGGGCGCGAGCGGGGTCGTCGCCTGATAGTCCAGATAGATCATGCCGCGAACGCCCGTGCGCCGCGCGAGACAGTGCGCCATTCGGTAATGAACGCATCGATCTCGGCCTCGGTCGTGGTCCGGCCGAAGCTTACCCGGACGACCTCACGCGATGCCTCGACGCTCCAGCCCATCGCGCCCAGCACATGGCTCGGCTTCATGCTGCCCGACGAGCAGGCGCTACCGGCCGACACCGCGATGCCAGCCATGTCGAATCGCATCAGTTGCGTCGTCGCTACCAGGCCACGCATCCGGTATGCGCCGATCGCCGGATGCTGGCCTCGCGCCACGACCTCGCCGCCGGACCGGGCAATGGCGTCATCGAGCTTCAGTCTAAGCGCCCCCAGCCTGTCCAGATCCTCGGGCACCGCCAGCGCCGCCGCGAAACCCAGCGCGCCCGGCAGATTCTCGGTGCCTGCACGATACCCACGTTCCTGCCCGCCGCTCGGCATCAGCGTGCCAAGGTCGCGCACCAGCAGCCCGCCCACCCCGGACGGCCCGCCACGCTTGTGCGCCGAGATGGCGACGAAATCGGCATGAGTCGCCACCGCCTTATCGGCCCCGACCGGCATCTGCGCTGCGTCGACCAGCAACAGGCCGCCCGCTGCATGGACTGCCTCCGCGATATCGGCGATCGGCTGGCGCACCCCGGTTTCGCTATTGGCCCATTGCACCGCCACCAGCGGCCGGCCCGGCCCGGCCACCGCCTCGGTCAACGCGCCTAGGTCGATCACGCCGGTCGAGACCACCGGCAGCACTATCGCCCCGGCCGCCACCCGCATCACCGAATCATGCTCGACCGCGGAGATCAGCCGGCGCTCGGCGACGGACCGTCCGAGCGCGATGGCGAGCGATTCGCTCGCGCCGCTGGTGAGGATCGCCTCGCCTGCCCAGCCATAGGCCGAGGCGATCCGTCCGCGCGCTTCCTCCAGCGCGGCCCGCGCGGCGCGCCCTTCGGCATGCGGCGACGAGGGGTTCGCCCAACGGACCATCCCGGCAGTCACCGCCGCCATCGCTTCGGGCAGCATCGGGGTTGTCGCGGCGTGATCGAGATAGATGCGGGCCAAGCCTGGGAGTCTCCGGGGCAGAATGATTGCGCGAGGGCGCGTCATGCCTATATAGCGCCCAATTCCGCGCGGCCCACGCGCTCACCGAATTTTTGTCAGCAGGTCCCATGCCAGAAGTCATTTTCCCCGGTCCCGACGGCCGCCTCGAAGGCCGTTTCGCTCCCGCCCCGCGCCCCCGCGCACCGGTGGCGATGATCCTGCATCCGCACCCCTCGTCGGGCGGCACGATGAACAACCGCATCGTGCAGGAGCTCTACAAGACCTTCCAGCGCCGCGGTTTCGCCACGCTGCGCTTCAACTTCCGCGGCGTCGGCAAGAGCCAGGGCACGTTCGACAATGGCGTCGGCGAGCTTTCGGACGCCGCCAGCGCGCTCGACTGGGTGCAGAGCTTCCACCCCGAGGCTTCGACCACCTGGATCGCCGGGGTCAGCTTCGGTGCGTGGATCGGCATGCAGCTGCTGATGCGCCGTCCCGAGATCCGCGGCTTCATCTCGGTCGCGCCGCCGGCGAACATGTACGACTTCACCTTCCTCGCGCCCTGCCCGGCCTCCGGCATCATCATCCAGGGCGAAGCCGACGAGGTCGTGACTCCGCTCGCGACCCAGAAGCTGGTCGACAAGCTGCGCACCCAGAAGCACATCACGATCCATCACGACACCATCCCGAAGGCGAACCACTTCTTCGAGCACGAGATGCCGGAACTGATGGGTTCGGTGGACAAATATCTCGACATGCGGCTCGACCCGAACTCGCCGATCCGGTGATTGTTCGCCCTCGCCCCCACCGTGGGGCGAGAGCGAGCTGTTCACAGCGTCCAGATCAGGACGTTGCCGAACAATACCAGCGCCAGCACGAGCATGAGAGCCGCCTTCTTCCCGTCGCGGTGCTTCATCCACAAGCGAACGCCGCCGAAGATCAGCGCGAACACAGCGATCATGCTGATCGCCGGCGCCAGGGCCGCCATCGCCTGGGCCACGCCGCCGAGCGTCGAAAAATACCCCTCCACTACGCGTTCCCCGCCAGCACGGCGCCATAGGCCGCGAGGTCGACATTGCCGCCCGACAGGATGACGAGCGTGCCGGCCACCACCTCGACCTTGCCCGCCAGCAGCGCCGCCAGCGCGACCGCGCCGCCCGGCTCGACCACCAGCCTCAGGCGTTCCGCCGCCCAGCGCTGCGCCGTCCTGATCTCAGCCTCGCTCACCGCCACCCCCTGTACGCCGCGCCGCGACAGCACGTCGAACGTCAGCGGCGAAACGAGCGGGGTTTGCAGCGCGTCGCAGGCGGTGGTCGGTGGGTTCGCCCCGACCGGTTCGATCCACCCCGCCTCGAGCGAGCGGCGCATGTCGTCCCAGCCCTCCGGTTCGACCACGGTAATGAAGGCGTCACGCAGCCCGAGTGCGATGCCCGCCGCGAGCCCGCCACCGCCGCACGGCACGATCACCTGCACTGGCTCCCCCAGTCCGCGCTCGATCATCTGGGCTGACGCCTCGATCCCTGCGCTGCCTTGCCCCTCGATTATCCAGGGATCGTCGAAGCTCGGCACCAGCACGGCACCCCGCGCCTCGGCAAGCTGAGCGGCGATCGATTCGCGGCTCTGAGTCGCGCGGTCGTAACTGACCACCTCGGCGCCCAGCGCGAGCGTCCCGTCGCGCTTGGATTTGGGCGCATCGGCCGGCATCACGATCACCGCCGCTATACCAAGGCGCTTCGCCGTCCAAGCGACGCCCTGCGCGTGATTGCCCGAGGAGAAGGCGACGACGCCTTTCGCCCGCGCTTCCTGGTCGATCGCGGTCAGCCGATGCCAGGCACCCCGCAGCTTGAAGGCGCCGATCGGCTGTAGTGATTCAGCCTTGAAAGCCACTGCAATTCCACGGATTTCCGCGACGAACAGCGGCGACGGCGGCAGGATTGCCGCAATCTTCGCTGCGGCATCTCGCACACCGGCCCGGGTAGGTTGTCGCACAAATGTCACATCACGCCTCCGTGGGTCCAATTCCACTTTACATTGGCGAAAGTCGACCCTATTTCGCGCTTCCCGCTGCCCCATGGGACTTCCAACCGCAAGGCAGCTTTCGTCCGCCATTAGGCACTTGGAGGTCCCTTGAGTTGCACAAGCATCATAGCGCGCTGGGGTTAGCGACCACCCTTTCGACCGCCGTTCGCGGCATCGATATCGCTAAGCACGGACCGGTTCAGCCGGTAACGCTCATTCGCCCGCACGCCGCATCGCGTGCCGCCCGCTTCTTCGTCGAGAAGTTCCCGGGTCGGTCGATGTATGCCGTGAAGGCCAATCCCTCGCCGGACCTCCTGAAGGTCCTGTGGGAGAGCGGAATCACGCATTACGACGTCGCCTCGATCGCCGAGGTACGGCTCGTCTCCCGCACCATTCCCGGCGCGACCCTGTGCTTCATGCACCCGGTCAAGGCCGAGGAAGCGATCGAGGAGGCGTATTTCACGCACGGCGTCCGCGTCTTTTCCCTCGATTCGCTCGAGGAGTTGGACAAGATCGTTCGCGCGACCCGGTCGGCCGAGGATCTGACGCTGTGCGTGCGCCTGCGCGTTTCGTCCGAGCATTCGAAGCTGAGCCTTGCGTCGAAGTTCGGCGCGGCACCCGGCGAGACCAAGGCGCTGCTGTTCGCGGCACGCCAGGCAGCGGATGCGCTCGGTATCTGCTTCCATGTCGGGTCGCAGGCGATGACGCCCGAAGCCTATGCCAATGCGATGGAGCGAGTCCGGGCGGCGATCGTCGAGGCAGCGGTGACGGTTGACGTTATCGATGTCGGCGGCGGCTTTCCTTCGTCCTATCCGGGCATGGAACCTCCCCCGCTGGAGCGTTACTTCGAGACGATCCACCGTGCGTTCGAGAGTCTGCCGGTGAGCTACTCGTCCGAGCTGTGGTGCGAGCCCGGTCGTGCGCTGTGCGCCGAGTATAGTTCGCTGATCGTGCGCGTGGAACGTCGCCGCGGCGATGAGCTGTACATCAACGATGGCGCCTATGGCGCGCTGTTCGATGCGGCGCATATCGGCTGGCGTTTCCCGGTTGAACTGCTCCGCGAGCCGGACAGCCGCGCGCGCGACATGGCGTTCAGCTTCTACGGCCCGACCTGTGACGACATGGATCACATGGCCGGCCCGTTCATGCTGCCAGCGGACGTTGGTGCCGGCGATTATATCGAGATCGGCATGCTCGGCGCCTATGGCTGCGCGATGCGCACCGCGTTCAACGGCTTCGGATCGGACGAGACGGTGATCGTCGAGGACGAACCGATGGCGTCGCTGTACCTCAGCGACGAGCGCGAGGTCGCTTCGAACGTCGTCACGCTGTAACTAGCAAGCACTACGGCCTACTTCCTCCCCTCCCGCTTGCGGGAGGGGACCGAGGGGGGCTCGCGTTATCAACAAGCGGCGCGTTCGCTCAAGCTGGGCGCCCACACCCTAGCCCTCTCCCGCAAGCGGAAGGGGGAATAAGGAGATATCCAATGACCGAAGCCATCAACGACACCCGCAAGGCCGAGCTGCTCTCGACCAAAGTCGAGCATATCGACATCACCAAGTTCGACGCGCGCCCGATCGTCGACGCGATGAAGAAGATGAGCTTCACCAGCCGCGATCTCGGCCGCGCGACCGATATCTACAACCAGATGCTGGCGGATCCCGATTGCTCGATCTTCCTGGTGATCGCCGGCTCCACCTCCGCCGGCGGCTGCATGGACCTTTATGCCGAGCTGCTGCGCAACAACATGATCGACGGCGTGGTCGCGACCGGCGCGTCGATCGTCGACATGGATTTCTTCGAGGGCCTTGGTCACAAGCATTATCAGGCGCTCGAAGTGCCGGACGACGATACGCTGCGCTCGCTCCTGATCGACCGGATTTACGACACCTATATCGACGAAGAGCAGCTTCAGGATTGCGACCACACGATCTACGAGATCGCCAATGGTCTCGAGGCACGCCCATATTCCAGTCGCGAGTTCATTCGCGAAATGGGCAAGTACCTCGTCGAGCATGGCAAGAAGGACAACAGCCTGGTCAAGCTCGCCTATGAGCATGACGTGCCGATCTTCTGCCCGGCGTTCGTCGACAGCTCGGCCGGCTTCGGTCTGGTCAAGCACCAGGTCGACCGCACCAAGGAAGGCAAGCCGTACATGGTGCTCGACGCCATCGCCGATTTCCGCGAGCTCACCGACATCAAGATCAAGGCGGGCACCACCGGCCTGTTGATGATCGGCGGCGGCGTGCCGAAGAACTTCATCCAGGATACCGTCGTCTGCGCCGAGATCCTCGGTCATGACGACGTGCAAGTCCACAAATACGCAGTGCAGATCACCGTCGCTGACGTACGCGACGGCGCCTGCTCGTCCTCGACGCTGCAGGAGGCTGCAAGCTGGGGAAAGGTGAATACCGGCATCGAGCAGATGGTGTTCGCCGAAGCCGGCAGCGTGATGCCGCTGCTCGCCTCCGACGCCTATCACCGTGGCCTGTGGAAGACCCGCACCAAGCGCCGCTGGGGTGCCAGCTTCGATTGACGGCAATCCCCTTTCGGGGGACGCTGATGCAGGGGCTTGGAGGGCGGCCGCAGTGCCGCACTCCGAGCCCCTTTTCATTTCCGCCGGTCGAATCAGCGAAAGTTGCGCGGCCGTCATGATTGAGGCAGCTTCCCCGCCATAATGAAGGGGGAGATGCCGAGATGACCGATCATAGCCCGATCCTCGCGCCCGTCGTGGCGCTGATCGCGTGGAGCCTGGTGATGTGGCTCTGGATGTATGCGAAGCGCATTCCTGCGATGAGCGCCGCCAGGATCGATACGAAGAATCTGGTCGGCGGCAACGGCGCCGACCTGCGCGCGCGGATTCCTGCCCAGGCGCAATGGCCAGCGGACAATTACAATCATCTGATGGAACAGCCGACGTTGTTCTACGCCGTCGCGCTCACGCTGGCGTTGCTCGGCGCCGGCGGCGGCATCAACCTGACGATCGCCTGGGCCTATGTCGCGCTTCGCGTCATCCACAGCATCGTGCAGGTTACGGTGAACCGGGTGATCGTCCGTTTTACTATCTTCACGCTGGCGACATTTTGCCTGATCGCTCTCACCTTGCATGCCGCGATGATGGTGTTCTGAACGGCGAAGGTCAGCCGAACAGCCGCGTCATCGACCGTTCGAGCATGACCAGCTTCCACAGGGTCCGGCCATGTTCTGCACGGCCGGCACGGTGGTCCGACGCGATCCGTTCGATCGCTCGCTGATCGAACCAGCCTGAGCCGGTCAGCATCCGGGCGTTGGCCAGGCGCGCCGCTTCGTCGGCCAGCGGGCCGCGAAACCATGCGCTGACCGGCGGCCCCACAGCCGAACTGCTTGGCTGAACGATATCGGGCGGCAGGTAGCGCCGCATCGCCTTTCGCAGCAGCCATTGGCCCTGTCCGCGCCGCAGCCGCATCGCGACCGGCAGCGTGGCAGCGAATTCGACCAGGCGGTGGTCGAGCAAGGGTTCGCGCACCTCGAGGCCCACCGTCGTGCCGATGCGGTCGGATTTGGCCAGCACATTGCCCGGCAGCCAGTGCTGGAAATCGGCATATTGCGCCCGATCGAGCGAAGCGCGCGCCGGCGCGTCGCGCATCGAGGTGACATAGCGATCCTCCGCACGATGGCCGTCCAGTTCGCGCCTGGCATCCGCGGTGAACAGGTGCCCCCGCAAAGCCGGCGTGGTCAAGCTGGCCGCAGCCGCATAGCCTTCGGCCCCACTGTCAGCGAACGCCAGGAGCGTCGCCCTGCCACGGAGCGGATAGAGGCGCCCGAGGGCGCCGAAAACGCCCGACCGGATCGATGCGGGCACGAGGGCCCTCACCCGCTCCCCGGCAACATGCTCTCGATAGCGACGGGCACCGGCGAAGCTCTCATCCGCGCCGTCGCCGGACAGTGCGACCGTGACGCTCTCTCGGGCCAGTTCACACCGCCGGTATGTCGTAAGCGCCGAGGCATCGCCGAACGGTTCGTCGAATGCCGCGACCAGCGTATCGATCAGCGCAAAATCGTCGAGCGGGAGCTGACGTTCGTGGTGCTCGGTCGCGAAGCGCCTGGCAATCCGATTGGCATCGGCGCATTCGCCGTCCGCGTCGAAACCGACCGCATAGGTCTTCACCGCGCGCTTCGAGGCTTCGGCCATCAGCGCGACCACCATGGCACCGTCCAAGCCGCCCGACAGGAACGCACCGAGCGGCACGTCGGCGACCATCCGCGAGGCGACGGCTTCGCGCAGCCGGACGCCCAGTTCCTCCTCCAGCGCTCGTCCATTGCCGGTCGCGCGCCGCGTGAAATCCAGGTTCCACCAGCGCGCCGGCGCCGGCACGGCCTTGCCGCGCTCGATCAGCAGCGCGTGGGCTGCCGGCACCTTCTTCACGCCCGCAACCAGGCACGCGTCATCCGGGACATAGCCGAACGCCAGATAATCCTCGACCGCACGAATATCCGGCGAGCGCCTGAGCAAGGGATGGGCAAGCAATCCCTTCAATTCCGAGGCAAAGGCGATCCCACCATCCGATAGCGCCACATAGTGTAGCGGCTTCGCACCGAACCGATCGCGCGCCAGGAACAGGCATTGCTGCCGCGCATCATGCAGCGCGAAGGCAAACACGCCATTCAGCCGATCGAGCATCGCGGCGCCCCACACGGTCCAGCCATGGAGCAACATTTCGGCATCGCCACTGGTGGCGAAGACGCAGCCGCGCGCTTCCAGGTCGGCGCGCACCTCGGCAAGATTATAGATCTCGCCATCACAGGCGACGGTCAGCGCGCCGTCCGCGCTTGCCATCGGCTGCGGACTCCCGCCGGCGTCGATGATCGACAATCTGCAATGCCCCAGCCCAACGCCAGGCCCGGTCCAGATCGCCGATCCGTCGGGGCCGCGGTGCGCCTGCGCGTCGACCATCGCCGCGATTCGCGCGGGCGCGACTGGCTTCGGCGTGGCGGGATAGAAGATCCCGGCGATACCGCTCATCAGGCCAGACCGGAGCGATTGTCCGCGAGGGAGTAGCGTCGGCTCACAGGGCAGAGCCGACAAGGATTTCGCGCGGAAGTTCGTGCCCGAGGAATGCCGAGGGGCTCGCCGACAGCCCATAGGCTCCGGCCATGAACACCGCGATGACGTCACCCGGATTCGCCACGGGCAGCGAGACTCGGTCGGCGAGCCGGTCCAGCGGCGTGCAGAGGCACCCGACGACGCTGACCGTCTCGAGCGGGGCATCGGCAACAGCCGTGGCAACTGACACCGGATAATTCCGCTTCACTACCGTACCGAAATTGCCCGAAGCGGCCAACTGGTGATGCAGCCCACCATCGACCACCAGGAACGCCGCGCCCCGGCTCTCTTTTCGGTCGATCACCCGGGTCAGATACACACCCGCCTCGCCGACCAGCCAGCGCCCGAGCTCGATCGCGAACCGCGAGCCCACCAACGCGTCAGGCAGTGACGTCATGCGTTCAGCGAGCGCAGCGCCGATTGCCTCGACGTCGAGCGGCACCTCGCCCGGGAAATAGGGAATGCCGAATCCGCCACCGAGATTGACCAGAGGCGGCGTGCGGCCGACCTCGTCGGCGAGCCGCCCGGCCAGTGCCAGCGTCTCCGCCTGGGTCTCGATGATCGCCTGCGGATCGAGCGCCTGCGATCCGGCGAAGATATGGAAGCCACGCCAGTCCGCCCCGGCCGCAACCACGCGCTTTGCGAGCGCCCCGGCCCGATCGGCATCGACGCCGAAGGGCGAGGCGCGCCCGCCCATCCGCATGCCCGATCCACGCAGCTCGATCTCCGGATTGACCCGCACCGCGAGCCGGGGGGTGACGCCAAGCCGCTCTGCCACCGCCAGGGCGCGGTCCGCCTCGCCTTCGGATTCGAGATTGAGCGTTACCCCGGCTGCGATCGCGGCCGCGATCTCCCGGTCGCTCTTGCCCGGTCCGGCGAAGCTGATCGCCGTGCCGGGCTTCGCCGCCAGCGCCAGCGCCATCTCCCCGTCCGATGCGATATCCAACCCATCGACGAGCGGCGCCATGGCGGCAATCAACGGTGCGAACGGGTTGGCCTTGATCGCATAGTGCAGGTCGAGCCCTGCCGGCATCGCGGCTCGCAGCCGGGCGATCCGTGCGGCGACGATCCCGACATCATAGACGAACAGCGGCGTGTCGCCGGCGTCGTCAATCCAATGCGCCGCGCTCCGGCCCGCGATGACAAGCGGTCCTTCACCCCGGAATTCCGCGGGTAGCGCCCCCATAGGCTTCATGACGTCACTCCGTTACGGGTTGTGTCGGAAGTGGCGCGAACAGCCTTGGTGAGAGCGGCACGATCGAGCTTTCCATTGGCGTTGGTCGGCAACGCCGTCATCCATTCATAGCGCATTGGTTGCATGAAACTCGGCAATTCCCGCCTCAGCCGCTCCCGCAGCCGGACCTCCGCCTGCACCGGATCGCCAATAGCCCTTGCAATGACGACGATCGCTTGGCCCAGTCGTGCATCGGGCACGCCCGTCGCAACCGCCTCTGCCGCCTCGCCGCCCGCCAGCACGGCTTCCTCGATCTCGGTCGGGCTGATCCGGTTGCCGGCGCTCTTGATCATCTCGTCGTCCCGACCGACGAAGCGGAACAGGCCGTCCTCATCCTCGACCACCGTATCGCCGGACCAGACCGCCATTCCCCGATACCGCGACCAGTTCGGCGCCGGCCGGAAACGCTGCGCAGTCCGTTCGGGATCGCGCCAATAGCCCTGCGCCACCAGGGGGCCAGCATGGACCAGTTCTCCGGTCTCGCCCGGCGACGCCCGCATTCCATCGGCGCGCACAGCCATAACTTCGGCAAAAGGGATTGGCCGCCCGATCGCATCGGGGTGTGAATCCACCAGTTCCGGCGACAAATAGGTGGATCGGAAAGCCTCGGTGAGGCCGTACATCGGATAGAGATCTGCCTCCGGAAACCGTTGCCGCAGAGCGCTCACCATGGCCGGCGTCAGCGCGCCGCCGGAATTGGTCAGCCTTTTCAGCCGCGCCGCGGTTTCGGCAGGCCATTCCGCCTCAAGCAACTGGACCCACAAGGGCGGGACGCCGGCCAGCGTCGTCGCCCCGACCCGGTCGACCGCCTTGATGACGTCACGTGCGGCCAGATAATCCAGCGGCGCGACCGAGGCGCCAGCGGCCCAGGCCGAAAAAAGCTGGTTCTGACCATAATCGAAACTCAGCGGCAGCACCGCGAGCACGCGATCTGTCGGCGACAGCTTCAGATAATGCGCCACGGAGATGGCCCCCAGCCACAGATTGGCGTGGCTCAGCATCACTCCCTTGGGCCTCCCCGTCGACCCGGAGGTGTAGAGGATCGCCGCCAGCAGGTCGGGATGGGCGCGAGATGGCGGCATGACTTCACCACTGATGGTGACGTCGTCCTCGAGCGCCAGCGCGCACCCCGACGGCACGTCGCCAGTCTCCAGCGCGGCAGTGCGGGCTGATTGAGTCACGAGCAGGCCGGCCCCGCTGTCTTCCAGGATATGGGCAACCTGCGCGCGTTTCAGCACCGGATTGATCGGCACATGCACCAGACCGGCGCGCGGCGCCGCCATCGGCAACACACAGGCAAGGCGCGTCTTGGGCAACCAGGACGCCACCCGCGCGCCGGGTATCAGCCCTTGCCGGGCGAGCCATGCCGCCACCGCGCCGGTCAGCGCCTCTAGGCCAGCGAAGTCCAGGCTTCCGGCTCGGTCAACCAGCGCCACGTCTCCGGCCAAGCCTCGCAACGGCACGGTATCGATTGGGAATGGCATGGGATCGGGCGAGGTCATGGGCTCTGATACGCAGCACGCAGGCAGGCTGCCAAGACCTGCACTTGGCATCCCTCCGCCCATTCTCTAACGGGCGGTGCCAACAGGGCTGAAACGGGGTTAACTGTGCTTCCTGACGATATTGCCGAGATCGATGCCGCAGTACGCGCGGTGCTTCGGGACGTGCTTGGCCTGAGCGAGGAGCGGGTTGCCGCGTTTCGCAGCGAAACCCCGTTGTTCGGCGCGTTGCCCGAACTGGATTCGATGGCGGTGGCCGGCATGCTTACCGAACTCGAGGAACGCCTCGGCATCCTGATCGAGGATGATGAGGTCGATGGCGAGATGCTGGAAACCTTCGGCGCTCTGGTGCGCTTCGCTGGGGCCAAGGCGAACGGCTGAAGCCTGACGGCGGTCGCAGCGGCAATCGCACTCGGCTCGGAACCATGTCGAACGCTCGATGGACTAAGGGCGTTCTTCTGTCCGATAGAGAGTCGAGAGCTTGCGCCTGCCATTTTACGAGTGACCCGGCGCTGCAACGGAGGTGGGGGCTGACCTACATCATTTCTTCGCGGCCGACGGCACCAATCGCCGGCATCCTGCTGGCTCTGAGCGCTGCCGGATGCAGCATGGGCAAAGAACGCCCTTCGCCGACACTCGGCCAGCTTGGCCTGCAGACCGATGCATCCACGGCAGGCACCCCAAGCGGCGTTACGACGCCCGACCTGGACAGATGGTGGCGCCTGTTTCCTGACAGAAAGCTTGGTGAGTTCGTCGAACTTGGGCTTGCGGAAAACCTCGACCTGAAGCTCGCGGCCGCGCGGCTCAAGCCGGACAGCCCCTTCACGACCGCGAGAATCAATAAAAGTCGTATAGACTTCGCGGCGAAGCGGATCGCGCTCGGGGCGGAAATCGCGCGCCACTATGTGATGGCACGAACACGACAGGCGATGGTGGAAAATATCACCGAGAGCCTGGCGCGACAGGACGAAAATCTGGGAATCCTCAAGTTCCGGGAGGAAGCGAAGCTCGTCTCGGCACTTGATCGCCAACAGGCCGAAGCGGAGCGCGCGCGCGTCGCGGCCATGCTGCCGGGTTTGCGGACGAGCTTCGCCGCGGATGTGGCTCGCCTGGGCGTTTTGACCGGCCAATCCCCGGTCGCCCTTACGCAGGCCCTGACCCCGCTCGCGCCAATACCCGTCGGGCCGGACGCGGAGATCATCGGCGACACGGCACAGGCCATCGCCCGGCGGCCTGATATCGTCCTGGCGTCAGCCAAGTTCGCCCGATCCGATCGACGACGCAAGCCGACCGCCATGGCGACGGCCGCGCTAAAGCAAAGCACCCTGCTCGCCCTCGAAAACCTCGCAAATGCGCGCGCCTCTTTCGAAGGTGCGAAAATGCGCGAGGCGGATCTGCATCGGGCGTTTGATGCGACCGACCGGGCGGCCCAGCTGGCGCGTAAACAATATCGCGAGGGCCTGGCCGATTTCACCACCCTCAAGGATGCGGAAAGCACGCTCCTGTCGGTCGGCAATGAACTGGCCATGGCAAAGGCGGACCGCGCCATTGCACTCGTCACGCTGTACGTGGCGTCAGGCGGCGGATGGGACCGCGACGCCATCGCGCCGGATAGAGCCGAGAGCGCCGGGAATGAATGAAAGGCCGGAAACATCGGCCGCCGTACTGGACGAGTTTCTCGGTGCCCGGCCCAGGATCGCCTGGCGCAGCCGCGCGCAATGGATCGCCGTCGGCCTGAGCGCGATATTGCTGGTCCTGCTGTTCGCCCGCTTCGTCAGTGGGGGATCGGCTGCGAATTATCTATCCGTGCCGCTTGTACGGGATGATCTTCCCGCGAGCATCTCCGGCATGGGACGATTACAGGCGATCGGCGCGCGGGATGTCAGCTCCGATCTGGCCGGCACGATTACCGAAATACGCGTCAACGACCGTGACCAAGTCGAGCAGGGGCAGATCCTCGCCCGCATCGATCCCCTGCCCTTCCAGGATACCGTGGCCGCCAGCCAGGCGCTGATCGAGGCGCGCGAGGCAAGCCTGGCCAATGCTGAGGCGCTGGTCGGCAGGTTGCAGGCGAGGCTCGCCTCTTTCGAAGGCGTGCGCCGTCGCTCGGGCGGGCTGGTGCCGTCGGATCGCGAAATGGTCGCCGCACGGTCGGAGCTTGATCGGGCCAATGACGAGGTGCACGCTGCACAGCTCGAGATTGCGCCGGGTCGGGAAGCCGTGGCCGCCGCCCGCGCACGCCTTGCTGCGACCGAAATCCGCTCGCCCGTGGCGGGGGTGATCCTGCAACGGCATGTCAGGCTGGGCGATCGGCTTGAGGGGACGACGCGGGCCAGGCGGTTGTTCACAATTGCCGGGGATCTCTCCCGCCTGAAGCTCGATATCGTCGCAAATGATGGGCTGGGCAGCAAATTGACCGCGGGTCAGGCGGTCCGCCTGACGGTGGAGGGGTTGCCGGGGCGGACTTTCGCCGCCGTCGTGCGTCAGGCCGCGATCGTTCCGGCGCAGCCTGTAGCGCGTTCCCCGGCCGACTCCTCTAACAGCGGAGCTGGGCCTGACGCCGGTTCCTATCGCATATCGCTGGACATTCAGAATCCGGATCTGCTGCTTCGGCCAGGCACCACGGTGAACGCTCGCATCGAACTCGGCCTGCGCCGCGATGTGATGCTGGTGCCGAATGCGGCACTGCGTTTTGCCCGAGTGAGCGGCCTGGAGCGGGAGCCAGGGCAGGTGAAACAGATGGATTCGGTGCTGGTGTTGGAGAATGACGGGACGCCCCGGCGCGTGCCGGTGACGCTTGGCGGCGACGATGGGAAGCGGACCGAGATCACCTCCGATGCCCTGACCGCGGGCGATCGTGTCATTGTTGGACTGCGATGACGCTCCGGCATGCCAAGCGTGCACCAATCGCGACGGGCCGGCGCAGGAAATGAAACTGCCCGGCAGGAAATGCGTATAAGGCGCGCTGAAGGGACACTTTATCGGAAATGAAGCGCAGTTGACCGGACCTACCAACCTGTCGCGCCGAAATGCCTGCGGACTGCTGGCCGGCCTGATCGCGACGGCCTATGCGCGCCCGGCCATGGCGCAAGCGTCCCGCTTCGATCCGGAAATGCCTTTCTCCTGGGCCGGCCTGGTCCAGCAGGCCAAGGCGCTGGCGTCACGGCGCTATCAGGATCCGCCGATCGCCCGCACCGTGGCGGGGGATTTCGATGCCGCCGGTCGGCTCACCTATGGCGATGCGGAGCGGCTCGCGGACCGGATCAGGCTGTTTCCCGCGACGACTATCGCGCCGCATCCAGTCGGCATCCATATCGTGCAAAACGGCCGGGCCAGGCGGGTTCGCGACATGGCGGGCCTGTTCGCCGGCGGCGGTCTTGCGGACCCGGCGGGATTTCGTATCCTGAGTCAGGGTCTCAAGAATGACTGGTTAGCCTTTCTAGGTGCTTCCTATTTTCGTGCATCCGGTTCAACCGGCCAATATGGACTTTCAGCGCGGGCGATCGCGGTCGACACCGGTCTTCAACGCCCAGAGGAATTTCCGCGCTTCACCGATTTCTGGATCGAAGCCGTCGCCGAAGGCCGTTTTCGCATTAACGCCTTGCTTGATGGGCCCAGCCTCGCGGGTGCCTTTTCCTTCGACTGCCGGGTGGACGCGACGGGGGTTCATCAAGACGTGCATTCGGTTCTGTTCATCCGGCAGAACATCGAGCGGCTTGGGATCGCGCCGGCAACCAGCATGTTCTGGTACGACGAAGGGCAGCGCAACCTGGCAACCGACTGGCGCCCGGAAATCCACGACTCCGACGGCCTGGCGATCGTCTCCGGCAACGGCGAACGCATCTGGCGCCCGCTCGCCAATCCGGCGCACGCCCGCGTCAACAGCTTCGCCATGAAGGACCTGAAAGGGTTCGGCTTGCTCCAGCGCGACCAGCGCTTCGAGAATTATCAGGATGACGGGGCCTTTTACGATCGCCGGCCCAATTTGTGGATGGAGCCGGTCGGCGCCTGGGGGCCGGGTTCGGTGCTTCTCTACGAAATGCCCACCAACGCCGAAACCGCAGACAATATCGTCGCTTTCTGGGTCGACGACCGCCCTGCCCGCGCCGGCGAACAGCGCGAATTCCGCTACACCCTGCACTGGACGTCGGACGACCGGTCCGATGGTGGCGTCGCGCGCGCCGTGAACCGGTGGACTGGCACGGCAGGCACACCCGGCGCGCCACCAATCCCAGGCGCCCGAAAATATGTGATCGACTTTGCGGGCGATGGACTGGCCGGACTGGACCGGCAAAGCGGTGTTGAGGCGATCGTCAACGTCGCGCCGCCGGCCCTCATGTCACTGAGCGCCTATCCGATCGTTGGGCAGAAGAATCATTGGCGCGTCGTACTGGATGTGCGGCTGGATCAGGCGCAAGGAAAGGAGCTCCGCCTCTATCTGCGCAGAGGCTCGTCGGCGCTGTCCGAAACCGTGATCGAGTCCATCGCACCATGACGACTTCGACCCTTCCCGACCGCCTGCCGCCCGAAGCGCCGGTCGCGATGCCGGAACAGCGTTTCGACGGAAACCAGCCGGCGACGATCGAGGTCAGCACGCGCCCGCATGGCTTGCTCGCCAAACGGCTGTTGCTGATTTCGGCAACCGCCGTCATCGGCATGCAGGCCTCGACCGACGTGCGCTATGCGCTGTCGGTCGACGGGAACGATCCGCTGGACATCGCCGTGCTGGCGCTGTTCCTGCCGCTGTTGAGCTGGATCGCCTTCGGCTTCGTCAGCTCGCTGGTTGGGTTCATCAAGCTCATCACCGGCGATCATCCCGGGTTCGCGCCGATCCCGGAGCCGATCGGGGCGCTGCACCAACGCACCGCGATCCTGATGCCGGTCTATAACGAGAGCGTCGAAGACATTTTCGCGCGGGTCGAGGCGATGGCGACGTCCGTTGCCACGGCCGGTGGGGCGGGCCTCTTCGATTTCTTCGTGCTCAGCGATTCCAGCGAATTGCATGGAAAACGCGAGGAAGAGGCCTGGGCCCAGCTGGCAACGGTGGCGCCGATTAAGATCTATTATCGCCGGCGACCGGAAAATGTCGGCAAGAAGCCGGGCAATATCGCCGAATGGGTGCGACGCTTCGGCGGTGCCTATGCCCATATGATCGTGCTCGACGCCGACAGCATGATGAGCGGCAGCGCCATGGTCGGGATGGCGTCGATCATGGAAAACAAGCCGTCGGTCGGGCTGTTGCAGACGGTGCCGATGATCATCAACGCGCGCACCTTCTTCCAGCGCTGGATTCAGTTCGCCACCTACGCCTACGGCCCGATCGCCTCGGCCGGGCTGCTGTGGTGGTCAGGCTCCGAGGCCGTTTTCTGGGGCCATAACGCGATCATCCGCACCAAGGCCTTTGCCGATTGCTGCGGCCTGCCGGAGCTGCCGGGGAAAGCGCCGTTCGGCGGCCACATCCAGAGTCACGACGTACTCGAAGCGGCGTTGCTGCGGCGGCGCGGCTGGGCCGTGCACATGGTGATGATCGACGGCAGCTATGAGGAATATCCGCCGACGATCATCCACCATGCGATCCGCGACCGGCGCTGGGCGCAGGGCAACCTGCAGCATCTGCGGCTGCTGGACGCGGTGGGGTTGCACTGGACGAGCCGGCTTCATTTGTTCATGGGCGCGTCCGCCTATCTCACCTCCCCGGCCTGGCTTCTGTTGATTTTGCTCGAGACGAGCCAGTCGCTGCTGGGGCGCCAGAACCTCCTGGCCGCCGGGCCGCCGTCGAGTGTGCTGGTGCTGACCGTGCTCCTGCTATTCGGGCCAAAGCTGATGGGGATCGTGTGGGTCCTGGCTGACAACGCGCGCCGGGCAAGCTTCGGGGGCACCGGCGCGGTTCTTAAATCCACGCTGATCGAGATTCCCCTGGCAATCCTGCTGGCGCCCGTCGTCATGGTGACTCAGACCAAGGCCCTGTTCGGGATCCTGTTCGGCATTCCTTCCACGTGGACGCCGCAGACGCGCGAAGTCGACAGCCTGGCCTTTCACGACATCCTTCCCAAGGTTCGCGAGCATATCATGCTCGGCCTGATCCTGTTGGCGGCAGGCTATTTGGATCCAATCACCGGCTTGTGGCTGTCGCCGGTCATTCTCGGGCTGCTCAGCGCGCCCCTGCTCATCATCTATACGTCGAGTGCGCATTGGGGCGATCGCGCCCATGCGCGGGGGTATTTTACGGTACCGCCGCCCGTCATCAACGATGCGGCGAAGGGCAACCGACCCGATGGCGGTTCAGCGACCACGCCAGACGATGCCGTGCGGAGGGTTGGAAACAGCACCTGACAACAGCGCGCCGTCGCGCGCGGTTATTCCGCCGCTTCAGCCACTTCGAAATCAGCCTCGGCGAGGAAGCGCTCGGCATCGAGCGCCGCCATGCACCCCGTGCCAGCGGCAGTCACCGCCTGGCGATAGACCTTGTCCATCACATCGCCGCACGCGAATACGCCGGGCACGCTCGTCTTGGTCGTGCCGGTCTCGACCTTGATGTAATGATCGTGATCGAGTTCGAGATGGCCGCGGAACAGCTCGGTCGCCGGATGGTGGCCGATCGCGACGAAGCCACCCTCCACGTCCAGCCGGGACTTCTCGCCCGTGACCGTGTCGACCAGGTCGAGCGCGACCAGACCGGCATTGCCCCCGCCATCGACAAAGGTCTCGACCTCCTTGTTCCACAGCACCTTGACGTTCTTGTGGGCGAACAGCCGCTCCTGGAGGATCTTCTCCGCGCGGAACGAATCCCGGCGATGGATCAGCGTCACGTCGTCGCTGTGGTTGGTCAGGTAGAGCGCTTCCTCGACCGCGGTGTTGCCGCCGCCGATCACCGCGATCTTCTTGCCGCGGAAGAAGAAGCCGTCGCAGGTCGCACAGGCGCTGACCCCCTTGCCCTTCAGCGCTTCCTCGCTGTCGAGCCCCAGCCACTTGGCCTGGGCGCCCGTCGCGATAACCAGCACGTCACCCTGATAGACGTCGCCGCTGTCGCCGATCAGGCGGAAGGGCCGCCGGGTCAGATCGACCTCTACGATGGTGTCCCACAGCATGCGCGTGCCGACATGCTCGGCCTGAGCCTGCATCTGCTCCATCAGCCACGGGCCCTGGATCACATCCTTGAAGCCGGGATAATTCTCCACGTCCGTCGTGGTCATCAGCTGGCCGCCGGGCTGGATGCCCTGCACCACGATCGGCGCCATGCCGGCGCGCGCGCCGTAGATCGCGGCTGACAGGCCGGCCGGGCCTGAGCCGAGGATGAGCATGCGGGTCGTGTGGGTGGTCATGGGATCGTCCGTAAAATGGCCCCCGCATCTAGAGGCGATAGGGGTTCGCTGACAACATGGCTACGCCGCGGCACCATCGGAATGGCAGGCGGCGCGCAGTTTTGCTTTCAGGCCTTCAACCGCGCCGAGTGCCAGGCGACGTGATCGGCCATGAAGGTCGAGATGAAATAATAGCTGTGATCGTATCCCGGCTGCATCCGCAAGGTCAGGTCGATCCCGGCCTTGGCGCACGCCTCGCGCAGCAATTCCGGCTTCAGCTGCTCCGTAAGGAAATTGTCCTTGTCGCCCTGATCGACCAGGATTTCCGGTACGCGGAAGCCGTCGGCGATCAGCGCGCAGGCATCATAAGTCCGCCAGTCCTCGCGATCCTTGCCGACATAGCCAGTCAGCGCCTTCTCGCCCCAGGGGCAGTGCAGCGGCGACACGATCGGCGCGAAGGCGGAGACGCTCCTGAAACGCCCGGCATTGCGCAACGCGATGGTCAGCGCCCCGTGCCCGCCCATCGAATGACCGGTGATCCCCTGCCGCGCCAGGTCGGCCACGGCGAACTCGGTCAGGATCAGCGCCGGCAGCTCATCCTCGATATAGCTGCGCATGCGGAAATTGGCCGACCACGGCTCCTCGGTCGCATCGACGTAGAAGCCGGCTCCTTTGCCGAAATCATAGGCGTCGTCATCGGGCACATCATCGCCGCGCGGGCTGGTGTCGGGCGCGATGAAGATCACGCCGTGCTCGGCGCAGGCCGCGCGATACTCACCCTTCTCCGTCACGTTCGCGTGCGTGCAGGTCAGGCCCGACAGATACCAGAGCACCGGCAAGGTCGCGCCTTCCTCATGCTCGGGCACGAACACGGAGAAGGTCATCGGCGTGCCGGTGACGACCGACTGGTGCCGATACACGCCCTGGACGCCGCCATGGACCCGCGCGGTGCTGATGGTCTCCATCAATAGACCACGACGCTGCGGATGCTCTCGCCGGCATGCATCAGGTCGAAGCCCTTGTTGATCTCCTCCAGGCTGAGGACATGGGTGATCATCGGATCGATCTCGATCTTGCCGTTCATGTACCAGTCGACGATCTTGGGCACGTCGGTGCGGCCCTTCGCGCCACCGAAGGCGGTGCCGCGCCAGTTGCGGCCGGTGACGAGCTGGAACGGCCGCGTGCTGATCTCCTTGCCCGCCTCCGCCACGCCGATGATGATGCTGGTGCCCCAGCCGCGATGGCATGCTTCGAGCGCAGTTCGCATGACTTCGGTGTTGCCGGTGCAATCGAAGGTGTAATCGGCGCCGCCATCGGTCAGCGCGAGGATCGCCGCGATCGTGTCCTCGCGCGATTTGCCGCGCGCATCGATGAAGTCGGTCATGCCGAACCGGCGACCCCATTCCTCGCGGTCGGGGTTGATGTCGACGCCGATGATCCTGTTGGCGCCTGCCATCCGCGCGCCCTGCAGCACGTTGAGACCAATGCCGCCCAGCCCGAACACCACAATGTTCTCGCCGACCTGCACCTTGGCCGTATTCACCACGGCGCCGACGCCGGTGGTGACGCCGCAGCCAATATAGCAGCTGGTCTTGAACGGCGCGTCGTCGCGGATCTTCGCCACGGCGATCTCGGGCAGGACGGTGAAGTTCGAGAAGGTCGAGCAGCCCATATAATGAAAGATGGTCTGGCCCTTGTAGCTGAAGCGGCTGGTGCCGTCCGGCATCAGGCCCTTGCCCTGGGTCGCGCGGATCGCAGTGCACAGGTTGGTCTTGCCCGAGAGGCACGACTTACACTGGCGGCACTCCGGGGTGTAAAGCGGGATGACATGGTCGCCCGGTTTTACGCTGGTGACGCCCGGGCCGACCTCGCGCACGATGCCCGCGCCCTCATGGCCCAGAACGCTCGGGAACAAGCCTTCCGAATCGAGGCCGTCCAGCGTGTAGGCATCGGTATGGCAGATGCCCGTCGCCATGATCTCGACCAGCACTTCGCCAGCCTTCGGGCCTTCGAGATCGAGCTCGACGATCTCAAGCGGCTTCTTCGCCTCGAATGCTACGGCTGCGCGGGTCTTCATGGGTCGCCTCTCTCATGGAATCAGCCCGCGCTAGCCGAATTGCGCCGGGCGGAAAAGGCGGGAGGTTCATTGCCGTTTCATGGTTGCTTCCGCGGTGACGAAACACCATTCCTCCGCAGTGTCGTCGCAATCCCTGCGACGCGCGGCAGCCTTAGGCGGGC
Source organism: Parasphingomonas zepuensis (assembly GCF_036663735.1). Taxonomy (NCBI): domain Bacteria; kingdom Pseudomonadati; phylum Pseudomonadota; class Alphaproteobacteria; order Sphingomonadales; family Sphingomonadaceae; genus Parasphingomonas; species Parasphingomonas zepuensis. The sequence continues at coordinate 948,163 of NZ_JAXOJO010000002.1, read as the reverse complement.
GACCCCTTGATCCATGCCCTGTACCGATACGCGTTGCGGGGGTTGCTTGCCGTGTTTCAGCGCGTGCGCCGGCTCATCTGGTCGATCACGCGCCCCGACGTCCACGGCGCCCATGCGATCGCGCTGACCCCGGCAGGCCGAATCATCCTCGTCCGCCTGAGCTATGCCCAGGGCTGGCACCTCCCCGGCGGGGGCCGCAAAAGCCGGGAAAGCGCCACCGAGAACGTGCTGCGCGAACTGCGCGAGGAGATCGGGATGGTCGCGCATGACGATCCGTTCCTTGCGCGCGAGCTGCAGGAACGCAGCCAGTATCGCCTGGATCACGCCGCCATCTTCATCATCCGGAACGTGGCCTATCGGCCGAACCGGTGGTCGATCGAAATCGAGGAAGTGATCGAGGCGGATCTCGAGTCGCTGCCGCCCGATCTCTCGCGGCGGGCACTGGGCTGGATCGAGTCGCTGCGGGGCGAGCTCAGAGCATCGGACTGATGGCACCGCGAGCGGGGTTGGCGCGTGCCAACCCCTGCGGCATCTCGATATGGCAGGTGGGTCCACGAAAAGTGGTAGCGGAGGAGGGACTTGAACCCCCGACCCCAGGATTATGATTCCCGTGCTCTAACCAGCTGAGCTACTCCGCCCCAGCCATTCGAGAGCGGCGCCTATAGGAGCGCCGGGCCGTTCCGGTCAAGCGAACATGTGACGGGACAGCGGCTCCCACGGCCCGCCGCGATAGCGCCAGCTCGCCAGGCCGGCGATGACGACCGGGCGCGGGGTGAAATCGAGCTCAAGCGCGCGGAGCAGTGCCTTGGCTTCAGCAGGCTGTACCTTGTTCTGGACGGTGACGTGCGCCCGCCAGCCGGCCCGGTCCTGCGGCGTCAGCATCGGCGCGAAGGCGTCGGCCAGCCGGTCGCGGATGTCCGCGAGATCGGGGCTCTCGATCCGGAAGGCGACGCCCGCCCCCAGCGAGATGAGGCCCGCCAGCCGCGCCGCCGGCGCCTTCACGCCGCGGCTCTCGCCCGCGAGGCGGCGCTTGAGTTCGCTTTCGAGCGACGGCGCAAGGTGATGGAACATCGTCAAATGCGCATCGAGCTGGTTCCGCTCCGGGGGGAAGTGCCGCCGGCGCAGGGCGTCGAACCAGGCGGCGTCCGTCTTGCCGAACAGCGCCGTGACGATGATGGGCGCCGCGTCGTTCAAATCTCGAGCTGGCTACCGAGCTCGACCACGCGGTTTGTCGGCAGGCGGAAGAATTCCATCGCGCTTTCTGCGTTGCGGAGCATCCAGGCGAACAGTTTCTCGCGCCAGATCATCATGCCGGGCCGTGCCGAGGGCAGCAGCGTCTGTCGCGCCAGGAAGAAGCTGGTATCCATCATCCGAAAATCGGCGCCGCATTGATGCACGCGCGACAGCGCAACCGGCACGTCGGGTTCCTCGATGAAGCCGTAGCGCAGGATCATGCGATGGAAGCCGTCCCCAAGGTCCTCAAGCACGAACCGCTCCGATTCGGGGAGATAGGGCGCGTCCATGATCTTCACGGTCAGCAGGATCACGCGCTCATGCAGGACCTTGTTGTGCTTGAGGTTGTGGAGCAACGCATGCGGCACACCCTCCGGCGAGGACGTCATGAACACTGCGGTGCCGGGCACGCGAGTCGCCGAGGTCGCGGCCGACTGGATGAACACCTTGATCGGCATAGCGGCCTCCCGCATGCGATCGATCATCAGCTGTCGGCCCTTCGACCAGGTCGTCAGGAAAGTGAAGATGATCAGCCCGACCAGCAGCGGGAACCAGCCGCCCGACGGCACCTTGGTGAGGTTCGCGGCAAAATAAGCGCCATCAACCAAGAAGAAGACGGTGAGCAACGGAATCGCGTAATATTTCGGCCATTTCCACAGCCGGAACAGCACGACCGAGAGCAGGCAGGTGTCGATCAGCATCGCGCCCGTGACCGCGATGCCATAGGCCGACGTCAGGTTCGACGAGGTGCGGAAGAACATGACCAGCAACAGCACCATCACCAGCAGCGCCCAGTTGACCAGCGGGATGTAGATCTGCCCGGCGGTCGCGGCATTGGTATGTTCGATCCGCAGCCGTGGGATGAAGCCGAGCTGGATCGCCTGCTGAGTCACCGAGAAAGCGCCGGATATCACCGCCTGGCTCGCGATCACGGCCGCGGCGGTGGCGAGGAAGACGAGTGGTAGCTGAAGGCTTTCCGGAGCGAGCATGTAGAAGGGGCTGCGCAGCGCGTGATCGCCCTCGCGGAACAGCAGGGCCCCCTGCCCCATATAGTTGAGCATCAGCGCGGGCAGGACGAAGAACAGCCAGGAGACGCGGATCGGGTTGCGTCCGAAATGCCCCATATCGGCGTAGAGCGCCTCCGCCCCCGTCACCGCGAGCACGACCGAACCGAGCGCGAGGAAGGCGCGGATCGGATCGAGCATGAAGAACCGGACCGCATAATGCGGCGAGAACGCCGAGAGAATCTCCGGTGTATGAATGATGCTCAGCACGCCGAGGGTCGCGATCACCGCGAAATAGGCCAGCATGATCGGGCCGAAAAACAGGCCCACGCGTGAGGTGCCGCTGCGCTGGATCATGAACAGGCCAATGATGATGACCACCGCGATCGGGATCACCAGACGACCGAACGCCGGTGCGGCGACCGCGAGGCCCTCGACCGCCGACAGCACCGACACCGCCGGGGTGATCATGCTGTCGCCGTAGAACAGGGCCGTGGCGAAAACGCCGAGCAGGATGATGCCGTTCGACCAGCGCCGCGTCTTGGTCTGTCCGCTGATCAGCGCGAGCAGCGCCAGGCTGCCACCCTCGCCCTTGTTGTCGGCGCGCATGATGATCGAGACATATTTGAACGTCACCACGACCATCATCGACCAGAACATCAGGCTGACGACGCCCCAGATGTGCGCCGGATCGAGGGCGAGCTTGTGATGGCCGGCAAAGGTTTCGCGAAAGGCATAGAGCGGGCTGGTGCCGATATCGCCGAACACCACGCCGATCGCGCCGAGCGCGAGCTTGGCGAGGCCATCCTTGTGGTGATGATGGATATCCGGTGCCGCCTGGCCTGGATCCGCCGGCGCGGACCCGCCCATGCGAGATGCGTCAATAGTCACTGGAGGGACAATCTTGCCCGATTTTCAACTGGATAGCCCATGATGAACCGAACCGCGCCCCCTGCGTTCGAAGAGGCGGCGCAGTAGCACGCACCTCTTGCCCCGGCAACGGGACAATGGCGGTGCGCTGGGCTATGGCAGTAACATTTGAAACCGGAGTCGTAGCCATGCGCGTCGGAGTGCCCAGAGAAATCAAAAATCATGAATATCGGGTGGGGCTTACGCCCCCCTCGGTGGCCGAACTCGTCACCGCTGGCCATGAGGTGTTCGTCGAAACGGGCGCCGGCCTCGGCATCGATTTCGAAGATGCCGACTATGTCGCCGCCGGCGCGACGATTCTGCCCGACGCCGCGAGTGTGTTCGACCGTTCCGACATGATCGTGAAGGTCAAGGAGCCGCAACCGGGCGAAGTGGCGATGCTCGAGCCGCGTCATCTGCTCTTCACCTATCTCCATCTGGCGGCCGACAAGCCGCAGGCCGAGGGACTGATCAGATCGGGCGCCACCTGCATCGCCTATGAAACGGTGACGGCGAACGACCGTTCCCTCCCGCTGCTCAAGCCGATGTCGGAAGTCGCCGGCCGCATGTCGATTCAGGTCGGCGCGCATTATCTCGAAAAGGAACAGGGCGGCCGCGGCGTGCTGCTCGGCGGCGTGCCGGGCGTTGCGCCGGCGCGAGTCGCGATCCTCGGTGGCGGCGTATCGGGCGTGAATGCCGCGCAAATGGCGGTCGGGATGCGCGCCGACGTGACGATCTACGATATCTCGAACGCGCGGCTCGCCGAACTCGACATGTTCTTCGGCAGCCAGATCAAGACGGCCTATGCATCGAAGGCGGCAATCGCCGCGGCGGTGAAGAACGCGCATCTGGTGATCGGCGCGGTGCTGATCCCGGGTGCGGCGGCGCCCAAGCTGGTGACGCGCGAGATGCTGAAGACGATGAAGCGCGGATCGGTGCTGGTCGATATCGCGATCGACCAGGGTGGTTGTTTCGAGACATCGCATCCGACCACGCATGAGGATCCGGTGTTCGTGGTCGACGGCGTGATCCATTATTGCGTGGCGAACATGCCCGGCGCCGTCGCCCGCACTTCGGCCTTCGCGCTGAACAACGCTACCCTGCCCTTCGTGATGAAGCTGGCCAAGCTTGGCGCGGAAGAGGCGATGAAGGCGGATCCGCACCTCGCCAACGGCCTCAACGTCTCCGACGGCAAGATTCGCCACCGCGCGGTCGCCGACGCGATCGACCTACCGTTCGAGCCTTGGGAAAGCTGAAATTCGTCCGGCCATGACGGTTGATTATCGGATTGGTCGAGCGGGTTGAATCACCCTGCCGCAACGTATTTTCAGAGATAGGGGACACTGGTGTCGCATATCTCTCCGGATGCGATCTTCCAGAGAAGTGACCAAATTTACAGATACTTCTATGGCGATGGGTTTAGATCGGGATGACTTTAGCTAAACGGAGAGGGAAGCCGATTCCACCCGATGTCATCCCGCTCTAGAGGCGGGACCCGCTCAGTTGGCCGGCGGCATCGCTTGCGCCCGCTCGGCCATCGCCAGGAACGCGTCGAGCCGGGCGAGCTGCGCCGCGATCTCCGCGCGGTAGGACACGTCGGGCGGCGCCACCTCGAGCGCCTTGGCCCAATAGGGCCGCGCCGTCGCATATTCGCCCGACCGGATATAGGCCAGGCCCAGGAAATAGGGCGGCGCGGGATGCTTCGGGTTGAGCCCCGCCGCGTGCCGGAACGCGAACAAGGCCGCCGGCGAAACGGTGCCATCGTGCAGCTGCAGCGCCGAACCGAGACCGGTCCAGAGCGCGAGACTCCGCGGATATTTGTTGATCCCGCCCAGCAGCGCCTGCACGGCGCTCCTGGTGTCACCGGCGCGCGTCACGCCGTCGGCAGCGACGAGATACGCCCCTTCAGCGGTGAAGCGTCCCAGCATCAGGTCGCGCATTTCGGTCAGCGACGGGTCGATCTCGATCGGCTCGGCACTGCTGGCGACGGGATGTCCGGGGTTCAGGGGAGCGCCCTGCAGCGCATAGCCGGCCGCACCGAGCATCAGCGCGGCCCCGACGAACGACCAGAGCGTCCGCGACACACCCCCCAGCCACAGCACAAGCCCGGTGCCGACGCCGATCAGGACGAGCATGAGCCAGCCCATCAGCCGCGCCGCCGCTTGAAGCTGCCGCGCGCGAGCCAGGCGCCGACCGCCAGCATCGCCAGCGGCGCGAGCCACAGCGCCGCGGTCGCGCCGTTGAAGGGCGGATCATAGGTCACATAATCACCATAACGATCGATCAGCCAGCGTCGCACGGCGTCCGGGCTCTCGCCCGCCTGGATGCGTTGCCGCACCAGCGCGCGCATGTCCCCGGCCATGTCGGCATCGCTGTCCGCGATCGACTGGCCCTGGCAGACGAGGCAGCGTAATTCCACCATCAACGCCTGGGCCTTTGCCTCCTTCGCGGGATCGCGCAGCTGCGTGTTGGCCAGCGCCGCAGGCGGCAGGCCGCTGTCGGCGTATAGCGGGGTCGCGAGCAAGCTCAGAAGGACAGCGAGCAGCAGCCGGAGGATTGGCGCCCGACCATTTCCAATAGTTGTTCTCCTTCCCCGGCGAAGGCCGGGATCCAGTTGGAGGACAGCGGAAACCGAGCGCAGCGCGCCATCGCGAGACTCCCCCAACCGGGCCCCGGCCTTCGCCGGGGAAGGAGAAAATGGGGGCCGCGACGCGGTGGCATGGCTAGCGTGCCGCGGCGTCATTGCGCGGCCTGCAGGGCTTCGAGGATCTTGGGCACGTCCTCGGCGCGGATGTCGCCGATATGCTGCTGCACGATCCGCCCGCGGCCATCGATCACGAAGGTCTCCGGCACGCCGGAAGAGCCGAGCGACAGCTGCACCGCGCTGACCTTGTCGTCTCCGATCCGCTCATAGGGATCGCCGTTGCGGCGCAGGAACCCCTCGATCGCGGGGCCGGTGTCGCGGATCGCGATCGCGTCGATCGGCACGCCCAGCGCCTTCAGCTGCATCAGTTGCGGCGCCTCGGCGATGCAGGGCACGCACCAGCTGGCAAAGACGTTGAGCAGGCGCGGCTTGCCCTGCCGGAAGGCGGCGGTGGCGATGCCGGGCTTGGTCGGGATGATCGGAGGCAGAGCGAAGGCCGGCAGCGGCTTGCCCACCATCGCCGACTTCACCGTGCGATCGGCCGGGGCGATCAGCCCGCTCGCCACGACCGCGAACAACAGGGCGAACGCGCCAAAAGGCAGCCAGAGCAGCAGCTTCCTCTTCATGCCTCGTCCTCCCGCATAGAGGTGCGGCGTTCGCGTCGCACCCGCCCAAGCAGCGACAATAGACCACCCAGCGCGATCAGTGCACCGCCGAGCCAGATGAAGGTCACGAAGGGTTTCCACCACAGGCGGAGCTGCCAGCGCCCCTGCTCGTCCTCCTGGCCCAACACGGTATAGAGCTGCCCGTCGATCCGCGTCGCGATGGCGGATTCGCTGGTCACGGTCGGGGGAGAGGCGAAGAAGCGCGATTGCGGGCGCAGCACGAAGGGTGTGCCGTCACCGCGCCGCACGGTCAGCTTGCCTTCGAGCGCCGACCAGTTGGGGCCGATCACCGGGCGGATATGATCGAGCGTCACCGTGAACGGCCCGACGCGCTGCGGCTCGCCGATGCGCGCCGCCACGAGCGTTTGCTTGGTGAAGGCGCTGTCCGACGCCATGCCGGCCAGGCTGACCGCGATGCCGAAATGCGCGATGACCATGCCCCAGGTGAAGAGCGGGGTGCGGCGCAGATTGCGTTTCCACAACGGCGCCACGCTCGCCGCGCCGACGCCGGTCGCCAGGGCAAGGCCGAGCAGCGGGAGGATGCCAATCCCGCCACCCAGCGCGGCGAATCCGGCAAGAGCGACTCCGGTCGCGGCGACCGGCACGATGACGCGACCAAGCACTGCATTCGCCTCGTCGCGGCGCCAGCGCATCAGCGGGCCGGCGCCCATGATCGCGACAAGCAGCAAGGCGATCGGCCCGGCGGTCTTGTCGAAAAAGGGCGGGCCCACGGAAAGCTGCACGCCCATGCCGGCGGCGACGATCGGGTAAAGCGTGCCGATCAGCACGATGCCGAGGATCACCGTGAGCAGCAGATTGTTCGCGACCAGGGCGCCTTCGCGGCTGACCGGATCGAAGGTGGTGCCCTGGCGTACCGTGCCGACGCGCGCCGCGAACAGCAGCAGCGCGCCGCCGATATAGAGCGCGAGCAGGACGAGGATGAACGCGCCACGCTTCGGATCGACGGCGAAGGCGTGAACGCTGGTCAGGATGCCCGATCGCACCAGGAAGGTGCCGAGCATCGACATAGAGAAAGCGACGACGGCGAGCATGACTGTCCAGGCGCGCAGACCGTCGCGCGTCGCGAGCACGGTGACCGAATGGAGCAGAGCCGTGGCGGCGAGCCAGGGCATCAGCGAGGCATTCTCGACCGGATCCCAGAACCACCAGCCGCCCCAGCCGAGCTCGTAATAAGCCCAATAGCTGCCGGCGGTGATGCCGAGCGTCAGGAATATCCAGGCACCCAATACCCAGGGCCGCATGGCCCGCGCAAAGGCCGGCCCGACATCGCGCGTAACCAACGCGCCGACCGCGAAGGAAAAGGCGACCGAAATGCCGACATAGCCGATGTAGAGGGTCGGCGGATGGAACGCCAAGCCGGGATCCTGCAGCAGCGGGTTGAGCCCGTTTCCGTCTGCGGGGGCAGGATTCAACCGTGCGAACGGGTTGGAGGAAAACAGCAGAAAGGCATAGAAACCAAGGGCAATCAGCGCCTGGGCACCAAGCGTCGCGATAAGCGTCGCGCGCTGCAGGCGATGTTCCAGGAGCGCCACCGCACCCCCGGCGAGCCCGAGGATCGTCACCCAGAGCAACATCGAGCCTTCGTGATTTCCCCAGGCGCCGGCGATCTTGTAGAGCCGCGGCTTGTCCGAATGGCTGTTCGTCGCGACCAGCAGCACCGACATGTCGGACCGGACGAACGTGACGATCAGCAGCAGCAGCGCGAGCCCGGCGAGCAGCCCCTGCACCACCGCGACCGGGCGGACCGCCGAGAGAAGCTGGTTGGTCAGCGCGACATCGTCCGCGCCGGCCCTTGTCGCGCCGGAGAACATCGCGCGGCGGACACCGACCGCCGCCAGCGCCAGCTGCAGCGCGGCGAGCGCGGCGGCGAACCACAGCGCGGCAAGGCCTGCCTCAGCGATCATTGTTCGAGCGTCTTTGTCTCGTGCATCTTGCCTGCCATCTGGGGCGGCATGTATTTCTCGTCATGCTTGGCGAGCAGGTTTGTCGCGGTGAAGCTGCCATCGGGGTTGAAGCTGCCTTCCGCCACCACGCCCGATTTCTCGCGAAACAGGTCGGGCACGATGCCCCGGAACGCGACCGGCACCTTGGCGATGCCGTCCGTCACGACGAAGCGGATCGAGACGCCGTCGGGCAGCTTGCTGATCGATCCCGCCTCGACCATGCCGCCGAGCCGCACCGCCTTGCCGAGCGGCAGCTCGTTTTTCCTGACATCGCCCGGTGCATAGAAGAACGCCGCCTGATCCTTGAGCGCCGACAGGGCGAGCAGCCCGGCACCGATCACTGCCGCGACGGCCAACAGGGCCAGGGTGAGCCGCTGATGCTTGGCCTTCATGGACGTTCGCTCCGGCGCATGGCGAGCCAGCTCCACAGGACGAGACCGCCCACGCCGGCAAAGGTGATGCCATAAGCGGCAATGACGAAGGGCCAGGGATTCATGCCGCCATCCGCCGCATACGCGCTTCGGCCTTGGCGATCGCGAGAAGCGTCCGCATCCGCATCAGCACGACCGCCGCGAAGATCAGCCCGAAGCCGAGCACGGTGAACGGCAGCGGCCAGAGGATCGCGTTGTCGATGGTGGATTTGGTCAGCCCGATGCTCTGACCCTGATGCAAGGTGTTCCACCAGACCACGGAGTAGCGGATGATCGGCAGCAGGACCGAACCGGCGATGCCGTAGAGCGCCGGGATGCGGCCGTCGCCACCACGTTCTGCATCGGCGCGGGCCAGCGCCATGAAACCGAGATAGACGAAGAACAGCAGCAGCATCGAGGTCAGCCGCCCGTCCCATTGCCACCAGGTGCCCCAGGTCGGCCGGCCCCAGATCGAGCCGGTGGCGAGGCAGATCGCGGAGAAGACCGCGCCCGGCAGTGCGATCGCGCGGGCGGCCACCATCGCCAGCGGATGGCGCCAGACGAGGAAGACGATCGAGGAAATCGCAATGCCGGTCCAGCCGCCCATACCGAGCATGGCGGACGGCACGTGGAGATAGAGGATCCGTACCGTCTCGCCCTGGAGATAATCGGGCGGGGTCCGGGTCAAACCGCCCCAGACGCCGACGGCCAGCAGCGTCAGGCCCGTCCAGAACAGGATCGGCGTCAATGGCCGCGCAAGCTTCACGAAGCGAGCGGGATTGGCGAGGGCATGGAGGCTTGGCACGTTGGCTCAGCGTCTAGAGCGAGTTGCGGTGCTACTCAACCGGCTGATGCAGCGGCAAGCGGTGGGATCGCGCCAACACTTGCCTGCGGGACGCCGCGGTCAGGCGCGTCCAATCAACCGCTTGGCAAGCATGTCCGCCACATCAGACGCCGGTGCGCCGGTACGGTCGCTCTCGTCCCACACTTCGGCCAGCCGCTCCGGGATGCGTGCGATTCGGGCTTCGACTTCGGCGCGGTCGCCATGCCCGAGATATTCGAGGCCGACATTGATGATCCCGCCGGCGTTGATGACGTAATCGGGCGCGTAGAGGATGCCGCGTTCCGCGAGCCGCGCGCCCTCCGCCCCGGTCGCGAGCTGGTTGTTCGCGCCGCCGGCGATAACCGTAGTGCGCAGCGCGGCGATCGAGGCCTCGGTGAGAATCGCGCCAAGCGCGTTCGGGCTGACGATATCGGCCTCGATGCCGAGGATGGCGTCCGCAGGCGCCGTGTCAGCGCCAAGCTCCGCGGCGAGTGCGGCTGCCTTCTCAGCGTTCACGTCCGCCAGGGTCAGCTTCGCGCCGTCCTTCGCCAGCAGGCGAGCCAGGCCACCGCCGACGCTGCCGACACCCTGGATAGCGACATGCACGCCCTTCATGTCGGTCGCACCCAGCGCGCGCTGCGCCGCGGCCTTCACGCCGAGATAGACGCCCATCGCCGTATAGGGCCCGGGATCGCCACCAGCGTTGCCCTCCGCAACCGGCAGGCCGGAGACATGGCGCGTCATCGTCGCGATGGTCTTCATGCTCGCTTCGGACATGCCGACATCCTCGGCCGTCACATAGCGGCCGCCGAGCGATTCGACCGCGCGGCCGAACGCCTCGAGCTGCGGCACGGTGATCGAATCGCCGCGATTCGCCGCGAGCACGACGCCCTTGCCGCCGCCCATCGGCAGGCCGGCCATCGCGTTCTTGAAGCTCATGCCGCGCGACAGGCGGAGCGCATCGGTGATCGCCCGGTTGCTGTCGGCATAGTGCCAGAAGCGCACGCCGCCCGCCGCGGGCCCGAGATGAGTCGAATGCACCGCTATCACTGCCTGCAGCCCGGAGGCCGGATCGGTGAAGAGGTGCACGCCCTCATGATCGTCGAAATCGGGGAATCCCCAGCCGCTGGTCACGCGATTATCCTGGCTGATTGAAAAATGGGGCGACCGACGGGACTTGAACCCGCAACATCCGGCATCACAAGCCGACGCTCTAACCAATTGAACTACGATCGCCGCAGAGCCAGCGCCCCTAGCGGGATGACCATGGCAGCGTCAAGATTAGCGTTTGCACGATTGCAACGCCAGCGTTCGTGTCAGAAGCGACCCTCGATCGAGAGCGTGTAGCCGCCGGGCGTCGCCTGAAAGCCGCTAAGCACCAGTTTCTCGATCGCCGCCGCATCGCCCGGCTGTACCGTCAGCTCGCCCCGGAAACGGCCAGTAGCCCAGAGGCGCAGGGCGATCCGTTCCGTGCCGGCCTGGCTGGCGAGCGGCAGGAGCAACGCGCCCGCGTCGCAGCGCGCGGTTCCGCTCATCCCCTGGCCGAGGTTGACCCCGGCGAGATCGCCCGAGATCGTCGCGCGCACTCGCCCCTCCGCATTCTGGCAATTGCCGTCCTGGAAGCGCACGCTGACATCGTCGAAATCGAGCGCCGAGATCGGCACCGGCGCAAATACCGTCCCGGCCGGCAAATTCGCCGTCAGATCGTCGATGCCGAAGCTGTGCCGCGTGACACCGATCGCGCCGCGCAACGGTTGCCCGGCGGCCCGGCCCGGTCCCGACAGATCGATTCGCGCGCGCCCGACGAGCAACTGCACCGGCGACAGCCGGGCGCGCAGATCGCCCAGCGCAACGCCGCCGAAGCTCGCCTCGCGCAGGCTGCCGAACCACAGGCTGCCGCGTACCTCGCGTGCTGTGAGCCCGGTATTGCCAAGATCGAACCAGCCCATCGCCAGCCGCAGCGGCAGGAACAGGATCAGGGCGACCACGAAGGCAGCGCCGAAAAAGGCCAGTGGGCCAGTCGTCAGGCGAATCCGCTTCATTGCCCACGTGCCTTCAACGAGATCTGCGCCGAGATCGTCTTGTCGCCATTGTCCGTGGTGGCAAGCGAATCGACCACGATGCCAGCCGATTCGAGACCGGCGATCCAGCCGAACAGCGCGCCGGGCCGGGCAGTCGGAATCGCGATCTGCACCCGATTCGGCCCGTCGGCGGTGACATTGCCCAAGGCAAAGCCGGCATCGTTCGCGCGGTCCCGGATGACGGCATCGAGCGCTGCTTCCAGTCGCGCTGGCCGCTGGCGCTGGAGCGTCTCGAGCTCGCGGACCCGCATGCGCGTTTCGGCGAGAGCGATCGTCGCATCGGCGTGACGCTCGCGCGCCGAGGACAGGCCGTCCGTCACCGGGAGGATGATCGCGAGCCACAACAAGGTCAGCGCCAGCAGCGCGGCCATCACCATCAGCAGGCGCCGCTCACGCAGTGAGCGCCCCTCGAACCAGAGTTTGAAGCGCTCGGTCATCGCGGGGTCACTGTCAGCTGGCTGGTGAAGCGCCCGGCGCCGGATTCGATCGTGCCGACGCGGACAGCGAAGCCATAGGCGGCAATGCGGTTCCGCAGATCGGTGATCTGGCCCTCGGTCTCGGCGGAGGCGGTCACGCGCAACTCGCCATTGGGATCGAAGGCGAGCGCGCGAATCTCGGCGCCGGGGATCGAGCGCACCGCGGCATAAACGGCGGCGGTGGTGCGGCTGAACCCCAGGCCGCCGCCACGCAGGCCCGACAGCCGGGCATCGAGCTGGCGATCGGCGTTGTTGACCGTCTCGCCACGCGGCAAGCCCTGGCGGGCGAGCAGATCGGTCTGGCGTTCGAGCGATTCGGCGGCAAGATTATATTTCAGGATCTGCACCAGGCTGATCAGCAGGGTCACGCTGAGGATCGCGACCGCGAGCCAGGCGAGCCGGCGGATCAGGCCCCAGTCGATCGCAAAGCGACGGCGGCGGGCGAAAGGCCCCTGCCGCAGATCTAGGGCGGGCGACGCGATGGCGGCGACGATCGCCTGTTCGAGCGCGTCCCGGCCCAGTATCTCGGGCGCGACCCCGCCGGTGATCAGTTCAGTAAGACGCGCCTCGTCAGCGAAGCCGCTGGTAGGGCCGCGCACTACCCCCTCCCCGCCGAGATCGGCGCGGAGATAGCCCTGTTCGGGACGGGGCAGCAGCAAGGGCGACGGCACCAGCATCGCCGGATCGACGCCGTGCAGCGCCAGCGTGTCGAGCCACGCCCGCATCTGCGCGGTCGAGACGACTGCGATCGGTCGCTCGGCATGGGCGCCCTCCCGCCCGACCGCGACGTGCAGCTCGCCGATCGGCGCGGCGCTGGCATCGGCGACGACCAGGCGGGCGGCAGTGACGGACTGCGCGGTCGAGCGATCGGGCAGCTCGGCCCAGTGCAGGGTGACCGCATCGGCCGGCGCGATGGCGACCGGCGGTGGGGCGTCCTCGCCGGGCAGCTCGGGAACCCCCTCCCCGCGCGCCACGACGCCATCGTTGCCGATGCGGAGCCAGCGCCAGGGAACAGTGCCGGTGGGCAGGAAGAGGACAAGCGTATCGGTCATGACGGCTCGCCCCAATGGCGCGCCGCGAGCCGCGCGGGAAGCTCCGTCGCGTCGATCAACGCATGCTGCTCCAGTTCAGTGCCGCCGACCGCCACATCGACCTGCAGCGCGAACCACCCGGTCGTTATCGCCGTCTGCTCCTCAGCTCCCGGCGGCGGCGTCGTTCCGCCGAGCGATGGCACCTTCCAGAACGCCGTCGTGCTTTCATAGCCCTGGGGCGGCCGCTGCAGCAGCGCCTGGCGGGCTGCCTCGACCGACATCGTGTCGGGCAACAACATGGCGAGCAGAGGCGCCTGTTCGGGCAGCAGCGTGTTGATGTTGATCCTCGAGGGCTTGGCGATGGGCAAGACGCAGATCCACGGACGGAGTTTGGCGTAGATCTGCGGCGTCACACCGGCCACGGCGCGGAGCTCGCCGGGATCGGCAATCAGGGTATTGGCGGTGCGATAGGGCGTGGACTGGCCGGCATAGGCCGAATCCTCGGCGCCCTGATTGATCGGATAGGTGTCGCTGTCGATCCAGTCCGAAACCGCGGCCGCGATCGATTCGGCCGGGGCCGAATTACCGCCGACGAGCCGGATCAGGCGCGCGAACTGGATGCGCGCCGGGGTGTAAGCCGCGTAGGTTCCGGGCGTGGTTTCGACAACGAGACTGTTCAGGTTGAAGCAGTTTCCGCCGTCCGACACCCTCGCGGTGGCGACGCCGCCGGGCACCGGCAGCGGGATCGGCCGGCCGCTCCAGCCGCCCGCGAGGGTGACCCTGCTCTTGTCCCGAGCGAGCAGATCGCTGACCTTGGTAAGGGCAAGGGTTTCGGCGGCAAAGCTGTAGGCACGGGCCTGGTCCATCGCCACGGCATTGCTGCCGAGGCGCGTGGCAAGGCGCAACTTCTCCAGCGCGGTGCCGGCGAGCACCGCGATCAGCGCGACGAGCAGCAGCACCGTGAGGAGAGCCGCACCGCGTTCGGAGGGGCGATCAGCCGGACGCACCGGGCACCTTTCGCTGGCCATAGCCGGCCCCGACCAGGAACAGCTGACGGAATTCAACGCCGTCGTCGCGCAGGATGCGCATCTCCATCGCCTGCGGCAGCGCATTGACGGGCGTGCCGTCCCAGCGATCGCTCCACGCCCCGTTGATGCGATAGCGCAGAGTCACCAAACGGACATGCGTCAGCAGCACGGCCGGCGGCAGCGGCTCGGCCCCGTCGAGCATCGGATAGGCGACGCGTTCGAGCGCCCCGTCCGACAGACGATATTCGACCTTCTGCTCGCCGGCGCGAGGCGCTGCGTCGAGATTGCTCCAGCCGGAGCGGACCAGACGGACCATCGGTGTGTTGCCCGATCCCGCCGCGCCGGCGAAGGCCGGAAGCAAATCACCCGCCTCGTTGCGGGTCTGGCGAAGCGACGCCTGGGCGAGATCGGCCTGGAGCGCGGAGGACAGGCGGTTGAGCGCCTGGACATCGTCAAGCTTGGTATCGGTCGCCGCCTGGGCGCGGACGCTGAACGAAAGCAGGGCGACACCGGCGGCCGCGAGCAGGCCGAAGATCATCAGCGAGATCATCACTTCGACGAGGGTGAAGCCATTGGCGCGCCCGCGCGCGCAGGTGCCCGGGCATGGTTGACGGCGTGTCATGACGCTGCGCCGCCGATCGTGCCGGCGCGAACGACAGTGAGATGGCCCTGGCGGCTGCCAGCCGCGTCGGCGACCTCGACATCGATGCGCACGATGCGGGCATCAGCGGTCGGGCGAGTCGTGCGGGTCCAGCTCCATGCCAGTCCGCCATTCTGTTCGACCCCGCGCGCGACGCCGGCGGCGGGCGGTTTCGCGTCCGTCATCGCCTCGATCGCGACGTTACGCGCGACCATCTGCGCGGTGAGCGTCGAATCTAGCAACGATGCGCCGCGGATCGTCGCGCTCTCCAGCCGGATCAGGGCGAGTGCGGCCAGGCTGAATACCGCCAGCGCAACCATCATTTCGATCAGCGTGAAGCCACTTTCGCGTTTGCGCGAAAGCGTCCCCGCGGAGGCGGGGACCCAGAGTCGAAAGCGAACCGCCCGTGGCCTCTGGCCCCCCGCCTTCGCGGGGGAACAAAAAGAAAGATGATACATCAACCGCCGACCTTGACCGAGCCGTCAGCGGCGATCCGCACCGTCACGGCCTCGTCGCCGCGGGCAAGCTGCACGTCGAGCTGGCGATCGGCGAGGCCGGTCGAATCGAACATAACGCGCTGGCGGCCGCCATTCTCGGTGACAAGCGCGCGCGTGCCCTTGCCCCAGCTCGTCACACGGAGCGGCTTTTCGGCGATGGGGGCCCAGGCGCCATGCGTGCGCTCATCGAAGCCATAGCCGCCGGCCGTGACCCAGACGCTCACAGGCCGCGCCACGATGATCGCGCTTTGCTGCGCGGCGCGGGTGCGCGCCGCAAAGCGCGTCGCCTCGTCAAGCAACCGGCCGCGCGGATCGGGAATCGACCAGACCACCGCAGCCGAGGCCAGGCCGATGATCGTGATCACGATCATCAGCTCGATCAGCGTGAAGCCACGCGTCCGCGTGCGCTTTCCAGAGGCGACTGCCCGGCTCAATTTACTGCCAGCTGCCGATATCGGCGTCGGCGCCCTCGCCGCCTTCCTTGTCGTCCGCACCGAGCGTCCAGATATCGGCGTCGCCATGCTGCCCGGGCGAAGCGTAGAGATAGGGCCGGCCCCAGGGATCATTCGGCAAGCGCTTGATGTAGCCGCCGCGCTGATATTTCGCCGGATCGGCGCCTGCCGGCGCGGAAACCAGAGCCTGCAGGCCCTGCGAGGTGGTGGGATAGATGTCGTTCTGCAGCTTGTAGGTATCGAGCGCACCCTCGATCGTGGAGATGTCGGTCTTCGCCTTGATCACCTTGGCCTTTTCGCCGCTCGGGATGACATTGACCGCGACGATCGTCGCGAGCAGCCCAAGGATGACGATCACGACCATCAGTTCGACCAGTGTAAAGCCGTGCTCGGCAGAGCGCCGCACGGGCGTGAGGTTGCCTTCGTCGGATTGGCTGGCAGCGGGTTTATGGGGAGTCTTCATGGCAGTCCTCATGGTGGCTTTCACTGGCCGGCGAGCGTGTTGAGCTGCAGGATCGGCAGCAGGATGGCTAGTACGATGGTGGCGACGATGCCGCCCATCAGCACGATGATCGCGGGCTCCAGCAGCGAGAGCGCCGTGGCGGTGAAACGGTCGAACTCGCGCTCGAGATAGTCTGCGGCGCGCTCGAGCATGTCGTCGAGCTGGCCGGCCGTCTCGCCAGATGCGGCGAGATAGGTGAGCAAGGGCGGGAATACCGCGGCGCGGCGCATCGCCGCCGACAGGCTGCCGCCGCCGCGGATGGATTCGACGATCTCGTCCGAGGCGAGCTTGAGGCGGCGATTGTGGATCGTGCCCGCAGTGAGCGTGAGTCCTTCGAGCAACGGCAGGCGGCTGGCGACCATCGTTGCGAGGGTGCGTGCCATGCGGGCAGCATGCAGATCGCGGATCAGGCGGCCGAGCAAGGGCAAACGCAGGATCCAGCTGTCGAAAGCGAGCCTGATGCCGGGATCCTTCAGCGCCCGCCAGAACCCGACGCCGATCAGCGCGATGGCGATCAGGATCGCCCACCAATAGCCGACCAGCACCGCCGAGATACCGATCACGACCTTCGTCAGCATCGGCAGTTCCTGCCCGACCGTATCGAACTGCTCGACCACCTGCGGCACGACGAACATCATCAGCGCGGTGACGACGCCAAGCGCGACGATCGCCAGCACCGCCGGATAGGCGAGCGTGGTAACGATCTTGCCGTTGATCTCGGCCTGTCGCTCCAGCAGCACCGAAAGCCGTTCGAGGATCACCGGGAGCGAGCCCGAGCGCTCGCCCGCCGAGACCATTGCACGGTACAGCGGCGGGAAGCTCTTCGGTTCGCGGCCCATTGCCTCGGCAAGGCGGCGGCCTTCGACGACGCCGGCATGGACCGCCGACACGATCGTGCGGACCGTGTCCTGTTCGGTCTGGCGCGTGATGGTACGCAGCGATTCCTCGAGCGGCGACACACGGTTCAGCGTCGCGAGCTGGCGCGTGAACAGAGCAAGCTGCTTTGCGCTCATCTTCCTGCTGCCGAAACGCAGATCGGAGAACAACGGTTTGCCGCGCGCGGCCGGGCCCGTTCCCGCCTCGACCTTCACGACATAGAGGCGCTTCCGATCCAGCGCGGCGCGCGCATCGTCGATCGACTCGGCGGCGATATGCCCCCGTGTCTCCCGACCGCGCGTGTCGATCGCCAGATAGTCGAAATCAGCCACCGGTCGGCGCATCCACCACCAACGGCGCCTCGACATCGGCCATGTCACGCCGCGAGACGCGCACGGCTTCCTCAGGCGTGGTCAGTCCTTCGCGCACCAGCTGGCGCGCAGCGGAACCGAGATTGGGGGCATGGAGGAAGGCGTGCCGGGCGATAATCGCTTCGTCGCCGCCGTCATTGATCAGGCGGCGGATCGTCTCGTCGACGCGGATTGCCTCGAACACGCCGATCCGGCCCTTGAAGCCCGAATTCTGGCAATGCTCGCAACCGACTGGCTCATAAACCACCGCACCGGCATCGAAGCCGAGCAACGCAGAGACCGAGCCGCTAGCCTGCACCGGACGGCGGCAATGCTCGCACAGTCGGCGTACGAGGCGCTGCGCGATAACCGCGCGGAGCGTGGAGGCGAGCAGGAACGGCTCGACCTTCATGTCGCGCATGCGGGTAATCGCGCCGACCGCGTCGTTGGTGTGGACGGTCGAGAGCACGAGATGGCCGGTCAGCGAGGCCTGCACTGCGATCTCGGCCGTCTCGCGGTCGCGGATTTCGCCGACCATCACGACGTCCGGATCCTGGCGCAGAATCGCACGCAGGCCGGCGGCGAAGGTCAGGCCGACCTTTGGGTTCACCTGGGTCTGGCCAATGCCGTCCATGGCATATTCGACCGGGTCCTCCACGGTGAGGATATTGCGGCTGCCGTCGTTGAGCAGGCGCAGCGCGGCATAGAGGGTGGTGGTCTTGCCCGATCCGGTCGGGCCGGTGACCAGGATGATGCCGTTGGGTTCGGACAGCGCCCCTTTCAGCATGGTATTGATCGCATTGGTCATGCCGAGCACGTCGAGGGTGATCCCGGCATTCTCCTTGTCGAGGATACGCAGCACGACTCGCTCGCCGGCGCGGCTCGGCAGGGTCGAGACGCGGACATCGAGCAGCTTGCCGCCGAGCGTCAGCCCGATGCGGCCGTCCTGCGGCACGCGGCGCTCGGCAATGTCGAGCCGGGCCATCACCTTGACGCGGCTGACCACGACCGGTGCGACATGCGGCGGCATGCGCAGCGTCTCGCGCAGCACGCCATCGATGCGCATGCGCACCACCAGGCCGGTCTCGTACGGCTCGATATGGATATCCGACACGCCGTTGCGCGCGGCATCGGCGATGATGCCGTTGATCAGGCGGATCGCGGGCGCATCGTCGGCCGTGTCGAGCAGATCATCGGCCGTCGGCAGATCGCCGGCGAGCAGGTCGAGCTCGTCGCCCAGGCCGAGCGTACCGGCGGCAACGGCGGCCGCCTGGCCGTCCATCGCGTAGCGATCCGACAGGAGGCGATCGAAATCCTCCGGCGTCACGAAGCTCACGTCGAACGGCCGGGCGAGATGACGGCGCAGTTCGAGCAGCACCTTGGGATCAGATCCCTCGCGCATGGCGATCGACAAATGGCTGCCTTCGCCGATTTCAAGCGCGACGCCGAAGCGCCGGGCAAAGGCATAGGGGATCGCGATCATGCGATCGGGCAGCGCGACGCCTTCCGACAGCACGAGCGGCGCGGCCGCATCGTCAGCGGTGCCATGCGCGATCTGAATCATTTGTCCCTCGCCGGCCGGATGATCTTGGTCGAGTTGCGCATCACCGGCACGGCGACGCGTGGGTCCTCGATGCTGCCGTCCTGGCCCGGCGGCGGCAACGGTGCCGCAGCGCCCATATAATCGCGCACCAGTTGATCGATGCTTGGCTCGGAATCCGGGTTCTGCCCGGCCTGCTGAAGGCGAAGATAGCCGTAGCGCCGTTCGGCCACGCGCCGGCTGTCTTCGGGTGTACGGAGCACGGTCGGGCGGATGAAGATCATCAGGTTGGTCTTGGTGCGCTGCTTCGCCTTGGAACGGAACAGCGCGCCGATCCCGGGCAGATCGCCAAGGAACGGGACCTTTTCGATGGTGCGCCGTTCGTCGTCGCTGAGCAGGCCGCCGATGATCGCGATCTGGCCGTCATCGACGGTCAGCGTCGTCTCCACCTCACGCTTGTTGAGGATCAGGTCGCTATTGTCGCTCGAGACCGGGCCCGCGATGCTGCTGACCTGCTGGTGCAGGAACAGCTTGATCGCACCGGACGAATTCACCTGCGGCCGCACCTCGAGCTGGATGCCGACATTCTCGCGCTGGACGGTGCGGAAGGCATTGTCGAAATTGGTCGAAAGCGCCTGGCCCGTGGTGATCGGAATTTCCTGCCCGACCAGGATACGCGCCGGCTGATTGTCGAGTGTGGTGAGCGACGGCGCCTGGAGCAGGTTCGACGTGGTATCGGATTTCACCGCGCTGATGATCGTGCCGAAGATCGCGTCCTTGCCGATGTTGAACGCGCCGCCGCCGAAGCCACCCGAGGCGCCGAGGATCGAGTTCAGGGCCGACTGCGCGAGCGAATCGCCGACCGCGCTGCCGTTTGTCGTGACGGTGGTGGTGCCGTTGACCGTGGTCGTGCTGGTCGCGAGCTCCCGCGCGCCGATCGCGCCGGCGATGGTCAGCAGGTTAGGCGCCGAGTTGCTATAGGCAGTGGCGAAAGTCGGCACACCACTGCCCGGCAGGCCGGCCAGCAGGAACTGCACGCCGAGCTTGCTGGCGGTCGCGTCCGACACCTCGGCAACGATCGCCTCGACCAGCACCTGCTCACGCCTGGTATCGAGCTGATGCACCACCTCGGCAAGCTGGCGTTGCACCTCGGCAGGCGCCGCGATGACGATCGCGTTGGCGCCAGTGAAGCGAGTCACCACCGCGGCGGTGCGGCCACCCTCGGCCACAATCGCCGGCTGGCCGGTGCCGCCGGCGCTCGTCGGGTTGGCCTGCTGCACCGGAGCCGGCGCAGCATTGGAGGTCTGGCTGTCATTGTTGCCCGTCCCGCCGAAATTGGAGCGCGACAGGGTGTTGGTCTGGGTCGGCTGAGTCGGCGTCTGGCCGACGAGTTGTTGCAGCACCGGCAGGAGCTGTTCGGCATCGGCGTTTTCGAGAAAGACGACCTTGATCTCGGTGCCGTTCTTGGCGCGCCGGTCGAGATCCTCAGCGACGGCGGCGAGCCGTGCGACCGTCGAGGGATCGCCGCGCAGCGCGACCGAATTGGACCCGACCACCGCGACGACGCTGGCCCCCTGGCTGGCGCCGGCGGCACCGCCCTGCCCGGCGCTCTGGCCGACCAGGGCCTGGAGCGCAGTGGCGATCTCTCGCGCGCCGGCGTTCTTCAGCGAGATGACGCGGGTCGAGGCATTGTCGGTATCGATACGGCGGATCACCTCGCGTACGCGGCGTACATTATCGGCGAAATCGACGATCACGATCGAATTGCCGCCGCGGTTGGCGGTAACAGAGCCCTGCGCGCTGACCAGCGCCCGGACGGTATCGACCGCTGATGCCGCGTCGATCGCGCGCAGGCGGACGATCTCGGTCACCAGGCTGTTGCGCGCGGCGCCAGCCGATCCGATCCGGCTAGGCTGCGCGGCGGCGTTGTCGATCGGCTGGATGCGGAACGCGCCGTTCGACGTCGGCACCGCAACCAGGCCATTGGCGCGCAGGGTCGACAGGAACACTTCGAAATATTCCGAGCGCGACAGCGGCCGATCGGTGACGACGGTCACTTTCCCCTGCACCCGGGAGTCGATGATGAAGGTCCGCCCGGTAACCCGCGCGGCGTCGGCGATGAAGGCGCGGATATCGGCATCGCGCACGTTCATCGTCGTCTGCGCCGAAACCGTGCTGGCGAGCACGGCGGCGACGACTGGTGCAAAGATCAGTTTCTTCATTGGCCCGCGATCGTGATGGTGAGGGAAATCGTTTCATTGCCGCGCTCGACGGTGACGGGAATGCTACCTCCCTTGCCGATCTGCGCGCCGAGCTGTTCCATGTCGCCCTGCCCGGTCACCGGGCGGCCGTTGATCGCGGTGATCACATCGCCTTCGCGCAGGCCGGCCTGGCGGAACGCTGCGCCTGAACCCTGCGGCCGTACGACGAGACCGCTGACGCGCCCAGCGTCGACGCGCGGGATGAAACCAATGTCGGCACGAAGCTGAGTGGTCGAGAGCCCACGGGCACCGGGCGGGGGCGGCGCGTTGGGCAGGGCCGGCACGCCGGGCAACAGCGACGGGACGGTTTCCGACTGCGGCGGCGCGGCCGGCGCCACCGATTTGCTCTGATCGAGGAACAGATCCTCCTCGGCGCCGCCGCGATCGATCGTGACGTGATCGAACGCCACCGCCTTGAGCTTCACGCCCGGGCTGATTTCCTGGCCGACCGCGACGCTCTGCTGCACGCCGTCCGGGCCGGCGATGATCGCCGAGCCGCCGCCCATCGCCTCATCGATGCGCGTGCCGAACAGGGTGAGCTGGAGCGAGGTGACGACCACCGCGCCAGTGTCGCCGCCGCCGAGCCGGAAGAAGGGATCGAAGCCCTGCAACACGGCCGTCGGCGACCCGGCAAAGCCCGGCTGCGCCGGCTGCCACAGCCCGAGCGCGCCGACCGGCGTGACCAGGACCCAGAACAGCCGGGCGCACTGCGCCGCGAGACCGGCGAGCAGGACCAGCTCGAGCGCCGTGTAAACATTGGTGCGGGGGAGCCGCCGCAACAGCGCGCGCGCCCGAGCATCCAGAACCAAACGCATGCGGAAAATCCCCGATCGCGAACCTGCTAGGCGGCGATTGTTACAGTCGTAGGTCGTTCCTGTGAACCATATGAGACGAAGGCGATATACGCGGTCGCGCTGGAAAACACGCCTGGTTTTTGGCACGATCGCCGACGATGGCCAATGCTCCCGAAACGACCGCCCCTCCCGCCCCCTTCGGATCGGGGAATCCGGCCGAGGCGATGACCGTGCATCTGACCGCCCAGCCAGGCGTGCAGCGCGTACCGAGCCCGAAGCTCACCCTGTTCCTGCGGCGCCGCTTTCTCGATCCCGAAACCTGCGCCGCGGTGATCGCGCGGATCGACGCGCAGCGGCGCCCCTCGACGATTTCCGACGATATCGGCGATTCGGCGTTCCGCACCAGCGAGACCTGCGACCTCGATCCACTCGATCCGGTCGTCGCCGAAGTGGAGGCGCGGATCATGGCGTTCACCGGACTCGATCCCACCCATGGCGAGCCGATGCAGGGCCAGCGTTATGCCGTCGGACAGGAGTTCAAGGGCCATACCGACTATTTCGAGCCAACCGGCGTGGATTACGAGAAATTCTGCGGCGTGGCGGGCAATCGCACCTGGACGGTGATGATCTATCTCAACGAGCCCGAAGCGGGCGGCGCGACCCGCTTCAAGACGATCGACAAGATCGTCCAGCCGGAAACCGGAAAACTGCTCGCCTGGAACAATCGCCGGCCGGACGGCAGCCTGAACCCCGCGACGATCCACCAGGGCATGAAAGTGCGCAGCGGGGTGAAATATGTGATCACCAAATGGTTTCGCGAGAAACCATGGGGTTGGGTGTAAGCCAGGCTTCCGGATCCCGGGCGTGGATAATGCGGCCGGATCACCCTAGTGAACCGCGATGGATGATCTGTTTTCCGATCGAGCGGTGCGCGGCCGGGCATTGAGCCGTTCCGATGTCGAGCGCCTCGCAGCTTCGTCGATCCCAGGTCACCTGATCGACTGCGACCTGGCGGAAGCCGATCTCGCCGGGCTGGATCTGCTAGGCTGGACGTTCGAGCGCTGCGATCTTCGTCGCGCCGATTTCACCGGCGCGAAGCTGGCCGGCACGGTCTGGCAATCGTGCCGCGCGGCCCTGGCCCAGTTCGTCGGGGCCGATCTGAGCGATGCCAGCGTCATCGCCAGCGATTTCAACAATTGCGTAGCGCGGCGATCTACTCTCGCCGGGGCCAGCTTCACGCGATGCAAGCTGACGGGTGCCGACCTGTCGGAGGCCAGAGCGCTCGACGTCAGCTTCGAGGAAACCCTGCTGATCAATGCCAGGCTGCCGGCCTGTTCGTTTCGCAAGCAGACGCTGCACAAGATCGACTTCAGCCAGGCCGATCTGCGCAATGGCGACTTTCGCGGCACGATCTTCGAGCAATGCAGCCTGCGCGAGGCCAGCATGGCGGGATGCCGGTTCGATGGCGCCGACCTTCGCGGCGCCGATCTGGGCGGGCTGCGGCTGATCGACGCCAGCCTGTTTCGCGGCGCGACGATTTCCCGTGAGCAGGCGGGGCAGCTTCTCGGCGAACTGGGGCTCAACGTGCGCTGAGACGCGCCCGCCCCCGCCGTCCGGCGGGAGCGGGCAACGGCATCAGAAGTTTGTGCTCTTAGAACTTCACGCTGAGCCCCAGCGAGAAGGATGCGCCAACGTCGTACAGGTTGTAATAGATTCGGTTGTCGCCCGACTGCTGAAATTCCTTATATTTGGTCGCGGTGATATTCCGCGCTTCGAACTTCAGTTCCGA
Organism: Parasphingomonas zepuensis; assembly: GCF_036663735.1. NCBI lineage: Bacteria > Pseudomonadati > Pseudomonadota > Alphaproteobacteria > Sphingomonadales > Sphingomonadaceae > Parasphingomonas > Parasphingomonas zepuensis. The sequence continues at coordinate 924,194 of NZ_JAXOJO010000002.1, read as the reverse complement.
TTCGACACCGAACAATGAAACGCCCTGGCGCGCCACGAAATCGAGCCGCAGGCCCGGCTGTTCCTTCACGTCAGGTTGACCTGAGGGTCCACGCGTTGTGACGCGGTCGCTGGCGTAGCTCAGCAGGAACGTCTGTTGTGACAGGTGGCTGGTGTCCTCCAGGCCTACCTGGAAATTGACGATGTGGTCGGACTGGCCGGTCAGCGGCGACCCGTCGACGAAATATTCCGACGCCGGATGGACCACGCCGTTGATCACCGTCGTATCGCCCGGGCCGACTTTGATCTTCGACTGGGTGAAGGTGTAATTGCCGATCAGGACAAGCCTGCGATCAGCGAAGAAATCCCCTGACAGGCCGGACATCGGCACATATTTCTGCGCTTCGAGCTCGATGCCGTAGAGATCTGCCTTGGGCGCGTTGGCGAAGCTGGTCGTGATATCCGAGCTCTGGATCGACGAATAGGCTTCGATCGGATTGTCGAGTTTCTTGTAGAAGGCTGCCGCCGTGACGCGCTGATCGCGGGCGAAGAACCATTCGTAACGCGCCTCGGCATTCCACAATGTGCTGTCGACGAGCGACGGGTTGCCCTGGAAGGTTCGGTTCGAATCCGTGTCGATATAGACCTGCCGGATCAGTTCGCGGAACTGCGGACGCGCGATGGTGCGCGATCCGTTCAGCCTGAATTGCATCTCTGGCGTTATTTCCAACGTAGCGGTGACCGCGGGAAGCCAGTAGTCCTTTTTCAGCCTGGTGCTGAACGCGCCGTTCAGCCCGGTGCCGAACAAGTCAACCGCGCTGACCGTCTGCGTGCCGGTTTCATAGCGCACGCCAGCGGTAAGGTTCAGGGTGGGAAGCAGTTGGGCAATGACCTGACCATAGCCGCCATGGACGCGCAAACCGGCATCGAACGCCGCTGTGCCGTCCTGCGCCGAAGTTTCGAGCAGGGTGATGCCGTAGGTCTGGATCGTATAATCGGACAGCAGATAATCAGGGCGAAGCTGCTGTACCGGCACGGGAAGGTTCGACGCGCGGTACTGAAAGGCGCGGCGGACCGAAGTGCGACTGGTATCGGTATAGGCATAGCCCGCGCCAAGCGTGATGTCCGATGTCGCCTTGTACGTCAGATCCAGGCCGCCTGAGTAGAGATCCTCGTTCAGGTCGCTGAACGCGATTGTCGCGTCGCCTTTGTTGCCGCCCAGATCGTTGACGTATTTCCCGCCCGTGGGATCGGCCGCCTGATTGGTCCGGACATAAGTGAAGCCGCGCTCATAGGGTGCCTCGCGCTGGGTATTGGCATAGGCGCCGCGCGCATCGAGCTTGACCGGCCCGAGATCGAATTCGCCGACGAGCTGAGTGTTGATCAGCTGGCGCTCATACCAGGCCGTATCCTGCTTCATGATGTCGCGACCCTGCTGGTTCTGGTCGACGCCCACCGCCAGCCGCGCCTGCTTGAGCGTGTCGCGGATATACAGGTTGGTCCAGCGGATGCGGTTCTCGCCAAATTCGGCGCTGAGCCCGAGCAGCCCGTTCACCACTACGCGATTATCGGTGACCACACGGTTGTAACTTGTCTGCGGATCACCTGACAAATCGGCGTTCAGCGATAATTGCTGCAGCGTCTCGCGTGTGCGCCATTTGTTGTTAATGCCGGCGGCAGCGATCACGCCGAAGCGTGTGCCCCCAAGATCCACCGAACCGCCCCCGCTAATATCGCCCGAGAAGTTTACGGGGATATTGTCATTCTTCTGCAGCACGGTGGTGCGCGCGTTGAGCAGGCTCGAGGCGAGCAAGCCAAGCTGGGCCTTGGTATAATCGGCGCCTTCCAGGATCGGATTGCCGCTGGCCAAGGCATCGGCGAACGGTTTCGGCAAGTCTCGTGCGCCATTGTCGAAGCCAGTCCAGTCACTCGCGCTACCATAATAGGTGTAGCCGAGTTGCCCGGTGGTTACCGTATCGCCGCTGACCGAGGCACTGACGGTGAGGAAGTCGTCGGCGGGCGTCGACTTTGTCGTCAGGTTGATGACGCCGCCGCCGAATTCACCGGGGAAGTTCACCGAATAGCTTTTCTGCACGAGCGACGAGGCGATCACGTCGGTCGGGAAGATGTCGAGCGGCACCACCCGCTTGAGTGGCTCGGGACTGGGGAGCGGCGAGCCATTGAGCAAGGCGAGCGAATATCGATCGCCGAGGCCGCGGACATAAACGAAGCCACCGCCGACCACGCTGAGCCCCGTCACGCGCTGCAGCGCGCCGGCGATATCGCCCTCACCCGTTCGCGCAATATCAGCGCTGGACAGGACCGAGATGACCTGGGGAGTCGATTTCACGATGTTGTTCTGCGCGCGGCCCACGACGACGATGTCGCCACCCGGGATCGAGACATCGACCGCCTCGTCCTGCGGTTCGGCGGCTGGCGTCGTGGCAGTCGGATCGGACTGCGGTGTGGCGGACTGGGCCAGGGCGGCAGGCGCGTAGAGTGCCGTGGAAACCAGCAACAGGCTCGCCAGCGAAAGCGGCTTCGACATCGAGAAAATCCCCCTGGAAACAAAAAGGGGCGAGGCGACGGATAATCCGCCGCCTCGCCGTGCCGAGATCAATTGGTCGGCAGGGTCGTGCAGAGACCGCCGGTGCCGCCAAAGTTCGCGGTCGCCGAATTACAGGTCCAGTTCTGGTACCAAGTGTCAGCCGCGTTGCGGACCGCACCGATATATGGCGTGTTGATGAAGTAGGCTGTGCTGTCGTTCAGCGTCGCAGCGTTGAATGGTGTCACTGCGGTCTCGCCCGTGCCGTTGATGAACAGGCTCGTCAGCGTCGACGTGAATGCCGAGTTGTTGTTCGTGCCGGCGTTGAAAGCCGCTGCAACATCGGCGTTGGTCGGGCCGCCCGTACCGCTGAACGGAGTAGTGCAGCCACTGAACACGACCGAGTTGAACTTCGGCGCACCGAGTTCGTCCTTGGCCGGATCTGCCGCCTGCAACACTGCCGGTGCGTTGAGGCGGAGGCATGGCAAGCCGGCTGCCGTCACCAATACACCGTTTACGGCGGTATAGTCAGTGCCCCCGCGGAGCAGGATTGCACCGGCATCCGCGTTCGTGAGGACGCGCGAAATGAAGGTGAAGTTCGACAGACGGACATTCTGGCGCGGAACGGCATCTTCATTGCCGTTCGAATCCGCCTCGATCATCGCGTCGCCAAGCGTACCCCCTGCGCGCTGGACCGCGATGACGAACTGGATGAAGCCCTTATAGCCGACATCGGTGTCAAGATTGTCGTCCTCGTTGCCGGTCAGCACCAGATACTTCATGTTTGGACGGCCGCCGAACACCTCAATGCCGTCGTCCGAGCTGTTGTGCACCTGAATGTGATCGATCTGGGTCGCCGATCCGACGCCCGACGGGGTCAGGCCCTGAAGCTCCTTGTCGGCCGACAGGATGAAACCGGAATAGCGGATTTGAACGTAGCTGAGGCGACCGCTGTTGTCGGCGGGCTGGGCACCGCCATACAGCGCGTTCGAGGTACCCTCAGTATCGCGCTCACACGCGACGCTGCCCGGCGTTGCGCCCGGTGCTGCGCAATCGGTCACGGGCGCGCGGCCGAGCAGCACGATGCCGCCCCAAAGCTGCGAGCTGTCGTCGTTCACTGCCCCGGTCACGTTGCTGCGGCCAGTGAAGATGATCGGCTGGGTAGGCGAGCCGACCGCATCGATGCGGTTGCCGCGATTTACCGCGAGATAGGATACGCCGGTCGCGCCGAATATGATGACGCCCGGATCGATGCCCAACGTGGCTACGGTGTTGGTGCTCGCCGCGCCCTGATCAGTGCCGACATCCACCCGGCCGTTGAGCGAATAGATCACGCCAGCAGCCTTGGGGATTTGGGTATTGGCGGTGAATCGCGCCGGGAAAGCGCAGTTGCGGTAGGTGCCGGTCGGGCCGGTGATCGTGCCGGTGTCGACCAGCTGGTCGGGACCTGCGATCGTAGGGCAGGCAGCAGCCGGTGTAACCAGCGTGCCGGTGGGGGTGGGGGTGGGGGTCGGGGCCGGAGTCGGCGTTGGCGCTGGAATGACGATTGTGCCTTCGCCGGGAGAAGCGATATCGCTCGCTCCGCAGCCAGACAGTGCTGCTGCCGCGCAGCTGGTCAACAGAATTAGGCTAACGCGCTTGAAGCTGGCCATGAAGGTCTCCGTTCGAAACTGTGAGCGGGAGCGGACGCGCTCCCCGGATCGACTCGGTGTTCCCCCTGCCGACCTCGCAGCCTCCGCTAGGGCCCATGCGTGACTCCTCGGCGCGGATTCGAAGACTTTACGATGACTGTCACATGTCAGTTTGGTGACGTTTGTTGCGGCGAGATGACAAATGCGCTGCCGGCCGGAATCAAAAAGCCCGCCGGTCGCGGGGCGACCAACGGGCTGGAAGATGGTGGGCGCGACAGGGATTGAACCTGTGACCCCACCCGTGTGAAGGGTGTGCTCTACCGCTGAGCTACGCGCCCATCGCGACCCGGCCGATCGGCCGCCGCAATGTCTTCGTTGGCATTTCCGCCAACGGAATAGGGCGGCGTCGCCGCCGCCCCATCTGTGGTCGCCTTAGAAAAGCGGCCGCGGCTTGTCCAGCCCCGCCCGCCACTTCACCGGCGGATGATCAGTTGACCGAGTCCTTCAGGCCCTTGCCTGCCTTGAACTTCGGCTGCGACGACGCCTTGATCGTCATCGGTTCGCCGGTGCGCGGGTTGCGCCCCGTCGATGCCTTGCGCTTGCTGACCGAGAACGTGCCGAAACCGACCAGGCGGACTTCGTCACCCTTTTTCAATGCGCCCGAGATCGCATCGAACACTGCCTCGACTGCCTTGCTGGCATCGCCCTTGCCGAGGCCGGACGCATCAGCGACCGTCCCGATCAGTTCCTGCTTGTTCATGCCGAAGAACCCCCGTCTTGAAAAAATGTACAAAAATGAGTCGCGGCGCGAAGCCGGTTTCCCAGTAAGACGGCTCAAAACGGGGCTGTCAAAGCAAAACGACCTAAAATTTCGCCTAAGGCAGCGAAATCCGGGACAACTTGATCAATGATGTACTTCACCGCCGATCGGCGCCACGCCAGCCGGCGGCTGGGCGGCAAGATCGTCGGCTTCAGTCCAGTCGATCGCCGTCAGCGGGCCAGTCAGCGCGAGTCGCAGCACCTCGTCGACATGCGCCACCGGGATGATCGTGAGCCCTTCACGGATATTCGCCGGGATCTCGGCCAGGTCCTTCTCGTTCTCCTGCGGGATCAGCACGGTGGTGATGCCGCCCCGCAACGCCGCGAGCAGCTTTTCCTTGAGGCCGCCGATCGGCAGCACCCGTCCGCGCAGCGTCACTTCGCCGGTCATCGCGATATCGCGCCGCACCGGCACGCCGGTCAGCGTCGACACGATCGCAGTGACGATGCCAATACCCGCCGACGGCCCGTCCTTGGGCACCGCGCCTTCGGGCAGATGGATATGGACGTCCTTGCGGGCGAAGACGCTCGGCTTGATGCCGTAGCTCGGGCTGCGCGCCTTGATGAAGCTGAACGCGGTCTCGATCGATTCCTTCATCACGTCGCCGAGCTTGCCGGTTACCTTGGCCGCGCCCCTGCCGGGCACGGTGACGCTTTCGATCGTCAGCAACTCGCCGCCGACCTCGGTCCAGGCCAGGCCAGTAACCGCACCGACCTGGTTCTCTTCCTCGCCCAGGCCGTGGCGATATTTCTTCACACCGGCGAACTCGGAGAGATTGTCCGGCGTAATGGTGACGCTCGTCACCTTGTTTTCGAGGATCTGGCGCAGCGCCTTGCGCGCGAGTTTGGCGATCTCGCGTTCGAGCGTGCGGACACCGGCTTCACGCGTGTAATATTGGATCAGCGCGCGCAGGCCCTCGGTCGTGAGGGTAAACTCGCCGTCTTTCAGGCCGTGCGCCTCGATCTGCTTCGCGATCAGGTGCCGCTCGGCGATCTCGACCTTCTCGTCCTCGGTATAACCCTCGAGCCGGATGATCTCCATGCGGTCGAGCAATGGCTGCGGGAGGTTGAGCGTGTTGGCGGTCGTCACGAACATGACGTCCGACAGATCGATATCGATCTCCAGATAATGATCCTGGAACTTCGAATTCTGCTCCGGATCGAGCACTTCGAGCAGCGCCGAGGCCGGATCGCCGCGGAAATCCTGGCCGAGCTTGTCTATCTCGTCGAGCAGGAACAGCGGGTTCGAGGTGCCGGCCTTTTTCAGGTTCGTCACGATCTTGCCCGGCAGCGAGCCGATATAGGTGCGGCGGTGGCCACGGATCTCGGCTTCGTCGCGCACGCCGCCGAGCGACTGGCGGATGAACTCGCGGCCGGTCGCCTTGGCGATCGACTTGCCGAGCGAGGTCTTGCCCACGCCGGGAGGGCCGACGAGGCACAGGATCGGCCCCTTCAGCTTGTTGGTGCGCGCCTGGACAGCGAGATATTCGATGATCCGGTCCTTGACCTTCTCCAGCGCATAATGATCCTCGTCGAGGATCGCCTGCGCGGCCGAGATGTCCTTCTTGATCTTCGACTTCTTGCCCCAAGGGAGACCGAGCAGCACGTCGAGATAATTGCGCACGACCGTCGCTTCCGCGGACATCGGCGCCATCGTTTTCATCTTCTTGAGTTCCGCGGTCGCCTTGGTGCGGGCTTCCTTGGAGAGCTTCAGCGTCGCGATCTTCTGGGTCAGCTCGGCGATCTCGTCGCCCTCGCCTTCCTCGCCCTCATTCCCGAGCTCGCGCTGAATCGCCTTGAGCTGCTCGTTGAGGTAATATTCGCGCTGCGTCTTCTCCATCTGGCGCTTGACGCGGCTCTTGATCTTCTTCTCGACCTGCAGGACGCCGAGTTCGCCTTCCATGAAGGCGAACGCCATTTCCAGCCGGCGCGCGGGATCGGATTCGACCAGCAGCGACTGCTTGTCCGACACCTTCACCGAGATGTTCGCGGCGACCGCATCGGCGAGGCGCGACGCCTCCTCGATCTCGCCCAGCTGCACCGCGGTCTCGGCCGGGAGCTTGCGGTTGAGCTTGGCGTAATTCTCGAACTGATCGACCACCGAGCGCATCAATGCGGTTACCGCAGCGCCCTCGGCCGCCTTTTCCTCGACCGGGACCACGGTCGCGGTGAGATAGGTTTCACCGGCAGTCAGCACGTCGAGCGTAGCGCGGGTGCGACCCTCGACCAGCACGCGCACCGTGCCGTCCGGGAGCTTGAGCAACTGAAGCACCGTCGCGGTGACGCCGATATCGTAGAGATCCTCACGCTCGGGATCATCCTCGGCTGGATCGAGCTGGGCGACGAGGAAAATCTCCTTGTCGGCGGCCATGGCCGCTTCGAGGGCGGCGACCGACTTGTCGCGGCCGACGAACAACGGCACGATCATGTGCGGGAAGACGACGATATCGCGAAGCGGCAGGACGGGGTAGGACTGGGTCATGGATACTCCGGGAGCGCCCGAACGAGGCGCCAGTTCTTCCTTATATGGTGCTGGTAACCGATCCATCAATCTTCGAACGTCGATTGGCACAACCAGCGCCAAAATGGTGACGTTCGCCGCCAGGCCGCCTTCCCGTCCGCGCGTGCCATGCTGAGGTATTCAATGCTCCCCAAACCAGCCCTGCTTCCGATACTGACCCTGTGCACCCTGACGCCAGCCGCCGCGGCCGATCTGCCGAAGAAAGGCGAGCCGCCGATCACCGCGCAGACCCAGCGCTCGGGCGGGGAGATCGACCCGGAACAGGCGAAGCTGCGCTTCGACCATGTCGACCTGCAGATCGAAGTCCTGCCGGCAACTCAGCAGCTGCGCGGCATCGCCACGCTGACCTTCACCCCCAAGGCGCCGCTGACGCGGCTGCTGATCGACCTCGACCGCAACCTCGCCCCGAGCGCAGTGGCGATCGACGGCGCACCGATCGCCAAAGCCGATTTCGCCGACCCCGACGGCCGGCTGACGATCCGGCTGCCGAAGCCGGTCACGACAGGCCAGAAGGTAACCGCGACCATCACCTATGGCGGCACGCCGCATGTCGCGGTGCGAGCGCCGTGGGACGACGGCATGGTCTGGGCCAAGACACCCGATGGGCGGCCGTGGATCGCGACGACGGCCGAGGGCTATGGCTGCGACCTGTTCTGGCCCTGCCTCGACTTCCCGACCGGCGAGCCGGGGCGCGTCACGCTGCACATCACGGTGCCGAAGGGATTGAAGGCGCCGTCCAACGGCAAGCTGCTTGGCGTCGATACCCTGCCCGACGGACGCACCGTCTGGCACTGGAGCGCGCGCCAGCCCAACACCTATGGCATTGCGCTGAACGTCGGGCCGTATGAGGAGATTTCGGGGACGTACAAGAGCCGGTTCGGCAACGAGATCCCGATGTTCTACTGGTATTTGCCCGGGGAAGAAGCGAAGGCAAAGGCGCTGTTCGCTGAATTCGCCCCGACGCTCGATTTCTTCGAGCGCGAGATCGGCCCCTATCCGTTCGGCGACGAGAAGCTGGGCGTGGTCGAGACGCCGCACAAGGGCATGGAGCACCAGACGATCAATGCCTATGGCAACGACTATGCGAAGGCGCCGGAAGGCTTCGACTGGCTGTTCCACCATGAATTCGCGCATGAATATTTCGGCAACCAGCTGACCGCCGCGAACTGGGACGATTACTGGCTGCACGAGGGCTATGGCAGCTACATGCAGCCTTATTACGGGCTGTGGCGCGAGGGCAGCGCCCGCTACGCGACGATGCTCGACGACCAGCGCAACAAGATCGCCAATCTGCGCCCGCTCATCTCGGGCAGGACCCGCACCGAGGAGGAAGTCTACGAAACCGGCAAAGGCGGGCCCGGCCAGGACATCTATTACAAGGGCTCCTGGATGCTCCACACGCTGCGTTACCTGATCGGCGACAGCGCCTTTCGCGACGTGACGCGGCTGGCGGTCTATGGCCGGACCGATCCGAAGCCGGGCAACTTCTCCCCGCGCTTCGGTTCGACGATCGAATATGAAGGCTTCGTCAAACAGGTGACCGGCCAGGATTATGGCTGGTTCTTCGACGTCTATCTGCGCAAGGCCGCCCTGCCCGACCTGACCGAGACGCGGCGCGACGGCATGCTGACGCTGCGCTGGGCGGCACCGGACGGCATCCCCTTCCCCATGCCGGTCGAGGTGCAGATCGACGGCAAGGTCGAGCGGCTGGCGATGACCGGCGGTCAGGGCGCAATCGCGATCGCCCCAGACGCCCATGTGGTGATCGACCCGGCCAGCCGCATCCTCAGGCGATCCCGCGCGCTGGAAGACTATAACGCGTGGAAGGCAGCGCCGGGGAAGCCGAAATATTGAGCCGGAAGTGCGGCCCCGGACGTCGTGAAACGATTCGGGGGGGAGTATCCGGGGACAGAGACTGGCTGTTTGCGCTGTTATTCCGGCGGAATTTTTCTTGCTGGCTGTTATGTTGGAAATTCGCCGTAAATTTCATGATTACTTTGAGTGACTTAGATCGATGCTGGCTGTTCCGCGTCAACAGCCACGGAACAGCCAGCACAACAGCCAGCCTTGAGCACGAAACAGCCGGGGCTTGATTCAAATGCCCTGCACGATGTGGTTTGAAGGCCCGACGATCCATGGCTGGAGAGATGGCATGACCGGACGGAAGGTTGAATCGACGCTGCGGGTTCGCGGGCCGGGGCGGCCCTTCGGCAAAGGCATATCCGGCAACCCGGCCGGGCGGCCGCCGGGGCGGCGCGCGACGGGCGCGCCGGGCGACCGCCTGCCCGGATCGGACCAGCCGACGCGGGCGGCGATCCTGAAAGAGGCATATCGGCTGGTTTCCATCACGGAAGGCGATGCGTCGATCGACTTGCCGGCCAACGAAGCCGTGTTCCGATCGCTGACCGCGGCCGCGCTGAAGGGCAATCAGATGGCACAGCGACGCTGGACCGAGCTTGTCCAGCGGGCTGAGGACGCCCAGATGCGCGACCAGCTCGCTGTCTATAATCTGATGGAACGGGCGCCTTACGCACGTGAAGGCTCGGCATCCTATACCGACGATATCCTGATCGATTCGCGATCGGGCCGCGTGGTGATCCGAGGCAACACCGCTGAGGAGGACGAGATCGGATGACGCTCGCCACCGCCGTACCATGGCTCGACCGGACGGACGGAGAGCGCGTACTGACACTGGCACGGGACGGCGCGGCGCGCTTCCCCGCTGCGGCTACGGGGTGTCTGCCGGAGATCGTGGCGATCGCCGCGCGCCTAGCACCTGACCAAGCCGGAATCCGCCTGCACGGCATTGGCGGATTGCCGCCCCTGCTTGAGGATGGAAGTCCGATCGGCGCCGTCGCGGCAGCGGCGATCGGTACCAAGGCGCGTGCAGTGCGGGCGATCCTGTTCGACAAGAGTCCTGCAGCCAATTGGTCGCTCGGCTGGCACCAGGACCGCACGATCGTGGTCGCTGAGCGGCGCGCAGTGCCGGGGTTTGGCCCTTGGACGGTCAAGGCCGGGTTGCTCCACGTCGCGCCGCCATTCGAGCTCCTGTCGCGGATGGTGACGCTGCGGATTCACCTCGATCCGGTCACCGACGACAACGCGCCACTGCTCGTCGCGCCCGGATCGCACCGGCTCGGGCGGATCGCCGAGCCTGATATCGAGGGGATCGTAGACCAGTGCGGCGTCGCGACTTGCCGCGCGGAAGCCGGCGACGTCTGGGCCTATGCCACACCGATCCTCCATGCCTCCGATGCCGCCCGAGCGCCCCGCCGACGGCGTGTGCTTCAGGTGGACTATGCCGCAGAGAGCTTGCCGGGCGGCCTGGCATGGCGCGGGATCTGACCGGACGCTCCAGCTGCCGAGCCGCTGCTTTGATGCAGGGCGCCCATGTTCTTCCGTGCCGAATTGGGGCATGAAGGGCTGCCCGGGGGCCATTTTTGGGGGATTGCCATGCTCATTCTGTCGCTGCTGATCGGGATCGTCGCTGGCTTACGGGCCATGATGGCGCCCGCCGCTATCTCCTGGGCCGCCGCTTGCGGCCTGCTCGCGCTTGAAGGATCGTGGCTGGCCTTTCTCGGCTGGCGCTTCACGCCGTGGATCTTCAGCCTGCTCGCGATCGCCGAGCTGGTGACCGACAAGCTGCCATCCACCGCGAGCCGCAAGGTGCCGCCGCAATTCGCCGCCCGGCTTATCAGCGGCGGCCTCTCCGGCGCCGCGATCGGGATCGCGGGCGGATCATGGCCGATCGGCCTGGCGCTGGGCGTGGCCGGTGCGCTGATCGGCACGCTGGGCGGCGCGGTGGCGCGCGCCAGGCTGGCCACGGCGTTTGGCCGCGACCTGCCCGCCGCGCTGACCGAGGACGCGGTGGCGATCGCCCTGTCCGTGGCGGTCGTCCTGTCCCTGTGAGCCGGTCCTTCGACGCGATCATCGTCGGCGCCGGCCAGGCCGGGCCGCCGCTCGCCGGCCGGCTGACCGCCGCCGGCATGCGCGTGGCGCTGATCGAGCGACACCTTGTCGGCGGTACCTGCGTCAACACAGGATGTATGCCGACCAAGACCCTGGTCGCCAGCGCCTATGCCGCGCATCTTGCCCGCCGCGCCGCGGATTTTGGCGTGATCGCAGGTCCGGTCGGGATCGACATGCCGGCCGTCGCGGCGCGCGCGCATGCCGTGACGCTGAAGGCGCGGAGCAATAACGAGCATTGGCTTGAGACGATGCCCGGCCTCACCTTCCTGCGCGGCCATGCGCGCTTCACCGCGCCGCAGACGATCGCGGTCGACGGGGAGGAGCTGACGGCGCCGCGCATCTTCCTCAATGTCGGCGGCCGGGCGGCCGTGCCGGACATGCCGGGCGTTCACGACGTGAAGTGGCTCGACAACAGTTCGATGGTCGCGCTCGATGTGGTGCCGCGGCATCTCGTCGTGGTCGGGGGGAGCTATATCGGGCTCGAATTCGCCCAGATGTATCGGCGCTTCGGCGCCGAGGTGACGATCGTCGAGCGCATGGACCGGCTGATCGCGCGCGAGGATCAAGACGTATCGGCAGCGATCCGCGAGATCCTGGAGGATGAAGGCATCGCCGTCCGCACCGGCGCAGAGTGCATCGCCTTTGCGCCGCACCCCGACGGGGTAGCGGTATCGGTCGATTGCGTCGACGGGCCGCCGGTCGTTGTCGGCAGCCATGTGCTGCTTGCGGTGGGACGCCGCCCCAATACCGACGATCTGGGGCTCGATCTGGCCGGCGTCACGACCGACAAGCGCGGCTATATCCAGGTCGATGACTGGTTGCAGACCAACATCCCCGGCATCTGGGCGCTGGGCGATTGCAACGGGCGCGGCGCCTTCACGCATACCGCCTATAATGATTTCGAGATCGTCGCCGCCAACCTGCTCGACGGCAAGGACCGCACGCTCGGCCAGCGCATTCCCGGCTATGCGCTCTACACCGATCCGCCACTCGGCCGCGCGGGCATGACGGAGACCGAGGCAGTCGCCTCCGGGCGCGCCGTGCTGGTATCGAAGCGGCCGATGACCCGGGTCGGCCGCGCGATCGAGAAGGGCGAGACCAAGGGGTTCATGAAGATCATCGCCGATGCCGATACGCAGCGCATCCTGGGCGCGGCGTTCCTCGGCACCGGCGGCGACGAGGCAGTGCACGGCGTGCTCGACATGATGAGCAGCGATCAGCCGGTCGCCGCGCTGCGCTGGGCGGTGCCGATTCATCCGACCGTTTCCGAGCTGATCCCGACGATCCTGCTCGACCTGAAGCCGGCCGACCAGCAGCCGCCAGCCTAGGAGACGGCGTTCATGCCCGAGCAGTGCGACCATATGGCCACGATCAATCAGGTGACGCCGAGCGCGCGGGGCTGCGAGGAATGCCTGAAGATGGGCAGCGTGTGGCTGCACTTGCGCCTGTGCCGAAGCTGCGGCCATGTCGGCTGCTGCGACGATTCGCCACACCGCCACGCGACCGCGCATTTCCACGCGACGCGCCATCCGATCATCGAGGGCTATGATCCGCCGGAAGGCTGGGGCTGGTGCTTTGTCGACGAGATCATCGTCGACCTGCCCGACCAGACGCCGCAGCGCGGGCCGATCCCGCGTTATTATTGAGCCGGTGCACCCGGGCCCGGTGCCGGGCGCGTGACGATCCAGGCTGCGCACAGCAGCAATGCCAGCGCCGCCACGACCAGGGCCGTGGGACCGGGATGCGCACCCCAGACGAACAGCGCCAGACCTATCGTCATCCCGATACAGGCGCCGATCTTGCCCCGGCGCGGAATCGCCCGCTCGGCGCGCCATGCCTGAAGGGTCGGCCCGAACCGGGGATGAGCGAGCAGTTTCGCCTCGAGCCGCGGCGAAGAGCGAGCAAAACAGCCCGCCGCGAGAATCAGGAAGATCGTCGTCGGCATCAGCGGGACCAGCGCACCGATCACGCCGAGCAGGACGAAGAACAGGCCGAGTATCAGCCACCCGGCGCGCAGCACGCCGCTTGCCGCGGGAGCGCCGCGATCATCCAAAATGGCTGCCCTTCGGCGCAATCTGCTCCTCGGCGTTCCGGAAAGGGGCGTGATTTGGCACGGCTACCTCGAGCTGGATTCGCACCCCGATACGGGCCGCGCCATCTTGCCTAAGGTATTTGCGATTCGCTCGCAACAGGCGCTCGCTCCTCCCGGCGCAAGGCTCTTGCGTTCCCGCTGTCATAGGCAGACGCTGGCGTGTCCGAGGATCGGCCTCCGCCAGAGAGGCAGCACGAGGAGAGCAGGAGTGGACGAGATCCGCAGAGGCGCGCGTGCCGTCGCGCTCGTTGGGCCCGCCGGCGCGGGCAAGACCAGCCTTGGAGAAGCCTTGTTGTTCGCCGCCGGCGCCGTCCCGCGGCTCGGTTCGGTCGATGCCGGCAGCAGCGTCGGCGATGCCAGCCCGGAAGCGCGAACGCGGGGCGGATCGACCGAGCTGAACCTGCTACGCCTCGACTGGATGGGCGATCGTTACCTGCTGGCCGACGCGCCCGGCTCCGCTGCCTTTGCGACGGACCTGGAGATGGCCCTGGCCACGGCCGATCTCGCTCTGGTGGTGATCGATCCAGATCCAGCGCGCGCGCCGCTGGTCGAGCCGACGCTGAGACGGCTGGAAGCCATGGGCCTCCCTCACGCGCTGTTCGTCAACAAGATCGACCAGGCCCGCGGCAGCATCGAGGACCTGCTCGCCGCGCTGCAGCCAATGAGCGCCGCCGCGCTGGTCGCACGGCAGATCCCGATCCGCGCCGGGGAGCGGACCGCCGGCTTCGTCGATCTCGCGCTCGAGCGGGCCTATCATTACCAGCCCGGCCAGCGTTCCCAGCAGGTGCCGCTCGCGGCGCATCTGCGCGAGGACGAGAGCGCCGCGCGCTTCCACATGCTCGAGCAGCTCGCCGACCATGACGATGTGCTGCTCGAACAGCTCCTGTCGGACGAAGTGCCGAGCCTGGCGACGATCTTCGGCGATCTCGCGCGCGAGACGGCTGCCGGGCTGGTCGTGCCAGTGCTGTTCGGCTCGGCGCTCAACGGCTTCGGCATCCGCCGGCTGCTCAAGATGCTGCGCCACGATACGCCGACGGCGCAGCAGACGGCGGAACGGATCGGCATCGCCGGCCCGGCCGTGCGGATCGTCAAGATCTCGCACGGCAGCGCGATCGGCCGGCTGGCGCTGGGCCGGGTGTTCGGCGGCACCCTGACCGAAGGTGCCGAGCTGATCGGGGCCGATGGCACCGCGATGCGCGCCGGCGCCCTGTTCGCGGTGCAGGGCGGCACGCCGACACGGATTCAGCGGGCCGAGCCGGGCGACCTGATCGGCATCGCCAAGGTGGATGCGGCACGGGCCGGCGACCTGATCGGCATCGCGGCGCGCGCGCCGGCGAGCGCCGAGCCGGCCGCCTGGCCGACCGCGAACCATGCGCTGGCGATTTCGGTCAAGGACCACAAGGACGAGGTGCGCCTGTCGACCTCGCTCAACCGACTGGTCGAGGAAGATCCCGGCCTGCGCTGGGGCCAGGACGAGGGATCGCGCGAGACGTTGTTGCACGGCATCAACGACGAGCATCTGACGGTCGCGCTCGGCCGACTGAAGCGTCGCTACGGCGTCGACGTCTCGGTACGGCCGCCAGTGATCGCGTACCGCGAGACCATCCGCAAGCCGGCGAGCCAGCGCGGTCGGCACAAGAAGCAATCCGGCGGGCACGGCCAGTTCGGCGACGTCGCGATCGAGGTCGCGCCGCTCGACCGCGGCGAGGGTTTTCGCTTCGACGACCGGATCACGGGCGGCGCGATCCCCCGGCAATGGATTCCGGCGGTCGAGCAAGGCGTGCGCGACGCGATGGCCAAGGGGCCGCTCGGCATGCCCGTGGTCGATGTCGCCGTCGCGCTGGTCGATGGCGCGTTCCATTCGGTGGACAGTTCCGAACTGGCGTTTCGCACGGCCGGGCGGATCGCCATGGCCGACGCGCTCGCCGCCGCATCGCCCTATCTGCTCGAACCGATCGCGCATGTCACGATCGAGGCGCCGGGCAGCGCGACGTCGCGGATCACCTCGGCGCTGGCGAGCCGGCGAGGCCAGATGCTGGGCATGACGCCGCTGCCGGGCTGGTCGCGCTGGGATGTCGTGCAGGCGCTGCTGCCCGAGGCGGAGCTGCACGAGCTGGAAGCCGAGCTGCGCTCGCTGAGCCAGGGCATGGCGCGATACCAGGCGCATTTCGATCATCTCGCGCCGGTAGCGGCGAAGGTCGCTGACGGCATCGTCCAGCAACTGCACCAGCCGGCCTGACCGAGCCCCCTTGCGCGGCCGGCGGAATTGCGGCCAACTTGCCCTGGGGGGACCATATGACCGATCAAGCAGCCGACACGCTCTGGAACCGCGACCTCGCGCCGACCGACGCGAGTCAGCGGACCTGGCTCTGGTATCATTATGCGGCGCTGTGGATCGGCATGATCGTAGCGGTGCCGAGCTGGATGCTCGCCTCCGGCCTGATCGAGCAGGGCATGTCGGCCGGCCAAGCGGCGCTGACCGTGCTGCTCGGCAATCTGATCGTGCTCGCCCCGCTTTTGCTGATCGGCCACGCCGGCACGCGCTACGGCATACCCTATGCCGTGCTGGCGCGGGCATCGTTCGGGACGCGCGGCGCGCGCCTGCCGGCGGTGGCGCGCGCGCTGGTAGCGTGTGGCTGGTTCGGCATCCAGACCTGGATCGGCGGCGAGGCGCTGCTGACCCTGCTCGGCGTGTTCGTCGGGCAGAGCCTGAAGGGCCCGATCGTGCCGGTGCTCGACATCGGGATTGGGCAATTGCTGTCCTTCGCGGTTTTCTGGGCGCTGCAGCTGTTCTTCGTGCGCAAGGGCATCACCACGATCCGGCGGCTCGAGACCTGGACCGCGCCGATCAAGATCCTGGTCTGCGCGGCGCTGGTGTGGTGGGCGGTCGACAAAGCCGGCGGGCTCGGACCGATCTTCTCGAGCCCCTCGGCCTTCGTCCCCGGCGGCGCGCGCGAGGGGCAGTTCTGGCTGGTCTTCTGGCCCTCGCTCACGGCGATGGTGGGTTTCTGGGGGACGCTTGCGCTCAACATCCCGGACTTCACCCGTTTCGCGAAGA
Source organism: Parasphingomonas zepuensis (assembly GCF_036663735.1). Classification (NCBI taxonomy): domain Bacteria; kingdom Pseudomonadati; phylum Pseudomonadota; class Alphaproteobacteria; order Sphingomonadales; family Sphingomonadaceae; genus Parasphingomonas; species Parasphingomonas zepuensis. The sequence continues at coordinate 907,581 of NZ_JAXOJO010000002.1, read as the reverse complement.
GCCAGCGCGACCAGATCGTCGGGCAGGCGATCGGCCTGCCGCCGGGCATGGGGCTGATCGCACTCGCCAGCGTCATCACCACCTCAGCCACCGTCGTGATCTACGGCCATGCGATCTGGGATCCGGTGGCGCTGGCCGGCACCCTGTCCGGCCCGCTGGTGCTGCTCGGGCTGATCGTCATCACGATCGACACCGTCTCGTGCAACATCGCCGCGAACCTGGTGTGTGCCGCCTATGACTTCTCGTCGCTGGCGCCCGGGCGCATCTCCTATCGCACCGGCGGGCTGATCACGGCAGTGATCGGGGTGTTGATCATGCCGTGGAAGCTGCTGGCGACGACGGGCGGCTATATCTTCGTGTGGCTGACCGGCTACAGCGCGCTGCTCGGCCCGATCGCCGGCATCCTGATCGCCGATTACTGGCTGATCCGCCGCACCCGCCTTAACGTCGCCGATCTGTACCGCGAGGACGGCGCCTATGCCTATGCGGGCGGCTGGAACCGGCGCGCGCTCATCGCCTTCACAGTCGGCGTGCTGCCCAACCTGCCCGGTTTCCTCGCCACCGCCGCGCCGGGCGCTTTCGGATGGGTCGGCGGGTTCTGGACCGGGCTCTACGCCTATGCCTGGTTCACCGGCCTGTTCCTCGCGCTCGGGATCTATACCGTGCTGATGCGCGACTCCCGGGCCAATAGTGAAGTGACGAATTGACAATTACCTGACGAAAGCAATACTGAAGTCATCGCTTCACTAAGGAGTCGTGACATCGTGGAACCTCAGGCCGTCCTTCCCAGCACGTTCGTGATCGAACGCAGCTACCCCGCATCCCGCGAGCGCGTGTTCGAAGCGCTCAGCCGGGAAGACCAGAAGCGACGCTGGTATTCCGACCTCGATAGCCGAACCGGCGCCAGCTTCACGATGGACTTCCGCGTCGGCGGTCAATCCGTCGCCCGCTCCCGCCTCGGCCCGGAAACGCCGTTCGAAGGCGTGGAACTCGTCAACGAGGAGCATTTCCACGACATCGTGCCCGACCGGCGCATCGTCAGCGCCGCCACCATGACGCTTGGCGGCAGGCCCATTTCCGTCGCCCTGCTGACGATCGAGCTGCTATCGAGCGATAGCGGGACCGACCTGATCTGCACGCACCAGGCGGTGTTCCTCGAAGGCTCTGACGGGCCGGAGATGCGCGAACATGGCTGGAACGCCTTGTTCGACCGGCTGGGGGCGATATTGCCGGAAGCGTGACGATTCCCCAAACCAGATCGGCGGCCAGTGTCGAGCGCGTGCTGCGCGCGCTTGCCGACCCGTCGCGGCTCGCGATCGTCGAGCGCCTGACCGACGGGCCGCTTTCCGTCTCCACCCTCGCCGCCCCGCTGGGCATCACCCTGACGGCAGTTTCGCAGCATCTGCAGGTGCTCGAGGACTGCGGGCTGGTGCGCACCGAGAAGGTCGGCCGGGTGCGGAGCTGCCAGCTGCTGCCAGGCGGCTTCTCCATCCTGGAGCAGTGGATCCGCGACCGGCGATCGCCGGTGGAGCGAAGGCTGGACCGGCTGGGCGATTTCCTCGCGGAGGCCTGATTCGCTCCAACAACGCCTCTGTTCGGCGATCCCTTTTTTTCTTTCCCTGTTATGTTGGATTTTTGGCTGGATTTTCCGGAGCTGGATCAGCGACTTGAGCTGCCTTTTCCCTGTTATGCATAACAGAGGAAAACAAGGCGCAAAATGCGCTGCTTCTTCCGCTGATCAGCTGCTGGAATCGTCCAACATTTCACCATGTCAAAGAGCGGGGCAGATGCCTGCGACATCCCACCCGGCCCGTGCTGCAATGATTGGGGAGCAATTTGAATCGATCAATCAGTGCCGAACCGCGCCCATAATTTCGGATAGCGTTTCCTGAGCGCGGCGGAATCTTCGCTGAACGGCGCGCCGGACGGGTCGTGGCTGTACGGCCGGGCATGGCTCGGCATGGCCTCGGCATCGCGGCCGGTCTTTTTTGCCCAGACCTCGCGGGCGATATAACCGAACTCCTCGAATTCGAAGTCGCCATCCTGATCGTGCGGAATGATATCCCCCAGCGCGTCGGGGTCGGCGCTGACCTTGTCAAACGCCGCCTTGCCCCGTGAAATAAGCCAACGGCGAAAATACTCGAAACCGTCGTCGGACATGCCGCCTTCAACGACAAAGCCAGCGCCCCATAAATCCCAGCGATAGGATTGGCGCATCAGCCCCTCGAAGATATCGGCGAATGCCTCGATCTCCCGCGGTGTCAGACGATCAAGCGCGGCGCGCAGGCCATCCGCCTGACTTTGCTGATCCATTCCCTTGCGTGCCGATTCGCCGACGATCTGCCAGAAACGTGCCTCGGTCACCTCGCTCGCCTTCCTCTCCTCCAGTGCAGAAGCAGCCGGCGCGCACGCCGTTGCGGCGACCGACAAGACGGCAAAGGCAAGGACAGTCCAGGTTCTCATAGTGCCTTCTCCCAAGCGTCAGGCCGCCGGCCGCATCATCGAACAGAATCGCGGGCCGCCCTTGGGCACGGTCCACTCGCCGATCACCTCGAAGCCGAGGCCACGATAGAAGCCGATATATTTTTCGTTCGGCGTCTCGAGATAGGTCGGCAGGCCACTGAAGGCGACGCGTTCCAGCCCGGATCGAATCGTTGCGCCGCCAAGCCCCTTGCCCTGCGATACGGGATCGCAACCGGCGATGTGAAGGTACCAGTAATCGCCAGTCGGAAAATGGGCGTCGATCGCGTTGGACACGGCCAGCGCCCGGCCCAGCGCGGGGCCGAACAAGCTCAGCAACGGCAGGGCGTGGAGGAACAGATCGAGCCATGTGGTTCGATTACGGCCGGGACCACGCCATAAGGTCACCGCCTCGCCGCTCTCCGTCATCAGCCGCATGCCGTGCGCGTCTTCGTCGAACAGCAGGGCGAACATGCGTGGGAGGCGCTTTGCGCGTTCGACTGGGTCGGGGAAGATGAAGCTGGTGGCGGGATCGTCCGCGAAGGCACGGGCGAGCATGGCCGCGATCGCGGTGCGGTCGGTGTTGGCAGCGACGCGGATAGAAGGAACGCGCTCAGTCATGCCGTTGGGCTACGGTCAAACCCTTCTCCCCCTGTGGGAGAAGGTGGCGCGGAGCGCCGGTGAGGGGGAGTGAGGTTAGGAACCGCAACGAGTGTCCCCCTCACCCTTCCGTCGCTTCGCTCCTCCCTCCCTCTCCCACAGGGGGAGAGGGAAAGAAGAGAAATCAAGCCGCGCCGGCGCCTGCCTTGTCTTTCTTGGCGTAGACGCGGATCGGTTCCTTGCGGCCCTCGATCACGTCCTTGTCGATCATCACCTCGTCGACCGAGTCCATGCCCGGCAGATCGAACATGGTATCGAGCAGGATGCCTTCCAGGATCGAGCGCAGGCCGCGCGCGCCGGTCTTGCGGTCGATCGCCTTGCGGGCGACCTGGACCAGCGCGTCGTCAGTGAAGCCGAGCTTCACTTCCTCCATCTCGAACAGCTTCTGATACTGTTTGACCAGGGCGTTCTTCGGCTCGGTCAGGATCGTCACCAGCGCCGGCACGTCGAGATCCTCGAGCGTGGCGATCACGGGCAGACGGCCGACGAATTCGGGGATCAGGCCGAACTTGAGCAGATCCTCGGGCTCGACTGCCTTCAGCGTCTCGCCGGTGCGGCGTTCCTCGGGGGAAGCGACATAAGCGCCGAACCCGATCGACTTGCCCTGGAGGCGATCGCCGATGATCTTTTCAAGGCCCGAGAAGGCGCCGCCGCAGATGAACAGGATGTTCGTCGTATCGACCTGCAGGAATTCCTGCTGCGGATGCTTCCGGCCGCCCTGCGGCGGGACGGAGGCAGTGGTGCCCTCCATCAGCTTGAGCAGCGCCTGCTGCACGCCCTCACCCGACACGTCGCGCGTGATAGACGGATTTTCGGCCTTGCGGCTGATCTTGTCGATCTCGTCGATGTACACGATGCCGCGCTGCGCCCGCTCGACATTATAGTCCGAGGCCTGGAGCAGCTTCAGGATTATGTTCTCGACATCCTCGCCGACGTAACCCGCTTCGGTCAGCGTCGTGGCATCGGCCATGGTGAAGGGCACGTCGAGGATGCGGGCCAAGGTCTGGGCGAGCAGCGTCTTGCCGCAGCCGGTCGGCCCGACGAGCAGGATGTTCGACTTTGCGAGCTCGACATCCGCGCCCTTCTGGCCGTGGTTGAGGCGCTTGTAGTGATTGTGCACCGCGACCGAGAGGACCCGCTTGGCGCGCTTCTGCCCGATGACATAATCATCGAGCACGTCGCAGATCTCCTGCGGCGTGGGCACGCCCCCGTCCTTCTTCGAGACGAGCGCCGACTTGGTCTCCTCACGGATGATATCGTTGCAGAGCTCGACGCATTCATCGCAGATGAACACGGTCGGCCCAGCGATGAGCTTGCGCACCTCGTGCTGCGACTTGCCGCAGAACGAGCAATAGAGCGTGCTTTTCGAGTCGCCGCCGCTGAGCTTCGTCATTCAATCCATCCTTCGCGCGGTACATTGCGCGTTCGTGCGGGTGACCATGTTAGACCGGCCACCTTCACATCCACAATCACCAAATCGACCATATGCCGCCGTCAGCATAGCGCCAAAAGGCCAAAGAAGCCAAAATCGGCTTACGAAGCCGGCAGAATCGGCGTCGGTGCCGAATCGTCGGCGATCGCCGGGCGCTTGTCGAATACTTCGTCGATGAGCCCGAATTCCTTCGCTTCATCGGCCGACAGGAACTTGTCGCGGTCCATCGCGACTTCGATTTCGCCGATCGGCTTGCCGGTATAATGAGCGTAGAGCTCGTTCATCCGATGCCGGATGCGCAGGATCTCGCGCGCCTGGATCTCGATATCGCTGGCCATGCCCTGCGCGCCGCCCGACGGCTGGTGGATCATGATCCGCGCATTGGTGAGCGCGACGCGCATGCCGGGCTCGCCGGCGGCAAGCAGGAAGCTGCCCATCGACGCGGCCTGGCCCATGCAGACCGTGCCGACGCGCGGACGGATATATTGCATGGTATCATGGATCGCCATGCCCGCCGTGACGACGCCGCCCGGCGAGTTGATGTACATGAAGATGTCCTTCTTGGGGTTTTCCGACTCCAGGAAGAGCAGCTGAGCGCTGATGACGGAGGCCATATGGTCCTCGACGCCGCCGGTCACGAAGATGATCCGCTCGCGCAGCAGCCGCGAATAGATGTCGAAGCTGCGCTCGCCGCGGTTGGACTGCTCGATCACGATCGGAACGAGGCCGGCCTGCGGATACGCCGTATTGGCCTGCGGCGCCTGGGCGGTGAAGCCATTGGAAGTGAGCGGACGCATGAAGTCGCCGGTCTCGAACGGGTTATGCATGATGTACCTTTAGATCCTTATGCCCCAGTAGATGCCATACATCGGCGCTGGCTGAAACGAGTTCAAGCCCTGCCCCGATCCTCACCCTCTTCGGTGCCCGGCGCGCGGTGCGCCAGATAGGCGAGACGCCGCACCTCGCGCCGCCCGCGTACCACCGTATCGAGGATGAGTCCCGCGAACAGATTGAGCGAGGCGAGGATCATCAGGCCAGTCACCAGGATCGCAGTTGGGAAGCGCGGCACCAGATGAGTCTGCATATAGGTGACGATCAACGGCACGGCGAGGATCACCGCGATTCCGGCGAGCACCGCACCGATGCTGCCGAAGAACAGCACCGGCCGCTCGATCCGGTAGAGCTGAACGATCGTCCACAGGATGCGGAAGCCGTCGCCATAAGTGCTGAGTTTCGATTCGGACCCTTCGGGCCGCGCGAAATAGGGGGTGTCGACCTCCGCCACCGGCATCTTGAGTTCGAGTGCGTGGACGCTGATCTCGGTCTCGATCTCGAAGCCCGCTGAAAGGACCGGGAAGCTTTTCACGAAGCGGCGCGAAAAGACGCGGTAGCCCGAGAGGATATCGGTGAAGCTACGCCCGAACAGCCGCGCGAGCATGCCAGTGAGCACCGCATTGCCCATCCGGTGGCCGCGGCGATAGGCGGCGTCGGCCTGGGTCACCCGGGCGCCGACCACCATGTCGAGCTGATCCTGAAGCAGGCATGCGACCAGCGCCGGCGCGGAGGCGGCATCATAGGTCGCGTCGCCATCCGCCATCACATAGATATCGGCATCCACGTCAGCGAACATGCGGCGGACGACATTGCCCTTGCCCTGCATGCGCTCGGTCCGGACGATCGCGCCAGCGGCGCGCGCGACCTCGATCGTGCGGTCGCTGCTGTTGTTGTCATAGACGTAGATGGTCGCATCGGGCAGCGCGGCGCGAAAGCCCGCCACCGTCTGTGCGATGGCGGCTTCTTCGTTATAGCAGGGCAGCAGGACCGCGATTCTCGTCAAAGCCGTTACCGCCCCCACTTTCCTCTCCCTTTAGGGGAGAGAATATGAAGACTTGGCAGCTTGCTGCCTAGTCGTAGTTGGGTGAGCGGCGCTTTGCACCGCGTGCTGCAAGCAGCACTACCCCTCACCCAGCTCCGACCAGGGTCGCGTGAAGTACGCGACCCAAGTCTGCGCAACCCTCTCCCCCTGGGGGAGAGGGGTTTATGATCAGGCGTCGCTCTTCTTGGCCGGAGCCTTCTTGGCTGCCGGCTTCCTGGCAGGCGCAGCGTCCTCGGCCGGAGCTGCTTCCTCGGCCGGAGCCGCTTCAGCCGCCGGCTTGGCTGCCTTCTTGGCCGCCGGCTTCTTCACCGGCTCCTCGGCAGGCGCTTCGACATCGGCGACTTCGGCAGCCGGCTCGGCCTTCTTGGCAGCGGCCTTCTTGGCCGGCTTTGCTTCTTCGGCTGCGTCCTCGGCAGGGGCTGCCTTCTTGGCAGCGGCCTTCTTCGCCTTGGGCTTGTGGTTGTCGTGATCGTGCGAGTGCGTGCCGGTATCGAAGCCGTCCTCGGATTCGATTGCGGCTTCCAGCGCTTCGCGCGTCACTTCGCGGTCGGTGATCTCGGCCTTGTCGAACAGCCAGTCGACCACCTTGTCCTCATAGAGCGGCGCGCGCAGCTGAGCTGCCGCCATCGGCTCGGAGCGGACATATTCGATGAACCGGGTGCGGTCCTCCGGGCTGTATTGCGACGCTGCCTGCGCGATCAGGCGGTTCATTTCCTGCTGGCTGACTTCGACGCCGTTCGCCTGGCCGATTTCCGACAGGAGCAGACCGAGGCGCACGCGACGCTCCGCGATCGCCTGATAATCGGCACGCTCGGATTCCATTTCGGCGATCGCCGCCTCGGGATCGGCCTCATGCGTGGCTTCATGCTCAAGCTGCTGCCAGATCTGAGCGAACTCGGCCTCGACCATCGTCGGCGGAACCGGGAAATCATGGCCCTCGGCGAGCTGATCGAGCAGCTTGCGCTTCATGTGGGTGCGGGTGAGGCCGTTGAGCTCCTGCTCGATCTGGCCCTTGAGCAGCTCCTTGAGCTGATCGAGGCTTTCGAGGCCGAGCGACGTCGCCAGCGCGTCGTCGATCGCGGTCTCGCCGGCGGTCTTCACCGCGGTGATCTTGAGATCGAAGGTCGCGGCCTTGTCCGCCAGATCCTTTGCCTGATAATCCGCCGGGAACGTGACGTTGATCTGGCGCTCCTCGCCGGTCTTCACACCGACGACCTGATCCTCGAAGCCCGGGATCAGCCGGCCCGAGCCGAGCTCGACCGACATGTCGGTGCCGGTGCCGCCCTCGAACGCAACGCCGTCGACCTTGCCGGTGAAGTCCATGACGACGAGGTCGCCGGTCTTCGCCTTGTAGGTCGGCTTGGCATCTTCCCAGCGCTTCTGCTGGTCAGCGAACTTCTGCAGCTGCTCCGCAACGGCCGCGTCATCGGCGGCAACGGTCAGGCGCTCGAGCTTCAGCGAGTCGATCGCAGGCGTGGGCACATCGGGGAGCACTTCGAGCTCGACCTTGACCTCGGCATCCTTGCCCAGCTCATAGCCCTCGTCGAGGCTGACCGATGGCTGGATCGCCGGGCGCAGCTTCTTCTCGGCGAGCAGGGTCTGCACGCCTTCCTGGATCGAGGTGTTGAGCGCGTCCTGCATCAGCGCAGGGCCGTGCATCTTGCGGACCAGATTGGCGGGCACCTTGCCGGGGCGGAAGCCGGGCATGCGCACCTGCGGCGCGACGCGCTTCAGTTCGGCATCGACCTTGGAATCGATGTCCTTCGCCGTGATCTTCAGCGTGTAGGCGCGCTTCAGGCCCTCGTTCAACGTCTCGACAGTCTGCATTTCAACACTTGCCTTTTTTAGCTCTGGGCCTTTTCAGGGAATCATGTTCGCGGCCCCCCTCGCCTTGCGCGACGAGACTGGTGCGGGCGAAGGGACTCGAACCCCCACATCTTGCGATACCTGGACCTAAACCAGGCGCGTCTACCAGTTCCGCCACGCCCGCAGGGGACACCGTCGGTCGGCGGCGTCTATAGCAAGTCGCACGCGCGTAGCAACCCGGTGCGGTACAAGTGCGTTGGGCCATCGAGGAGAAACACCATGGCCACGACACCGCCCACCGAATTGCCACCCGAGCCAAGCCAGCCGGCGCAGCCCGCCGCGCCACCGCCCGAAGTCGCCCCGACTCAGCCGGATATCGACTTCCCCTCGCCTCAACCGGCCAACGACCCCGCGCCTGCGTCCGTGCCCGGACAGCCGGTCGGCGGCACGAATTTTCGCTGAAGGAGATCGATGATGAGCGACCAGAACCGGGATCCGCACCCCGACAGCCCGCCGGACGTCGATGACGACGACCGCAGCGATATCGAACAGGTCGTCGAGGCGAGGAAGGACGCGGTCGAGCGCGGCGAAGGCGGGCGCGAGCCGGATGCCTTTACCTCGGCCGGGCTGCCGGATGGAGTCGGCGGTACCGGGGGCGTAGTGAAGAACCAGGACGACGACGCTCAATAGGCGTCGACGTCCCGGCAAACGGAAAGGCGCCGCCGTTATTTCTGCGGCGGCGTTTCGTCCTTTACGTCAGGCCAGCGGTTGGCGCCTGTTCCCATCGGCACGCGCGGATCCGTCACTGCAGCGGCCGCCTCAGCAGTTTCGTGGCCCATGGCTGGAAGCCCCGCCATCCGGCTCACCATCCAGCCGCCGGCATTGTCGAATCGGGTATAGGTCAGTTCAGCCCGCTTGCGCGGCAACGATGCCAGTAGCGCAGGCACGGCGTCGCCTTCTACCGCCGGGCGGACAACCATCAGATCCGGCATGGTGTAGGCCTTGTCGGCAAGATCGTCAGCGACGGTCTGACCAGCGAATTCAGCCACGCCAGTATTCTCGTTCGGCAGGTTGGTGATCACCGTGCCGAGATCGGTAATCTCGCCGGGCAGCACCGTGAACCGGTAGCTTCCCATGCAAAAGCAGGTGGATTCGGTTCCGGCAATCACCCATTCGCCGGGGGTCAACGACGTCAGGAACACGCCCGTCGAAACGGATGACGACGTGGCGTTTCCAAATGGCCTCGAACCGCCCGCAATCGCGGTGACATCCTCACCTTTGGCAACCGGGTTCGCGCTGGCCTTCTGGGCCGTGCGCAGGCGACTTGTTGCCGGATCGATCCGGTAGAGAATCACGTTGGGCGCATAGCCCTTGTCGGACAATGTGGGTCCCACCCGGAGCAGGACATAACCCAGCTTGGCGTCGACGACGATCGGCGCCTTGTTCTTGATCTGCTTGGAGGCGTAGGCGCCGCAAGGCGCCATCACGCCAGCGACGGCGGCCATGGCGAGGATGAAGCGGCTCATGCTGGAAGCTTTCTGCTCGTGGGAACCGGGCCTGTCATGAAGGCCACCATGCGATCGACGGCACCGTCGCCGCGGACGATCGTGTTCCAATCCGCTTCCGGCACATAATAGCGGGTGTAGCCATGCAAGGCCATGCAGTTGCGCATCGACGAATCGCGACGGCGACGCTGTTCGACGCTCATCGCGATCGCATCCATGATACCGCCCAGCAAGCCGCCGCCCATCGCGGCTGCGTAGCGCGTGCCCCTCGGCGCCGGCCCGGCGCGTCCCGACAAGGCCATGCAATAGGTCAGATCGGCCCGCGCGACGTCTGCCGGCACGCCTTCCCCATAGAACATGAAGAACTTGCTGGTGTCGTCCCCCTGCTCCTTGTCTGCTGCATATGCAGGACCCGCGAGCAGAATTGCAGCCGCAAACGCGACCGATCTCAACCGTAACATTTCAGCCATCCCCCGATAAGTCTTTCAGTATCTTATCGAGGGGTCGAGATCAGGCAAGCGCCTTTTTCAGCAAGTCGTTGACCACGCCCGGATTCGCCTTGCCGCCCATCGCCTTCATCGTCTGGCCGACGAAGAAGCCGAAGAGCTTGTCCTTGCCCGAACGGTAATCGGCGACCTTGTCTTCGTTGGCGGCCATCACCTCTGCGATGACCTTCTCGATCGCGCCGGTGTCGCTGGTCTGCTTGAGCCCGCGCTCCTCGACGATCGTCCCAGCGCCCTGCCCGGTCTCGAGCATGATCTCGAACACCTGCTTGGCGAGCGTGCCCGACAGCGTGCCGTCAGCAACGAGCCCGAGCAGCTCGCCGGCCTGGGCCGGGCTGACCGGCGAATGTTCGATGTCCTTGCCGAGCCGGTTGAGCGCGCCGAACAGCTCCGACGTCACCCAGTTCGCGGCGGCGACTGGCTTGGCGCCCGTATCGAGCAGCGAATCGAACCAGCGCGCGGCCTCGACCTCAGCGGTCAGCACAGCGGCGTTGTACGGCGTGATGCCGAGCGCCTCGTAGCGGCGGCGCTTGGCGTCTGGCAGTTCGGGCAGGCTGGCGCGGCATTCAGCGAGGAAGGCATCGTCGAGCTCGAGCGGGAGCAGATCGGGATCGGGGAAGTAGCGATAGTCATGCGCATCCTCCTTGGAGCGCATCGACCGAGTCTCGTTCCGGTCCGGATCGTAGAGGCGCGTTTCCTGGACGATCCGTCCGCCATCCTCGAGCACTTCGACCTGGCGGCGCGCCTCCTGCTCGACCACGGCCATCACGAAGCGGACCGAGTTGACGTTCTTGGTCTCGGTCCGGGTGCCGAGCGGATCGCCTGCCTTGCGCACGCTGACATTGACGTCGGCGCGCATCGAGCCCTCTTCCATATTGCCGTCGCACGAGCCGACATAGCGCAGGATCGACCTGAGCTTGCGCAGATAAGCCCCTGCTTCTGCTGGCGATGTCATGTCGGGCCGGGACACGATCTCCATCAGCGCGACGCCTGAGCGGTTCAGGTCAACATAGGAGCGCGTCGGATGCTGATCGTGCATCAGCTTGCCGGCATCCTGCTCGACATGAATCCGCTCGACCCCGATGCGCTTGGTCGCATCGTCGGGATTCTTGTCGTCCAGGCTGATGTCGATCGCGCCCTCGCCGACCAGCGGATGGTAGAGCTGGCTGATCTGATAGCCCTGGGGCAGATCGGCGTAGAAATAATTCTTCCGGTCGAACCGCGACCATTTGTTGATCTGCGCCTCGATCGCCATGCCGGTGCGCACGGCCTGGCGGATGCACTCGCGGTTCGGCACGGGCAGCATGCCCGGCATCGCCGCGTCGACGAGCGACACCTGCGTGTTCGGCTCGGCGCCGAAAGTGGTCGCGGCGCCCGAGAAGAGCTTGGCGTTGGATGTCACCTGCGCATGGACTTCGAGGCCGACCACGACCTCCCAATCGCCGGTGGCGCCACGGATGCGGTAGGTTTCTGCTTCAGCCATTGTCATTCTCGGGTGTGATGAGGGTGAGTTCGGGGAAATAGGATGAGAAACGTTGTCTGTCGCGTGTCAGAAGCCTGGCGCCAAGTACAGAAGCGTGCGCGCCTATCAGAAAATCGGCAACCATCGAGGTCCTCTCTCCACCGGCACGGCGATAATCGCGATGCGCCCTACCGGCCCTGAATGCCGCGATGGCGGGAATCTCCGCAATCCTTATCCCGGTCAGGTCGAAATAGAACAGCTCCTCCTCCACGCTTTCGAAGCGCGGAGCGCATTCCGCCAGGACGATGGCATTTGCAAGCAACGGGCCGTCGGCAATCGCCTTGCCCGCGGCTTCGCGCGACCATGGCGACCAGCGGGCGGTCTTCTCGACCAGATCGATGACGATATTGCTGTCGATGAAGATCACGTGCTCGACCGAGGCTCCGGCACCGGCTCGCGCATTTCCGCCATATAGGCGTCGGTATCTTCGCCCGTCCGCAGATGCTTGAATTTCTCGGCCACGCGATCGAGCTTCGCCAAGGCGGCGCGATAGCGGATATCGAACGCGTCGGCATCCTGGCGAGGCTTGCGGATTACCGCTTCCCCTTCCGCATTCCAGTCGAATTCGACTGGCTCGCCCGGCTTTAGCCCAAGCGCGTCGCGCACGTCCTTCGGGATCGTGACCTGGCCCTTTACGGTGAGGTTGCTCTGCTTGCTCATGCGTAAAGTATTACCGATTTTCGGTAATACCGTCTAGCTCGCGCATCGCTCGACGGCCTCTTTGCGCGCTCATTTCCAATCACATTCCAGCCCACTGGTCTCTGCCATGCCGCTGAACACGATTTTGTGTCCTTCAAATACTGAAAGAACCACGATCTCGCTCCACTCGGTATGGCGCGGCGTCATCCTCACCTGCATGCCCGCGTATTTATGTCGCGCCGACAGAACGTCCCCGCGCCATCCGAGAATGCCGCCGCCGACATCTATGCCGGCCTCCGTGATCCGGAGTTCAAACCGCGGGCTAAGCGCGCCGTCTATCGCCTCTGCAAAGCCCCAGCCGTCGACTGGAGTTACCCAGATCCCCGTATGCGGGGCCTTATCCGCCGCCCGGCCAATAGAGCCGGGCTTTAACCTCACCACCACGCCTCCGGCCGCGCGACGAAGCCGGCGCGTTCTTCCAGCGCCAGCCCGGCGTTCAGCACGCCCTGCTCGTCGAGCGGTTTGCCGATGATCTGCAGGCCGAGCGGCAAGCCCGCCTTGTCGAGGCCGCCGGGCACCGACATCGCCGGCAGGCCGGCGAGCGAGCTCGGCACGGTGAAGACGTCATTGAGGTACATGGCGAGCGGATCGGCGCTCTTCTCGCCCAGCGCGAACGCAGCGGACGGCGCGGTCGGCGTCAGCAGCAGGTCGCAGCTTTCCCAGGCGCGCTCGAAATCGCGCGCGATGAGCGTGCGGACCTTCTGTGCCTGAGTGTAGTATGCGTCGTAGAAGCCGGCCGAGAGCACATAGGTGCCGATCATGATGCGGCGCTTCACTTCGTCGCCGAAACCGGCGGCGCGGGTCGCCGCATACATGTCCTGCAGGTTGGCGCCTTCGGGCAGGTCGCGCAGGCCGTACCGCACGCCATCATAGCGCGCGAGGTTCGACGAGGCTTCCGCGGGCGCGATGATGTAATAGGCCGGCAGCGCATAGGTCGTGTGCGGCAGCGAGACTTCGACGATCTCGGCGCCGGCATCCCGTGCCCAGTCGATGCCCTGCTGCCACAGCGCCTCGATCTCGGCCGGCATGTCGTCGACGCGATATTCCTTGGGGATGCCGATGCGCTTGCCGGCGAGGCTCGACGACAGGCCGGCCTCCCATTTCGGCACGGCGAGATCGAGCGAAGTCGAATCCTTCGCATCGAACCCGGCCATCGCCTCGAGCATGATCGCGCAATCGCGCACGTCGCGCGCCATCGGCCCGGCCTGATCGAGCGACGACGCGAACGCTACGACTCCCCAGCGCGAGCAACGGCCATAGGTCGGCTTGATGCCCGAAATGCCAGTGAACGCAGCGGGCTGGCGGATCGAGCCGCCGGTATCGGTGCCGGTCGCCGCCGGGCACAGCCGCGCCGCTATCGCCGCGGAGCTGCCGCCCGAGGAGCCGCCTGGTGCAAGCGGCGCGTTGCCGCCGTCGCTGCGCCGCCACGGCGAGATGACGTTGCCGAAATAGCTCGTCTCATTGGACGAACCCATGGCGAACTGGTCCATGTTGAGCTTGCCCAGCATGCCCGCGCCCGCATCCCACAGCTTGCCGGAGACGGTCGATTCATAGGGCGGCGTGAAGCCCTCCAGGATGTGGCTCGCCGCGGTGGAGGCCACGCCCTTGGTGCAGAACAGGTCCTTCATGCCGATCGGCACGCCGGCCAGCGGCTTCAGCGTCTCGCCGGCCGCGCGCGCCGTATCGGCCGCGGTCGCGGCGGCAATGGCGTGATCGGGGGTTTCGACCAGGAACGCGTTGAGCGCCTTGGCCTTGCTCACCTTGACGATGAACGAATCCGCGACTTCCCGCGCCGAAAAGGCGCCGGTGCGTACGCCGTCGCGGATCGCCGCGACGCCGAGATCGGTCAGGTCCGTCATGCCTTTGGCTCCTGGATCCCGGCCTGCGCCGGGATGATCGAATGCTGATCCGAGATCATCATTCGATAACCTTCGGGACGGTGAAGAAGCCATGCTCGGCCTGGGGCGCGTTCGACAGCACCGCATCGCGCACATCGCCGTCCGTGACGACGTCGTCGCGCAGGCGCAGATGGTTGGGGATGACGGCGGTCATCGGTTCGACCGACGACGTGTCGACCTCGCCGAGCTGCTCGATCCAGCCCATGATGTTGTCGAGCTCCGGCGCGATGCGCGCGGCCTCTTCCTCGGTGATCGCGATGCGGGCAAGGCTCGCGATCTTCTTTACGGTTGCGATATCGACTGACATGCCGCGCGGCTAGCAGTCACGCCGCCGCCCATCAAGCGTCGCTATTCAAACGGCTGCCCTACAGGCAAGCCGTTCACGAAAATCTGGCGGCGCCGCACCGGTCGAATGTCGATCCTACCCGCCCTGTACCCAGACAGCGCCGCCACACGCTCGCTCTCGGTCGCGATAGCAGCGCTGGACTCGGCTGGAACCCATCTACTCGCGCTTAACACGAAATGCTGCGCGTTCAGGCAAGCGCTCGGCAGGGAAGCTTTAAAGGCGTGGCCATACGCATCCCGCGCTTCCGCTGCCTTGCCCAGACAATTATCCTCCATCAGAAAACCCTCGCGTCCATCCCCACTCATCACCAGCGTGCACGGATTGTCCGGGCTGCATGGGCGGGAACGACGCGACTCCAAAAGAGCGTTACGCAACTCGACAGGAAAGACCGCCCCTTGTGGGAGGACGCGTATATTTGCGGCGAAATCCTTACGCGCGGCCATCTCGGCCCGAGCCTCGCGTAGCTTGTCGCGATATGTAAAGTCGGGAATCGCTCGCGCAATGCGCTGGATTTCGCTGTTCTTCGATCCCTTCAGCCGCTTCAACTCTCCCCTGCCTGCCATACCATAGTCGTTTTCCAAGGCGCGCCAGTCGAACTTGTCCGGCGCGATCTTCCCGGATTCGAGCCGCGCGACCTGGTCCGCCGTCGAGATCGCGTTGAAGCTGAGGATCGGCGTGGCGAGGAACAGCGCGACACCGGCAATGATGAACGCCATGCGCAGATTCGCCGGCCGGACTCGCGCCGCCCAGGCGTTCCGGCCGAGTGCGAGGGACGCCAGATACGCAACGCCATACGCGGTAGCGAGGATCACGAAGATCAGTGCCCACAAGCGATCGGGGGTGAAGCCATATTGGTCGATCCTGAGTCCCGTCGCGATCGCGGCGATCACGCACAAGGGCAGGATCGCCAGCCCCAGCGCCATCGCACCCCAGCGTAGTACCGGATTGGTCGCTTCCTCCTTCTCGCCGTTCCCAATCACAGCATTGGCGAGGATCAGCGCGCCGATCGCGCAGCTCAGCAGGATCGGCGTCGTCGCCTTGGTCGCCTGCCACAGCGCACCGAGCCCGGTGAACGGCAGCGCGACGAGAAACAACACCAACCCGACACCCAGCACTGGCGCGAGCACGGCAAGCACCGCCGTCACCACGCGCTGAAGCAGGCGCACGATGCGGTCCCGCTCGCGAAACAGGCCCAGCGCGCCGCCGAATGCAGCGCCCGCCAACCCGGCTGCAAACCAGTCCCGCTCCAGCATCTCACGCACAAAATGCAGGCCGATCAGGTCGAACAAAGCCGCCAGCAGCCACGCCAGCGCGAAGACGATGCCGACGAACCCCGAGCAGGCGAACCAGAGCAACACGTTGGTCCAGGCGTGGTCGTGCACGTCGCGATAAGGAAAGCGCCACCTCCCTTCGTCACGCGCCGTCTGAAACAATGGTACCGCGATCGCGATCGACAGGAACAGGCTCGCATAGCGCCAGTCGCCGAGATCGGCCCAGCCGGCATTACCGCCGTTCCAGTAATAGATCAGGCCCGCCACCGCGCCGACCAGCAGCGCAAAGCCGGCCGCCCAGGCCAGGCGCACGCGTTCCGCGCCGAAACCGAAGGTCATCGCCCCGGTGCCGATCGCGATGGAGACGGCAATTCGCCACACCTCCAGCGGCGGGCCGGAATAGCGATAGGGGCGATCGATCAGCTGCTGAACGAGGATTGCCGCCACCGCACCGATCGCCGCCAGAATTACCGGTCGCAGGCGCCATGCTCCGGCTGGTTCACTGCTCTCCACATCCCGGTCCAACATCGCGCGATCCCCTCGGCGGACACTGAGCGCAGGACTGAAGCCGATTGCAAGCGCCGCCTTCCTGCTGCACGGAATCCCCATAACCGCGGCCATCCCGTGCCGCGCTGCCGTTCGGAGACACCAGGCCTTGGCCCGCAAGTTCCTCTATGCCTTTGCCGTCCTGATCGTGCTGACGATCGCCGCCGGCTTTGCCTATGCGCTGTTCGGCGTGCAGCTGCTGCGCTGGTCGAAGGTCCCCAGCGCTACGTTCGAAGCCCAGCCCCCTGTGGCGCCGAACGCCTATGCGAAACCGGCAATGTGGATCGCGCGACCGGACCGACCCGGCAATCCGGCATTGTGGACGCCTGCCGGTTACACGCCCGCCGCCGCGCCAGGCGCCGCCGTCTTCTTCATCCACCCTACCTCCTATATGAGCAGCGCGCACTGGAACGGCCCGATCGACGATCCGGAGGCCAATGCCTATGCCGAGCTGTTCCTGCGTGGCCAGGCGACTGCTTTCAACGAGGCCGGCGCGATCTGGGCGCCGCGCTATCGCCAGGCGACATTCGGCGCCTTCCTGACCAACAAGGCCGAAGCGACCAAGGCGCTCGATCTCGCTTATGGCGACGTCGCAACCGCGTTCGACCAGTTCCTGAAGGAAGCCGGCGACCGCCCGATCATCCTGGCCGGGCACAGCCAGGGTGCACTGCATCTCACCCGGCTGCTGCGCGACCGCATCGCCGGCACGCCGCTCGCGAAGCGGATCGTCGCGGCCTATGTCGTCGGCTGGCCGGTATCGAAGACCGCCGATCTGCCGCGCCTCGGCCTGCCCGAATGCACCATGGCGGATCAGGCGGGCTGCATCCTGTCATGGCAGAGCTTCGCCGAGCCCGCCGATCCAGCGCTGCTGCTCGACGCCTATGATGCCACGTCGGGCTTTACCGGTGCGGCGCGCAAGGACACGCCGATGGTTTGCACCAACCCGCTCACGGGCACGCCCAACGCCTCGGCGCCTCCCACGGCCAATCTGGGCACGCTGCTGCCGGCCAAGGACCTGAACAGCGCGACGATCCAGGCCGGCCAGATCGGCGCGCGCTGCGCGGGGCGGGGCCTGCTGATGATCGGCACGCCGCCCGATCTTGGCGGCTATGTGCTGCCCGGCAACAATTATCATGTCTATGATTACAGCATGTTCTGGGCGAACATCCGGGCCGATGCGGCGCGGCGGCTGGCGGCGTTCAAGGCCGCGCGATGATCACCACCGATCGCGTCGTCTTCCGCGATGCCCTGCCCCATGGCGGGCGGCTGATCGGGCTCGACGTCGGCACCAAGACGATCGGCACGGCTTTGTGCGATGCGGGCTGGAGCTTTGCCAGCCCGGCCTCGCTGATCCGCCGCACCAAGTTCCAGAAGGACAAGACCGCCCTCGCCGCACTGATCGCGGAGCAGCAAGTGGCCGGCATCGTCATCGGCCTGCCGCTCAACCTCACCGACGGCAGCGAGAGCCCGCGCAGCCAGTCGAGCCGCGCCTTTGCCCGCAATATGGAGGATCTCGGCCTGCCGATCTTCCTGCAGGACGAGCGCTGGTCGACCCAGGCAGTGACGCGCACCTTGATCGAACAGGATGTCAGCCGCGCGAAGCGGGCCGAGCGAGTCGACAAGATGGCCGCCGCTTATATCCTGCAAGGCGCGATCGACGCACTGGTCAGCGGGTAGACCAAGTAGCGGAATGGCACCGTCGCAGCCTGCGACCGCAAAAACGCTCCAGTCCGGATCAAGTGAATCCGAAGTTAACGATAATTCGCTTGATCTTTGTTTCTGCCCCAATACCTTTGACACCATGACGTCGCAAGAATCGGCGTGTCGGGGCTAGGAACTGCGGGGGCGGTCGTGAGAATCCGAACAATAATCATGCGAGTGCTCATGGTTGCCGGACTCATGGCGGTCGCCCCGTGCGCCGGGGCGCAGCAGGCGTCGATTACGGTGGCGAACGTCAAGGGTTGGCGCTCGGATCCTCAAAAGATCAAGATTTACAGCAGGGACGGATCGCCTGGCCTCGTCACTGATCTGCGCGGGCAGTTGCGGCCCGGGTTGCTCGAATGGAACCCGGATTATGACCTCGTCAAGCTGACCGATGCTGCCGGAGAGGTGCGCTGGATCATGGCGAAGGACCTCGACCTGGAATTCTGCGCCAAACCCATAACGCGCAGTATATCGTCCGGGGGCGGATCGGCCCAGAATCAGGCACTCACCGTAGGTTCGGGCGAAGGCTGCCCGCAGTGAACTTCAGCCGCGGGCGGATGCACTTGCGGACTTGCCACCTGATCCTGCTCTGCATGGCGACATTTTCGCTCGCTGCAACGGCATCCGCGCAGGGAAAGAAGCAAAAGCCGCGACGGGGCGCACCCGTGGCCGCGAAGGAAACGGCACCTGCCCTGCCACCCGACATGGTCGCGCCCGATGTGCCGTTGGACAAGGAACTGACCAAGGAGCTCGGCCGGGGCACCATCCTCGACCAGCTCGAGAGCAAGGGGAAGTGGTCGAAGGGCTTTTATACGCCGCCGGAAAAATTGCTGCAGCCCTATCTCGCCGGCACCCTCGGCGCGCCCGTCGCCTTCGAAATCGTGAGCGGCACGCAATTCGTCAGCGCGCCCGCTGCCGAGGCCTATGCCCAGGGGATCGTGGACAAGCTGCTGGCACAACTCAAAGGGCCAAAGATCGCCGTGAGGGTCCGGGTGGTGGCCGAACCCTTCTACGGCGCCCGTGCGACGGAATCGGGAATGATCCTGGTACGCCTCGGCACGTTCAACGCCGATAACACAAAGGGCGCAGCGACCACTGACGAGCTTGCACTTCTGCTGGGGCATGAGCTCGCCCACATTCTGCTCGGCCATATCGAGGGCAAGAAGTCGATCCGCACGATCAGCAGGATGCTCAATTATTCAGCGAGCGCTCTCATCGCCTATTCGGCAGTCAAGGACAGCCACTTCGTCAACGGCAGGCTGCAAGGCGAAGGCGACAAACGCATGATGGTGCAGGGTCTCGTCGGCGGCCTGGCCGCTTCCACCCTCGTGCAGGACCTGCTTGCCCCGAGTTTCGGCCGTGGACGCGAACTGGAAGCGGATCGCGTCGGCGTCGATCTCGCTCGCCGCGCAGGGTATGTCGTGAATGAGGGCGAAGTCCTGCGTTTCATCTCGAAACATGGGGAAGATTCGCTTCGACGCAGCCGTCGCGTGGAAGCGTTGCGGTTCGTGGTCAACGCGATGATGGATCAGGTTGCGGCGAAGACCGCCAAGGAAGTCGGCGGCAGCGGCGGCGGGCTGGTGAAGGACCTCATATCCTTTTCCAGCAAGGCGATGTCGGAACAGATCGTCGAAATCATCATCCGCCAAACCAAGGAACATCCGGATCCGGAGGAGCGCAAGGCCTTTGTCGCCCGGTATGTCCGGCAGAATTATCCGAACGCGGAGCAAGGTCCGGACGGCAAGCTGTTGCGCCGGGATTCGACCGGCATGAACGCGGTGTGTCGCGAAACCGCCCTGGCCGGGTTGCTGACCCAGGTACGGCGCGCCATCGAGGTGCGCGACATCCTGACGCAGACCAGGCCGGCGGCCCAGGATGCCGACCAGGTCGCGCAGATCGGCGCCGCGCTGAAGCAAGCGGGGGTCGCGACCCCCAGACAGGCTGCACAGCCGGTAAAAGAGAAAAAAGGTACGAAAGGCCCCGCCCCTTCCAGACCCTCAACGAGTTCGGGCTTCGGTGCCGACGGCGCCGCGGTCACCTGGGAAATGCAGGGGATGCTCCATGCGGTCGATGGCGACACTGGCGGCGCGCAGGGTGCATGGCGGCGCGGCCTGCGGTCCGATTTCGCCTCGGTCGACATGGCGAGGAGTCTTGGCGGCACGATTTCCGGCGCGCCAAGTCAGGCCGAGCTGGATGCCCTGATCGCCCGACACACCAAGCTGATCGGGACGAGCGCCCCCGTCCTCGACCTGGTCGTGGCCGCTGCCGTGACGCGAGACGACATGGCCGCGGCAGAGGTGGCGGCGGCCAGATGCTCCACCTATGCAAACGGGGAGCTTTACCCACGATGCGCGGCGACGCTTGGCTATGATCCAATGGCCAAAGGCCAGTCCGCAAAGACCGCCGAGGGCAAGAAGGCGTTCGCGACCAAGGGGATAGAGAGGAGTTTCCGTACGATAACGTCGCTCACCGGAATCTTCGATTGAGCGCCGCGTCATGGATGCGCTCCTTTGCGCGCCGCCGTACTGCCGGGTTTCGTCGGTTCCTCGCCGTCCTCGTCATCGTCCTGGCCGTGGAAATCGTCGTGCAGATCGCCAATCCGTTCGGGATTGAAGACGCGATCAAAGCGCGCGCTACGCAGACGCTGCAGCTCGTGACCGCGCCTTTCTATGGCGGCGGCAAGGAAACCCCGGGTCAAAAGGTCGTGACGGTGGTTCTGATCGATCCGGAATATTTCCGGGCGGTACGTCCGCAGGGCGCCAAGCCGATCTGGCCGATGCCGGTGGATATGTTGACCATGGGGGTGATCCGACGGATCGTCGACTCAGGCCCGAAGGCCGTGTTCGTCGATATCGGATTTCCTGATGCCCCGCGCGAGATCGTCGATGGCGGGAGCAATTCGCGGGCCGAAGCACTCGATATGCTTGGTACTCGTCTGAGCCAGCTCAACCCCGAGGTGCCCGTCTTCCTCGGCGACAGCATCTCTTCCAGTGTGGAACTTGCGGAGGCCAATCAGTCATGCGGGGTCGACTTCGTACCGACCGGCAGCATTCGCGCTCATAACCTTATCGCAGCCCCCTTGCTGGACAAGCTGTTCCCCGGACCGAAGCCCGGCGCCAACCTTGAAGTGGTCGATGCTTCCTGGCGCGGCAACCCCGGCGACTATCAGCTCGCCCCCGCCACGACCGGGGAGGGAAACTGCCGGGGGCTACAGCAGGAACACAAGGGCTATATCGCCTCTCCCGCACTGGCGTTGTTCGCCGCCTATGCGAAGCATTGTCCGAACGGCGCCCGGGAGATTTGCAGCCAGCCTCATTTCATGCGTCTCGCACAATCGATCGAGGTCGCGACGACACCGCCGTCGCGAGACGGGCTCCGCACCTATGAGCTTCATGGCAAGGCCGCCGGAGAAATGTCGCCGCGCTGGGGCATCGGCCTGAGCCGGAACATGAATAAATTCTTCCGAAATGCGTATGGCACCGACGCCTGCTACGACCAGTTCTACGGCAATAGATTCGATCCCCTGAAAAACTACCTGTTGCATCTTCTCGGCCCAATCGAGCGGCGGCTGGGAAAGAGCACCCACCGCCGATGCGTGTACATCGACACGATTTCCGCCGCGGCCCTGCTCGACCCCCGCCGGTTCGGTGGCCCAGAACCGACCGCGGATGGGCAACAACACCAAAGCATTCAGGACGCTTTCCTGAAGGACAGAATCGTTCTGCTCGGGGTGAACCTGCCTCAGGCAGGCGATAGTTTCGCATCACCGATCAACGGCGCCATTCCCGGTGTGTACATGCATGCCGTGGCGCTCGAAAACCTGATCACCTTCGGCGATCGCTTTCACACGGCGGAGGCGAGCTTCGTCGGCTGGCTCGCGATGATCGTGCTGGTCGTGATCCTGTTTCACGCAATGACGTGGTTGTGGGAGGTGCTGTGCATCCGCTTGTCGGCAGTTGCGCCAGGCTGGGGCATGCACCTGCTTGCCCCCCTTTCCTATGTCGCGATCATGTTCTGCCTGGGATCGCTGATCATCCTGGCGTTGTCGTGGACTGATCTGCCGCTCACTGAAATGGCCGGTCCGATCATCACGCTCCATGTCATTTTCTTCAGCGGTTTGGTCGCGAACTGGAGGGACGCACTTCTCGCGAAATTCGCCAAAACCTCGGACGAACCGGTCAAGTAAGCCGTTGTGCCCCCATTCCGGGTCCAGTCCCTACTTCCCGAGCGTTGGCGATGCGGGCTGGAGCTTCGCCAGCCAGGCAGTGCTGATCCGCCGGACCAAGTTCCAGAAGGACAAGACCGCCCTCGCCACGCTGATCGCGGAACAGCAGGTGGCCCGGATCGTAGTGAGAGCCGGCGCAGCCAGTCGAGCCGGGCCCTTCCCCACAATGAGGAGGATCTCGACCTGCCGATCTTCTCGCGGGCCCGATCGACGCACTGGTCCGCGGGCAGGAGGACTTCGACCGGGTCTATATTTTTTCGCGCCGTGGCGCGGCCAGCGCTCTTCTGGCCGGCAACGCCCTGGCGTCGCCGACATCCCGCCGTCAGTAGAGTGCGTGCGGCCGATCTGCCTGACGCAGCACGCAATTGCCTTCTCGAAATAGAAGAGCTTTACGCGCGTTCACTCGCCGTCAAAGATGGCCGGCTGCCCTGGTCCATCAAACATCGAGCCAAGTTTACCTAAGCCTAAAGTAATATCCTCGATGGGCACCGATATAACTGATGGGCTGCGCCAATCGAGATTCTTATCGAGCGTATTTTCTTCATCCGAACGAATGATCGCCATCAAATTCTCCAGATTGGATTATTAACTATCCGTTTTTTTAGGCGTGCCATACCAACAATCCGCCCTAAAACCGGCGCCCTAAACCACAATTTCTACGAGGTTTCAACAGGGTGAACTAGCACCGACCCATATTGGGGAGCGACACTACCTCCAACAGCGTTCCGAACAGCGAGCACCCGAAATGCCGGGCTGGCACGAACGCGGAAATCCGGGAATATGGGGTGCACGGCCACGAGCGAATCACTGGGACAGGTCACTCACCGTCGAAAGCTACTGGCTGCCCGATCCCGTCAAAGAGGGAACCGAGCTTATCCAAGGTGATGTCCTCGACCGCCAACAACATCATCGATGGGCTATGCCATTCGAACTTCATTTCGAGTGCTCAGTCCCCGTCGTAGCGAACGCTTTCTATAAAGCGCCCCTATTGATCAATCTCGTGGGGCGGTGTGCCAGCCAGCAACTTACCGACCGGCAGGCCTTGCCCATAATT
This sequence comes from Parasphingomonas zepuensis, assembly GCF_036663735.1. Taxonomy (NCBI): domain Bacteria; kingdom Pseudomonadati; phylum Pseudomonadota; class Alphaproteobacteria; order Sphingomonadales; family Sphingomonadaceae; genus Parasphingomonas; species Parasphingomonas zepuensis. Next base: position 884,074 of record NZ_JAXOJO010000002.1, on the reverse strand, counting down.
GTTGCGCCGCACCAAGTCTAATGACGCGGAGATGCCCCATTTTGGGGACGCCAATTGTCGCCAGCATCAGCCGGAGCGGCTAGGCGCCAGCAATGTCAGGATTCCTCGGTTTTTTTCTACGCAACCCGGTAGCTTTCGAAGCCCGTGCTCAGCTTGAATCGATCGGCCGGGCTCGCTGTGGCAATCCGGCATATTGCGGCGCCGCAGCAGTGTTGTGGGGCCGTCATTTTCCCGATGGGGGAGCGCCGTCGCCATCAGCCATCATTGGTGACGGATCGGTGCACAATCGCCGCGAACTGGCCACGGAACTCGGACTGGGATCGAACGGTCCGGCCGACCACATCCTGCTGCGGGAAGCGTTCGCCCGTTGGGGCACTGCCGCATGCGGGCGAATACATGGCGACTGGCATGTCGCGGCTTGGAATCCCCACGCCCGCAGCTTGCTCCTGGCACGCGATCCGTTCGGCAACACCGCGCTCTATTACCACGTCGCGCCCCATATTTTCGCCTTCTCCTCATCGCGCGAAGACCTGCTAGCGTTCAATCTCGCCCCGGCGGTGATGGACGAACTCTATCTGGCGCAGACGGTCGTCTCCTGGTTCGCTTATCATGGCGATCGCACCGCCCATGCCTCGATGTCGCGGCTTCCGCCGGCTCACTATCTTCAGGTCACGCCCGACCGGTTCGACAAGCATTGTTACTGGCGACTGGAAGACGCCCCCGCGATCCGGTTCCGGCGACGCGCCGACTATGTCGACAGGTTCAACGAGCTGTTCGACCAGGCAGTGAGGCAGCGCCTGCCACCGACCGGTGGTGTCGCCGCCACGTTGAGCGGCGGCTTGGACTCGGGATCGGTCGCCACGACCGCCGCCCCGATGCTGGCGGAAAGCGGCAGGCGCCTTTCCGCCTATGTCTCAACCCCGGTCTATGATCCGCGGCCCTATGTCGGGCGCGGCATGGGCGATGAGTTCCCATTGGCATCCGCTACCGCGAAAGCGGCGGGAACGATCGATCTGACGGCGATCAGCGCCGCGACTATCTCGCCGATCGGCGCGATCCGCGAGATGCTCGCCATCACGCACGAGCCGGAGCATGCCGCCCCGGGCTTCTTCTGGCTGCTCGACCTGTTCAGGACCGCGGCGCGCGACGGCAATCGCGTGCTGCTGCTCGGCCAAATGGGTAATGGCGGCATTTCCTGGGACGGCGACCCTACGTCGCTGCCGCTCCGGCATCAGTTTGCGCAAGACGGCGCGATGGGAATGGCGAAGCTGCGGCTGCGCCGCATGCTGCCCTGGCCGGCCGAGCGCCTCTATCGACGCGTTCGCGCGGCGAACAGCTTTCCGACTTCAGCGATCCGGACCGACTTCGCCAACCGGATCAGGCTTACAGAGCGTCGGTGTGACGATCCTATGGAGGGCCCCTATCGACCCTGCCGGGAGCAACGCCTGCGCTTCATCCGGCCGGGCGCATCGAAGCTCGGAGGCCTATATGCAGAGGTTGGTGCAGCTACGGGCATTTCCATCACCGATCCAACTGCCGACCCTCGATTGCTCGAGTTCTGCCTGTCGATTCCCGACTCCGTCTATGTCGACCCGGACACCGGCGTGGGGCGCGCATTGGTACGAGAGGCAATGAAAGGGAAACTCCCTGACGCGGTGCGCCTCAATCGTTCGACCGGCCGGCAGTCCGGCGACCTGGTTCCGCGGTTGCGGCAGTTCTCCGGCGACGTCGAGGAGGCGCTGGCCGAAGTCGCGGCAGGCCCTGGGGCGGCCTTTGTCGATGTGGAGAAAATGCGGCGCGTATGGACGCAGGTGCAGACCGAAGACAGCCGTCAGGCGCTTAGTCTCTCGGCATCGCTGCTGACCCGCGGCTTGATGGCAGGGCTTTTCGTCAACGGCTTCGGCACGCGGTACTGACATGAGCATGACGAAAAGCGGCGCGAGCCTTCGCGCCGACGCAGAACGCCTGCCTCACCTCTATCGTGCGCATGGCCTGACCATATCGTTGCCGTTCGCATGCGACGATCTGAGCCCAGCCGATGCAGGGGCAGTTCCGGATGTCGTGGTGCGCGACGGCGATATTCCCGACTCGCTGAGCGACGCCCGGGTAAGCACCGCGATGCACGAAGCATCACCCGACGCGTATTTGTTGCGCGGCGGGCCTGCCGCGGGCCGGTTCCTTGCGCGAAACGGCAACTCGATCCTGTTCGAGCGCGGGCCGGAATGCGACGAAACGCGGTTCCAGCACATCCTGCTGCATCCGATGATGGCCGCCCTGCTGCGCCAGCGCGACCTGTTCGTACTCCATGCCTCCGGGGTGGTCGGACCGGGCGGCGTCGTGCTGATCTGCGGCGATTCGGGCGCCGGAAAATCGACCACGGCTGCCGCGCTGACCCGGCTCGGCTGGCCCCTGCAGACTGACGACGTCAGCGCGCTTCGCCTGGACGAGAATGTCGGCATCGAAGTGCCGGCCGGTGCCGGGCACGTCCATCTTTTTGAGGCGGCCTCGCACGCGCTGGCGTTCGATACGCAGGGCCTTACGCAGAACGCCTGGCATCGCATGAAGATGGCCGTGCCCGCCCTTGTGGAGCGCGAACGTGGCGGCGCACGCCTTCGCCGGATCGTTCATCTGGAACGCGGCCCGGTCCTGACCGTCCAGGTCGATCGTATCACCGGCCGGGCCAAGCTGCCCTTGTTGCTGAACAGTGTCTTCGGGCCGTATCTGATCGAGGCGATCGCGCCGCGCGCGATGCTGGTCGCGCGGGCTTTGCAGAATGTGGAGATGCTCCGCATTACGCGCCCGGATGGCGAGTGGACCATGGACGCCGTTCTGGCCGCAATCCTGGCCGATTGAGCCGGCACATTTATCCTCCGCGAACCTTGCTGCACGGCAGCAGGGCAGTTATCGCCACGGAATCGCAGACAAAATGGGACGGAAATGACATTGATCGGCATGGACACCGTGGTCGTTCGCAATCCGGATTTGCCCGCAGCGCCTGTCGACGATGATCTCATAATCCTGGATGTCGCCCGGGGCCATTATGTTGGGCTCGATGCGATCGGTCGCGAGATATGGGACGGTCTCGCAGCGCCGATTGCCCTCGCTGATTTGTGCGCGAGGCTATCACGGCGCTTCAACGCAAGCCTCGACACGATCGCGCAGGACGTCACTGTCTTCATACGAGAACTGCTCGATCAAGGCCTGATCTCCATTCAAGCCGAATCCGGTGCAATGCGCTGACATGGGTCTGGCGGACACGACCCTTGGTTTCCTGCGATGGGACGAAGCCGGCCGCGAACGCCTTGCTGCGCTGAGCGGCGCTGAATGGTCCGATCTGCTTGTCGCGGTCGAACGCAGCGCTGGCGTCCCGCTGCTCGCCCGCCGTCTTCGGCGCGCCGGGATCAATCCGCCCGCGGCAATCGCAGCACGCCTGCGCGGTCACACCTTCGCCGTGGCCGGCAGGACCCTGCAGGCGCGCGGCGTTCTGGCCGAAGCCCTTGCCGCCACTGGCCGCCCGATGCTCCTGTTGAAAGGTATCGACCTCGGCGATCGCCTCTACGGCAATGCCGGACATCGCCAGATGGGCGACGTCGACTTCCTCGTCCACGGCGAGGACGCCATGGCCTATCATGCACACCTGATCGATCGCGGTTTCACCGCATCCGGCGTCCCGGATGCCGGGATGCGCGCGGCCGAGTGGCACCATCATGTCATTTACGCACCGCCCGGGCCGGGCCAGCTTCCGTTCGAGCTCCACTGGCGCCTGGCCGACGGCGCGCTCGGCAACGCGATCGACATGGCCGAAATCTGGTCGCGCAGCTTGCCGCATCCCACGCTTCCTCAGGGCGCCCGGGTGATGGCGGCCGAGGATCTGTTCGTTTATCTTTGCCTGCATCTGCAACAGCATCTCTTCGAGGTGCCGGCGACAAGCCTGTGGGACATCGCGGAACTGCTCGACTGCCCTGTCCTGCCGCTCGACTGGCCAGTGATCTGGGCACGGGCCCATGCCTGGGGCCTTACCGAAGGCGTGCAGGCGACCCTCAATCTCGTCACCCGCCTGCTCGGGGTTCCGACACAAGATTTTTCAAACGATGCCCCCGATCCGACACTCCTCGCGCTGCTACCGCAGGGGCCGGCTTCGCTGGGTCAGTACCCGGCATTCATGACCGTCGCAGACGCACGGCTTGGTAAAGCTCTGGCCGGCGGCCTTGGTTGGCGTACGCGTCTCGAGGCATTGTGGAATGGCCTGGTTCCTCCGAGGATCGAGGTAAGAGCCCGGTACGGCCGGCCGGACCAATCCAATTGGGCCGACCTTCGCTCCTATGCCCGCCGCCTCGTGGCCATCTCGCGTGGAAAACTTCCACTCCTATTCGCCTGGGCAAGCGACAGGGGCGGCACACGCCGTTCGATCGACAGGATCAACCGGCTGAGGCGTCATCTTGACCAACGGCGCTGACGGCAGATCACGTCTTATGTGAGAACCGTCTTGGTGAATGCTTTCGCGTCTGGCACCGGCGCTGGCGCGCAAGCTGATCGAACAGTCAAAGCTTGCGACACCGACCGGCGCCGACGAAGCCAATCTTAGGACGAGAAATCCATTTGCCCGGGACCATCAAATTCCGAGCCAAGCTTGCCGAGGGTGATTTCCTCTATGGGAAGCGAGATCGCTGACGGGCGGTGCCACTCGAGCTTCGTTTCAAGCGCGCGTTCTTCGTCCGTATGATCATGTCCCATGGAATACTCCCGTCTTTATCAGCAGCGCGCAGTGTTAGGAGCCATTCGGCAGCCCAGGCGCCATCCGGCTACACCATATGTGCGGCGGTGCATCAAGCCCGATAAACCGGTTATTTACCCACTGTCGGGAGGCATGAGTCGCCGGCCAGCGGGCCGGTCCCCAGCCGCGGAAGGTGCGCCGAGCTTACCGGAACAGATTTCGCGTCAAATCCCGAAACCGCCGACTCGCTGGTCGAGTATGGCTCTCACTCCACCACGCTCTTGTACTTGCGCAGCGTCGGCGGCGGGGCCGCTAGCCTGGCAAGCTGGGGCGCCAGATCCTTTTGCGGGATCACCACTTCGATCAGTGCCGGCACATCGGTGAGCTTCTCGATCTCCCTGAGCGCGGCGGCAAGCTGGTCGTTCGTCTCTACCCGATAGCCTTTCACCCCGAACGCCTTGGCCAGCGCGATATAATCCCAGGTCGGGAGTAGGTCGAACGCCGCGAACGCGCCCTTGGGCGTAAACGCCGTGATATCGACGAACGCCTGCTCGATCGCATAGCCCTGGTTGCTCATCACGAACACGGCGGCATTGATCCTGGCGCGCGCCAGGCTCGACAATTCCTGGCAGATCATCATGAAGCCGCCGTCTCCGGCCACCACCCATGGCCGCTTTCCCGAGCCCAGCGCCACGCCGAGCGCGCAGCCGGTTTCGTGCCCGAGCGAACCCCAGGCCGCCTGGGCGACGAAGCTGTTCTGCGGCAGGCCGAACAGATTGCCGAACACATAGAGCGAGGTGCTCTCGCCGAGCACCAGCACGCTCGACTCGAGCAGCTTCTCGTCCTTCAGGAAGGCGCTGAGCTGATGATAGAAGCGGTTGTAAGTGAGCTGGCCCGGGGGCGCCGGCTCCTCGTCGTCCTCGCACGGATCGACCGGCGTCCAGCTGCGCGGGAAATCCTTGTCCTTTCGGAACCGCTCGATCAGTCCCTTGAGGAATCCCTCCAGGGTCACCTGCGCGAAATAGGTCGCGCCGACGCGGGCATATTCGTCGTTGACCGCGATCATCTCGCCATAGCTCGATGCCATGATGTTGAGGTAATCGTCCGTGATGATCGCCCCCAGCGCGACCGGGCAATCGCACGATCCCATCACGTCGCGCGTCACCGCGGGGGACGCCGGGCCGGCATAGGTGCCGATGAACTGCGGCTGCGCTTCGTCGAGTACCGTCTTGCCGAGGCTGGTCGTGGTGAAGGGCAGCCCGCTGACATCCACAAGCTTCTGCGCCAGCTTCTGCAGGCCGTAGCGCTGGATCTCGACGCCGAACCACAGCACCGGCGATTGCGCGGCGGTGATCATGCCCCACGCAGCGGCGACGGCCGAGGCGAGGAACTTGGCGTTGCTCTCCAGCTTCACCGCCGCCAGCTTTCCCCGGGGTTTGCCGCAGGCCTGAGTCCAGACATTCGCCGCCACCTCGAGATAGATCGGGCGGTGGAAGGTCAGCATCGCGGTGATCGCGCGGTCGATCTGGTCGGGCGCGAGGCTGGGATCGGTGATGACCTCCGACGCGACGGTGATCTGGGCATAGACGTTGCGATCGGCCGCCAGATTGCCGGTCGAATGATGATAGAGAATCTGTTGCTGCTCCTCGAGCAGCCGGTCGCTCGTCGCCGGACTTGCCGAGATGATCGCCACCGGCACGCGCTCGACCCAGGAGCCCGCCGCGCAATTGAGCGCGACGAACCCGCCCACGCCATATTGCACGCACGCCGCGCCGATCCCCTTGAAACGGCCATAGCCGTCCGCGGCATAGCCGCAGCCGAGCTCGTTGATCGTCGGCACGCGGGTGATCGCGGGATCGTCATCGAGCGCGTCTAGGAACTTGCCGGCATAATCGCCCGGCACCGCGAACATGTGAGTAAGCCCCGCCTCGCCCAGCCGGGCGAGGATATATTCGGCAACGTTCATGTCAGCCCTCCTCGACGGCGCAGAGGCAGTTGGGCGTGATCGAGGACAGCATCGTGCCGCAGTTGAAGCACGGGATGCAGCCGTCGAGATCGCCGCACCCCGTGCACGGATCGCCCGGCGGACACGGATTGGGCATCAGCGCATAGCTGGGATCGAGCCACCGCGGCGGCTTCATCCCGAAGAAATCCTGCAAGGTGGATTCGGCGATGTCGAGCGCCCCCTCCACCCAGCCCTGGCCCAGCGAATAGGCCTCTCCAACGATATAGACTTCCTGGCCCTGCACCGGCTTGCGCATCTGGCACATGATCTGATCGAGCCGGTATCCGGCCTTCCATTCATGCCAGCCGCCGCCATAGGGATCCTCGTTCCAGGTGTGATAGACCGCCGAATAGGGCGCCGGCACCTGGGGCAGCGCGTGCACCGTGGCGATCTGGCGGTTGGCGACATCGACCATCTCCGCCGTCGCGCAATAGGGCGTGAGCGGGATCCAGTTGACCGCCCCTTCCTCGATACAGGCCGGGCGATAGCCCTTATATTCCTCGCCGATCTCCAGCCCCTTCCAGAAGGGTACGGTCGAGATGTCGTTGTAGCTCGCCATGAGCAGCGAATTGAGGAAGGGCTCGCCGTCCGGCTGTTCGCCCTCGGTCCCGAAATAATAGATCTGGCGCACCGGCAGATCGGTGACCGAACGGCCCGCGACCAGGCCGAGCGAGCGCCACCACGGCGTTTCATAGGCCATCAGCAGCTTGAACGCCGTCTGGATCAGCACCGACGGGATGTTCTTCTTCAGCCAGGGATCGTCGAAGAACGGGCTGTCGATCAGCTCGAGGCTGCGCCGCGGCAGCGCCAGGATCAGCTGCTTCGCGCGCACCGTGCGCGTGCTTGCATCCTCGGCATCGAAGGTCCGGCGGTTCTTGTCGCTTACCGTCGGCATGAAGTGGAGCGCGTAGGGATATTCGCCCGATCCGACCTCGAACGAGGCGAGCCGGTGATTCATGTGCAGCCGCTTGCCCTTGGCGATCTTGCCGTCGAACTTGTCATTGAACTGCTGCGCCAGCGTGATCGGCAGCATGTCGTAACCGTCGGCAAGCGTCAGGAACTGCGTGGTGTCGCTATATTCGGTGGCGGGAAGCTGAGTCACCGCGCAGGCATTGGCGACATTCGCCTCGTAGCCGCCGGCATCGCGCATGAAGGCATAGCCTTCGTTGGAGAGCACGCGGAACAGCAGGTCCCAGAAGCCATATTCGTACATCGGCTTGCCGAACACCTTGACCTGCATCTGCTGGCACAAGGAGAGATTGGCGAAGCCGGGATAAAGGTTGTTCATCACCTGCACCTGCAGGTTGGTCGGGCCGAGCCCACGTTCCGACCAGGCCATGTTGTACGGCACTTTCTCCGGATCGGAGAGCTCGTGGAGCCGCAGATGCTTGCCGCGCAGATAGAAGAGGTTGCAGTTCGATCCGACCGGCGATGGCGCGCCCATCGGGAAATCCGCCGTCTTGAGCTTCAGGTGCTTGATCAGGTCCGCGACGACGATGTGCTGAGTCGGGATATAGCGCATGCCGCCCAGTTCGGCCTTCACATTGGGCATGCCGGGGATCGAGACCGAATAGAGCCGCCCGCCGATGCGATCCGAATATTCGAACAGCCCGATCCGCTGAGTCTTGCCGCGATCCTGCTGCAGCCGCCACGCCGAATAGGCACCCGAAACGCCGCCGCCCACTACTGCTATATCGAGATCCATGCCGCCCCTCCCTCATAGCGCGGCAAGCGCTCTCGACAGGTGTCGACACGCTGATTTACGACCAAGCCTGGGCTTACCGAGCGGGAAAAAGTCTAGCAGCCGGCCGGGCGGACGCCATCGCTATTGAAACCATTATGACTTCACTTGCGGACCAAATAATCGATGCCCGGGATTTGTCTCTGATCCGGCAATCGACTGGCCGACCCAGTTCAATCGGGAGATCCACCGCCCCTCGCGCGTGCGCCACGGAGATGTTGCGGGTCGCCCGACCCGCTGATACGTCGTTGACGGGGAGTATCATGGTGACAAAGCTTACATGGCATGCCGCGATATTCTGCGTCGGGCTCGCGCTCGCCGCCCTGGTCGCGTTTCTCGCGCCGCTTGATGTCGATCCGAAGGACATCTTCTTCGTCTTCACGATCGGCTTCTTCCTGTATCTCGGCATCAGCACGATGATATCCCTGCGAAGGAAGCCCAAGGCATGACCACATCATTGAATCGGCGGCTGTTCCTTGCCGGTACCATGACCGCGCTGATGCTGCCGGCGAGCGCGGCGATCGCGTCTCCGCCGGACGAGAGCGAGGATTGGGGCGTGTTCTCGAAGCTCGCGGGGGTTTTCGTCGCGATCCAGGCAGCCACGCAACCCATCGCCGACGGCATCACGCGGCTGAAGTTCGTCAGGTTCCTCAACGGCATCCAGGGCCCGCTCACCGACATATTGCGGGAAAAGAACGCCGTGCTCGATGCGCTCGAGATCGGCACCTGCACCACCGATGCCCGCACGGTGGAAGCGATGGCCAGCCGGCCCGCCCAGCGGATCATTCCGCTCGTGACCGTGCTTCAGCAAAAGGTCGCGACCTTGTCGACCGCCATCAAGCCCGGCGACACCCGCCAGGCGGCGACCCAGCTGGCGAACGAGATGAGCCGCCTGCAATCCCGCAAGATGTGGGTCCACCAGCTTAACGGCTTTTGCGGACGCCCCCCGGCCGACCGCGCGGCCTTTGTCGCCCGGGTCAAGCAAAGCATCGCCATCGTACAGGAAGCGCAGAAGAAGCTCGACGCACTGCTCGATCATCTTACCGAGTAGCGATGGGCCATCCGGGGCAGCCACATCGATCGATCGCACCTGGTTGCCCGCGGGTATAGAGACGATGGCCGCAACTCCAGGAATGGGTGCCATCCGCGAACCGGATGGACTATCTCAAGCTGGTAGCGGTGTGCTCGATCAAACGACGGTGAGGACCTCATGACGGAAGCCCGCGATCCAGCTGCAATCATAGAGGATGTGCTTCGATCGAGCGTCCTGCCGGGCTTGATCGAGCGCGTGCGTCCGATGAGTGATGACGAGCTCGCGCAGGATATTCTTGAAGCTCTGGCCGCCAATGGCTTTGTGGTGATGCGGAGGGATCAGACAGACGAGTGAGGGTGAATCCCGACGTGTCGAGGTTCGGTGAAATTTTGCCCATGGCCTGAAATTCCTCGACGCGTGCCTCTCGGCACGCTTCCGTTCACGCCATCTTGCGCCCCGCCCCCACCCTCGCTACCCGATCCCTTTAATGTCAGCTTCAGATCACCGCCCCGCTACCCTCATCCAGGGCAGCGCCGTTTTTCCGCACCGGCACCTCACCGGAATCGACGGCTTGCAGCCGCACGAGATCATGTTCCTGCTCGACGAATCGGAGCAATGGGTCGAGGCGAACCGCAGCCGCGCCAAGAGCGACAAGCGGCTCGAGGGCCTGACCCAGATCAACGCCTTTTTCGAGAACAGCACGCGCACGCTCCTCTCGTTCGAGATCGCCGGCAAGCGGCTCGGCGCCGATGTGGTCAACATGCACGCCGCCCAATCCTCGGTGAAGAAGGGCGAGACGCTGATCGACACGGCGATGACCCTGAACGCGATGCGCGCGGACGTGATCGTCATCCGCCACATGAGTTCGGGCGCGGTGCGGCTGATCGCCGACAAGGTCGATTGCCCCGTACTCAACGCCGGTGACGGCAGCCACGAACACCCCACCCAGGCCCTGCTCGACGCGCTGACCATCCGCCGACGCTGCGGGTCGGTCGCGGGGCAGCGCGTGGTGATCTGCGGCGATCTGCTCCATAGCCGCGTCGCGCGCTCGAACATCCTTTCGCTGACCGCGCTCGCCGCCGAAGTGCGCGTCTGCGCGCCGTCGACGCTGATGCCCGCCGCGATCGAGCGGATGGGCGTCACGCCCTTCACCGATTTCGACGCAGCGCTCGACGGCGCCGACGTCGTCATGATGCTCCGCCTGCAGACCGAGCGCATGTCGGGCGGCTTCGTGCCCTCCACCCGCGAATATCATATGCGCTACGGCCTGACCCTGGAACGGCTCGCCCGCGCGAAGCCCGATGCGCTGGTGATGCATCCCGGCCCGATGAACCGCGGGGTCGAGATCGATTCCAACGTCGCCGATCATGTCGAGCGATCGGCCATCACCGAACAGGTCGAGATGGGCGTAGCGGTGCGCATGGCGTGCCTCGATGTGCTCACGCGACGAGCGCGCAAGGTGGAGGGCTGGGCATGATCCGCGCCTTCTCCAACGCGAAACTCGTCGGCGCGCCGGCGGATGTCGCTACCCTGGTGATCGATGCCGAGAAGATCGTCTCGGTCGGCGGCAATGACGTGCCCGCGGGCGCCGATCTCACCGATTGTGCCACGCTCGGCCGTTCGGTCCTGATCGCCCCCGCGATCATCGATCTCGGCGTGTTCGCGGTGGACAAGGCGGCCTGCCGCGCCGGGGGCATCGTCCGCGTCGGGCTGATGCCGGATCAGTCGCCCGTGCTCGACGATCCCGGCATCATCCAGCGCGCCGCCGACATGGGCAAGCCCGACATCTGGGTCCACCCGATCGCCGCCGCGACTCGCGGCCTGGCCGGCACCGATCTCGCCGAGATGGCCGTCGCCCGCGATGCCGGCGCCCGCGCGGTGGCGACCGGACGGGGCTGGATCGCGGATTCGGGCGTGATGCGCCGTGTGCTTGCCTATGCCCACGACTGCGACCTGACCGTAATCACCCATGCCGAGGATGCGGGACTGGTCGGCGGCGCGGTCGCCACCGAGGGCGAGACCGCGACCCGCCTCGGCCTGCCCTCCGCGCCCGCAGCCGCCGAAGCGTTGGCGATCGCCCGCGACCTGATCCTCGCCGAGGAAACCGGCGCGCGTCTCCATTTCCGTCAGGTGACGACGGCCGCCGGCCTCGAGCTGGTCCGCCGCGCCAAGGGCCGCGGCCTGCCGGTCAGCTGCGGCATCACCCCGGCCCATCTGTTCCTGTCGGACAATGCGATGAGCGATTTCCGCACCTTCGCGCATCTCTCGCCGCCGCTGCGCAGCGAGGGCGACCGCCAGGCCGCGCTCGCCGCGGTCCGCGACGGCACGATCGACGTGCTGTGTTCGGGGCATGATCCGCGCGGGCCCGAAGCCAAGCGCCTGCCCTTCGCCGATTCAGCCGCCGGCATGGCGGGCGCCGAAACCCTGCTCGCGCTCTCGCTCGGCCTCGTCCGCGACGAGATCATCGACATCGCCACGCTGTTCGCGCTGCTCGCGGCCAATCCGGCAAAGGTCCTGGGGCTCGACGCCGGCACGCTGGCGCCCGGCGCCCCGGCCGATTTCATGCTGCTCGACTGGGAAGCGCCGTGGCAGATCGACACCGATCTCATGGTCGCCAAGGCCGGCAACACCCCGTTCGACAAGCTGCCGGTGCAAGGCAAGGTGCTGCGCCTGTTCAAGGGCGGCACCGAGCTTCGCTAGGACAAACGAAAGGCCCTCCCGCCAGCCGGCGGAAGGGCCTCCGTTGAACCCAAGCGTCAGCCCACGATCAGCCGGCCGTTCATCCGGACCGGGCGGCTCATGTTGAAATAGTTCGGCGAGGTCGCCATCACCGTTTCATGGATCGCCGCGAATTGCTCGGTCGTCCCGTTGCCGCTGATCCGCACGTCATAGTCGATCGTGCGATAACCGGCGGGCACGTCGTCGCTCAGGCCGAGGAAACCGCGCAGATCGAGTTCGCCGTGAGTCTCGATCTCGAGCCGGTCGAGCGCGATCCCGGCGAGCGCGGCGCCGGCGACATAGCCGACCAGCATGCAGGCATTGACCGCGCTCATCAGCAATTCCTGCGGATTGGGTGCGGCATTGGTGCCGAGCAGTTCGGTGGGCTCGTCCGCGACGATGCGGAAATCGCGCGCGATCCGCTCGCCGCCCAGCGTGATCGCCTCCACCGTGGTTTCGCTGCGGGTCTGGCCCATCCACCGGCTGGTGACGTGGAAACCGGCTTTGGCCCTGGCGGGGTCCGCCTGGATCGCTTCCACCATGCCGCCGAGCGCGGTCAGATCGATGTCGTTGACGGTCGTGTTCGAAACCATGTCGAGCATGGATATTCTCCTTCCGGTGTTGATCAGTTGAATTGCGCCGCGGCAGCCTCGACCAGCGCATGCGCGCGGGGCGAGATCGCTGAGAGCGTGCCGGTGAACCGGGGATGCGCCATGCCCGAGCCGAGATAGGTCCAGCGCGCGGCCTGGTGCTGTTGCGCGATCAGCCCCTCGCGATCGGCAACCGGGCGACCCGTCGCCAGCTCCAGCGCGGCGACGTTGAGCGCGGCCTGCTGCCGGAGCCCGCCGTCGATGAAGCCGATAATCTCGAGATATTCACCCGCCGCCGCGAGGATCGCATCGTCGCTCCGGCCGTCGGCCAGCGCCTCCACCATCAGCGTGTCGATCTTGGCGTGCTGGCACTCCTCGATCCAGTGATGCCGCAACAGGCTCTTGAACAGCGGATCGAGCCCGTCATCGTCCTTGACGCTGTCCAGATAATGGTTCTGCGTCATCCACTCGACGTGCAGGATGGCCAGCGCCACGCCGAGCGGATCGTGTCGCAGCACCTCCGCCGCGATCGCCTCGGCCGGGCCGATCACCCGGCACGGCGTGCCGAAGCCGAGCACATAGGCTTCCTGGAATCGGCGGAAGAGCTGGATATGCTTGGCTTCCTCGCCGGCGAACTGGAGCAGCGCGCGAACCCGGTAATCGTCGGTATCGAGCTGCGGCCGGACATGATCGAGCACGAACGGCAGGATGAATTCCTCGATCACGCCGAACAGGCTGAGATATTGATGGCCGCTGATCTGGTTGAGCAGCTTGCGCTCCGCCGCGTCCAGGCCGGGTGCCGCATCGGTTCGCGCCAGGGTTTCGGGCATGAAGCGCCGGGTGAAGTCGAGCCGGTCGTCCGGCCCGAGCACGTCGTCGAGGCGCCAGCCGGCGCGCTCCGCGGAGGCAAGCACCTCCGCGTAGGTAAAGTCGCGATACATGAAAAAAATCTCCGTGAAGGGTCAGGCGATGCCGAAGGGCGTGAGCGCCAGCGCCAGCGTGAAGCTGCCGAAGATCAGCGTGCCGCACGTGACGAACAGCAATTTGCTCACGTCGGGAGGTGGGGTGATATGCACTGCAAGGTCTCCTGGGTACGGGCGGGGGCTGCCCGAAAAATGCGACCAGGTTTCTAATCGTTAACCGCTGATTAAGCCGATCCGGCCCTGAACAGAATGACCGCCCGACCGAAATAATTGATCGAAACGCCGGAAAGGAGGAGAATCTGGGCATGAACGTACTGGCCGACATATTGTCGTCGATGCGCCTGAGCGGCAGCGTCGTGATCGACGCCGAGTTCGGCGAGCCGTCCTGCCTGGTCTCCCAGTTCACCACGGAACATTGCGCCCGCTATTTCGCCGAGCCCGCGCATTTGATCGCCTATCACTATGTCCGATCGGGCCGGATCTGGGTCGAGGTCGCCGGCGAGCCGCCGGCGCAGGCCGAGGCCGGGTGCATCATCCTGCTCCCGCGCAATGACCAGCATCTGCTCTATTCCGAGCCCGGGCTGCCGCCCATCGCGGCCGACGATGTGATCGAGCCCGGGCCCGGCGGTGAACCCGCCCGCATCCGTCTCAAGGGCAATGGCAACCAGACCCTGATCTATTGCGGCTTCCTGGGCAGCAGTTCGCCCGAGAACGCGCTTATACAGAGCCTTCCCCCCATGATGCTGATCCATACCGGTGACCCCGCCACCCAGGACTGGCTGGAAAGCTCGCTCCGCTTCGCCGCGGGGCAATTGTCCGGCGCCGGGCCCTCCGTCGTCGCCCGGCTGACCGAGCTCCTGTTCGGCGAAGCGGTGCGACGCTATGTCGAGGGCCTGCCCGAAGGCGAAGGCGGCTGGCTCGCCGGCTTGCGCGATCCGGGCGTCGCCAAGGCGTTGTCGATCATCCACCGCCGCTATGCCGAGGCGCTCGACGTGACCGGCCTTGCGCGCGAGGTGGGCATGTCGCGCTCCGCCTTTGCCGATCGCTTCACTGCGCTGACCGGTGAAGCGCCGATGCGCTATTGCGCGCGCTGGCGCATGCGGATGGCGGCGAACATGCTGCGCGACGGCCGGGCGAGCAGCACCAATATCGCCTATGATGTCGGCTTCAATTCGGAGGCAGCCTTCACCCGCGCCTTCAAGCGCGAATATGGCGATCCGCCCGGCATATGGCGGCGCAGACTGCCCCAGACCGACGATGCCGACGGTACCGCCCCGGCGTCATAGCCCGCCGTAGCGGGCGGCGGAAAGATCGCCCTCTGAACCTCGCCCGGTGGCACGACCATCGCCTGATCGGATATGAGATGGCCCGGCTTATCCCCGGCGCGCAGCTCCTGTCCTGTGACAGTGAAAACCACATGCTGCTGGCGGACGAGCCGGCCTGGCCGGATTTCGCCCGGGCACTGCATGGCTTCCTTGCCGGGCAGGAACACAAAAAAAGGCGGGAGCCGAAGCCCCCGCGGTTGATATTCGATAGTGGAGGAGCGGTTTCCACCGCTCTCGTTACATCAGCGCGAGGCCAGCTGCCCGCCGGGGCGTGCCCATACCGCCACCTGGTCTCCGGCATGGGCGCGGACGAAGCAGGTGCCGCCCTTGGCCTTGTAGCCGCTGCACAGCGCATCGGCCTCACCGCGGGCGAAGCCGCCGACCGACAGGCGGTAGAAACTGCCCGCCTTGGACGAGATGCTCATCCCCGACGGCGTCTGCGCCGCGAAGCGGGCATCGGCGCGGCGCACGCGCGTCCACGCGTCCTTCGCGACGGCTGCATTGCGGAACGCGCCGAGCTGGACGAAATAGCCGCCCTTGGGCTGCGCGCGAGGCGCTGCGGTGCCGCGTGCCAGCCGCGCCGGGCCAGCTGCCCGACCCTTCGACGGCAATCGCTGCACGATTTCCTCCCGCGGCCCGAAGCTCACGTCCGAAAAGGCGGGCACGGGCGCTTGAGCAACCGCGACCTCGGTTTCGGGTGCCACCCCGGCCTCGCCGGAGACCGGTGTCTCGACTGAGGCGACAGCGACGTCAGGGGCCTTGTTGAGAGCAAGCGCGACCGGCTGGCCCTGATCCCGCACCGGCGTGACGCCAAGCAGGCTGGCGACCTGATCGGAGGCCGATTCCGGGCGGGCGAATTCGGCCCATTGCGCGATACGCTGATCGACCAGCGCGGGATCGAGATCGAGCGAAACCATCGTCCGTGCATCCTGCCAGCGGCCCGCGAGCGCCAGGCTCAGGGCGAAATTCTGGCGGACCTTGGCATCGGCGCCCGGCGTGCGCACGGCATCGGCCAGCATTTCCACCGCAGCGGCCGGATCGCCGGCCAGTGCGGTCGCCAATCCGCGGTCGCTGACCGGGATGCTGTCCTTGTGCGTATCGAGCGTCTGGCGCGCGCCGGCCCAGTCGCCGGTGGCGATCTGCGCGAGGGCCAAGTTGAGCGAGACGGCACCGTTGCCCGGCTCGAGCGACACCGCATCGGCATAGGCCTGGCGCGCGGATACGAAGCGACCGGCGCGAAGGTAGCTGGTCGCGAGCAGCACGCGGAACGTGGCAACCTGCGGACGCAACCGCACCGCCTCTTCGGCATGCGTGACCGCCTGGAACACCTTGCCCTTGGCAAGCGCCTTCTGCGCCTTGCCCGCCTCGGATGCCGCGTCCAGTTCAGCCTGCGGTTCGCTGCGGGCGCTGGCAAAGGCCATGCCGCCATGCGTGGCGATGCCGGCCAGCCCGCCACAAGCCACCATCGCGGTGACGCCAAGAGTGAGTATCGCCCGGGTCTTCATCGGATTACCCCCAATTTCGTATCAATGTTTCGCGCGCGGTGGCGGCAGCTGGCTGGCCAGCTCTTCCACTTCGGGCAGCGATTTCAGGAAACTGTCGAGCGCCTCGGTCACCAGGGCCTGGGCTGACAGGTTGTGCAGCGCGCTCGCCAGGCGCAGCCGCAGATGTCGATCGTGATCGAGCCGCAAGGTGAAAGCCGCCTTGCCCATCTTCGCTTCGGTCTCCCGCCCGATTTGGGCAGCGGCCGCCAGTGAAACGGTGGCGGTCGGAGCGACATGGGCGACGGGCATGGGGCGCGGCTCGAAGGCCGGCTCCCGCACTGGTGCGGGCTCGGGCGCATACAGTTCGGGCATGTGCCGCCCGGCCTGGTTTGCCTCAGGCCCATCGACCTCCGGTTCCTCTGCCTCGGGCTCGTAAGCCTCGGGTTCATAGGCCCCGGCTTCATAGCCCCCGGATTCATACGCCCCTGGCTGATAAGGCTCGGGCTGATGGGTCTCGGGCTGATAGGCTGGCGCCGCATCGGCCTCGGGCTGATAAGCCTCCGCCTGGTATGCCTCGGGTTGATAGATCTCCGGCCGGTACACCTCGGGTTGATAGGTCTCCGGTTGGTACGCCTCGGTGTGATAGGCCTGGGGCTGGTCCGTTTCCGGCCCATCCATTTCCGGCTCATCGTCCTCGGGCTCGTACGCCTCATGCGCATAACCCTGCGGCGCATAGTCGGCGGGCTCATGTGTCTCGGGCCCGCGTGGCGCCTCGAACTCCTCGTGCAGCGCCTCGCGCTGCCGCAGGACCGGCGGCACGCCGGCCGGCGGCGCGAACACCTGATCGGGTGCGTGGAACTCCGGCTGAAGATCGTCCGGGTGGCCCATGTCGTTCCAGCCGAGATCGTCCTGGCCGCCGGGGATCGTGCCGAACCCACCAAAGCCCTGCGGCCGCATGGCCGGCCGCGCCTGTCCCTTGCGCGCGAGCAGGGTAGAGGAAAGCGAGGCAAGCGGTTTGGGTTGCCCGATCACTGACATCGATCAGCTCCCGACCACGCGGCGCCCGAAGGCGCTTGCCGCGGGGCGTGGTGCGCCATAACCGCTCGGGACGGTCGGGGCCGAGAAGACGGTGCGGCGGAAATTCTTCTCGAGCCGATCCGAGATATAAGTCCAGAGCGCCTGGATCTCCTGGCTCGACTTGCCGTTGCCGTCGACTTCCATGACGGTCCGGCCATCGATCATCGAGGCGGCGAAATCGGTGCGGTGGTGGACGGTAATCGGGGCGACGGTGCCGTGCTGCGACAGCGCGACCGCGGCTTCGGAGGTGATCTTGGCCTTTGGCGTCGCGCCGTTGACCACGAACAGCAACGGCTTGCCAGCGCGTTCGCAAAGATCGACGGTGGCGCCGACGGCGCGCAGATCGTGCGGGCTCGGCCGGGTCGGGATGACGATCAGTTCGGCGACGGCGATCACGCTCTGGATCGCCATGGTGATCGCCGGCGGCGTATCGATCATCGCCAGGCGGAAGCCCTGTTGACGCAGCACTTCCAGGTCGGCCGCAAGCCGGGCGACCGTCGTCTGGGCGAAGGCCGGAAATTCGCTGTGCCGCTCGTTCCACCAGTCGGACAGGGAGCCCTGGGGATCGATGTCGATCAGCACCACCGGGCCGGCGCCGGCCAGCTGAGCCTGAACGGCGAGATGCCCGGACAGGGTCGTCTTGCCCGATCCGCCTTTTTGTGATGCCATTGCGAGAACGCGCATGGTGCCCCTTCAACTCCCGCCAATTCCTGACCGAGAATTGCCACGGGAGACGTCAAGAAGCGGTTAACAGGCCGGAATCGATGCTCCGCACCCCTGGCGAGACCCTTTCCGCACTGCCGTCCCTAACCAAATCTTTGCCCGATCGCGGTTAGCGAAAGCGGGTTCCCGGCGGCTTGGCCGGGATGGAGACTGTCATGCGCAAGACGTTTCGACCGGCGGCCTCGGGGCTTGCCGTCATGATCCTCGCGGTGGCGTCACCGGCCTGGGGCGACGTCAAGGCGGGCGTGGATGCCTGGCGTCGCGGCGACTATCGGAAAGCCGTGGAGGAATGGCGTCCAGCTGCGAGCGCGGGCGAGGCCGACGCCCAGTTCAACCTGGCCCAGGCCTATCGCCTCGGCCGCGGCGTGCCGGCCGACCTGGCCCAGGCCGAACGCTGGTTCCGCGAGGCGGCACTGCAGGGGCAGAGCGAGGCCGGGATCAATTACGGGCTGACCCTGTTTCAGAACGGCAAGCGCGAGGAGGCGCTGCCCTGGCTCGAACAGGCGGTCGCCCGGGGCGATCCGCGCGCGCAACTCGCGCTCGGCACCATGCTCTATACGGGTGACGGCGTCGACCGTGACTGGCCGCGCGCCTATGCACTTCTGACCCGTGCGGCCGCGGCGGGCCAGCCCCGCGCTACCGAACTCAAGGCGCAGATGGACGAGCATGTCTCCCTCATCGATCGCCGGGCGGGCCTTGCCCTGGCCAGCCGCTACGCGGCAGCGGTGCCGCGCTCGGTCCTGCCATCCGAGATCCTCGGACAGGGCAGCGAGGCAGCGATGCAGGTCACCGATCTGCCACCTTCCGACTTCGACCAGCATGGCGCGGAACCGGCCCCAGCGGCGATCCCACCGCCCCACGCGCCGTCTATCGCCGTGGCGGCGCCCCGCCCGGGAGCGATACCGGCGACGGCGGGCTGGCGCCTTCAATTCGGCGCCTTTCGCGACGAAGCCAATGCGACGGCTTTATGGGACAGGCTCAGGGAACAGGTCAGCGCCCTGAGCGGCCTCGAGCCGGTCTTCGTGCGTAACGACACCCTGACGAAGCTCCAGGCAGGCTCCCTGCCCTCCTCCGCAGATGCGGTCAGGGTCTGCGCGGCCGTCCGGCCGACCGGAACGCCTTGCGTGCCGATTGCGCCTGACCATCAGGTCGATCACCAGCAAGGACGGCGATAGCGCCGGGTTGCAGGCGCCCTGAATTCGGTGAGCCCAAAAAGGTCGCAAGAGCTTTATAGCTAGCGATACGGCACCACTTTGAGTTTTGCGGTAGCGGTGATGTATACCATCCGCATCCACCCCGCTCGTTCGGACGCGAGTGGGCAAACACGGAAGTCTCCCCAGATGCTGCGGTCAAAGCTCGGCTCCAACCTTTTGATCGTGGCTGGCAAGGCGTCGTCAGTATCCGCTTGAGATTTGCGATTCAGCACCCCTAGGAGACGATGGCTATTGCGCGGCCAAATTCTGAGACTTGGCGTGCCATTGGAGTATGCAAGGCGACCGGTTACCCAATAGCACGGATATGACTTATGCTGCTCCGCGGTGCTGGCTGAGACAGAGGCTGCGACAAGCGCGAGATAGCCGATAACCATCAGGCCGTTTTAGAGGCCTTTGATTTGGTACGCCACTGGCGGCAAACTCCTACTCCCTATTGCATCGCATTCTGCTTCTCGATTCACGGCGCTGGGAAAAAGCCCGCGCTCGGACGGAGATTCAACCGGGCGTCGATCTCTGCTGAAATCGTGTCGCGATCAGTCAGCCTGATCGATCCGGAGGTGCGGGATGCGATACTATTGGTTCGGAACGCCGAAATGCCGCGCAGGAAAATCAACCCCCACTGACAAAACTCGGTCAAGTCATGCGGCAGTCAAGCCGCTGTGCTGGAATCGAGTCGCTACCGCTCGGGCAAAGACGCCACGTCACCGGCTTCCGCCACTGTTCGGCAAATCCTGCACGGGCGCTAAGATCGTTCCGAAATCGCCCTCTCCTGGGCGGGTGACAAAAGTCCGCGGTTACTTGGCGCTTTTTCGCGGCTCGGCGTCATCTCCAACACCGCATCTTGTCGATTATTACAACTCAGGCTTCGATCCAGTCCGCCCGTGCGATTCCCTGCGCGTAAAGCAGCGCGGTCAGATCGTTATGGTCGATCCGCGCCGCGGCTGCCGCGGCGACGATCGGCTTGGCGTGATAGGCCACGCCGAGCCCTGCCCGCCTGATCATCGCCAGATCGTTGGCGCCGTCACCCACCGCCAGAGTCGCTACGGGCGAGAGGCCAAGCTCGGCCGTCGCTTCCAGCAAGGTGCGCTCCTTGGTGTCCGATCCGACGATCGGCTTGGTCACCCGCCCGGTGAGCATGCCGTCGGCAATCTCCAGCCGGTTGGCGATGGCCCGGTCGAATCCGATCATCCCGGCGACCGGCTCGGCAAAGCGGGTGAAGCCGCCCGACACGAGGATGGTCAGCGCACCGCGCGCCTTCATCGTGCGGATCAGCGCCACCGCGCCGGGCATGATCGTCACGCGCTCGGCCAGGCAGCGCGCGATGACGCCTTCGTCCAGCCCTTCGAGCAGCGCGACCCGCGCATCCAGCGCCGATTCGAAATCGAGCTCGCCGCGCATCGCGGCTTCGGTTACCGCCGCGATCTGCGGCTTGATTCCGGCATAATCGGCCAGCTCGTCGATGCACTCGATCGTGATCATGGTTGAATCCATGTCGGCGACGAGCAACTGCTTGGCCCGGCCCTCGGCCCGCTGGACGACGACGTCCACGCCGGGCAACACGCCCTCCAGCGTACCGCGCGCCGCATCGGGCTCGATACCGAACATGATGTCGCCGGCGAATCCCTCGTCCAGCCAGACATGGGCCGCCGGCAGGCAGCCTGCTTCGTCGAGCCGGTCCTGCGCGGCCGAAATATCGCCCCCGCTAAGGTTTCCCGCTGCTATCAGCGTCGCAATGAACATGAAGCCTCCCTTGCCGAGCGTGGCGCTCATCGCAGGGCCGACCGCCAGCGGCAAGTCGGCTTTGGCGATCGCCATTGCCCGCCGGCATCGCGGCGTGGTGATCAATGCCGATTCGGCCCAGGTCTATGCCGATCTGCGGGTACTGTCGGCCCGACCGAGCCCGGAGGAAGAAGCGCAGGCGCCGCACCGGCTGTTCGGCCATGTCGACGGCGCCGACATCTATTCGGCCGCACGTTGGGCAACCGAGGCACGGGAAGAAATCGCGCATGCTCACGCCGCCGGCCTGTTGCCGGTGCTCGTCGGTGGCAGCGGACTCTATCTGCGCACCTTGCTCGACGGCATCGCCCCCGTACCGCCGATCGACCCGGCCATCCGCGACGAGGTGCGCGCGATGCCGGTGGCCGATGCCTATGCGCGCCTCGCCGAGCTCGATCCGCCCGCCGCCGACCGCCTCGCGCCGGCCGATACGACGCGCGTCGCCCGCGCGCTCGAAGTGGTCCGCTCCACCGGAAAGCCGCTGGCGACGTGGCAGGAGGCGAAGGTCGGCGGTATCGCCGGCCGGATCCAGCTGATGCCGGCTGTCCTGCTGCCCGATCGCGCCTGGCTGCTCGCGCGGTGCGACACGCGGCTGGAGGCGATGTTCGCCGGCGGCGCGATCGAGGAAGCGCGCGCCGTGCTGGCTCGCACCGATATCCTGCCCACCGCCCCCGTCCGCCTGGCGATCGGCGTACCGGAGATCGGCGCCATGCTTTCGGGCACGGCCACCATGGCGGAGGCGCTCGCCGCGGCGCAGCTCGCCACCCGCCAATATGCCAAACGACAATTTACGTGGTTTCGGAACCAACCTCCCGCTATGTGGCCGCGCGAGGCAGCGACAGAAACATGCGCGCTGCTGGGCAATTTTGAAACTAGATTCCTTGAACAAGCTTGACGAACAAATTTTCGATCATTAACGGCGCCCTTCGCGAAGCAATATTGCGTAGCGGGTACGCCATACGAGTGGGAACAAGACGATGACGGAGCAAAGCGGAGCCGATATCCTGGTCGAGGCGCTGTGCGATCTCGGCGTGGAGGTCGTGTTCGGCTATCCCGGCGGCGCGGTGCTTCCGATCTATGATGCGCTGTTCCGGACCGGCCGGATCAAGCACATCCTGGTTCGCCACGAGCAGGCCGCGACTCATGCTGCGGAGGGCTATGCCCGCTCGACGGGCAAGCCCGGCGTGGTGCTCGTCACCTCGGGCCCGGGCGCGACCAATGCCGTCACCGGCATCACCGATGCGCTGATGGATTCGATCCCGATGGTCGTCATCACTGGCCAGGTCCCGACCGCCCTGATCGGCACCGACGCGTTCCAGGAGGCGGACACCGTCGGCATCACGCGGCACTGCTCCAAGCATAATTACCTGGTGAAGGATCCGGCGCGGCTCGGCGACATCATCCATGAGGCGTTCCACATCGCGACCTCGGGCCGCCCCGGCCCGGTCGTGGTCGACATCCCCAAGGACGTCCAGGTCGCCAGCGCCCGCTACACCAAACCCGGCCCGATCAAGCACAAGACTTATCGCCCGCAGGTCAAGGCCGACCAGAGCCTGATCGAGCAGGCCGTCGACATGCTCGCGGCAGCCGAGCGCCCGATCTTCTACACCGGCGGGGGCATCATCAATGCCGGCCCGGCCGCAAGCCAGTTGCTGCGCGAGCTGGCGCGGATCACCGGCGCGCCGGTCACCTCGACCCTGATGGGCCTGGGCGCCTTCCCTGCCTCGTCCGATCAGTGGCTCGGCATGCTCGGCATGCACGGCACCTATGAAGCGAATCTTGCGATGAACCAGGCCGATCTCATCGTCTGCCTCGGCGCGCGCTTCGACGACCGGGTCACCGGGCGGCTCGATGCGTTCAGCCCGCATTCGCGCAAGATCCATGTCGATATCGACCGGTCGTCCGTGAACAAGAATGTCCGCGTCGACCTCCCGATTATCGCCGATGTCGGCCATGCGCTCGAGGATATGGTCCGCGTGTACAAGGCGCGGCGCCATCCCAAGCCCGATCTCGCCGAATGGTGGCGGCGGATCGACGGCTGGCGCGCGGTGCGCAGCCTCGATTTCACGGACGGCCCGACCGAGATCATGCCGCAGCGCGCGATCAAGGCGTTGTGGGAGGCGACCCACAAAAAATCGCCGATCATCACGACCGAGGTCGGCCAGCACCAGATGTGGGCAGCCCAGCATTTCGATTTCGAGGCGCCGAACAAGTGGCTCACCTCGGGCGGGCTCGGCACCATGGGTTATGGCCTGCCCGCCGCGATCGGTGCGCAGCTCGGCAATCCGAACGCATTGGTGATCGATATCGCCGGCGAGGCCTCGATCCAGATGAACATCCAGGAACTGGGCACGGCGACGCAATATCGCCTGCCGGTCAAGGTCTTCATCCTCAACAACCAGTATATGGGGATGGTCCGCCAGTGGCAGGAACTGACCTATTCCAGCCGCTATTCGGAGAGTTACAGCGATTCCCTGCCGGATTTCGTGAAGCTGGCGGAGGCTTATGGCTGGAAGGGCATCCGCATCGAGGGGCCGGATCAGCTCGAGGACGGCATCGCCGCGATGCTGGCGCATGACGGGCCGGTGCTGGTCG
The DNA here is from genome assembly GCF_036663735.1 of Parasphingomonas zepuensis. Lineage (NCBI taxonomy): Bacteria > Pseudomonadati > Pseudomonadota > Alphaproteobacteria > Sphingomonadales > Sphingomonadaceae > Parasphingomonas > Parasphingomonas zepuensis. The sequence goes on along the minus strand of NZ_JAXOJO010000002.1, from coordinate 860,156 downwards.
ATTGCATGGTGGCGAAACTCGCCAACTGCTTCCCGATGATCCCCTCGGGCGCGGCGCACACCGACATGCTCCTCCAGGCCGCCGAAGTTTCGGGCGAGATGGACGACGAAGCGAAGGCCCTGGTCTGATGCACATCAAGGAAGAAACCTCCCGCCGGCATACGCTGGCGATCATGGTCGACAACGAGCCGGGCATTCTCGCCCGGATCGCCGGCCTGTTCACCGCGCGCGGCTATAATATCGAGAGCCTGACGGTGTCGGACGTCACTGCCGACAAGGCAGTGAGCCGGATCACCATCGTCACTTCGGCGTCCGATCATGTGATGGAGCAGATGCTGGCTCAGCTCGACCGGCTGATCCCGGTCCATTCAGTGACCGATCTCACCGCGCTCGGGCCGCACGTCGAGCGCGAGCTGGCGCTGGTGAAGGTGCGCGGCACCGGCGATCACCGCATCGAGGCGCTCCGCCTCGGCGATGTCTACCGCGCGCGCGTGGTCGACGCGACCACGTCGAGCTTCGTGTTCGAGGTGACCGGCGGGCCGGACAAGATCGACACCTTCATCACGCTGATGCGCGAGGTCGGGCTGATCGAGGTCGCCCGCACCGGCATCGTCGCGATCGCCCGGGGGAAAGACTCGGCGTAAAATACACCTCTCCCATCGGGAGAGGGAGGGGCCCGCCGCGAAGCGGTGGGACGGTGAAGGTGAGAGCCTTCACGCCCCCTCGCCCTCACCAACTCCGACTAGGCAGCAAGCTGCCAAGTCTCCGTATCCTCTCCCGCTGGGAGAGGGATAAGAAAGGGAATAATCAATGCGTGTCTATTACGATCGCGATGCCGATCTGAACCTGATCACCGACAAGAAGATCGCGATCATCGGCTATGGCAGCCAGGGCCATGCCCATGCGCAGAACCTGCGCGATTCGGGCGTCAAGGACATCGCGATCGCGCTTCGTCCCGGCTCGGCCACCGCGAAGAAGGCCGAGGATGCCGGCTTCAAGGTGATGACCAATGCCGAGGCAGCCGCCTGGGCCGACATCACCATGATCCTCGCGCCCGACGAGCATCAGGCCGCGATCTATGCCGACGATCTGCACGCTAACCTGAAAAAGGGTGCGGCGATCGCCTTCGCGCACGGCCTGAACGTGCATTTCGCGCTGATCGAGCCGCGCGAGGATCTCGACGTGATCATGATCGCGCCGAAGGGCCCGGGCCACACTGTGCGCTCCGAATATGTGCGCGGCGGCGGCGTGCCCTGCCTGATCGCGATCGACCAGGACAAGAGCGGCAACGCGCACGACATCGCGCTGGCTTATGCCTCGGGCGTCGGCGGCGGCCGTTCGGGCATCATCGAGACCAATTTCCGCGAGGAATGTGAGACTGACCTGTTCGGCGAGCAGGCCGTGCTTTGTGGTGGCCTGACGCACCTGATCCAGGCCGGTTTCGAGACACTGACCGAAGCTGGCTATGCCCCGGAAATGGCGTATTTCGAGTGCCTTCACGAAGTGAAGCTGATTGTCGATCTGATGTATGAAGGCGGCATCGCCAACATGCGCTATTCGATCTCGAACACCGCCGAATATGGCGACATCACCACCGGCCCGCGCATCATCACGTCCGAGACCAAGGCCGAGATGAAGCGAGTCCTCGCCGACATCCAGGGCGGCCGCTTCGTCAAGAACTTCGTGCTCGACAACCGCGCCGGCCAGCCCGAGCTGAAGGCTGCCCGCAAGGCCGCCGCTGCTCACCCGATCGAGAAGGTCGGCGCAGAGCTGCGCGCGATGATGCCATGGATCGGCGCGAACAAGCTGGTCGACAAGGACAAGAACTGACGGCGGGCCGGTCCGTCAAGGCTGCTCGCGGCCAACGGACCGTTTCCGCTTCGGCGCTTGCATTCGCAGGGGGCCGCGTCATCTTGGCGCGGCCCTTCCCTGTCGGAGAATCCCTTATGCGCTTTGCCCTTGTCGCCGTTCTGGCGCTCGCCACCGCCCCACTGCTTGCGCAAACCCCGCCAGGCCCTCCCGGCACGCCGGACGCCACCAAAGTCGTGTCGGGCACCTATCAGGTAGAGCCGCGCCACACCCAGGTCCTGTTCACGGTCAACCATCTCGGATTCACCGAATATACCGGCCAGTTCACCAACCCGACCGGCACTCTGGTGCTGGACGCCGCGAACCCGGGCAGTTCGAAGGTCGATATTACCATCCCGATCGCCAATGTGCTGACCACGGTTCCGCAGCTCGACGAGCATCTGAAGGCGCCGGATTTCTTCGACGCAGCGAAATTCCCGACCGCCAAGTTCGTCTCCACCAAGGTGACGGTCACCGGCACGACCGCCACGATCGCCGGCAACCTGACGCTCAAGGACGTGACCAAGCCGGTCGTCCTGAAGGCGCGCTTCATCGGCGCGGGCAACGCCACGATGGGCGCCAAGAAGCTCAACTTCGGCTTCGCCGCGACCACCACCATCAACCGCAGTGATTACGGCATCAACTTCATCATTCCCGCCGTTTCCGACAAGGTCGATCTCGTCATCAACGCCGGCTTCGTCGCGCCGTGAGCGATTCGGCGCCGTCCGGGGATGAGGAAGGCCGGCCGGGTATTGGCCGGGTCGAAGCCTTCTCGGACGGCGTCGTCGCGATCATCGTCACGATCATGGTGCTCGAACTCCATCCTCCCGAAATGGTGGGGTGGGACAAGCTCTGGGCGCTCTGGCCGGTCATGCTCGCCTATGTGCTGAGCTATGCCTATGTCGCGATCTACTGGGTCAACCATCACCGCCTGTTCACGCACGCGACTCATGTCACCAACGGCCTGATCTGGGCGAACATGCTGCTGCTGTTCACCCTGTCGCTGGTGCCCTTCGCCACTGCCTATCTCGGCGAGCATCATTTCCACCGCGATGCGACACTGCTGTACCTCGTGACTATGCTGCTGCCGTCACTCGCTTATGTCCGTCTCCAGTCGATCATCCGCCGCACCGGCAAACAGGGTCCCGCGGCCGAAGCCTATCACCGGCAGATGACCCGCAAGGGCCTGTTCGCGACGATGCTCTATGTCGCCGGCATCCCCCTCAGCTTCCTGTCGCCCTGGCTCGGCATCGTCTGCGCGGCGCTTGTGGCCCTGTTCTGGTGCCTGCCGAAAAGCTCGTTCGACCGGTTGTTCGATTGACGGGCTGGACAATCACCGCACGGACGCGGTAACGCGCTGGCAATGACGCAGGCCCTTCGCCTTTCGCTGCTTCGACTTACGCGCCCTTAGGCGCGACCTTCGCCGTGCGCCACTGGCGCGCGCGACCCGCCTAAGGGCCTCTTCCGACCCGAACGACGACCGCGAGCAGCGAGTAGAACATCATGTTGCGTGACCCCTCGACCAAATACCGCCCCTTCCCGCAGATCGATCTGCCCAACCGCCAATGGCCGTCGCGAACCATCACTCAGCCGCCGCGCTGGCTCTCGACCGATCTGCGCGACGGCAACCAGGCGCTGATCGATCCGATGGACGGCGAGAAGAAGACCCGCTTCTTCGACCTGATCTGCAAGGTCGGCATCAAGGAGATCGAAGTCGGCTTCCCCAGCGCCGGCGCGACCGAGTTCGACTTCATCTCCGGCCTGGTGAAGACCGGCCGCATCCCCGATGACGTGACGATCCAGGTGCTCACTCAGTCGCGCCGCGACCTGATCGAGACCAGCTTCGAATCCCTGCGCGGCGCACCCAAGGCGATCGTCCATCTCTACAATGCGGTCAGCCCGGCCTGGCGCAAGATCGTGTTCGGCATGAGCCGCGACGAAGTCCGCCAGATCGCGGTCGAGGGCGCGAAGATCCTGCGCGATTGCGCGGCCGCGCAGCCGAACACCGACTGGTTTTTCGAATATAGCCCCGAAACCTTCTCCACCGCCGAACTCGATTTCTCGATCGAGGTCTGCGAGGCCGTGATGGAGATACTGCGGCCGACCCCCGATCACCCGCTGATCCTCAACCTGCCGGCAACGGTCGAGGCCGCCACGCCGAACATCTATGCCGACCAGATCGAATGGTTCGGCAAGAATATCCGCAACCGGGACAGTGTGGTGATCAGCCTGCATCCGCACAATGATCGCGGCACCGGCGTCGCCGCGGCCGAGCTCGGCCTGATGGCCGGCGCCGACCGCGTCGAGGGCTGCCTGCTCGGCAATGGCGAGCGCACCGGCAATTGCGATCTGGTGACGGTCGCCCTCAACATGTACACCCAAGGCATTGATCCGAAACTGGATTTTTCGGATATCGATCAGATCATCAATACGGTCACCTATTGCAACCAGCTGCCCGTGCACCCGCGCCATCCCTATGCCGGGGAGCTGGTGTTCACGGCCTTTTCCGGCAGCCATCAGGATGCGATCAAGAAGGGCTTCTCGGCGCAGGCCGAGCGGAACGACGAATATTGGGAGGTCCCGTACCTGCCGATCGACCCTGCCGATCTCGGCCGCAGCTATGAGGCGGTGATCCGCGTCAACTCGCAATCCGGCAAGGGCGGCGTCGCCTGGGTGATCGAACAGGACAAGGGCCTCAAGCTGCCCAAGCGGCTCCAGGCCGATTTCAGCCGCCACGTCCAGGCGCTCGCCGACGAGACGAGCCGCGAGCTGAATGCCGAGGACATCTGGGGCGCCTTCGAAAAAGCCTATCTGCGCAAGGACGGCGATCGCTTCACCCTGCTCGACTACCATGAGAGCGGCGCCTCGGGCGATCGCTTGTTCGTTGGCCGGGTGGCGATCGGCGGCGAGGAACGATCGATCAGCGGCCGCGGCAACGGCCTCATCTCGGGCGTGATCGCCGCGCTCGGCGAAACGACCGGGCCGCAACTCGATGTGGTTGATTACAGCGAACATGCGATCGGCCACGGCGCCGATGCGCAGGCGGCGGCCTATGTCGAATGCCGCGCGTCGGATGGCCGCACGGTATTCGGTGTGGGGATCGACGCGGATATCGCGACCGCCTCGGTGCGCGCGGTCCTCAGCGCGGCGAACGCGGTCTGACCACCGACCCGGGGCTGAGGAGGGGAACAGCGCAAGCCACCCCCTCCCCAACTCTCACACGATCTCCGGCAGCCGGTCGAGATGCTTGTCCAGCGTGATGGGGTAATCCCGCACCCGCACGCCGGTCGCGTTGTAGATCGCGTTGGCGATCGCCGCGCCGACCCCGCATAGCCCCAGCTCGCCGACACCCTTCGCCTTCATCGGCGAGGAGATCGGATCGACCTCGTCGAGAAAGATCACGTCCTGATGCGGGATGTCGGCATGGACCGGCACCTCATAGCTGGCCAGATCGTGGTTGACGAAGAAGCCGAAGCGCTTGTCGACCGCCAGTTCCTCCATCAGCGCCGCGCCGACGCCCATCGTCATCGCGCCGATCACCTGGCTTCGCGCTGCCTTTGGATTCAGGATCCGGCCCGCCGCGCAGACCGCCAGCATGCGCCGCACCCGCGTCTCGCCGGTGAAGCCATCGACGGCCACCTCGACGAAATGGCCGGCAAAGGTCGATTGCTGATATTGCTTGTCGAGCGTGCCATATTCGATGCTGTCCTCGACGACGATCTCGCCGTCGCGCGCCGCATCCCCCAGCGCGACGCTGCGCTTCCCCGATCGCACCTTCCCGTCGGCAAAGGCACTGGCGGCAGGATCGAAGCCAAGCCGCTGCGCCACCGTCTCGCGCAGCTTCATGCATGCGGCATAGACGCCCGCTGTCGAATTGTTGGCGCCCCATTGCCCCCCTGAACCCGCCGACACCGGAAAATCGGAATCGCCCAGCTTCACCACGACCTTGTCGAGACCGATGCCCATCGTCTCGGCTGCCGTCTGCGCGAGGATCGTGTAGGTGCCGGTGCCGATATCGGTCATGTCGGTTTCGATGGTCACGACACCCTTGCCGTCAAGCCGCACCCGTGCGGCCGACTTCATCAGCAGGTTGTTGCGGAAACCCGCGGCCACACCCATGCCGATCAGCCAGCGCCCTTCGCGCACCGAAGCCGGCTTGGCGACGCGCCGATCCCAGCCGAACCGCTCTGCCCCGAGGCGCAGGCATTCGACCAGCTGCCGCTGCGAGAATTTGCGCTCCGGCTTTTCCGGATCGACCTGGGTGTCGTTGAGGATGCGGAACTGCACCGGGTCCATGCCCAGCTTTTCCGCCATCTCGTCCATCGCGATCTCGAGCGCCATAAGGCCCGGCGCCTCGCCCGGCGCGCGCATCGCATTGCCCTCGGGCAGGTCGAGTTCGGCAAGCCGCATCGCGGTAAGCCGGTTCTCGCCGGCATAAAGCAGTTTCGTCTGCTGCACCGCCGTTTCGGGCTTGCCGTCCGGCAGGTTGCCCGATGCGCTCTCATGCGCGATCGCGGTGATCCGTCCCTCGCGCGTGGCGCCCAGCCGGATGCGCTGGATCGTCGCCGGCCGATGAGTCGCATTGTTGATCATCATCGGCCGCGGCATCGCCAGCTTGACCGGCCGCTTCGCTGCCTTTGCGCCAAGCGCCGCGAGGATGGCATCCGCCCGCAGGAACAACTTGCCGCCGAAGCCGCCGCCGATGAACGGCGAATCGAGCCGCACATTCTCCTTTGGAATGCCCAGCGTCTTCGCCACGTCGCCCTTGGTCCAGGCGATCATCTGGTTCGATGTCCACAGCGTCAGCTTGTCGCCCTCCCATGCAGCGATGGTCGCGAACGGCTCCATCATCGCGTGGGATTCATCGGGCGTCGTATAAGTCGCGTCCAACTTGACCGGCGCGGCGGCAAACGCCCCTTCGAAATTGCCGACGCGCGAGATCTTCGGGGCATCGTCGTCGCCGGTATAGGGCGCCGTCGGCGCAAGCGCGGCCAGATCGAAATTGCCCTTCCCGCGGGCATAATCCACCCGCACCAGATTCGCGGCGGTCCGCGCCTGCTCGAACGTCTCCGCGACGACGATCGCGACCGCCTGATGATAATGCTGGACCTCAGGCCCACCGAACAGCGATGCGATGGCGAAATTGCCCTTGGTCAGCTTCGGCATGTCGAGCGTGGTGACGACTGCCAATACGCCCGGCGCAGCCCTTGCCTGTTCCGCGTTGATCCGGGTGATCCGGCCCTTCGCGATCGCGCTGCCGACGATATAGCCATAGGCTTGGTTCGCCACCGCATCGTGCCGTTCATAGGCATAGGGCGCGGTGCCGGTGGTCTTGAGCGGACCGTCGATGCGGTCGGTCGGCTTGCCGATCACCTTGAGCTGGTCGATCGGGTTCGTGCCCGCGGGCGTATCGAACTTCATGCCTGGTTCCTCGCGTCGCTCATCACCGCCGCGATCGTTCGTTCGACCAGCGGCACCTTGAAGGCGTTGTCATGGGTTGGCTTGGCACCTGCCAACAGCTGCGCGGCAACCGCCTTCGCTCCGCGCGGCATTGCCGCTTCAGCCGCCTCGACCCGCCACGGCTTCGGCGCGATGCCGCCGATCGCGACGCGACCGGTTCCGTCCGGCCGGATCACGGCAGCGACCGAAACCAGGGCAAAGGCGTAGGACGCGCGATCGCGCACCTTGTGGTAGAGATGAGTCCCACCGATCGGCTTGGGCAAGGTGACGCCGGTGATCAGCTCGCCGCGCTTCAGCACCGTCTCGATATGCGGCGCCTTGCCGGGCAACTGATGGAAATCAGCGATCGGAATGGTCCGTGCCAGTCCCGTCGCATCGACCGTCTCGACCGTTGCGTCGAGCAGCCGCAGCGCCACAGCCATGTCGCCCGGATAGGTCGCGATGCAGGCGTCGCTCGTTCCGATCACGCCGAGCTGCCGGCTGAACCCGCCGATCGCGGCACAGCCCGACCCTGGCTTGCGTTTGTTGCATGCCTGGTTGGTATCGTAGAAATAGGGACAGCGAGTCCGCTGGAGCAGATTGCCCGCGGTCGTGGCCTTGTTGCGCAGCTGGCCACTCGCGCCCGCGACGATCGCGCGAGTCAGCACGCCGTAATCGCGCCGGATGCGATCGTCCGACGCAAGCGTCGTGTTGGTCACCAGCGCACCGATCCGAACGCCGCCTTCCGCAGTCTTCTCGATCCGGTCGAGCTTGAGTGGGCCTACATCGACGAGATGCGCGGGCGCCTCGATCTCCAGCTTCATCAGGTCGAGCAGATTGGTGCCGCCGGCGATGAACTTCGCACCCGGCGTCCGTGCGACGGCAGCCGCCGCTGCGCCTGGCGTTTCGGCGCGTTCGTAGCTGAACGGTTTCATGCCGCGCCTCCCGCGACTTCGGCCATCGCTTCGGCGATATTGGAATAGGCACCGCAGCGGCAAATATTGCCGCTCATCCGTTCCCGCATCTCCATGTTGGTCGCTTGCGGCCGCTCCGTCAGGCTGGCCGAAACATGGCTCGGCACGCCGGCCTTGATCTCGCCGAGCACCGCCACCGCCGAACAGATCTGGCCGGGCGTGCAATAGCCGCATTGATAGCCGTCATGCTTGATGAAGGCCGCCTGCATCGGATGCAGGTCGCCCGGCGTGCCCAGGCCTTCGATCGTCGTCACCTTGTCGCCCTCATGCATCACCGCGAGGCTGAGGCAGGAATTGATCCGCTTGCCGTCGACCAGCACCGTGCAGGCACCGCACTGGCCATGATCGCATCCCTTCTTCGTGCCCGTCAGCTGCAGATGCTCGCGCAGCGCGTCGAGCAACGTGGTGCGCGTATCGAGCTCGAGCTCCCGCCGCTTGCCGTTCACCTCGAGCGCCACTTTCATCATCGACGGCGTCGTGCGCGGCGGCACGCCCTGTGCCTCGGCCCGGGGCACGGCAGTAAGCGCGGCCGTGGCAGCGGTTGCCGCCAGAACGCCGCGCCGTGATATTTCCAGATCGCCAGCCATGTTGGGACCCATTCCTTTTCCAAATTCTTCTAACAGGCGAAGCACTACGCAGCGACACGAGCGATTTCTTATGCTCGGCCCAACGCACGAAACCCGCCTCGCGATGCATCCGCTTGATGCCGCATTCGACATGAACCCATTGTCCAGCTTCGTAAGGGATCGCGCGACCTCATCCAGGCACCGCGATACTGGGCATCACCGCCCGGGTCGAGCCACTCGACTTCATGATGGGTCTCCTTTACGCATGCCCCAAGACTACACTGCGGGGCGCCGCGCGATTACCCTGTCAAAGCTGCATGTTGTCATGCGCCGAATTCATGAATGCGCGGGAAACAGTCCCTGGCGAAGCCCTTGAGGCGGCCCAAGCACGGCAAACACCTCGCGCGCGATCTGGCCGCCTTCGTCGGACGGCAGGCTCCTGACTGCGACCGTCCCGGCCGCTCCCTCGCCCTGCGCCACCCCGGCCCAGGAAAGATCGCGGCAGATCGCCGCACGCGCCACTGCGTCGTTCTCGCCAATGCCACCGGTGAACACGATCAGGTCGGCGCCGCCCAGGGCCGTCATCATTCCCGCAATCTGCCGTGCGACCGAGCGGCAGAAGATCGCGACGGCCAGCGCCGCATCGCGATCCGTCTCGGCCGCGGCGTGAAGTCGGCGCATGTCGGGTGACAGGCCGGAGATGCCAAGCAACCCCGACTGACGGTCGATCAGTTCCTCCAGGCCCGCGCCATCCAGGCCCCCGTCGCGCAGCAGGAACAGCAGCAGCCCCGGGTCGATATCGCCGCTCCGCGTCGCCATCACCACGCCGCCGCTGGGCGTCAGCCCCATGCTCGTATCGACCGAGCGGCCGCCGCGCACTGCGGTGACGCTGGCCCCGCTGCCCAGATGCGCGATGATCAGCCGCTCCGGCACGCCATCGCCGAGCTGGTGGAGGATCGACTGGCAGGAAAGGCCGTGGAATCCGTAGCGCCGCACGCCCCGGGCTCGCAGCACGCGCGGCACCGGCAACACCGCGGCGATCTCCGGCAGGTCGGCGTGAAATCCGGTATCGAAACAGGCGATCTGCGGCCTGTCCGGATAGTGTGCGCGCGCCGTCTCGACCAGCGCGAGCGACGCCGGGCCATGCAGTGGCGCGAAGGCGCTGGCCGCCTGCAGGGCGGTGATGACGTCGGCATCGATCGCGACCGGTCGAAACAAACTGGGGCCGCCATGCACCATCCGGTGGCCGATCGCGTCGGGCGCTGCGCCATGCAGGGCCGCCGCCACTTGCTCGAACACCGCGTCGAACCCGGCCGCGGCCCCCGTTTCGCCGACCGCCAGCGGCTCGATCGCTTCGCCCGCCTCCCGGTAGAGCCCGAATTTGAGCGAGGACGACCCGCCGTTGAGCGTCAGGACAGTGCGCTCGTCCCCCGTCACCGGTGCCACTGCCAGTCCCGCACCTCCGGCAGATCGTCGCCCTGCTCGGCGACGTACAATTTGTGGCGTTCCATCGTCGTCCAATAGCGCGCGGTCTCGGCCGGGACGCGATCTTTCAGCCGCGGGATCCGCTCGATAGCATCGAGCGCCAGCCGATAGCGGTCGAGATCGTTGAGCACGACCATGTCGAACGGCGTGGTCGTCGTGCCCTCCTCCTTATAGCCGCGCACATGGATATTATGGTGGTTGTGCCTTCGATAGGTCAGCTTGTGGATCAGCGGCGGATAGCCGTGAAAGGCGAAGATCACTGGCTTGTCGGTGGTGAACAGCGCATCGAACGCGCGATCGTCCAGCCCGTGCGGATGCTCCGATTGCGGCTGCAGCACCATCAGGTCGACGACGTTGACGACGCGGATGCGGATGTCCGGCACATAAGCGCGCAGCATCGTCACCGCCGCCATCGTCTCCAGCGTCGGCACGTCCCCGGCACAGGCCATCACCACATCGGGCTCGCCGGCGTCGCTCGCCCAGTCCCAGATGCCGGCACCGGCGGAGCAGTGGCGCACCGCCGCATCGATCCCCAGCCATTGCCATTCGGGCTGCTTGCCCGCGACGATGACGTTCACATAATGGCGGCTGCGCAGGCAATGATCGGCGACCGAGAGCAGGCTGTTGGCGTCCGGCGGCAGATAGATCCGCACCACACCCGCCTTCTTGTTGGCGACATGGTCGATAAAGCCCGGATCCTGATGCGACAGGCCATTATGGTCCTGCCGCCAGACATGCGACGTCAGCAGATAGTTGAGCGAGGCGATCGGCTTGCGCCACGGAATCCCGCACGTCACCTTCAGCCACTTCGCATGCTGGTTGAGCATGGAATCGACGATGTGGACAAAGGCTTCGTAGCACGAGAACAGGCCGTGCCGCCCGGTCAGCAGATAGCCCTCGAGCCAGCCCTGGCAGAGATGCTCGCTCAGCACCTCCATCACCCGCCCGTCGCGGCTGAGGTCGGTATCGACCGGGTCGATCTCCGCCATCCACGCCTTGCCGGTGACGTCATAGACGGCCTGCAGGCGGTTGGACGCGGTTTCGTCGGGGCCGAACAGGCGGAAATTGGCCGCCTCCATGTTGAACGCCATGACGTCACGCAGATAGCCGCCCAGCACGGCCGTCGCGGCAGCCTTGACGCCGCCCGGCGCCGGGACCGCCACGGCATGGTCGCGGAAATCGGGCAAAGACAGCGGCACCAGCAGCTCGCCGCCATTGGCATGCGGGTTGGATCCCATCCGGCGATGGCCAGTCGGCGCCAATGACGCATAGTCCTCGCGGAACTTGCCGCGCTCGTCGAACAGCTCGTCCGGGCGATAGCTCAGCATCCATTGCTCGAGCTGACCCAGATGCGCCGGATCGGTAAAATCGGCGATCGGCACCTGGTGCGCGCGCCACGTGCCCTCGACTGGCTTGCCATCGACGATTTTGGGCCCGGTCCAGCCCTTCGGCGTGCGCAACACGATCATCGGCCAGCGCGGCCGCACCCCGCCGTCCTCGCCCGATCGCGCCGCCCGCTGGATCTCGCCGATGCGCGCGGTGACCGCATCGAGCGTCGCGGCGAGCGCCTGGTGCACTGCCATCGGCTCATCGCCCTCGACGAACCACGGCTCATGGCCATAGCCGCGCAACAGGCTCACCAGCTCCTCGCGGTCGATCCGCGCGAGCACGGTCGGGTTGGCGATCTTGAAGCCGTTGAGATGAAGGATCGGCAGCACCGCGCCGTCCCGCACCGGGTTCAGGAACTTGTTGCTGTGCCAGCTCGTCGCGAGCGCACCCGTTTCCGCTTCGCCGTCGCCGACGACGCAGGCGACGATCAGGTCGGGATTGTCGAACGCGGCGCCGTACGCATGCGCCAGCGAATAGCCCAGCTCGCCGCCTTCGTGGATCGATCCCGGTGTCTCCGGCGCGACATGGCTTGGGATCCCGCCCGGCCAGGAGAATTGGCGGAACAGCCGCTCCATCCCGCCCCGGCTCCGCTCGATCGCCGGGTAACGCTCGGTGTAGGAGCCTTCGAGATAAGTGTTCGCCACCAGCCCCGGGCCCCCATGGCCGGGCCCGATCACCGCGATCATGTTCAGGTCATGCGCCACGATCAGCCGGTTGAGATGGACGTAGAGCAGGTTCAGCCCCGGCGTCGTGCCCCAGTGGCCGAGCAACCTGGGTTTCACGTCTTCGATCGTCAGCGGCCGTTCGAGCAGCGGATTGGCGCGCAGATAGATTTGCCCGACCGACAGGTAATTGGCCGCGCGCCAGTAACCGTCCATCCGACGCAGCATGTCGGGCGACAAGGGCAGGTCTTTCGAGCCGGCGGCGGCCGGCGCTTCAGGTGGGGTCATCATCGTCTCGTCCACCTTAAATCTTGTGGCGCAGGTCGCGGAAAGGGATCCTCCCGCGCGTCGCAATCGCCAAACAATGAGCGAAAGCCAGGATCGCACCCTACACGCCCCTGTCAGTTCCGCCTACTCAGGCTATCGTGCCGCTTGCAGGATTCGGCGAACTCGCCCGAGCCACATCGCGGCGTTCATGCTAGGCCGAGCACATTGGAGAAAAGACCTTGAGCCCGAACCACGCGCGCGACTCGCATCCCCCACGCCACGTCGTCATCCTCGGGCATCCCGCGCCGGACAGCTTCAATCACGCGATTGCCGCGCGCTACCGGGCGGCCGTCAGGGACGCCGGGCAGGAAGTGGTCGTGCGGGATCTGTACGCGCTCGAATTCGATCCGCGCCTGCGCGCCGTCAACCGGCCCGGCCTGGCCAGCAACAGCCTCACCGGCGACGTCGCGGCCGAACTCGGCTATCTGCGCCAGGCCGAGGCAATCGTGCTGGTCTATCCCCTGTGGTTCGGCATGCCGCCGGCGATCATCAAGGGCTATGTCGATCGCGTGCTCGGCGCCGCCCTCACCCCGGCGGACATCATCAACGATGTCGACGATGCGATCCTGCGCGGGAAGCGTTTCGCCACTTTCTCCACCTCCAGCGCCTCGCGCGACTGGCTTGAAGCAAAGGGGCAGTGGCAGGCGCTCCGCCAGGCGTTCGATTCCTATCTGCTCTCGATCTTCGGCATGCAGGACGGCGGCCATACCCATTTCGACTCCATCGAGCATGATCTCGATCCTGCCGAGGCCGAGCGGATCCTGCAGCGCGTCGAGGAGCAGGCTCGCGAAACCTGTGCTGCGCTGACCGCCGCACGATCCTCAGCCGCCTCGTCCGTGAAGGACGGCACTTTCGACTAGCCCGTCTCGCCGGACGGCCACAGGATCGGCGCATCGCCCGGCGCCCACGGCGCCAGCCGCACCATCGCCCGGTCGAACAATGCCGATCCGACGTGCCGCGCCAGCCAGGCCTGCACCAGCGGGATCGCCTGCGCCGCGAACCATGCCCCGTCCACCGCAGCGAACTGCCGCACGAACGGCATGATCGCCATGTCCGAAAGCGTCCGCTGCATACCGCACAGGTTTCCGTCCACCAGCCGTTCTTCCAGCAGGTGCAGCAGCGCCAGTCCGGCGTCCCGGTACGCGATCGGGTCGGCATCATGGCGTCCGGCATATTTGTAGCGGTCGAGCGCCGGCTTGAACTGCGTGTCGAACAACTCGATCAGCGCCGCATCGGCCCCCGCCAGCCAGGCTTCGGGGTCGTTGCGACCGAGCGCCCACCGCATGATGTCGATGCTCTCGTCGATCACCGTGCCGTCCGCCAGCACCAGCACCGGCACGGTTGCCTTGGGCGACGCGGCGATCAGCACAGCCGGCTTGTCGCGCAGTACGACTTCGCGGATCGCGAACGGCACCCCGCTCGCCAGCAGCGCCAGCCGCGCGCGCATCGCATAGGGGCAGCGCCGGAAACTGTAGAGGATCGGCACATCCGTCATCCCGCGTGCAACCTCGCCAGCGCGATCCCGGCAAGATTTTGCGATCGCTTGATATAGCGGATGCGCGGCATCCCCGCCGCGCCCGCCAGCGTGCGCAACGCCGCCAGATGCGCCACGGCAGCCCCGCGACATTTCACCGTCCCATTGGCCTGCCCGATCACCGCCACCGAATCGCCGAGCAGCACGACATCTGCCGCGCCGATCGACTGCGCGACGCGCAGCGCATGGATCAGCGCCAGCCACTCGGCATCCATGCTCGTCCCGTGCCCGAGCGCGCGCAGCACATGCGCCTGCCCGCCGGCCACCACCGCCAGCTCCATCGCGCCGGGATTGGGCCGGCATCCCCCATCGAAATAGATTTTCACGCGCGCCACCCTCAGCGCTGCTCCGCCCAGTGGAGCAGCGCGTCGAGCGCCGGGCACAGCGACTGGCCCCACTCGGTCAGGCCATATTCCACTTTCGGCGGCACCTGGTGATGGACCAGCCGCGTGACGATCCCGTCGGCTTCCATCTGACGCAGTTGCTGGATCAGCATCTTCTGCGAAATCGCCGGGATCGCGCGTTCGAGATCGGAAAAGCGCAACAGCTTCCCGCCGAACAGATGGAACAGGATCACCAGCTTCCACCGCCCCTCGAGCATCCGGATGACCTGCTCGACGCCCGATGCCGCCGAGAACGGGGTGTGCTCGACGGGCTTACCTTCAGGTAAGTACCCTACTTTTTCGTCGGTTCTTGTCATTATCGCCCGCTAGGACGATCTGGATCGCAGAGCAACAGCGGCGCCGCGCCGGCGCCTGGGAGACAGCGATGCCCGATCCGATTCAAGCCCTGCCACCTGCCCTCGCCGATGCGCTGGAGATCGGATGATGGCCGGCTGGATCGATCTCACCGGCCGCCGTGCTCTGGTCAGCGGCGGTACCAAGGGTGTCGGCGCGGCGGTGGTCGCGGCGCTCCAGGCCGCGGGCGCCACCGTGATGACGAGCGCCCGGTCACAGCCCGAAACGGTGCCGGCTGGCGTTCATTTCGTCGCGGCTGACCTGATGACGGCGGCCGGCTGCGCCGCGCTAGCCCAGGCCGCCCGCGAGACGCTGGGCGGCGTCGATATCCTGGTCAACGTGCTCGGCGGATCGAGCGCGCCGGGCGGAGGCTTCGCCGCGCTCGACGACGAGCAGTGGGAACGGGAGATCGCCCAGAATTTGATGGCGGCAGTGCGGCTCGATCGCGCACTGGTGCCGGCGATGGTCGAGCGCGGATCCGGCGTGGTGATCCATGTCACCTCGATCCAGCATGCGCTGCCGCTGCCCGAATCCACCACTGCCTATGCCGCCGCCAAGGGCGCGCTCGCGACTTACAGCAAGGCGCTGTCGAAGGAGGTCTCCCCCAAAGGCGTGCGCGTCGTCCGCGTCTCGCCCGGCTGGGTCGAGACCGACGCATCGGTGGCGCTGGCGGAGCGGCTCGCCGCCCAGGCCGGCACCGATTATGCCGGCGGCAAGCAGATCATCATGGACAGCCTCGGCGGCATCCCGCTCGGCCGCCCGGCCAGGCCGGACGAAGTTGCCGACCTGATCGCCTTCCTCGTCTCGCCCCGTGCCGCGGCGATCACCGGCACTGAATATGTCATCGACGGCGGCACCGTGCCGACGGTCTAGCCGCTCGGCCAGTGCCCTGGTTCAGGCGGTGGAGCGGGACGCGAGATCCTGGGTTGCGTCCCGTTTTGCCGCCGCGGCCTTGCGTTCGGAATAACGATCGACGAGCTGGGCGGCATGGCCGCGCGTCAAGACGGTGAAGCGGACCAGCTCCTCCATCACATCGACGATCCGGTCGTAATAGCTCGACGGCTTCAACCGGCCGGCCGAGTCGAACTCCTGCCACGCCATTGCGATGCTCGACTGGTTCGGAATCGTGATCATCCGCATCCAGCGGCCGAGCAGCCGCAGCGTGTTGACTGCGTTGAACGACTGCGATCCCCCGGACACCTGCATCACGGCGAGTGTACGGCCCTGGGTCGGGCGCATGCCGCCGAACTCGAGCGGCAAATGGTCGATCTGCGCTTTCATGATGCCGGTGATCTGGCCGTGCCGTTCCGGGCTGCACCACACCATGCCCTCCGACCACAGCGCGTGCTGGCGCAGCTCATGCACCGCCGGGTGATCGTCGCCCTCCACCTGATCGGGTAATGGCAGGTCGGCGGGATCGAATATCCGCACCTCCGCGCCGAACAGGATGAGCAGGCGCGCAGCTTCCTCGACGGCCAGCCGGCTGAACGATCGCTCGCGCAGCGAGCCGTAGAGCAGGAGGATGCGCGGCTTGGGATCGCGCTGGCCGAGCCCTTTGGCAAGGTCAGTCCGCACCAGTGAGCGATCGAGCGCCGGCAGGTAGTCGGGATCGGCGAGGATACGAAGACGCGACATCAGTTGATCCGACTTGAGAGGAGAGCAGCGCCGGCCACCGCACCGGCCATGGTCGCGATCATGCCGGAACCCGCCCTTCGTACCAGGGCCGGGTCTTCTTCACGATTGCGACCACGGATAGCATCACGGGCACCTCTACCAGCACCCCGACCACGGTCGCTAGCGCAGCGCCAGAATTGAAGCCGAACAGGCTGATTGCGGCGGCGACCGCCAGCTCGAAGAAGTTGGAGGCGCCGATCAGCGCGGCGGGCGCGGCGACGCACCAGGCGACGCCGAAGCGGCGGCTCAGCCAATAGGCGAGTCCCGCATTGAAATAGACCTGGATAAGGATCGGCACCGCGATCAGGGCGATCACCAGCGGATGCGCGATGATCGCCTTGCCCTGGAACCCGAACAACAGCACCAGTGTCGTCAGCAGCGCGACCAGCGAAACCGGCCCAAGCCGCGTAAGCAGCCTTTCTAGCGCGGGCGGACCGCCCGACGCCAGCACCGCGCGCCGGAGGAGCTGGGCGACGATGACCGGCACGACGATGTAGAGCGCAACCGAGAGCAGCAGCGTACCCCACGGCACCGTGATCGACGCCACACCGAGCAACAGGCCGACCAGCGGTGCGAACGCGAACACCATGATGAGATCGTTCAGCGCGACCTGGCTGAGCGTGTAGGCAGGATCGCCGTCGCAAAGGTTGGACCAGACGAACACCATCGCGGTACAGGGCGCCGCCGCCAGCAGGATCAGGCCCGCGATATACGAACTGATCTCGGCTTCCGGCAGCAACGGGCGAAACAGCCAGCCAAGGAACAGGGTGCCGAGCAGCGCCATCGAGAAGGGCTTCACCGCCCAGTTGATGAACAGCGTGATGCCGACACCCTTCCAGTGCTGCCGTACCGAGCCGAGCGCGGTCAGATCGATCTTCAGCAGCATCGGCACGATCATCAGCCAGATCAGCACCGCAACCACAAGATTGACCCGGGCGACCTCAGCCGAGGCGATCGTCGCGAACAGCCCGGGCAGCGCATGGCCGAGCGCGATGCCGACCAGGATGCACAGCGCGACCCAGCCGCTGAGATAGCGTTCGAATGGACTGATCGCCGGCCTGGTCGGCGTAACGCCCCCCACGGTGGCGGCGCTCATGATGCGATCCGCTGTCCGCTGTCGTCGATCACTCGCTCGCCATCTTCCTTCGTAAAGGCGCCATGCTGCTCGCCCGGCAGCAGATCGAGCACTGTTTCGGAAGGCCGGCACAGCTTCACCCCGAGCGGCGCGACCACGATCGGGCGGTTGATGAGGATCGGGTGATCCATCATCGCGTCGACGATCGCGTCGTCGCCGAGCGACGGATCCGCGAGGCCCAGTTCGGCGAAGGGCGTCCCCTTCTCGCGCAGCAGCGCACGCGGCGTCAGCGCCATGCGCTCGATCAGCGACACCAGCATCGCGCGCGATGGTGGAGTCTTCAGATATTCGACGACATGGGGCTCGACCCCGGCGTTGCGGATCATCGCCAGCGTGTTGCGCGACGTTCCGCACGCGGGATTATGGTAAATGACGATGTCGGTCATTGGACCGCGCCCGGCTGGCAACAGGCCGCCTTCGCCACCATCTCCGCGAGCGGAGCGCAGATCTCCGGCTTCCCCGCGCAGCAATCCTCCATCAGGAAGCCCAGCAGGTCGCTCATTTGGCCATAAGCGGCAGTGTAGATGATCGATCGCCCCTCGCGCCGGGAAGCGACCAGGCCGGCATGGCCCAGGATGGTGAGGTTACCCGACAGCGTCTGGGGCACATGCCCGGTCGCCCGCGCGATCTCGCCCGACGCCATGCCCGCCTCGCCGGCGCGGACGAGCAGGCGGAAGACTTCGAGCCGGCCGGCATGAGCAAGCGCCGACAAGGCCGCAACGGCAGCGCCGGTATCCATCAGCAGCATGCCCGTGCAGCGGTGGCGCGGGCCGGACCGCTGCCGGTGCTGGCGGGTGGTGCGGGAGGAACGTCATCCTCACCATAGCTGGTCGCCTCGCCAAAGGTGAAGAACGTCTCCCACCGCACGCCGGACGGGTCGTTCACCCAGCTCTTGTCGGATCTGGCATAGCAGCAGGTGGTGGCCGTCTGGTCGAGCGTGTCGGTGCCGGCGGACTTCAGGCGATTGGCCAGCTCCGCCAGTTCATCGGCACTGTCGACCTGGATGCCGATATGGTCGATCCCCATTGTCCGTCCGCGCTGCGAGATCGCGAAATTGACCTTCGGATCCTCGAGCATCCATTTGGCATAATCGTCCTTCACGACGATCGGGGCGGTGCCGAACAAGATACGATAGAACGCGATCGACCGAGTAAGGTCTGACACGTTGACGTGCAGATGCATGCGCTTCATCGGCTGGCTCCTGACGACTCGATGATATTACGGGTATATCCGTAGTATCATCGAGTCAATCATCGCCACTCTTCACGCTTCCCATCAGCGCGACGATCGCCTGCGCCGCGGCGCTCACCTCGGCCCAGGTCAGCTCGAACCCGGATTCGTCGCCGAAATAGGGATCCCGCACCCCCTCGCCGGCCCGGCCCGGCACCAGGTCGAGCAGCAGGCCCACCGCCGCCGTCGCATCGCCCGGCGCGATCGCCATGAGGCTGGCGAGATTGTCGCGGTCGAGCGCGAGGATATAGTCGAACCGCCGGAAATCGCCGGACTCGACCTGGCGCGCGCGATAGTCGGAGATGTCGATGCCGTGGCGCAGCGCCGTGGCCTGCGCGCGTCGGTCGGGCGGGCTGCCGACGTGCCAGTCCCCGGTTCCGGCGGAGTCCACCGTGATCGCCCGCCCGATCCGTACCGCCTCCGCCCGCAGCGCCGCCTCGGCCAGCGGCGACCGGCAGATATTGCCGAGGCAAACGAACAGGATCGAAGGCAGGTCGGGCATCCCCAGCCAGATAGGCGAGCCCGGCGGTAAAGTCATCGCCGCCGGACCGTACGCTTGTGCGGGTCAACTTCCGCAAATGGCGGCGTGGATAGTCCTGGTCGAACCCGGTGCGGTCAAGTGGGCAAGGTCGGCTGGCTTTGGGTTTCACCGAGGACTCAACGCCTTGGGTTCGGCGTCCTCGGGACGGTAAGCTTTCGCTCGAAATGGCGCTGTGCGCCCTGCAAGCACGCTGGCCGCGCGCTGCCGGACAATAGCGTGGACAAAGCGGACGAATGCCTTTTCGGCGGCCCCGCCTTAGCCGAAACAGCTGGTCCGGATGAATTGCAGCCGATCCTGTTCACGCCACCTTTTGTGGGTTCTCAGCTGAGCCAGAGCCTTTCAGTCCAGGTACGGGCGGATTCCGCCTGGGCATTGAGCGCGACCCAGAACCCATGTCGATATCGCCCATTCCAGACATAGGTGTCGATCATGATCAGGACAATCAGCGCGACCAGAGCCCATAGGACCAGTTCAAAACCATCGGCCCGTTCCCGTACCGGCCCGTCTTCGCCGGGCTGGCGACGTGGAGCGACACCACCGGGTTGGACTTCATGATAGAGTGGCCGGGCATGTCCGGATGCGCGGCGTTTCTGCATTCTGCGTGCCACAGCGATCACTCCCGCGGATTTACAGACCGGCTGACAATGCCACCCACCGGTTAAGAAATTCTATGCGAACGGACTTAGCGGCCGATGCCCCTCGATCGCCCCCAACGGATCCCTTAGCGCTGTATTTAGCGCGCGCCGGGAATGCTCAATCCCCACAGCGCCGTATCGGCATTCGGGACCGGGCGCCTCTACCGTGACGATGGCATCGGAGCATAGATGCACAAGATCGGAACCGGCTTCTCTGCGACGGCGATATGATGCGATCGCATCCAGCGGAGGAAGCTCGGGTCACTTTGATAGAACCGCGCCTCCCGCAGCGGCGTCCCGTGTGGGCCGCTCGTATCGACATTCGCGCACGAACCTTTGGCAAGCCCGAGCACCGGCAGGCGAGGTGCGCTATCGGGAAGTGGCAGATCCCTTACAGCTGGAACGAGCGCGAAGGTCCGCCTGGTCCATTCGTCCACCGCCAATCGGCCACGCTGTGCCGATGCCCAGTGCTTGGCCGCCATTGAGGCGCGGGAGAGATCGATCGCATCGTAGCTGAGGAGAAGCGCGCGAAGGGCCATCAGCGCCAGAACCGCCCCTGCAAGCAGCGGGGGCGCCGCCCGTCCGCGATTGGCGCAGATCACACCGATCACGGCGGCTGCGACGGCAATCTCGAACAGGAACATGCGGGGTTTGGGATCAGTCGCAAGGACGAAGGTTAGCACCAGAAAGTGGATCAGCGCGGCTGCCGCCGCCCAGGCGAGCCACCCCATCGGATCGCGCGTGGCAAGGTCCTTGCGCCGTGCGAAGAAGAGCAGAACCGCACCGAGAAGCGTCAAGCCGCACTTCGGGTCGGCGAGCAGATTCAGCAACGGGTCAACTATCCAATGGACCTCGATCCCCATGCTGCGGCGCCAGTTCCGGATGAACTCGATGTTCAGGAGCGCAGATTTGCTGAGGTCGACTCCGGGTGGCAGCTCCGTTGAAGGAATTGCGGTATGGTGCAGGGAAAGGGACCAGCCGAGCACGGGGTCGCCTGCAATAAGCCCGTAAAAACCCCCATCTGCCGTCAGGACGGCGAGCATGCCCAGCGCAACCGGGAAGGCCAGAGCCCGCCGCGACCGCGGCAGCGCCAGCCACCCCAGGGCCAGCGGGACGAGAAAGGCAAGCGCTGTCGCGCGCGTGAGAATGGCAAGGCCGAGTGCGACACCGCACAGGGCTGCCGCCTTGAAACTACCCCGGTCGAGCGACACCTGGCCTGCCAACAGCGCCGCAAGCACCCAGGCAAGTTCGGGAATATCCACCGAGGGCTGCAGGATCGGGCCGAAGAAGGCCGGCGTGAGCACGAGCGCCACGGCGGCCCACATGGCCGCGGACCCGCCAAACCGCTTCCTCACATTCTCGGCCAGCAGGATCGTGGCGACGACGGCGTAGAGGAATGGCACGATCGCGACGCTCGACCGGCTCTCCCCGAACAGAGCGAGCGCTCCGGCAAGGGGTGCCACGAGCGGCCAGCGGGTCGCCCAGTGCGTTGCGGGAACGCACACGCCATGCTGCACAAGACACCTGGCCGCTTCCAGATAATACCAGTCGTCGCCCCCGCCGCCGAGATATCCGACCGATCCGAAAATCGGCAGCACGCTCAGGATCAGGACCGCCGGCGCCCAACTGGCCATCCCGACGCCAGAACCAGGGTATTTTGGCACGGCTTTGTTACTCATGTGGCCCTTCGCTGGAACTAGCCGAAAGCGTGGAGCGGGGCCGGCGTCGGGGGAGACTTCGCGCGATCCGACCGGGGGCAAACGGCTAACGATATGGTGAAGTGCGGAATCTGTGGTCTTTCGGGTTACTGATCCAGATGGCTGTGCGCAGCAGGCATGTTGGGACGGGTCAGGTTAATAAACCTCTTTCCTGTGTCCCGTCGCACCGCTCTGTCGGCCGCGGAAATCGCGCTGTCCGCGCGCAGCGCCGCCGCGGCCAGCAGATATTGCCGAGGCAGACGAACAGGATCGACGGCAGGTCGGGCATCCCACCCGGAGAAGCAAGCCCCGCGGTAAAGTCATTGCCGCCGGATCCCGCGCCCCCGCCTGATTCAACCTTTTGCAGTTCCCTGCTCAACTCGCACGAGCCCCGCCTGCGGGTTGGATCGGAGGTTCAGGCCATGAACGGCGGCGTCAAGAAATACGGCACTAATGGACATGCCATTGACATAAGTCGGGAAGTAAAATGACAATGGAGTATCAATACGATCTTCGGCACCGGCTCGCTATCGTACAGAAACCCCTCAGTGCAGGAATGGCGCTATTCGACAACGGTTCGACAAGCGCCAAGAAAAGCTTCAAAACGCGCCTCTCGCAAGCGGGTGACATAAATCGGCGGTTACTTGGCGAATTTCCGCAAAGCGCGACGACTCCCAACAGCTATTCGCGCCGGTTACTGCGGCCGTTCCCGCACGATCTCGCACCCGACCGCAGCATCCGGATAAATATCGGGCTTCAGCGATCGCACCGTCACCCGCGCCACCCGCGCATCGGCGAGGCACAGCGCCGCAACCGCCTCGCACAGGCTCTCCTGCAGGTGGAAATGCCGCCCCGCCGCCAGCGCGCGGATGCCGTCCCGCACGAAATCATAATCGAGCACTTGCTCGATCCGGTCATCGGACGGCGGCGCGGGATAATCGACGTCCATCCGTACGCTCACGATCACGCGCTGCGGCCCGGCCAGCTCCTCGGCGTGCACGCCTAGCCCCATGACGAGTTCGAGCCCCTCCAGGATCGTCGTGAATCGTACGCGCTCAGCCATGCGCCACCCCCTGCCCGTGCTGCCCCTTTCGGGTCTCGAACATCACGTCGCCGTCGCGCGGCAGAAAATGCTGGCCATTGTCCACGAAGATATTCTGCCCGGCGATGCCATGCGCCGTCAGCAGGAAAGCGACCGCCTCGGCAATGGCCGTCACCTCGACCGGACGCCGCAGCAGATTCTCGTTCGCCACCGCGCCGAATTCGGCCTCGCTCTGGTCGAGGCTCGGCAGGGAGAGGCCGGGCGAGACGGCGTTGACCCGGATGCGCGGCCCCAGCGCCTGGGCGAGCATCGGCGTCGCCCCGGCCAGCGCGATCTTGCCGCAGCTGTAGGAGAAAAAGTCGGGGTTCAGATTGGCCACCTTCTGGTCGAGGATGTTGACCACCGTCCCTGTCGCCAGATCGTCCTGCGCCGCGAGGGCAGAGGCGAGCAGCACCGGCCCCTCCACATTGACCGCCAGATGCTCGCGCAGCAGTGCCGCGTCGGTCAGCGGCGGCCGGTCATAGGCGAACAGCGAGGCATTGTTGACCAACGCGGCCAGCGGGCAGCCAAAGGCTGCGCGCGCCTGCGCCACCAGCTGCGCCGCCGTCTCCGGCCGGGCCAGGTCGCCGGTCAGCACGCAGGCCCCGGGCAATTCGGCCGCAAGGGCTTCCGCATGCTCGGGCGAGTGATGGTGATGCACCGCGACCCGCCAGCCGAGCCCGGCGAGATGCCGCGCGATCACCGCGCCGATGCGCCGCGCCGCGCCCGTGACCAGCACCGTGCGGTCAGTTCCGCGCATGGTCGTTCAATAGCCCATCAAGGCGAGCACTTCCTTGCGGCTGCGGTCGTCCTCGCGGAACACGCCCATCATCCGGCTCGTCACCATCGACACGCCGGGCGTACGCACGCCGCGCGCTGTCATGCAGGCGTGGCTCGCCTCGATCACCACCGCGACGCCATCCGGCTTGAGATTCTCCCAGATGCAATCGGCCACCTCGGCGGTCAGCCGCTCCTGCACTTGCAGGCGCCGGGCGAAGGCGTGCAGCACGCGCGCCAGCTTGGAGATGCCGACGACATAATTGCCCGGCAGATAGGCGATATGTGCCTTGCCGATGATCGGGGCCATGTGATGTTCGCAATGCGACTGGAACGGGATATCCTTCAGCAGGACGATCTCGTCATAGCCGCCGACTTCCTCGAACACGCGCGACAGATGATGCGCGGGATCGTCGCCATAGCCCGAGCAATATTCCTTCCACGCGCGCGCCACGCGCTGCGGCGTGTCCAGCAGACCCTCCCGACCGGGATCGTCGCCCGACCAGCGAATCAGAGTCCGCACGGCCTCGGCTACTTCGTCGGGCACAGGAATCTTGGGTGTTGCAGCGACGAGGTCACCATTTTCCGGTCCAGCGGGCCGATGTTCCATACTCATTTCTCTAGGCCTTGTTCGAACTTGCCGTTACGGCAACCATGCTCTTGGCGATTTCAGTTCTATTTCGAAACTGTTTCATTTGGGCAACTACTCTGTAAGCCCGCCGCTTTCCTTCATTCCCCATTGACGGTTGATTCCCATGGACGCAGACTTCGCATACCAAAAATACGAACAGGGCTCAGGCGGCAACAGACCGGCGGGCCGGCCAGAGGGGATGTCATCATGAAGAAATTCGAACTGCTCGCGGCGTCGGCTATCGCACTGTTGTCCGCAACGCCAGCCCTGGCGCAGACCACGCCGGCTCCCGCGGCCCCGCAGGACGAGCAGGTCCTGACCGATAGCGACGACATTATCGTCACCGCGACCAAGCGCGAACAGACGTTGCAGGACGTGCCGATCTCCGTGTCGGTCACGGGTGTCGAGACGATCGAAAAGGCGCAGATCCGCGATCTGATCGATCTCCAGTCGGTCGTGCCCTCGCTCAAGGTCGCGCAGTTCAACGCCGCGGGCCAGACCAACTTCATCATCCGCGGCTTCGGCAACGGCAATGGCAATGACGGCATCGAAAGCTCGGTCGGCGTCTTCATCGACGGCGTGTACCGGTCGCGCTCGGCCTCTGCGCTTGACGATCTGCCCGAGATCGAGCGTGTCGAGGTGCTGCGCGGTCCGCAATCGACCCTGTTCGGCAAGAACGTGTCGGCCGGCGCGATCAGCATCGTCACCAAGCGCCCGGCGTTCGACTGGGGCGGCAAGGCCGAGATCAGCATCGGCAATTACAGCCTGATGCAGACCAAGGCGACCATCACCGGCCCGCTCAGCGATACGCTCGCCTTCCGGGTGTCGGGCAGCCTCAACGAGCGTGACGGCTATTTCACGAATTTGACGACCGGCAACGACGTCAACAATCGGCATCGCTGGTCGGTCCGCGGCGACGTGCTGTTCGAGCCATCGTCCGACTTCTCGGTCCGCGTGATCGCCGACTATAATCTGATCAAGGAAGTGTGCTGCGGCGTCACCTCGATTTACAACGGACCGGCGACCCAGGCCATCAAGGCCCTCGGCTTCCCCGTCTCCGACACCACCCGGATTTTCGACCGGGACGTCATTTTCAACACCGACCCCTCTAACCGCGTGCGCGGCATGGGCATTTCCGGGCAGGTCGACTGGAATGTCGGCATCGCCAAGCTGACCTCGATCACCGCCTATCGCAACCAGATCAACCAGTCCGATCAGGACGTCGATTTCACCGGTGCGGACATCGCCAACAACCGGACGGCGAACGAAGCCAAGACCTTCAGCCAGGAACTCCGCCTGACCTCGACCGGGGATGGTCCGCTGAGCTGGCTGGTCGGCGGCTACTACCAGGACGAAAAGCTCGACACCGGCCGCGACATCCGCTTCGGCAAGGATGCACGGGCGTTCGTCAACGCCCTCTCCCAGGGGCTGATCACAGGGCTTGAAACGCTGCAGGCGGCCGTCGGCACGCCCGGCGTCGTCCCCGGCAGCACCTATTTCATGCCCGGCCAGGGCATCGCCGACAATTATCGGCTGAAACAGCGCTCCTACTCGCTGTTCGGCCAGGTTGATTTCAAGGTCACCGATCGCCTGACCCTGACTGGCGGCCTCGCCTATATGAACGATCGCAAGAAAGCGGTGTCGAACGTCGTGCTCAACGATAAATTCTCGGCGCTGAATCTTGAGAATATCGCCGGGCTTGGCTTCATTCCCACGGCCCAAGCGGCGATGAACCCGACGTTTGCGGGGCTGCTGGGCTGCCTTCAGCAGAAGGGCTATACTCTCGGCGCCACGCTCCCGGTGAACTTGTTCGGCGCAAGCCTCGGGGCTTCGCTGCCTGGGCCGGGCTCGACACCGTGCCCGGCGTCTGCGGCGAGAACGAACCCCTTCGCGCTCAACGCACTCCAGTTCTTCTACGCCAATTCACCGGTGCACGGCCCGGTGAATTATCCCAACGCCAATGAATCGGGCATCATCAAGGGTGACAAGCTCACCTATGCGGCGCGCATCGCGTACGACCTGGATTTCGTGAACGTCTATGCCAGCTATTCGACCGGCTGGAAGGCAAGCGCGATCAACCTGTCGTCGGACAGCCGCCCGCCGCTCAACGGCGTCGGCCGATCGGCCGCGCCGGAGGAAGTGACGGTCTATGAAGCCGGCCTGAAAGCCAAGTTCCGCGGCGGCTTCTTCAACCTCGCGGTGTTCAAGCAGGAGATCAAGGGCTTCCAGTCCAACGCCTTTACCGGCCTCGGCTACAGCCTGGTCAATGCCGGCAAAGAATCGGTTCGCGGGTTCGAGGCCGACGCCGCCTATCGCCCGTTCAACGCCCTCTCGCTGACCGGCGCGGTCACCTATCTCGATCCGAAATATGATTCCTTCACCGGCGCGGCCTGCGTGGCCTATGATACGGTGCGTTGCCCGGTCAATCCGACGACGGGCCTGCGACCGTCCTTCCGCGACTTGTCGGGTGAGCGGCCGGCGGGCATTCCGAAGTGGAGCTTCTCGACCGCGGCCACGCTGTCGCATGAATTCGACAGCGGCATCGGCGCCTATCTGCGCGGCGAGTTCAACTATATGAGCGACTTCCAGCTGACCGAGACGACCCCGCCGGAGCTGTCGACCTATGGCTCGCAGCAGGTCAACGCCAGCTTCGGCATCACCAGCCGCGGCGCGCAGCTCGAGCTGATGTTCTGGGTCCGCAACCTGAACAAGGACGATTCCCTCATCTCCACTTTCCCCACCGTCGCGCAGGACGGCAGCTATAGCGGCTATCCCAACCAGCCGCGCACCTATGGCGCGACGTTGCGCAAGACCTTCTGATCAAGGAGGAAGCCGCAATGGTCGCACTCCCGTCGCAAAACCGCTCCAGCCGTCCCCTCTCGGGGCACCGATGGCATTGTAAGGAGTGACAATCCCGAAAAGGCGGCGCACAAGCGGCGCACGCTGAAGCAGGCGTGAAACCGATGTCGACATGAACGACACATCAGGAAGGACAATTTATGGCGAAGACACCCACGGCAGCTCCCAAGACCGGCGGCATCCATGCACCGGTGCAGCCGTCCCCAGAGCTGGGCGCGATCGTCGGCAACGACCGGCTGCCGCGCAGCCAGGTGATCAGCAAGGTGTGGGAATACATCAAGGCGAACAACCTGCAGAACCCCGCCAACAAGCGCGAGATTCTGGCGGATGCAAAGCTTGAGAAGGTGTTCGGCCGCAAGTCGTGCACGATGTTCGAAATGAACAAGTACATCGCTGCGCACGTAAAGGCGTAAGCGACCCACGGGACACTCGGGCGAGCACTGGCCGCGCAAGCGGTGCTGGTGCCCCCGAGTGGACTCGAACCACCGGCCTGCGGTTTAGGAAACCGTCGCTCTATCCTGCTGAGCTACGGGGGCACCCGTCAAAAACCGCGGAAATCCGCGGCTTTCGCATCTCTGGCGTGTTCGGATTTGGTGGTCAAGGAAAAACCCCGGCGCCCATAGGGGCGCCACGGTTCAGCGCGGAGCAGCGTCCTTGACCCGCTCCGCCGCCCGCATCACCCTCAGCACATTGCCGCCGGCGAGCTTGGCGATATCCGCGTCGCTCCACCCTCGGCGCATCAGCTCGGCGAGCAGCGCCGGGTAGGTCGCGACGTCCTGGAGGCCGTCCGGGAGCGTCTCTCCGACCCCGTCGAAGTCGGACCCGAGCCCGACATGATCCACACCAGCCACCTGGGCGATGTGCACGATGTGATCCGCCACCTCGGACAAGGTCACCCGCGGCGCCGGATGCGCCTTGAGCCAGGCGGCATAATCGGCCTCGGCCTTTTCCGGTTGCCCAATGTCGAGGCCATTGAAAGGCGGCGAGTTCAGCCGACTCTTCTCCGCCACCGAATCCGCCGACCAGCGGCGATAGGCGTCGGAAACATAGGCTGGTGCATAATTCACCATCACGACGCCGCCATTCGCCTTGACCAGCTTGAGCATCGCGTCGGAAACATTGCGCGGATGGTCGTCGATCGCCCGTGCGCTCGAATGCGAGAACATGACGGGCGCCCTGGTCACGGTGAGCGCGTCGCGCATCGTCGCCTCGCTGACATGGCTGAGATCGACGAGCATGCCGAGCCGGTTGAGCTCGCGCACGACTGACCGCCCGAACTCCGTCAAGCCGCCATGCTTGGGATTGTCGGTCGCCGAATCCGCCCATTCGATGGTGCGCGAATGCGTGAGCGTCAGATAGCCGGCGCCCAGCGCAGCATAGCTGCGCAGCACCGAGAGATTGCCGTCGATCTGCCCCCCGCCCTCGACGCCGATCAGGCATCCGATCCGGCCGGAGGCATGGGCACGAACGATATCGTCGGCCGTCCGCACCATCATGAAGGTCTGCGGATAGCGCGCAGCGATCGACTTCACGAGATCGATCTGCTCGAGCGTCTGTTCGACCTGCTCCTTGCCGGGCAGATCGGGCGCCACCCAGACCGACCAGAACTGCGCGCCGACCAGGCCTTTGCGCAACCGCGCTATGTCAGTGTTGTAGCGGACGGGGTTTTGCGACAGATCGTTCAGATCCTTCGTCCACCGCGCATCGCCCTCGCGTTCGCGCAGCGCCTCAGGCCAGTCATTATGCCCGTCGATCAGCGGCGTTGTCCGCAGGACGCGGGCGACACGCGCCTGGTAATCCTGGGCCAGCGCCGGGGTGGCAATCGTGGCTGCTGCGGACAGCAGCAGGAGGAAGCGCTTCAACGCCCTTTCCTGACGCGACGATCAGCGCTTGGTGCAGCACCGCCATCATTCGCCGCGGTGGCGCCCTGGCGCTGTTCCTCGTGGATAGTGAGCAGCGATTCCATCAGTTCCTCCTCCGCACTCGACATCACCGCCAGCACCTCCGCTTCATCGCAATCCTCCGCCGCGAGATAGGCGTGGCCCATGCTCGAGTCGATATAGAGGGCCTGACCAGGCTCCAAGGTGACCGAATCGTAGAATTCCGTGTGGACGACGACCTTGCCACTCAGCACATAGAGAAACTCTTCGCCGCTGTGCCGGACGAGATCGCCGAACTGTTGCGCCGACCGCGCCCGGATCTTGGTGATCACCGGAATCATACGTTTGCGGCGCAGCTCGGTGCAGAGATAATAATAATCATAATTCGGCGTCTCGACGCGAACCGATCGCGCGACATCGCCCAGGCTGCGGCGCGCCGTGACCGGCTGGGCCGTTTCCTCGTCGGTTTCCGCGAACAATTCGGACATTCTCAGCCCGAGCCGCTGCCCCAACTGCTGCAGCTTGTCGTACGTCAGGGTCAGGCGATCATGCTCGATCTTGGACAGCGTCGACACCGGAATCCCGGTTTTCGCGCTCATCTCCTTGAGCGTCCATCCCTCCCGCGCGCGCAGGCCACGTAACAGGACGCCAAGCGTCGGCGAAGGAGTCGACAAGGAAGACCTTTCTCAGCCATTGACGAAATTTCCAATCAGGATAAAACCGTCCCAATTGGAGCAACCCAACGATGGTATCGAAACCGGAATGGCTCCGCAATGGGTAAGGGGAGAAAGTCGATGCGTTTGGCAAGGCTGGCCGCGATCGCGGCGGCGCTGATAGGCAGTGTAGCGACTGCTCAATATCCTGCCGTGCCGGGGCCGGCATCCCCCGCCCCGATCGTCGCCCCACTCCCCACTGCGTCGCAGCCGTCGACGCCCGGCGCTCGCCAGCTGACAGGCGCCGATGTCGAAACATGGCTCGACGGCTATCTGCCCTACGCCCTGCACAACGGCGATATCGCGGGCGCGGTCGTCACGGTGGTCAAGGATGGCCAAGTGATCGCGGCGCGCGGCTATGGCTATGCGGATATCGCCAAGCGTCGCCCGGTCGATCCGGCGAAGACGCTGTTCCGGCCTGGATCGACGTCGAAGCTCGTCACCTGGACGGCGGTGATGCAGCAGGTGGAAGCGGGCAAGATCGATCTCGACCGCGACATCAATACCTATATCGATTTCAAGATTCCGCCGCGCAACGGCCAGCCCGTCACCATGCGTCAGATCATGACTCATACCGGCGGCTTCGAGGAAGTGCTCAAGAACATCATCTTCTACGATCCGGGCAACAACACCTCGCTCGAAGTCTATCTCAAGCGCTGGGTGCCCACGCGGATCTTCGATGCCGGGACCACGCCGGATTACTCGAATTGGGCAACCGCGCTGGCGGGCTATGTCGTCCAGCGCGTGTCGCACATGCCGTTCGACGATTATGTCGAGCAGCGCGTGTTCGCGCCGCTCGGCATGCGCACCGCGAGCTTCCGCCAGCCGCTGCCCAAGGCGCTGCAGCCGCTGATGGCGACCGGTTACGACCGCGCTTCCCTGCCCCCCAAGGGCTTCGAGTTCGTCGGCCCGGCGCCGGCCGGCTCGCTGTCGGCTTCGGGCCTCGACATGGCGCGCTTCATGATCGCGCATCTCGACAATGGAAAAGGCATTCTCAAGCCGGAAACCACGGCGCTGATGCACGA
Source organism: Parasphingomonas zepuensis (assembly GCF_036663735.1). Taxonomy (NCBI): domain Bacteria; kingdom Pseudomonadati; phylum Pseudomonadota; class Alphaproteobacteria; order Sphingomonadales; family Sphingomonadaceae; genus Parasphingomonas; species Parasphingomonas zepuensis. The sequence goes on along the minus strand of NZ_JAXOJO010000002.1, from coordinate 829,318 downwards.
CAACCCGCTCGATCGGGTGAATCCTAAGTCGCTGATCCCGCCGCTCAACCGGATGGAGCTCGGCTTCTTCGAAACCAACATCAACGGGCGCAAAGTGATCGCCCATCTCGGCGATACCGATAGTTTCCACACCTCGCTGCATCTTTTCCTGGCCGACCATGTCGGCTTCTACGTGTCGTTCAACAGCGCCGGGCGCGAGGGCGCGGCGCATGTCGTGCGCGGGCAGTTGTTCCAGGATTTCGCCGACCGCTATTTCCCGTCGACCGAGCGCGACGGCCGGGTCGATGCGAAGACCGCCGCTGAGCATGCGCGGATGATGGTTGGCCATTGGGAGGTCAGCCGCCGCTCGGTGTCGAACTTCATCAACATCCTCAATCTCGTCGGCCAGACGGAAATCACGCTCGACGACAAGGGTGAGCTGATGGTGCCGGCGCTCAAGGGCCCGGGCGGTGCCGTGCAGAAATGGGACGAGATCGCGCCGTTCGTGTGGCGCGATCGTACCGGGCATGATCGGCTCGCCGCGCAGGTGGTCGACGGCAAGGTCGTCCGGTGGAGCTTCGATCTGATCTCGCCCTTCATGGTCTATGATCGCGTACCGGCCATCCGATCGGCCGCATGGCTGCTCCCGGCGCTCTATGCGAGCATCTTGGTGCTGCTGCTGACCGTCCTCTACTGGCCGGTGAGCTGGCTCATCCGCCGACGCTATGCCGCGCCCATCGGCGTGACGGGTCGGGCGTTCAAGGCCTATCGCGCGACGCGCATCATGGCGCTGCTGGTGCTGGCGGTGCTGGGCGGCTGGATGGCGGCGATCACGATGCTGTTCGGCGATATCAGCATGTTGACGGCCGGCGCCGACACTCTGCTGTGGTTCCTCCAGATCTGCGGCGCGATCGTCTTTGTCGGCATGGTCGGTATTGCCGCCTGGAATGCATGGCTGACCTGGCGCGACGGACGCCGCTGGACCCGCAAGCTGTGGAGCCTGCTCATCCTCCTCGCTGGGCTGATCGTCCTCTACACCGCCTCGGCCTACAGCCTGCTCGCGATGACGGTGAATTACTGATGGCGCGCCTCTCGCTGAGCGTCGTCACCGACACGCTGAAACTGGCCCAGCCGTTCCGCATCGCGGGCTATGTGTTCGAAACCGCCGACGTCCTCGTCGTCTCGCTCGATGACGGTGTCCAACGCGGCCGCGGGGAGGCGGCGGGCGCCTATTATCTCGGCGACGACCTGGCCAATATGCGCGCGGCGGTCGAGGTCGCGCGCGATGCCGTCGAGGCGGGCCTGACCCGCGAGGAATTGCGCGGGGTCCTTCCCCCCGGCGGAGCGCGCAACGCGATCGACGCTGCCTTGTGGGAACTGGAGGCGGCCCGCGCCGGTCGGCCGGTGTGGGCGCTTGCCGGGCTGGACGCCCCGCCCCGCCCGATCGTCACCACTTTCACGGTGAGCGCCGACACGCCCGAGGCGATGGCGGCCACGGCGATCGGCTATGCCGGTGCGAAGTCGATCAAGGTCAAGCTGACCGGCGCCGTCGACCTCGATCTCTCGCGGGTCGCGGCGATCCGCGCGGCACGGCCCGACGTATGGCTTGGGGTCGATGGCAATCAGGGCTTCGTACGCGGCGATCTCGAAGCGCTCGTCGCGGGGCTGGTCGAACACCGGGTTTCCCTGCTCGAACAGCCGCTGGCGCGCGGCTGCGAGGCCGAACTGGAGGGTTTCCATTCGGCGATCCCGCTGGCGGGCGACGAGAGCCTGTTGTCGCTGGCGGACGTGCCCGGTGCCGTCGGGCGGTTCGACGTCGTCAATATCAAGCTGGACAAGTGCGGCGGCCTTACCGAGGGATTGCTGATGGCGGCCGAGGCACGCCGGCTCGGGCTCGGCGTGATGGTCGGCACGATGATCGGCACCAGCCTCGCGACCGCGCCGGGTTTCATCCTCGGGCAATCGGCCGACTTGGTCGATCTCGACGGGCCGACCTTCCTCTCGCGGGATCGCAGCCCCGCGGTCAGCTATACTGACGGCATGCTCTACGCCGGGCCTGAAGTGTGGGGCGCGGGAGAGCCCGTTCCGGCATGACCGATCAGCGTACCTGGTTCGGCCAGCCGCGCGGCCTGACCATCCTGTTCCTCACGAACATGTGGGAACAGTTTTCCTACTACGGCATGCGCGCGCTACTGGTCTATTACATGACCAAGCAGCTGATGATGGCGCAGGTTTCGGCTTCGGTCGTATACGGCGCCTATACGGCCTGCGCCTATTTCACGCCGATCATCGGCGGGGTGATCGCGGATCGCTGGCTGGGCAAGCGACGGGCGATCATCACCGGCGGCCTGGTGATGGCCGCCGGCCACTTCATGATGGCGTTCGAGCCGCTTTTCTATCCGGCACTCGCGACCATTGCGCTTGGCAACGGCCTGTTCCTGCCGAGCCTGCCGAGCCAGATCGACGACCTGTACGAACCGGGCGATCCGCGCGTCGGATGGGCGTACAATGTCTATTATGTCGGGGTGAATATCGGCGGCTTCCTTGCCCCGCTGGTGTGCGGCACGGTAGGGGAACTTTATGGCTGGCATTGGGGCTTCGGCCTTGCCGGCATTGGGATGCTGACCGGGCTCTGCGTCTATATCTGGGGCCAGCGCTATCTCCCGGCACAGGCGAAAGCGCCGCCGGTTCAGCAGCAACAGGCGACGCCGCGGGGAAGCTTTCCGCGGGATACGCTGCTCCTGCTAGCCGCGATCGCCCTCTCGGTCACCGTGTTCCGCGGCGCCTATGAACAGGTCGGCAACACCCTGCCGCTCTGGGCCGATGCCGGCGTCGATCGGCATGCCGGCACGGCGGTCATCCCGATGACCTGGTTCCAGTCGCTCAACCCGTTGCTGGTGATGGTGATGACGCCGCCCTTGCTGGCAATGTGGCGCCGTCGTGCGGCACGCGGCGGGGAAGATCGGCCGGCACGCCGGATGGCGGTGGGCGCGGCGATCGTGGCCCTCGCCTATCTGCTGCTCACGGCGCTCGCGGCGGCAGGCGGGACCGCCCACTGGCTGTGGCTGGTCCTGTTCTTCCTCCTGCTCACGCTGGGCGAGCTCCACATCCTCCCCACCGGGCTGGGTCTGTTCGCCAGGCTCGCACCGCGTGGGCTCGGATCGACCACTGTCGCCGCGTGGTTCCTCGCGAGCTTCGCCGGCAGCCTCGCGGCGGGGCTGGTCGGGACTTTGTGGAGCCAGACCCGGCATGCCGACTTCTTCGCCATCCTGGCGGCGCTCGCCGCCGTCGCCGCCGGCCTGTTGTGGCTAATCGACCGGTTCGAGCGTGGCGTGCGTCGACGCGCCGAATTGGGTTGACAGTTTTCTATTCAGGACAAATACTCCTGAAATAATAGATATTCGCTCAGGGATGGCTAAAATGAGAAAAGCGCGGTTATTTTTGTCCGTTTCCACCATGGTTGCCATCCTGGCGCCGGTCAGCGCAGCGATGGCGCAGACGTCGCCCGATACGAAGCGCGCCTCCACGGGCACCGAGAATCCGGATGACATCATCGTGACCGCGCAGAAGCGCGAGCAGCTGCTGATCGACGTGCCGCAATCGGTCAGCGTCGTCTCGGGCGCGGCGCTGGAGCGGCAGCAGGCGACCAATTTCAAGGATTATCTCAAGCTCGTCCCTGGCCTGCAGCTCAATCAGTCCACTCCCGGCTTCGGAAGGCTGGTATTGCGCGGCGTCAACACCGGTGGCGTCGCTTCCACCGTCGCCGTGTATCAGGACGAAACGATCTTCGGCTCGTCGACCGGACTGGTCAACGGCGCGATCCTGGCAGGCGATTTCGACACGTTCGACATCGCGCGGATCGAAGTGCTGCGCGGGCCGCAGGGCACGTTGTACGGCGCGAACGCGCTGGGCGGCATCCTGAAGTTCGTCACCAACAAGCCCGACACGACCAGGATCGAAGCGCGCGGCCGCGCCAGCGTCGAGGCCACGGAAGGCGGCGGAGAATCCTATATGGGCAGCGCGGTTCTCAACGTGCCGCTCGGCGATAAACTGGCCGTGCGCGCATCGGGCTTCTATCGCAATCTTGGCGGGTTCATTGATTCGGTCGGCACCGACGGATCGGACGTCGCCAAGGAGATCAACCAGTCGAAAAGCTATGGCGGCCGCGCTTCGGTCCTGTTCAAGCCGGTCGATGACTTCTCGATCCAGTTGAGCGCCTATCTGCAAAACCTGGATGTGAAGGCGAGCGACAGTGTCGACGCCGATCCGATGACCGGGATCACCGCCTATGGCACGCTTACCCAATCGCAGTTCGTGCCGGAATTCAGCGACATCCGGTACCGTGTCTATAGCGGGATCCTGGATTACGATTTCGGCTTTGCCAGCCTCGTCTCCGCCACCAGCTACAGCACGCTGCGGCAGAATTTCCGTTCCGATTACACCCCGATTTACGGCGCCCTGGTCGAGGGAGTGTTCGGCGTGCCGAACAATTTCTTCCAGGACCAAACGACCAAAGTCGATCGCTTCACGCAGGAAGTACGGCTGGAATCGGGCAAGAGCGATGTCTTCGAATGGCTGGTCGGTGGCTTCTACACGCATGAAAAAGGTCTGATCGATCAGACCTTCGTCGCCTCCACGCCGGGTACGGTAACGCCGATCGCCGGCCTGCCCCTGCTCGGCATCGCGCAACTCAACTCGCGATACGAGGAAATCGCCGGGTTCGCCAACGGCACCCTGCACCTCGGCAGCCGCTTCGACGTGACGGTCGGTGGCCGCTACAGCCACAACCGACAGCGCGTGGACCAGTCCGCCGATGGCGCCCTGGCGGGTGGGCCGTTGACGCTGCCGACCGCACGATCGAAGGAAGGCGTGTTTACCTATTCGGTCGCGCCCCAATTCAAGATCAGCGACAATGTGTCGACCTATGCCCGTGTCGCCAAGGGCTTCCGTCCCGGCGGGCCGAATTCGCTCACCCCCGGCGCGCCGCCCGAGCTTCGCACGTTCAGGTCGGATAGTGTGATCAGCTACGAAGTCGGGGTGAAGGCGCAAACGGCCGACCGCACTTTCTCGATCGATGCCGCCGCATTCCGCGTGGATTGGAAAAATATCCAGGTGTTCGGCTCGATCGGTTTGTACAACCTCAATTTCAACGGCAAAAGGGCACGCAGTCAGGGCTTCGAGTTCACCGCCACGCTCAAGCCAACACCCGGGCTGACGGCGTCGCTCAACGGCGCTTATACCGATGCGAAGCTGCGCGACGATACGCCGCCCGAAGTGGGCGGCCTCGCCGGAGACAAGCTGCCCTATACGCCGCCGTACAGCGTCGCCGCCAATGTCGATTATCAATGGGCGCTGGGGGGCACCACGGAGGCCTATGTCGGGGCATCGATCCGGTCGCTGTCGAGCCAGCCCGCGACGTTCAATCGCGGGCTGCGCGATGCCAACGGCCGGCAGCCGTCGATGCGCGGCTATGAAGTGGTCGATCTTCGTGCCGGCGTCACCAAAGGCCCCTACTCGCTCGAGATCTACGCGAAAAATCTGACCAACAGCGATGGCAAGACATCGCTCGACTATAACGGCAATGTGCCGCTCGGCCTCGCGGACGCGGGCGTGATCCGTCCGCGCACGATCGGGATAACCTTGGGCGCAGGCTTCTAAGGTGACAGAGCTTTTGTCACTGGAGCGTTCAGCGCGGGAGGGCGGAATCCATGCCCTCCCCGCGCCTTATCTCCTGTTCCTGGGCGACACGGTCGAACCGGGATTCGCCAAGACGGCGTTCGGGCTGCGCGACTGGGCTGGGGAGCGCTGCCTGGGCGAATATGCCCTGCCGGCAGCCTCGGTCACGACCGGGCTGCCGCGCATGACGCCAGCGGAGGCGGCTGCCCGGGGCGCTCGCGCGATGGTGGTAGGGGTGGCGAATCCCGGCGGGCTGATCCCTCCGTCATGGATACCCGCCCTGCTCGCCGCACTGGAGGCGGGCCTCGACCTGGTTGCCGGCATGCATGTGCAGCTGGCGGACATCGCGCCGTTGCGCGAACTCGCCGCACGGCGCGGGCGGCGCCTGATCGATCTGCGCGTGCCGCCGGCCGATCTCCCGGTCGGAAACGGGCGCAAGCGCACCGGGCGGCGCCTGCTGACGGTGGGCACCGATTGCGCGCTCGGCAAGAAATATACCGCGCTCGCCATTGCCCGCGGCCTGACAGCGCGCGGCGTCGATGCGACCTTCCGCGCAAGCGGCCAGACGGGGATCATGATCGCCGGCGAGGGTATCGCGATCGACGCGGTGATCGCCGATTTCGCCGCAGGCGCCGCCGAACTGTTGAGCCCCGACGCCGCGGCCGACCATCTCGACGTGATCGAAGGCCAGGGATCGCTGTTCCATCCGTCCTACGCCGCTGTGTCGCTGGCGCTGCTGCACGGCAGCCAGCCCGATCTGTTTATCGTCTGCCATCAGCCGGGCCGCGAGATCATGCTGGGCGCGCCGGGCTATGGCGTGCCCCCGATCGAAGCCGTCATCGAACAGACGCTGATGCTGGGGCGGCTGACCAATCCCGCGATCCGCTGTGCCGGCATCAGCCTCAATACCGCGGGGATGGAACAGGACGCAGCGGAGCGGGCGATCGCTTCGACGAGCGCCCAGCTCGATCTGCCGGCCGCGGATCCGATCCGGGGAGGCCCCGCGTTCGAACGCCTGCTCGACGCATGCCGGGTTTGAGCCCCGCGACGATCGATCGCTTCCGCCGGTTCGTCCTGCCCGGCCTCGCCTTCAAGGCCGTGGTGATCGGCGGCGGCTATGCGACGGGGCGGGAGATCGCCGAATTCTTCCTGCCGGCAGGCCCCTGGGGCGGGCTGCTCGCGATGCTGCTCGCCACGATCATCTGGGCGATCGTGGCCGCGGCGACTTTCGCCTTCGCGCACGCAACCCAGGCACAGGATTATCGCACCTTCTTCAAGGCGCTGCTCGGGCGCGGGTGGATCATATTCGAGATCGCCTATGCGATCTTCCTCATCCTGATCCTGGCGGTATTCGGCGCGGCGGCAGGCGAAATCGCGGCGGCCACCTTCGGGGCGCCGCCGATCGCCGGGACCCTCGCATTGATGATCGGCATCGCCGCCTGCGTCGCCTTCGGCAATACCGGCGTGGAGCGCGTCTTCCTGTGGGTGTCGGCGCTGCTGTACGGCACCTACGCCATATTCCTGCTGCTGGCGCTGAGCGGCGTCGGCGAGCGGATCGCCACGGCGTTCGCCATGTCGCCACCGCCGCAGGGTAGCTGGGCTCTGGGTGGCCTCACCTATGCCGGTTACAACATCGTCGGTGCGGTCGTGGTGCTGCCCGTCACGCGGCATTTCCGCTCTGGTCGGGATGCGGTGGCCGCCGGCCTGATCGCAGCACCGCTCGCCATGCTGCCGGCGCTGCTGTTCTTCGTCAGCATGACGGCATTCCTGCCCGATATCGCGAACGCAGTGCTCCCGTCGGATTATATCCTGAGCCGGCTTGGCCATCCCGTCTTCCACATCGTCTTCCAGATCATGATCCTCGGCGCCCTGCTCGAAAGCGGGACCGGCGCGGTTCACGCGGTCAACGAACGCATCCTGCATTCCGGCGGCCGCAGGCTGGTCCTGTCGCCCGCCGTCCGTGCGCTCGCGGCGATGGCGCTGCTGGTCCCCTGCATGCTGCTCGCCGAGCGCATCGGCCTCGTGACCCTGATCGCGTCGGGTTACCGCGCGCTCGCCTGGATCCTGATCGCCATCTATGTCCTGCCGTTGCTGCTGATTGTCGCCTATCGACACTTCACGGGCACGGCCACCCAGCCGGAGGCCCTATGAACAGGTTATCAGCTTTCGCCCTGCCCCTGGCGCTGCTTGCCGCACCGGCGGCCGCCGAGCTTCCCGCCGGTTTCGACGCGCGGGTCGAGGCGCTGCGCAAGGCATCGGGCACGCCGGGCATGGCCGTGGCGATCGTCGAAAACGGCAAGGTCGTGCTCGCCAAAGGCTATGGCGTGCGCAAACTCGGCGCTCCGCAGAAGGTCGATGCCGACACGATCTTCACGATCGGATCGACCGCCAAGGCCATGACCGCGACGGCGCTTGCCACGCTCGTCGATGCCGGCAAGCTCGGCTGGGACGACAAGGTGATCGATCATCTGCCCGGCTTCCAGATGTACGATAGCTGGGTCACGCGCGAAATGACGGTGCGCGATCTGCTGGTGCATCGCAGCGGCCTCGGGCTCGGCGCGGGCGACCTGCTCTACATTCCGCGCGGCAGCTATTCGCGCGCCGAGATCGTCAGGCGCCTGCGCTACGTGAAACCGGCCACGAGCTTCCGCAGCGGCTATGCCTATGACAATGTGCTCTACATCGTCGCCGGCCAGCTGATCGAGGCAGTCAGCGGCCAGAGCTGGGAGGACTATCTCCGCGAGCACGTGTTCAAACCGGGCGGCATGACTCATGCCGAGGATGAGTTCACGCGCATCTTCACCGTCGCCAACCGTTCCCAGTCGCACGCTCGCTATGGCGGTGCCGTGCGCGGGACGGGCGAGATGCGGATGCTCGACGAGCGCGATCACCTGCCCCAGGCATCGGGGCCCGCCGGCCTCGTTGCGGCCAGCGCCAATGACATGGCGCGCTGGCTTCAGATCCAGCTGGCGCAGGGTGCAGTGCCCGGCGGCGGACGGCTGTTCAGCGAGGCCCAGGCCAGGGAGATGTGGGCGCCCGTAACGCCGATTCCGATCGCCACCCTTCCCGAGCCGGTCTCGGGCACGCAACCGACCTTCCAGTCCTACGCGTTGGGCTGGGAAGTCCGCGACTATCACGGTGCGAAGATCGTCTGGCATGCCGGCGGGGTCTATGGATCGACCTCGGTCGTGGTGCTGATCCCGGAAAAACAGGTCGGCTTCTCGATCGAGCTCAACAGCGAAGAGGCCGAGCCGCGCCATGGGCTGATGTACGAATTGCTCGATCACTATCTCGGGCGGCCGAAGCAGGACTGGCCCGCTCGGTTCGGCGTGTACCGCAAGCAGCGGATCGCCGCGGCCGAGGCGGCGGTTGCGGCCAAAACGACGGCGCCGGCAAAGATCGGTCCGTCGCTGCCGCTCGACCGCTATGCGGGCCAATATGTCGACCCCTGGTATGGAGTGCTGGCCGTCGGCACTGACGGACGGGGCCTGACCGTCGACTACACGCCGACGCCGCGGATGAAGGGGCGTCTCGAGCATTACCAGTATGACACGTTCATCGCGCGGTTCGACGATCCGGCACTCGAAGCGGCGTACCTGACTTTCGCACTCGATGCCGAGGGCCGTGTATCGCGGATCACTGCCGCACCCGTGTCTCCGATCGCCGATTTCAGTTTCGACTATCGGGATCTGGCGTTCGAACCGACTCAAACGACGAAATAGAGCGCAGCCGGTGCGCATCATATCGAGGCTTTCGAAGGGATAGATGATGACCAGGAAGACAGGTTTGATCGCTCTGCTCGCCTGCATGCTGGCGGTGGCACCGGCGGGTTCGCAACCGCAACAGCCGGTGGGGCCCGCACCGGCACCGGCAGTCGTGCCGCCCGTCGCGGCCGTCCCCACGCCCGGAACGCCCGCGCTCACGGCCGCCGATCTCGGCGCCTGGCTCGACGGCAATCTCCCGGCCGCGCTGCTGCAGGGAAAGATAGCCGGCGCGCAGGTCGTCGTGGTCAAGGATGGCCAGGTCCTCGTCAAGAAGGGCTATGGCTATGCCGACGTCGCCGCCAAGAAGACGATGGATGTCGATCGCACGCTGATGCGCATCGGATCGACCTCGAAGCTGTTCACCTGGACCGCGGTGCTGCAACTGGTCGAGGCGGGCAAGATCGATCTGAACGCCGATATCAACCGTTATCTCGATTTCCGGATCACGCCGAAGAGTGGCCGGCCGATCACGATGAACGACCTGATGACGCACCGCGCCGGATTCGAGGAGGGCCTGAAGGATCTCCTCGCGACCGATCCGGCCCGGCTCAAGACGACCGAAGCCTATCTGAAGGAGAATCAGCGCCCTCAGCTGTTCCCGGCTGGTGCGGTGCCGGCCTATTCCAACTATGGCGCGGCGCTCGCCGGCTATATCGTGGAACGCGTGTCCGGCGAGCCGTTCGCCGCTTATGTCGAACATCACATCCTGACTCCGCTGCAGATGCCCCGGACGACTTTCGTCCAGCCCCTGCCCCGCGCCCTCGCCGCGTCGATGTCCAAGGGGTATCACCAGAGCAACATGGCACCCGGGCCCTTCGAACTGGTCGAAACGGCGCCGGCAGGCAGCGCCAGCACGACTGGCGGCGATATGGCGAATTTCATGATCGCGCTTTTGCAGGACGGGCGCTTCGGGAACGGGCAGATCCTGCGTCCCGAAACGGCGGGCCTGACTCGACGTCCGGTGATCCAGCCTCAGCCCGGCTTTGCGGCCATGGCGCACGGCTTCTTCAACGAACGTCGCAATGGCAGGCTTGTCGTCGGTCATGGCGGCGATACGATCGTGTTCCACACGGACATGAACCTGCTGCCCGAACAGGGAGTCGGTTTCTTCGTCAGCTTTAACAGCCGCGGCGAGAATGACGCCGCCTACGGCGCGCGCCAGCGGCTGTTCGATCTGTTCATGGATCGCTATTTCCCGGCACCGCCCGCCGTGACCCCGGCGGCGATCGCCAACGCTGCGGACCATGCCGAAGCGATCGCGGGCCACTACGAAGGCTCACGACGCGTTGAAACGGGCTTCATCAGTCTGTTCTACCTGATTCAGCAGGACGCGATCACGGCGAATGAGGACGGCACGATCAGTGTCTCGTCGATCGAGGACAAGAAGTTCCGCGAGATCGCACCCAACCTCTGGCGAGAGGTGGACGGCCCAAGACAATTGCTCGTCACCGAGACGGGCGGCCGCCGAACCATCGTCGATAGCGCCAACCCCATTTCCGTGATGCAGGCCGTCCCCGCCGTACGCAACTCGACGCTCAACATGCTGGTCGGCGGCCTGTCGGTCCTCGTGCTGCTGGCAACGGCGTTGCTCTGGCCGGTCGCCGCCGGGTTGCGCCGTACCTATCCGGGGCGGGCCGTCGTGACCGGACGTGCGGCCAGGCTGCAGTTTCTGACTCGCCTCTCGGCGGTCGGCGACCTCGCCTATCTCGGGGGCTGGTACATGATCCTCGCGCCGATCCTGCAGAGCCGGGTGGAGGTCTACAACGCCGGATTGGACGGCTGGATCAGGGCGCTCCAGATCGCGGCCATCATTCCATTGGCGGGCGCGGTGATCGGCGTGTGGAATGCGGGGACGACGTTCGCCACCGGACGGGGCTGGACTGCCCGGGTGCGGAGCGTGATCGTCGCCGCTGCGCTGATCGGCATTGTATGGGTGGCCTGGATGGGCAATCTGATCGGCTTCAATCTCAACTATTGAGATCGGGCACCCGCTCCGTCGCGCGGCGGAGCGGGTAAGGCCGTCAGTTGATTGCCTCGGGCGGCGGAACAGGGAATGGAAGGGGCGCGATCGGCACGCCCTCTTCGGCCAGGGCCCTGGCCTCGCCCAGCGTCGCCTGGCCATGGATCGGCGCCTGATCGGTTTCGCCCAGATGCATGGCACGGGCGCGGTCCGCAAAGGCGCTCCCGACCCATTCCGACTTTTCGAGCGCCCTCGCCTGCGCCTCGGCCAGGGCACGGATCGCCGCCTTCATCACGGCCGGCGTCGGTGCGTCGGCTGGCGGCGCGCTCTGGCGGTTGCCCTTGGCCGGGATGTTGGGCGCCATTACTGCCTTGCCGATATCGCCGTCGCTGCAGATCGGGCAGGACAACAGGCCGCGCCCACGCTGCTCCTCGAACGCGTCGCTCGATCCGAACCACGCCTCGAACACATGGTCGTTCGCACAGCGCAGGTCGAACACGATCATGACGCCGTCTCGACCTCCGGGATTGCGCGACGATGCGCCAACACCGGGATGCGCGCGCGCACGTCGGCGGTCCGCGCCGGATCGATCTCGGCAAAGCCGATCCCGGCGGCCTCACCCATGTCGAGCAACACTTCGCCCCAGGGATCGATCACCAGCGAATGACCATAGGTCGCCCGCCCGTCCTCGTGGACGCCGGTCTGTGCCGCCGCGACGACAAACGCAGCTGCCTCGATCGCCCGCGCGCGCAACAGGATGTGCCAGTGCGCCGCGCCGGTCGGCCGCGTGAAGGCCGCCGGCACCGCCAGCACGGTCGCCCCGGCATCGCTCAGCGCGCGAAACAGGTCGGGAAAGCGCATATCGTAGCAGATGGCGAGGCCGAGCTGCCCCACCGGCGTATCGACCACCACCGCGCCGCGGCCCGGCGTATAGGATGCCGATTCACGCCAGCTCTCGCCCGTCGGCAGATCGACATCGAACAGGTGCAGCTTGTCGTAGCGTGCGCGGATGACGCCCTCGGGATCGATCACATAAGCGCGGTTGGCGAGCTTGCCGTCATCCCCGCGCACCGCGAGCGAGCCGAGATGGACCCAGATGCCCTGCTCCTGTGCCGCTTCGCGCACCGCCGCCAGCACGGGATCGTCAGCTTCCGCGTGAAGCGACGCAGCCGCCCGCGCGCGATTGCTGTCGAGCAGGCCCGACATCTCCGGGGTGAACAGCATCGCCGCGCCGCCCTTCGCGGCTTCGGCGATCGCTCCGGTAAGGGTGCGCGCATTGGCGGCGGGGTCGATCCCCGTCGTCATCTGAAGCAGCGCGATCCTCATGCTGCGAGCAGCGGATCGAGCTTGCCCTCACGCTCGAGCGCGGCAAGATCGTCCGATCCGCCGACATGCTGTCCATCGATGAAGATCTGCGGCACAGTGCTGCGTCCGCCGGCGCGCTGTACCATTTCCGCACGCTTCGGCCCGCCCATGGTGATGTCGAATTCCTCGACCGCGACGCCCTTGCTGTCGAGCAGGCGCATCGCACGGGTGCAATAGGGGCAGAAAGCCTTGGTGTAGATTTCGATCTTTGCCATGCACCTGAAATGTGGGCGCTCCCGCCGCTTGTCAATCGTCCGCCGCCGGATCGAGCACACGCGCCCAGCACAGGATGGTGACGCTGGCCGCCCCGGCGCCGAGCAGGCAGCGCGTGCAGGCGTCACTGGTGGCGCCGCTGGTATGCACATCGTCGATCAGGACGATCGCCTTGCCGCGCAGCCTGTCTCGGGCGTCAGGCGCGATCCGAAAAGCGCCGGCAACCGCTCTGGCACGGCCACGCGCGCCCAGCCCGCGCAGCACCGGCGTGGCCCGCACGCGCTGAAGCAGCAGCGGATCGTTCGCGATGCCGGTCGTGCGAGTCAGCGCGCGGGCGATCAGGGCCGCCTGGTTGAAGCCGCGCGACCAGATGCGCCAGCGATGCAGCGGCACCGGCACGAGCAGTTCGGCACCGGCCGGCATCAGCCGCGCCATCTGCCGCGCCACCGTCTCGGCAAAGGCAGTGCGCCCGCCATATTTGAGCCGCAGGGCGACCGTGCGCGCGACATCGCCATAAGCCACCGCCGCCCGCACTCCGGCATGGCGAGGCTGCTGCTGGTGACAGGCTGCACAGATGGCGCCCGGGCCGCGGTCATAGGCGAATGGCGCGTGGCACGCGGCGCACCACGGCGGCCCCAGGAAGCGCAACGCGCCCCAGCATTCGGCGCAGAATCGGTGATCAGCGCCCGTCACCGCGCCGCAGCCTGGGCAACGCGGCGGCAGCGCGAGATCGGCGGCGACCCGCAAGGGCATGAGAAAGCGCGACACGAACCCTTGTCGCGCTCCGTATCCGGCGGCACAAGCCTGCGCCGTGAGCAACCCCGACATCTTCGACCGCGTCGCGCGGCGCCAGCGGCGCGACCGGGCCGCCGCCGGTTTCGCCGGCCATGATTTCCTGCGTCTGGCAATGCTGGACGGCATCCAGGAAAGACTTGGCGCGGTCACCCGCAGCTTCGGGGACGTGCTCGACCTTGGCTGCTTCGACGGTGGATTCCCGCCGCCGCCGGGTGCGCATATCGTTCGGTGCGACGCCGGTTTTGCTTTCGCGAGCGCCGCCAATGGCGTGCAGGCCGACGAGGATCGCCTGCCCTTCGCGGACGGGTCATTCGATCTGGTCGTGTCGGCCGGCGTGCTCGACAGCGTCAACGACCTGCCGGGCGCCCTGACCCTGATCCGGCGCGCACTGCGACCCGATGGTCTCTTCCTCGCGGCCTTTACCGGCGCCGGCAGCCTGGCGACGCTGCGCGCCGTCCTGCGCGACGCCGAGCGCGATCGTCCGGCGGCGCGTATCCACCCGCAGATCGACGTGCGCTCGGCCGGCGACCTGCTGGTCCGCGCCGGTTTCGCCCTGCCCGTGGCCGATGTGGAATCGCTGACCGTGCGCTACGGCAATGTCGGGCGGCTATTGGGCGACCTTCGGGGCATGGCCGCGACCAGCCTGCTCGTCGGGCGCACGCCGCTGCGCCGCGACACCCTCGCCCGCGCCGGCGACGCGTTCGCTGCGCGTGCCGATCCGGATGGCCGCACTGCGGAGCGTTTCGAAATCATCTTCCTGACGGGTTGGGCCCCTGCCCCATCCCAGCCGCAACCCGCACGGCGCGGCAGCGCCACCGCTTCGCTGGCGGACGCGCTCAAGGCGTTTCCCCAGGCCGGCCGCTAGGCGATCATCCCATGGCCCGTTCCGCGGGCCAGCATCCGGCCGATCGCGTCGAACAGGGCATCCATCGCCACCGGCTTGAACAGCACTTCGTCGGCACCAACCGACAGGCAGCGCTCGCGCAAGTCGAGCGCCGTATCCGCCGTCACCACGATGATCGGCAGATCGCCCTTGGCGTCGCCCCGCCCGCGGATATGCTGGATGGCCTCGATCCCATCCATGCCCGGCATACGCAGATCGACCAGGATCATGTCGAAATCCTGTTCCTCGATCATCCGCAGGCCGATCTCGCCGCTTTCCGCGCCCACCATGGTCGCGCCCGCCACGTCGAGCATATCCTTCACGACGCGCCGGTTCATCGGATCATCTTCGATAAAAAGGACATTCATGGCCGGCATGCCGGGGCATCGGGCGGGGGGCGGGAAAATAGAACCATATTGGATGTCTCTATCGTTTCATGCCGCACGCGTTACAAGTCGCCTGTCATTCCGACCGTCGCTTTTGCCCGGGTAAAGCGCCTCGGCCAACGCTGCGCCGGCGATCGGCTTTGCGACGATGATATCGACGCCTGCTGCCACGAATTGCGCGCGCTGATCGTCGCTCGGCCCGGGCCAGAGCAGCGCCGTGAGTCTTTCACCGCGCGCCAGCGCGGTCAGCGTACCGACGACGTCATCCTCGTCCCGGATCGTCGCATCGTCGATCAGGATCATCGCAATATCGTCCGACGCCATAAGCGCGAGCGCTTCCGCGACCGTGGCGGCGAAGGTGACCGTGCCGCACCTTGGATGCAGCACGGCGCGGAGCATGCTGCGCGTGATCGGATTGCGGTCGAGGATCAGCAACCCACCCGTTTCGGATGCTTCCACGCCCGCCATCGGCATGCCAGCCCGGACCAGCGGCAGGTAGAACGTGAAGGTAGCTCCTGCCCCCGCCGCGCTGCGTACGGTCACATCGCCGCCCATCGCGCGGGCGAGATTCCGGCAGATCGCCAGGCCCAGCCCGGTGCCGCCGAACTTGCGCGTCGTCCCGGCATCTACCTGGCGGAAGGATTCGAAGATGATCTCGTGCTTCTCCGCCGGAATCCCGACGCCGGTATCGGCGATTTCGATCACCAGAGTTTGCTGCGCAGCATCGCCGCCGACGAACGCGCGCATCGCGATCGACCCGGCCTCGGTGAATTTCAGCGCGTTCGAGAGAAGATTGAAGGCGATCTGGCGCAGGCGCCCGGCGTCGCCCTCGATCCGGTCGGGGCAGTCGGCAAGATCCAGCGTGAAGGCAATGCCGCGTTCTCGCGCCTGCTCCTCCCACAAACGAGAGACCTCGCGCAGCATCGCTTTCAGGTCGAACGCGGCGCGCTCGATCGTCATGTTGCCGGTTTCCATCTTCGCGACATCGAGGATGTCATCGACCAGCGCGCGCATGCTGAGCCCGGCGCCGTGCACGACCTCGATGCGGTCACGGGTTTGTTCCTCCAGCCTCCGGTCCGCCAGCATCACCTGAGTCATGCCGAGAATGCCGTTCAACGGCGTGCGGATTTCGTGACTGGTGGTGGCGAGAAATTCGGTCTTTGCCGCAAGCGCCTTTTCCAGCGCGCGGTTGGTCGAGGCGAGATCGATGTTGGCGGCGCGTACATCGTTGCGGCTGCGCCGAATGGTGACGAGGCCGATGCCGAGCATGGCGACGATGATGGCCGTCGTTACCCCGGCACCGATGAAGATGAACCGCTGGTTCTGGGCGCGCGCACGTTCGAAATCGATGTTGCGCTGCAATTCGTCGGCCCGCAGTTTTTCGATCTGGGCCTTTTGATTGACGGAATCGAAACGGGCGGCGGCGAGCGCGGTGTTGGTCGAAGCCGCCAGGGTTGAAGTCTGATCATCGAGCCGCTTGAGCGCCTCGAGATGGATGAGCGCCTGTTTCTCGTCACCCATCTTCTTGAACAGATCATAAGCCGTCCGATGGGCGTCGCGAAACGACAAGGTCGTCTCGGTCAACTGGACACCCCGGAAAGTCCGCTCGATCAGCGCCGCAGCCCGGGTAAACTGCCCGCGTTGAAGGGCGGCCTGGGCGGCGACGCTCCAGTCCTGTTCCGCGACGGCAGACGCACCGGCGCGAGCAGACACGCGCGCGCCTTCCGCGATCGACCGTTCCGCGGCATCGAGCCGGCCCATGGCCAGGTCCGCGCGCGCAATGTTGCGCAGCACGAGCACTTCCAATCCAGTGCTCCGCATCGATCGCGCCAAACGCAACGCTTCCCGGAACTCCCGCTCTGCTTCCCTGAACCGGGTCAATCCGTTGAGACAGACTCCGCGGTTGTTCGAATTGGTGAAGGCAAGCGACGGATCGCCCTGGTAAACGTCACCCGCCTGCCGATAATAGGTCAGCGCGTTCTCATAGTCTTCCGCTTCCTGATACAGGAGGGCGATGCTCTGCAACGCGACCGCGCGACTGCGGGTGGCCCCGATCGCGCGAAAGATATTGTGCGCTTCCTGATAGTCGCTCAGGGCGGCCGCGACATTGGCCGTCATGGTGTGAACCCCGCCGCGGGACAGCAGGAGATCGCCGTTCAGTTTTGTCGGCCGGCCGCCGGTCGAAACCGCCTGGAGCGCCTGGTCGATCAGCGATTTCGCCGATTTCGCGTTGTTCAGACGGAGATAGGCTTCGCCCTGCAGCCATTTTGCGGTGGCGATTCCGGTGGTCCGCTCGCGGGCACTGAGCGCCGCCGCGGCTGTTTCGGCGGCCTTTGCCTTGGCGATCGTCTTGGCAGGGTCGATCAGCATGGTCGCCTTCGCGTCGGCGATCATTGCATCGAAGCGATCGCCCGGATCAGCGGCGGACGCAGCGGCGCTCGCGCTGCCCGGCAGCGCCAGCGCGATCAGCACGGCCCCGAGCAGGGCGCGAAGGATGAGACCCGTCATCGCGGACCATCTTGCATACAACATGTCAAATACGCGCTGAATTACGCTCATTACTATCCATTCAAGCGCTTTTCCAGAAGCTCGCCGGGCGGCGGAACATGGCGTGGCCCGGCGCTTCCGGCGCGCGCGCCTTGTCGTCGCGCAGAAATTGCCGGAACGCCTCGATCGAAACCGGTCGGCTGATCAGATACCCCTGCACCATGTCGCATCCCATCACGCTCAGCAGGGCCATCGCCGCCTGCGTCTCGACGCCTTCCGCGGTCACTTCCATCTCCAGCGCATGCGCGAGATCGATGGTGGAGCGCACGATCAGCGGATCGCGATTGCTGCTGGTGAGCTGGAGCACGAACATCTTGTCGATCTTCAGCTCCTTGGCGGGAAGCTGTTTCAGATAGGCAAGCGACGAAAGCCCGGCGCCATAATCGTCGATGGCAATGGTGATACCGACATCGGCAAAGGCCTGCAGGTTGAAGATCGCGCTTTGCGGGTCGCGGATCACCGATGTCTCGGTGATCTCGAACCCGATCCGCGCACCGCTTTCGCGCACCTTGGCGCAGGCGAGCTTCACGAACCGCACATCGGCGAGCAACTGGCCGGAGATGTTGATGAAGATGGTCAGGTCATTGCCATCGGCCGCGAGCAGCCGCTGGTCGTGGATCACCTGGTCCAGCGTCCACAAGGTCAGTGCCGATATCTCGCGCGCTTCTTCCGCGACGGTGATGAAGTCGCCCGGCAGGATCAGGCCGCGGGTGGGGTGCTGCCAGCGCACCAAAGCCTCGGCGCTGGCGATTTCCTGCCGGCGGACATGCACCTTGGGCTGATATTGCAGGAACATCTCGCCGTTCAGGATCGCGCTCGGCAGTTCGCGCGTCAGCGTCAGCCGGTCGAATGCCGGCGTACCCGCGGAAAGATCGCGGATCACCGCATGTGCCTCGCTTCGCGCCTGATCGAGCGCGCTTTCGGCTTCTTCCGAAAGCCTGACTTCTTCCGCATGAGCAAAGGGCGCTGCGGCCGCGCCGAAATGCATGCGGAGCCGGTGCTGTTCGCCGTCGAGATCGAGCGGCAGATCGAAATCCGCGGTCAGGCAGCCGAGCGCGGCCGCCAGATCGGTCAGCGAATCTCCCTCAAAGCCTATTTCGACCATGTCGCGCCCGATGACCGAGATGCGCGCATTGGCCAGGCTGGCATTGATGCGGCCGCTCACATCGATCGCCAGACGGTTGGCGCGTGACCGGCCGAGATGGCGGCGCAGCGCCGAGAAATTGGCGATTTCCGCCAGGCACAGGAACTGCCACGCCTTCGGGAGCGGGGGCAATGGGTCACGCGGATCGTCGCGCGGGACAGCGACGGGATGCAGGAACCCGTTGCCGCGAGCGGGCGCCTCCGCATGGGTCGTCGCTCCATATTCGTCGTCCGGCCGGTGCCGCAGCGCGGCCGGCACCGTCAACCGCGCGCTGCGATGTTCGGGGGTCCCCAAGGGACGATATTTGTCTGAAGCGCGAGCCATCGCTGAGAGCGGTATCAGCCGACCCTGAAGGAACTCTTAAAACGTCCCGCAACGAACCAGAAAACCGCGGAAATCCGATTGCTCTATGATTAATTTTTCGTTAATTATTAGGGGCGCTCGACTGGGCGTACACGGGAGAAAGCTAGTGCTGCAATTCATTATCGCGCTGATCTACGGCGAGGGCGTTCGCCCCTGGTAACCGAGTTCATCGACTCGATCTTTGGCCAAAACTCCTTGTTTTATAAAGATTTTGTCCGGGGTCGGGTCGATATTTCCAGAAGGTGCGGTCCAGGCACCAAATTCCGATGAGCTGACGGCGCGAAGGCCGCGGCACCGCCCTCGTCCCGTATCGGGACTGCAGGAAATGGCGGGAACGGATTTATTTTAACTCCAGATTGGCGGCTTCTCTCAGAAGGCGCCGCGCCGCCCGCGGGCCGCGCGCACGCTATCTCAAGCAGGCACTGGCGGGCGCGGCGCTTCGGCCGATTGATCCCGCGGTACCGGATTGGAGAACTCCATCGCGTCGTCGACTGAACCGAAGCGCAGCGCGACGACATCGCGGGCATAATTCTGGTGGACCTTCCAGGGCTTCTTGCTGCCCTGTTTGGGGAACCTCTCCATGGCGCGCGTGACATAGCCTGAGGTGAAGCTGAGGAACGGTTCGGGCGTCAGCACATCGTCGCCGATCCGCGGCGTCACCTGGCGCAGCCCGCGTTTGCGCATCGTGTTGAGCAAGCGGCAGACATAGGCGCAGGTAAGATCGGCCTTCAGCGTCCAGGACGCATTGGTGTAGCCGAAGGACGATGCCAGATTGGGCACGTCGCTGTACATCATGCCCTTGTAATTGAACGTCTTCGACAGATCGACCGGAGCGCCGTCGACCGTGAAGGCGACATCGCTCAGCAATTGCAACTCCAGCCCGGTCGCGGTGACGATCACGTCGGCGGGAAGCTCCTTGCCGGAGGCCAGCCTGATCCCGGCCGGCGTGAAACGGTCGATCGTGTCGGTTTCGACGGAGGCCCTGCCTGTCCTGATCGACTCGAACAGATCGCCGTCCGGCACAAGGCAGAGCCGCTGGTCCCAGGGATTGTAGCGCGGCGTGAAATGGGTCGCGATGTCGTAATCGGGACCGAGTTCGGTCCTGACCATATCGAGCAGGCGGCCCTTGGTCTTTTCCGGCCGCTTGCGCGCGAGGTTGTAGAAGAACATCTGGAACAGCACGTTGCGCCACCGCGTGATGTCATAGGCGAGCATCGCCGGCAGTTTGCGCCGCAGCCAATTGGCGAAGCCATCCTCCGCCGGGCGCGACACGACATAGGACGGAGACCGCTGCAACATCGTCACATGTGCCGCGCGCTCGGCCATGGCCGGGACGAGCGTGACGGCCGTCGCACCGCTGCCGATCACGACGACCTGCTTGCCGGTGTAATCGAGATCCTCGGGCCAGAATTGCGGGTGTACGATGCGGCCGGCAAACGTGCCGGCATCGGCAAACTCGGGCGTATGGCCCTGTGCGTAGTTATAATAGCCGCTGCACATGAAGAGGAAATTGCAGGTGAACGCGACGGGTCCCTCAGGCCCGTCGGCCTCGACCGTCCAGCGCGCGTCCGGCGTCGACCAGGCGGCGCGCTTGACGTGATGGCGATAGCGGATGTGCTTGTCGATCCCATGGTCGCGCGCGGTGTCGTTGACATACTTGAGGATCGAGGGGCCGTCGGCGATCGCCTTCGCCTCGGTCCAGGGACGGAAGGAATAGCCGAGCGTATACATGTCTGAATCGGAGCGGATGCCGGGATATCGGAACAGATCCCAGGTCCCGCCCATCGCCGCGCGGCCTTCGAGAATCACATAACTGCGATCCGGGCTCAGCTTCTGCAGGTGATAGCCCGCACCGATGCCCGAAATGCCGGCGCCCACCACGACCACATCGAAATGCTCAACAGCCATTTTATCGGTCTCCCGCGATACCCGATATTCGATTTTTCCGGGCGACGCAAAGTTCAGTTTCGATCTGCAATGCTTTAGCCGCCATCCATGGGGTCGCCCCACGGCGAGATCGCCGATATAGATCGCCGCGATGGGGTCGGTCGCGCCGACGGGGCTGCGCGCGGTGCTCCGTTCCGGGGGGGAATGCATGGGACGAAGGCGGGACGAGCGCGAAGACTGGGAAATCGAACTGACTCGCCCGGATTCGCATCCGCTCGTGGCGGCGATCATCGGCTCGGTCGTGATCCTGATAGTGGGCGTCGCGATACCCACCGGTAGCAGCCTCTTCTATGCCGTCGGGGCGACTTTCGCGACGGCGGTGCTGGTCGGCGGGATCGCGTTCGCGATTACCATCCGCCACGCCTCGCACGGCTGGATGGTGGGGTCGCTCGCGGCGATCGGCGCCGTCGCGCTGCTGGCGGGCATCGCCGCGCTCGGTCGCTCCAACATGGCGATCCGGGCCGATATGGCCGCCCTCAGCGAGATAAGGGCCGATGAGGAAGGCAGGATGATCGTGCCGCCCGACATGGCGACGCGCGGGCCGATGTCACGGCTCATCGCGACGATGGCCAGGGATCTCAACGACAATCTGCGGACCTACAAGGCCTCCTTGCAGGACTCTGGATACCCTAACCTGCTGAAGGCCGATTATGTCGCCGCTCATCCCGGCTTCGTGAACGATTGCGATCGGTTCCTGTCGCTCAAGGATGCGGCCAGCCATTATCAGCGCCAGAAGAACCTGCGCATGCAGCAGGCACTCGATCGGGCCGGCAAGCTCGATCTGGCGCCCAGAGTCATCTCCAGCTTCCGCAAGGGCATGGAATTGTCGCGCACCCGCGATGCGAAAGCGCTCGCGCGTACCTTCGACATCGAGCGGACGCTGATCGACGAGGCCGTCGCGATGTGCCGCATACTGCGCCGCCGCCACTGGGTCAGCGAGGGCGACCGCTTCATGTTCACCAGCCGGGCCGAGCTGACGGAGTTTCAGGCGCATGCCACGCGCTTCGACGAACTCGGCAAGGAACAGTCCGGCCTCAACGAACGGAGCCGTGCGACGTTAGAGCAGGGCCGGGAGCGTATCCGCAGGAGCCTCGACAATCCGAACGCAGACCGGCCTTTCGCCGACGGGCGTTAACCGGCCGCCTTGGCCTTCGCCCGATAGGCGTGCAGCAGCGGCTCGGTATAACCGTTGGGCTGAGTCAGCCCTTCGAACACCAGCGCCCGCGCCGCCTGATAGGCGAGGCTCGAACCCGCGTGCCCGGACATCGGCCGGTACAGTGGGTCGCCGGCATTCTGCACATCCACCTTGGCGGCCATGCGCACGAACGCCGCATCGACATCGGCCTCGGTCGCGACCCCATGGAGCAGCCAGTTGGCGATGTGCTGCGACGAGATGCGCAGCGTGGCGCGGTCCTCCATCAGGCCTATATCGTGGATATCGGGCACTTTGGAGCACCCAACCCCCTGATCGATCCAGCGCACGACATAGCCGAGGATACCCTGGGCATTATTGTCCAGTTCGGTGCGCACTTCGTCGGGCGTCCAGTTGCGCCCCTTGGCGATGGGCACGGTCAGCAAGGGCGTGAGGCTCGGGATCGCCTCGCGCGCGATCTCGGCGCGGCGCGCGAACACGTCGACCCGATGGTAATGGATCGCATGGAGCGTCGCCGCGGTCGGGCTGGGAACCCAGGCGGTGTTGGCGCCCGATCGGGGATGCCCGATCTTCTGCTCCATCATGTCGGCCATGCGGTCGGGCGCAGCCCACATGCCCTTGCCGATCTGCGCCTTGCCCGAAAAACCGTGCGCCAGCCCGATGCGGACATTGCGGTCCTCATAGGCCTTGATCCAGTCGCTGGACTTCATCTCGGCCTTGGGGATCATCGGCCCGGCGCGCATCCCGGTATGCATTTCGTCACCGGTGCGGTCGAGGAAGCCGGTGTTGATGAACACGATCCGGTCCTTCACCGCCGCGATGCAGGCAGCGAGGTTCGCCGAGGTGCGGCGCTCCTCGTCCATCACGCCGACCTTGATCGCGTGGCGGTCCAGATCGAGCAGATCCTCGACTGCGTCGAACAGCCGGTTGGTGAAGCCGACTTCCTCCGGCCCGTGCATCTTCGGCTTGACGATATAGACCGAGCCGGCGCGACTGTTGCGGTGCGCGCCCAGGCCGCGCAGGTCGAACAGCGCGATGGTGCTGGTCATGATCGCGTCGAGCACGCCCTCCGGCGCTTCGGTGCCATCGTCCAGCCGGATCGCCGGATTGGTCATCAGATGACCGACGTTGCGGACGAACAACAGGCTGCGGCCGGCCAGGGTCAGCGTGCCGCCGTCGGGCGTGTCATAGCTGCGATCCGGATTGAGCCGCCGCGTGATCGTCCTGCCGCCCTTTTCGAAGCTTTCGGCCAGGTCGCCGCGCATCAGCCCGAGCCAATTGGCATAGGCCGCCACCTTGTCCTCGGCATCGACCGCAGCGATCGAATCTTCGAGATCGACGATCGTGGTCAGCGCGGATTCGAGGATGACGTCGGAAATGCCGCCGGGATCGCCGCCGCCGATCACGGAATCGCGATCGATCACGACCTCGATGTGCAGCCCGTTGTGGCGGAACAGCATGGAGTCGCCGTTGCGGCCGACCAGCTGCGCCGGATCGACCAGCTCGGGCGTGCCGCCCCGGAACGCCGACCAGCTCTCGCCCGCCAGCGGCACCGCATCGTCGAGAAAGGCCTTGGCATAATCGATCACCTGGGCGCCGCGCACCGGATCATAGCCGCCGGGCACCGCCATGCCGGGCAGCGCGTCCGTGCCGTACAGCGCGTCGTACAGGCTGCCCCAGCGCGCGTTGGCCGCGTTCAGCACGAAGCGCGCGTTGAGCACCGGAACGACCAGCTGCGGCCCGGCCATCGTCGCGATCTCGGCATCGACATTAAGGGTGCCGATCTCGAACGGCGCCGGCTCGGGGACGAGATAGCCGATCCGCCGCAGGAACGTCTCGTCAGCCACACCGCCGGCGGCGTAGCGCGAATCGATCTCCTCCTGGAAAATGTCGCGCTTGGCCAGCAGCGCGCGGTTCTCCGGCGCGAACAGTCCGAAGATGTCGGCCACGCCCTGCCACCACACGCCCGCATCGATGCCGAGCGGCGGCAATACCGCCTGCTCGACGAACGCAACGAGTTGCGGGGCGACCGACAGGCCGGCACGATCGAGCATTTCGGACATTACACCTCCTGATATGGTCAACGGCCTGGGGAGGACCATCCGCGCTTAGGACAGGCCGGGGCCGCCTATCAAGCCTGTTCGGGATCGAGCGGCGCGGCCGACGCCTCGAGCCGGTCGAGCATCGCGCGGAATGCCCTGATCTCTTCGGCCGAGAAGCCGGCAAAGACCTGCGCCTCGAGCTCGAGCGCCTTGGGCGCCACGCTTTCGTAAAGGGTCTGCCCGGCGTCTGTCAGCGACAGCAAGTGCGATCGCTGGTCGTCGGGATTGGGGCGGCGCTGCACCAGCCCGCGATCGACCAGCGCGATGGCGGCGCGGCTGACGGTCACCTTGTCCATCCGCGTCGCGGCGCCCAGCGCCTGCTGAGTCAGGCCGTCGCTCTCGGCGATCACCGCGATCAGGCGCCATTCGGGAATACGCAGGCCGAACAGCGACTGATAGGCCGTCGCGATCGCCGAAGACACGCGATTAGACGCGATCGACAGGCGATAGGGCAGGAATTGGTCGAGCTTCAGGCTGGGCATGTCCCATCGCTAGCGCGCGCCTCGCGCCGCGTCACCCCGGTGTCATACTTGACAGTAGAAGATGGACGGCCATCTTCCTGTCATGACAAAGGTTTCCAACAGGGAGAAAATCCTCACCGCCGGCCTCCAGGTGGTGCATGAGCGCGGCTTCGGCGGCGCCAGCGTGCGCGATATCGTCCAGGCGGCCGGCGTGCCGCAGGGATCGTTCACCAATCACTTCGTCTCGAAGGAGGCATTCGGGCTCGAAGTGCTCGACATCTATTTCCAGCAGAGCCTGGACGTGATCGCCACGACGTTGCGCAACGAGGCGCTTTCCCCGATCGAGCGGCTCGGCGCTTTCCTCGACGTGAACATCGCCCGCGTGTCCTGCGAGATGGTCTGCAATGGCTGCATGATCGGCAACTTCGCGGCGGAAGCGACGCCGGACGGTGCGATCCAGCACCGTCTCGCCGAGATCTTCGCTGACCTGAACGAAGCCGTCGCGTCCTGCCTCAAGGCGGCGGTCGCGGCGGGCGAAGTCCGCGCCGATCTCGACTGCGACGCAGTTGGCGCCTTCATCATGACGGCGGTGCAGGGTGCGAATCTGGTCGCCAAGGTGGAGCACAGCCCCGAGCCGATGATTGGGTTGAAGCGCATCGTCTTCGACTGCCTGTTGCGCTGAGACCTTGGGTGAGCCGGGCAAACGCGGACGCCCCCGATTTAAAACACACACGAACGAAACTGCCCCTTGTAGATAATACGGACGTACATATTTGCTGATCCGCAGGGCATGGGCCCCGCTTATTCATCAGGGATCAGATCATGTCAGCACCAGTCGTCCTCATCACCGGCGCCCTTACCGGCATCGGCCGCGCCACCGCCGAAGCCTTTGCCCGGGAGGGCGCGAAAGTCGTGATTTCGGGCCGCAACGCGGAAGCTGGCGAAGCGGTCGCAACCGAATTGCGCACCCTCGGCGGCGAGGCGCATTTCATCCGCGCCGATGTCCGCCATGAGGACGATGTCCGTGCGCTGGTCGATGGCACGGTCGCGAAGTTCGGCCGGCTCGACATCGCCGTCAACAACGCCGGCACTGAAGGCCAGTTCGGCCCGATCACCGATCAGACGCCGGAAAGCTATGCCGCGATGTTCGACACCAATGTGCTCGGCGTGCTGTTCAGCCTGAAGCATGAGCTGCGCGTGCTGCAGGCACAGGGCTCGGGCTCGATCGTCAACATCTCCTCGGTGCTCGGCCAGGCTGCCTACGCCAATGCCGCGCTGTATACCGCGAGCAAGCATGCCGTTGAGGGCCTGACCAAGGCCGCCGCGCTGGAGGGTGCTCCGTCCGGCGTCCGCGTCAACGCCGTCGCGCCGGGCCCGATCGATACGCCGATGCTCGATCGCTTTACCGGTGGTGACGAAGGCAAGGCCGGCCTCGCCGCAACGCTGCCGATGAACCGCACCGGCGCCCCGGACGAGATCGCCCAGGCGATCGTCTTCCTCGGCTCGGACAAGGCCTCGTTCATCACTGGCCATGTCATCAACGTCGATGGCGGCAAGCGCGCCGCCCTCTGATAGCATTATCGGGCGGTCCTCCGGGGCCGCCCTTTTTCTTTAGGAGTTCGTCATGACCGATAAACCGATCCGCATCCCCGGCCCCGATCACCCCATCTCCGTCGAACCCGCTTCCGTGCGCGTCAAGGTGACGGCGAACGGCCAGCTCATCGCCGACACGGCCGAAGCCCTGGTCCTGCGCGAAGCCACCTACCCGGCGGTCTTCTACATCCCCCGCAAGGACGCGAACCTGGCGCTGCTCTCGCGCAGCGATCATTCGACCTATTGCCCGTACAAGGGCGACGCTTCCTATTTCTCGCTGCCCGCCGGCGCCGACCGGGCGGAGAATGCGATCTGGACCTATGAGGCGCCGTACGACGCCGTCGCGTCGATCCGGGATCACCTCGCTTTCTATCCCGACCGGGTCACGATCGAGCAATTTCCCCCGTCCTGATCACGTTTCGCCGCGTTCGGAGGTGGACGAACGGATGGGACTGCCATATGTAGTTTCATCTGTTACCACTTTCCGCCTCGGAGATTCGCGATGACCGACCTGCAAGACAACCCGATGGGCCTGGACGGCTTCGAGTTCGTCGAATTCACCGGGCCCAACCCCGAAGCGCTCGCCGACCTGTTCGTGAAGATGGGCTTCACCCATGTCGGCACGCATCGCTCCAAGAATGTGCGCCGCTATGCGCAGGGCGACATCAATTTCCTGCTCAACATGGATGCGACCGGCCAGGTCGCCAATTTCCGCGAGCAGCACGGCCCATCGGCGAACGCGATGGCGTTCCGCGTGGCCGATGCCGCCAAGGCACTGAAGCGCGCCGTCGAGCGCGGCGCGGTGGCGGTCGAGGGCAAGGTCGGTCCGGCCGAGCTCAACATCCCGGCGATCGAGGGGATCGGCGGCGCCAACCTCTATCTGGTCGATCGTCGCGGCGCCGCGACGATCTACGATATCGATTTCGAGCCGGTCGAGGGCGCCTCGCCCGACCAGCACACGGTCGGCCTGCACACGCTCGACCATCTCACGCACAATCTGCAGCGTGGCCGGATGGATTATTGGGCGAATTATTACGAGAGCATCTTCAACTTCCGCCAGATCCGCTATTTCGACATCGAGGGTCAGGCGACCGGTCTGTTCTCCAAGGCGATGACCGCGCCGGATGACAAGATCCGCATCCCGCTCAACGAGAGCCAGGACGAGCATTCGCAGATCGAGGAATTCATCAAGGATTATAAGGGCGAAGGCATCCAGCATCTCGCACTGGCGACCGACGACATCTTCGCCACGGTCGATGCGCTGCGCGCCAACGGCATCCGTTTCCAGACCACGCCGCAAACCTATTTCGACCTGATCGACAAGCGCCTGCCCGGCCACAACCATAATGTCGAGGAAATGCGCAAGCGCGACATCCTGATCGACGGCGCGCCGGAAACCGGCGGCGGCCTGCTGCTGCAGATCTTCACCGAGAATATGGTTGGCCCGATCTTCTTCGAGATCATCCAGCGCAAGGGCAATGACGGCTTCGGCGAGGGCAATTTCAAGGCCCTGTTCGAAAGCATCGAACTCGACCAGATCCGCCGCGGCGTCGTGCCGGGGAAGGTCGACGCCTGATTTCCTTCTCCCCCTGTGGGAGAAGGATACGGAGACTTGGCAGCTTGCTGCCTAGTCGGAGTTGGATGAGGGGGATGAGGCTCGAGACGGTCGAGTGTCCCCCTCACCCTCCCATCGCTGCGCGATGGGCCCCTCCCTCTCCCACAAGGGGAGAGGGGTAGAGGAGCAAGGCATTGTCCACCTACCAAACAGGCTTCGGCAACCACTTCGCGACCGAGGCCGTCGCCGGCGCCCTCCCCATCGGCCGCAACTCGCCGCAAAAGCCGCCCTTCGGCCTTTACGCCGAGCAGCTCAGCGGCACTGCCTTCACCGCCCCGCGGCACGAGAATCGCCGTTCCTGGCTCTATCGCCTGCGCCCCTCGGCGGCGCATCCCGCCTTCACCCGGTATGATGGCGCGAAGGCCTTTGCCCCCGGCATCAGCCAGCAACCGCTCGCCCCCAACCGCCTGCGCTGGGCCCCGCTCGACATTCTCGACGTCGACTGGCTCGACAGCCTGACGACGATGGTCGTCGCCGGATCAGGCCCGGCGAGCCAGGCCGGCGTCGCCATGCACATCTATCGCTGCGCGAAGGACATGGTCGATCGCGCTTTCGTCTCGGCTGACGGCGAATTGCTGATCCTGCCCGAACTGGGCGCCCTCACCCTGTTCACCGAGCTCGGCCGCATCGACGTCCGCCCGGGCGAAATCGCGCTGATCCCGCGCGGCGTGCGCTTCCGCGTGATGCTGCCCGATGGCCCGGCGCGCGGTTATGTCGCCGAGAATCACGGCGTGCCGTTCCGCCTGCCCGATCTCGGCCCGATCGGCGCCAACGGCCTCGCCAATCCGCGCGATTTCGAGACGCCGGTCGCCTGGTACGAGGATCGCGAGGGCGATTTTGAGCTGGTCCAGAAATTCCTCGGCAAATTGTGGACGACCGAGCTTGGTCGCTCGCCGCTGGACGTCGTCGCGTGGCACGGCAATTACGCGCCGTGCAAATATGATCTGGCGCGCTTCAACACGATCGGCACGGTCAGCTTCGACCACCCCGATCCCTCGATCTTCACCGTGCTGACCTCGCCCAGCGACGTGCCCGGCACCGCCAACATCGATTTCGTCATCTTCCCGCCGCGCTGGATGGTGGCCGAAGACACGTTCCGCCCGCCCTGGTTCCACCGCAACGTGATGAGCGAATGCATGGGCCTGATTTCCGGCGCCTATGACGCGAAGGCCGACGGGTTCGTGCCGGGCGCTCTCTCGCTGCACAACCAGATGAGCGGGCACGGGCCCGATGTCGCCAGCTGGAAAGGCGCGAGCGAGGCCGATCTCAAGCCGCACCGGATCGACGGCACCATGGCCTTCATGATCGAAAGCCGCTGGGTGTTCCACCCGACCGACCAGGCGCTGCAAACCAGCGCGCTCGACGAGGATTATGATCAGGTGTGGACGGGTTTCCCGAAGGCGGATCTGCCGGAGTAACTCAACGGCAGCGACCAACCCTGTCCCCGTTCGTGCTGAGCTTGTCGAAGCACCGTACTTCTCGACCGTAGGAGGAAGAACGGCCCTTCGACAGGCTCAGGGCGAACGGAGGTTGGCAGCGTTCAGTAAGACCGCCCCACCAATACCCGCTCGATGGCCGGCTCACCGGTGAACACGCACGCGCCGTCCGCCGCAGCCGCATCCAGAGCGGCGTTGCGGATCGTCAGCTTCAGCCCCTTCAGCCGCTCCACCACCTTCTCGAGCGCCGCACCGGTCGGCTTCGACCATTGCACCTCGACCCAGCCCGGGTTCTTCACACCCTCGGCAAAGGCACGCTCGATGCCAGCGAAATCGGTCACGTCCCGCGCGATGTTCGCCTCGAGCCGCTCCCGTGCCTCGGCATGCAGACTCGTCTGGATGCCCTCCAGCGTAGCTGTCGCCTCGCTGATGAAATCGGCCTGCGCCACTACGGCGCTGTCGAGCTTGCCGTCCTCACGGTACAGCCGGTCGCGACGGATCACTGAGACGTTGCCGCCCGCGACATCACGGCCGCCGACTTCGATCACGATCGGCGCGCCCTTCTTGACCCAGCCCCAGCGCTTGGTCGCTGCCTTGGCCGGCTTCAGGTCGAGCAGCGCCCGCACCGGCTCGCCGAACGCCGACAGTTTCGCCAGCTCCGCCTGTAGCGCCTTGCAATACTCGACGATCGCCGCGTCCTCCGGCTGATCGCGCAGCATCGGCACGATCACGATCTGCCACGGCGCGATGCGCGGCGGCACGCGCAGGCCGTCATCGTCGCCATGAACCATGATCACGCCGCCGATCATGCGGGTCGACACGCCCCAGCTCGTCGTATTGGCCAGTTCCAGCTCGCCCGCGGCATTCTGGAAACGAATGCCCTGCGCGCTGGCGAAATTGGTGCCGAGGAAGTGCGAGGTGCCCGCCTGGAGCGCCTTGCCGTCCTGCATCATCGCCTCGATCGAATAGGTCGCGACCGCGCCGGGGAAGCGCTCATTCTCCGGCTTCTCGCCCGCGACCACCGGCAGCGCCAGGCAATCCTCGGCGAAGCTGCGATAGACTTCGAGCATCTTCAGCGTCTCTTCGCGTGCTTCCTCGGCCGAGGCATGCGCGGTATGCCCTTCCTGCCAGAGGAACTCGCTGGTGCGCAGGAACATGCGCGTGCGCATTTCCCAGCGCACGACATTGGCCCATTGGTTGATCAGCACCGGCAGGTCGCGCCACGACTGGACCCAGCGCGCAAAGGCAGTGCCGATCACCGTCTCCGACGTCGGCCGCACGACCAGGGGCTCTTCCAGCTTGGCTGTCGGATCGGGCATGAGCCCGCCCTTGCCGTCGCTCACCAGCCGGTGATGCGTGACGACCGCCATCTCCTTGGCGAAACCTTCGACATGCTCCGCTTCCTTCTCGAAATAGGACAGCGGGATGAACAGCGGGAAATAGCAATTCTCATGGCCGGTCGCCTTGATCCGGTCGTCGAGCAGGCGCTGGATCCGCTCCCAGATGCCATAGCCCCATGGCCGGATGACCATGCAGCCGCGCACGCCGGATTCCTCGGCGAGATCGGCCTCCGAAATGACGGACTGGTACCAGGCGGAGAAGTCGGCCTCGCGGGTGACGGGGAGCGCATGCTTGATCATGCGGTGCGATTAGCCACATCGAACCCATTCGTCACCCCGGACTTGTTACGCGGCCTGCTGTCCCGCAAGAGCGGCGGCGGCGCGGCATGACGGATGAACTGATTTGGCAACCAACGATCGCATCCTTCCCGCCATCACGCTGCGCCTGCTCTCGGTCGTATGCCTCGCGACGATGGGCGCGCTGGTGAAGCTGGCGGAGATGGGCGGCGCGCATCTGTCGGAGATCCTGTTCTTCCGTCAGGCGATCGGCATCCCGCTGGTCGCGACGGTGATCGCGCTCGGCCCGGGCCTCGCGACGATCCGCACCGGCCAGCTTCGCGCCCATATCGCGCGCGCCGTGGTCGGCCTGATCAGCATGGCCTGCCTGTTCTCCGCGCTGACGATGCTGCCGCTCGCCGAATCGACCACGCTGCAATTCACCGTGCCGATCTTCGCGACGATCCTCGGCGCCCTGGTACTGGCCGAACCGACCGGCTGGCACCGCTGGTTCGCGGTCGTGGCGGGTTTTGTTGGGGTGTTGATCGTCGCCCGGCCGGGCTCGGGCCATTTCGCCCTGTGGGGCACCGTCGCCGGCCTGTCCGCCGGATTCCTCACCGCCGTCGTCTCGATCCTGCTGCGCCAGATCGGCCGGACGGAAAGCGCCATGACGACCGTCTTCTGGTTCACCACCCTGTCGATGGTGCCGCTGGGCATTGCCTATGCTCATGATCACCAGAATCATCCGTTCGGCGTATGGCTGCTGCTGATCGGCGTCGGGGTGGCGGGCAATCTCGGGCAGCTCGCGCTCACCTCGGCACTCAAGCTCGGGCCGGTGTCGATCGTCGTCCCGATGGACTATTCCGCGCTGCTCTGGGCGACGCTCTATGGATGGCTGTTGTTCGGCACGCTACCCGGCCTGCCGACCTGGATCGGCGCGCCGATCATCATCGGCAGCGGCCTCTACATCGTCTGGCGCGAGCATATCCGACGCCAGACCGAGACCGAACAGGCGATCGTCTAGGCTTGCCTTCACCTCCACGGCCCGGTCATGATGGGCCGAACGGGAGCACAAAGATGCGAGTCGATCAGGACAGCGCGAAGGTCGGTTTTCCGCCGCCGCTCGTCTATCTCGGCACCCTGCTCCTCGGCTTCGCCTATACCGGCCTGACCGGTCGGCTCGGCCCTGCCGGCACGCTGTCCTTTGTCGCGGGCGTTCCGCTGCTCGTCGCCGGCGTGGCGGTGATTCTTGCCGGCACCGAACGCTTCCGCCGCGCGGGGACCGAGCCGAGGCCCTGGCTGCCCACGACCAGCCTGGTCACGACAGGGATCTACGCCTTCACCCGCAACCCGATGTACCTGGGCATGGCACTGCTTCATGCCGGTCTTGCGATCTGCTTCGACAGCTTCACCGCGCTGATGCTTCTGCCGGTGGCGATCCTGCTGATCCGGACTCAGGTGATCGCGCGCGAGGAGCGCTATCTGTCCGACCGGTTCGGTGCCGACTATGTCGCCTACCGCAAGCGGGTGCCGCGCTGGTTCTGATGGCCGGCGGCTCGTCCCGGCAATCCACCATGCCGACCCGCGCGCCGATCCATATGCGATACCGCAGCAACCATTTGCGCAACGCCCCGTTGATCGCCCTCCCTTCGGAGAGCGACATGAGCGCGACTGCCCTATGGCTGCCCGGCCCACTCCAGCGCCGCATCGACCGCGCTTCGAGCCGGTTGCTGCCGTCCGGCCCGCAATGGAATTTCAGCGAGCCCGCGGGCGAAGCGGCGCTGGTGCCGCCGGACTCGATTTCGTGGCGGGTGTTCAAGAACCCGGTCGCGCTGTTCATCGGCGGGGTTGGCGCAGTCGTGCTGGAACTGGCGGAGCCAAGCGTGCGCGATGGCGTCTGGCAGCATAGCAGCTTTCGCACCGACGCGCTCACCCGGCTGCAACGCACTGGCCTCGCCGCGATGATGACGGTCTATGGCCCGCGCAGCCGGGCCGAAACGATGATCGCGCACGTCGTCCGCGCGCATGGCAGTGTCGTCGGCGAGACGAGCGAAGGCACGCCTTACGAGGCGAACGACCCAATCCTGCTCGATTGGGTGCAGGCGACCGCTTCGTTCGGCTTCATGAATGCCTATCACCGTTATGCCCGGGCGCTCCGCCAGGCCGAGCGCGATGCGTTCCTTGCCGAAGCCGAACCCTCGGCACGGCTTTACGGCGCAACTGGTGCACCGCGCTCCGAAGCGGAACTGGCGGCGCTGTTTGCCCGGATGGACAGCCGGCTCGTCCCCTCGCCGATCATCGTCGAATTCCTGGATATCATGAGGACGGTGCCGGCCCTGCCGGCTGCGCTGCGGCCGGTCCAGCACCTGCTCGTTCGCGCCGCGGTCGACATGCTCCCCGCTGCCCTGATCGAGCGGCTGGGTCTCGACGGCTGGCGGCTGAAAGCCTGGCAGCGCCCGCTGGTCCGCGCGGCCGCCGCGGCGGCGGACCGGCTCCTGCTGCCGAGCAGCCCGCCGGTACAAGCCAGCCTCAGGCTCGGCCTGCCGGCGAAGTACCTGTATCGGCGAGCCTGACCCGAAGCTCTTATTCCGCCGCGAGCGCGACCTCGGCATCCTTCCACACCAGCACGGGCTTGCGCGCCGCGAGCGTCTCGTCGAGCCGGCTGCGCGGCGCGAAATGCGGTGCCGATTTCAGCGCGACGTCGCCCGCCTTGGCGCGTTCCGCTACCGATCGCAGCGCGCCGATGAACTCGTCGAGCGTCGCCTTGCTCTCCGTCTCGGTCGGCTCGATCAGCATCGCGCCGTGCACGACGAGCGGGAAATACATCGTCATCGGATGATAGCCCTCGTCGATCAGCCCTTTGGCGACGTCGATCGTCGAGAAGCCCTCGGCCAGGTTCGAATCCGAGAACAACGCCTCGTGCATGCACGGCCCGGACGCCCCGAACGGCGCGTCGAGCACGCCGTCCAGCGAGCGCAGGATGTAATTGGCGTTCAGCACCGCATCCTCGGCGACCTGGCGCAGTCCGTCAGCGCCGTGGCTGAGGATGTAGGTCAGGGCGCGCGTGAACATGCCCATCTGGCCCTGGAAGGCAACCATGCGGCCGAAGCTGCCGGCATGATGCTCCTCGGCGGTCTCCTCCTCGACGAGACGGAAGCCGTCGGCGGTCTGCTCGACGAACGGCAGCGGCGCATAGGGGGCGAGCGCCTCCGAGAACACCACTGGCCCCGAGCCCGGTCCGCCGCCGCCATGCGGGGTGGAGAAGGTCTTGTGCAAATTGATGTGCATCGCATCGATGCCGAGATCGCCCGGACGCACGCGCCCGACGATCGCGTTGAAGTTGGCGCCGTCGCAGTAAACGAGGCCGCCCGCCGCATGCACCGCGTCCGAGATCTTGCGCATGTCCCGCTCGAACAGGCCGCAGGTATTGGGGTTGGTGATCATCACGCCGGCGACATCCGGCCCGAGCCGCGCGGTCAGCGCCGCCAGATCGACCCGGCCTTCGCTCGTCGCGGGGATGTCCTCGACGGAATAGCCGGCAAAGGCCGCCGTCGCGGGATTGGTGCCGTGCGCGCTCTCCGGCACCAGGATTACCTTGCGATGCCCCTCGCCCCGCGCTTCGAGCGCGGCGCGGATCGCGAGGATCCCGCACAATTCGCCATGTGCGCCCGCCTTGGGGCTCATCGCGACGGAGTGCATGCCGGTCAG
The DNA here is from genome assembly GCF_036663735.1 of Parasphingomonas zepuensis. Lineage (NCBI taxonomy): Bacteria > Pseudomonadati > Pseudomonadota > Alphaproteobacteria > Sphingomonadales > Sphingomonadaceae > Parasphingomonas > Parasphingomonas zepuensis. The sequence continues at coordinate 794,612 of NZ_JAXOJO010000002.1, read as the reverse complement.
CGTGACCAGCCAGTGCGCCAGCTGGTGGATCACCTCGAGCGCGCCCTGCACGGTATCGATCGGCGCGAGGGGATGGATGTCGGCGAAACCGGGCAGCCGCGCCATCTTCTCGTTGAGGCGCGGATTATGCTTCATCGTGCACGAGCCGAGCGGAAACAGCCCAAGATCGATGGCGTAATTCTGCCGCGAGAGGCGGGTATAATGCCGCACTGCCTCGGGCTCGGACAGGCCGGGAAGCCCGATCGGCCGTGAGCGGCCCAGGCTGCCGAGGCGCGACGCGACCTTGGCAGGCGCTGCCACCTCGACACCCGTCGTTTCGATCGAGCCGATCTCGAAGATCAGCGCCTCTTCCAGCATCAGCGCCTTGTTGCCGGTAAAGGTCGGGGCGGTTGCGGCGCCGGCTTCGGGACGCTCCGGGCGCCAGCCGCTTGCGTTGATCGTCATGCCAGCACTCCCCGCACAAACCCGTTCGGGCTGAGCTTGTCGAAGCCCTGCCCTTCTTTTGAACGGTTGAAAGAAAAGAACAGCCCTTCGACAAGCTCAGGGCGAATGGAAGGAGGAGTGGTCATGCCAGAACCTCCTGCAGCGCGGAGGCGAGTGTCTCGACATCCTCCGCCGTGGTCGTCTCGGTCACCGCGACGACAAGGCCGTTCGCGAGCCCCCCCTCACCCGGATAGAGCCGCCCGAGCGACACGCCCGCCAGGATGCCGCGATCGGCCAGCGTGCGCACCACGGGCCGCGCCTCGACCGGCAGCTTCAGGGTGAATTCGTTGAAGAAGCTGGTGTTGACCAGCTCGACGCCCGGCACCGCGGCCAGCCGCTCGGCTGCGGCGACCGCGCCGGCATGGTTGGTCTCGGCCAGCGCCCGCAGGCCCGCCTCGCCCAGCAGGGTCATGTGGATCGAGAAGGCCAGCGCACACAGCCCCGAATTGGTGCAGATGTTCGATGTCGCCTTTTCGCGGCGGATATGCTGCTCGCGGGTCGACAGGGTCAGCACGAAGCCGCGACGCCCATCGGCATCCTGGGTCTCGCCGCACAGCCGCCCCGGCATCTGGCGGACATATTTCTCCTTGCAGCCGAACAGCCCGACATAAGGGCCGCCGAACTGAAGCCCGACGCCGATCGACTGGCCTTCGCCGACGACGATATCGGCATCCATCTCGCCCGGCGACCGGATCGCGCCCAGGGCGACCGGCTCGGTCACCACCGCGATCAGCAGCGCCTTCTTAGCGTGGCAGGCGGCCGCCAGTTCCGACAGATCCTCGATCCGGCCGAGGATATCGGGATATTGCACCACCACGCAGGACGTATCGGTGTCGATCGCGGCGATCAGCGCCGCGATATCGGTCTCGGCCGAGAGCTCAGGCGTTCCGGTCTCGAGCACGTCGCCGGTGAACTTCGCCATCGTCTTCGCGACCGAGACATAATGGGGATGCAGCCCGGTCGAGAGGATCGCCTTGGCCCGCTTCGTCACCCGGCGCGCCATGCCGATCGCTTCCCAGCACGCGGTCGAGCCATCATACATCGACGCGTTCGCCACATCGGTGCCGAGCAGTCGCGCGACCTGGGTCTGGAACTCGAACAGCATCTGCAGCGTGCCCTGCGCGATCTCGGGCTGGTAGGGCGTGTAGGCCGTCAGATATTCGCCGCGCTGGATGAGGTGGTCGACGCTTGCCGGGACGTGATGCTTGTAGGCGCCGCATCCCAGGAAGAAGGGCGCATCGCCGGCCGCCAGGTTCTTGCGCGCCAGCGCTGACATATGGCGTTCCACCGCCAGCTCGCTGGCATGGCCGGGCAGGCCGTGGATCGGCCCGTCGAGCTGGGCGATGGCGGGAACGTCGACAAAAAGGTCATCGATCGACTTGGCACCGATCGTGGCGAGCATCGCCTGGCGATCGTTGTCAGTAAGAGGCAAATAGCGCATGCGCAGTCTTTCTCCCCTCCCCCCTCGGGGAGGGGCCTGAGGAATTCAGAGCTTCGCGACGAAGGCAGCGTAGGCAGCTTCGTCCATCAGGGCCTTCAGTTCGTCGGGATCGCCGAGCGTCAGCTTGTAGAACCAGCCGCCGGTCTCGGGCTCCTCGTTGACGAGCCCCGGATTGTCGCCGAGCGCGGCATTGCCCTCGATCACCGTGCCGGAGACGGGCGAATAGACGTCGGATGCGGCCTTGACCGATTCGACCACTGCCGCCTCGTCGCCCTTGGCGAGTTCCTTGCCCGCTGCGGGCACGTCGACGAACACGATGTCGCCCAACTGGCTCTGCGCATATTCGCTGATGCCGACCGTGCCGGTATCGCCGTCGACGTCGACCCACTCATGATCTTCGGTGAAGTAACGGCTCATCTCATTTGCCTCCTGCGCGGACATAATTGTGCGGGATGAAGGGCATCGCGGTCACGGTCGCCTGGTGGACCTTGCCGCGTTGCGCGATCTGGATGACGGTGCCGGGCGCCGCCAGCGCGGTCGGCACATAGCCCATGGCGATCGGCGCACCGACGCTCGGCGCAAACCCGCCGCTCGTCACCCGGCCGACTTCGGATCCGTCGCCATCGATCACGGCTGCGCCTTCGCGCACTGGCTGGCGGCCTTCGATCAGCAGCCCGACGCGCTTGACCACCGGCCCCTGCTCGCGCTCGGCCAGGATGCGCTCGGCGCCCATGAAATTGCCTTCCTCGCGCCGCCGCTTCGACAGCGCGAAGCCGAGATCGGCCATCACCGGCGTCGTCTCGGGATCGAGATCATGGCCGTAGAGCGGCAGCCCCGCCTCGAGCCGCAGCGAATCGCGTGCGCCCAGCCCGATCGGCTTCACTTCCGGCTCGGCGGTGAGCGCATCGGCGAGCGCCACCACTGCCTCGGCCGGCACCGATATCTCGAAGCCGTCCTCGCCGGTATAGCCGGAGCGGCTGATCCACAGCGGGGTGCCGTTCCACTCGAACGCGCCCGCGCTCATGAAGGTCAGCGCAGCGACGCCCGGCACCAGCCGGCCGAGCACATCGACCGCCTTCGGCCCCTGAAGCGCGAGCAATGCCTGCTCCTCCAGGATGTTGATGGTGATGTCGTCGGGCAGATGATCGAGCAGATAGGAGATGTCGTCATATTTGGTCGCGCCGTTGACGACCATGTACAGGCCGTCCTCGCGCCGCGTGACGATGAGATCGTCGAGGATCCCGCCATTCTCGGCGAGCAGCAGCGAATAGCGCATCTTCGACAGGCCGAGGCCGGTGATGTCGCCGGGCAGAACTGCCTCCAGCGCCGCCGCCGCTTCGTCGTCGGCGAACAGCAGCTGTCCCATATGGCTCACGTCGAAGAGTCCGGCGGACTCGCGCACCCAAAGATGCTCCGCCATGATGCCGTCATACTGGACGGGCATGTGATAGCCGGCGAACTCGACCATGCGGCCGCCCCGCGCACGGTGCCACCCGTCCAGCGGCAGGGCCAGGGTTTCGATTTCGGGGCCTTCGGTGTCGCTCAAAGCTGGTCTCCGTCAAGGTGCAACGGCGCAGCATGACGCCTGATGCGCCACGATCCGCCGCCCCCTCTGTCACGGGAACCTGAGAGCTTTCACCATCGGCCGAAGCGCGACGGTTTACCCCTTCGGTGGGCCGGGCGAACGTCGCCTCGGCCGCTTTCCAGAGTGTCGATAGGCCCGCGCGGTCCGGTGTGCCTGAGAGATTCCGGGGCGGTTGCTCCTTCGGCGCCTCGGATCACGTTACCCGGCCAAAACAAATGCTTCGGCTGGGTTTCGCGTCCGGGGTCTCTCCCGCGCGTGCCCATGCCGGTTGCCCGCCATCGACCGGTCCGGTGTGACGCGGTGCAGCATAGGTGTCAATCGGGCTTGGCGCCGTTACTGGCCATAAACGCCGCCAATTCGGCGGCACGCGCCCGCCAGCCCGCAAAAAGCATGGGCATGGCCGCCAGCACGGTCAGCGCGGCCGAATCCTTGCGGTGCTCGCCCGCCACCAGCAGGCCGAACACGCGCCGCACCGTCCACGCCGGCAGCGGGCGATCGACCAGCGCGAGCGAGTCGCCGGGCACCGCCACGCCTTCCTCGATGACGCGGTAATACCAGCCGCTGCGCCGTTCCTTGACCATCAGCGCCGGCAGCGCGGCCCAGTGCAGCCGCTCGCCCTGTTTCCAGCAGGGTTGCCGCCCCTGGCTGATCTCGACCAGCGCACTGCCCAGCCGGAAGCGGTCGCCGATGCACACCTGTTCCTCGGTCAGGCCCAGGGTCGCGACATTCTCTCCGAACGCACCGGGCGCCGCGAGCAGCGGCTCGTCCCGCCCGTCGCGCCAGCGGGCATAATGATCGTGCGGATAGTGATGCAACGCCTTGTCCGGCCCGCCATGCACGCGCCGGTCCGCCTGCTCGTCGCCCTCCAGCCCGAGGAACCCGATCTTCACTGGCCCGGCGACGGGCGCCTTGGCGATCGCGCTCGCTTCGCCGCGGGCGAACATGCGGGCCTGGCCCGCGAGCAGCGCGAAAGCCGTTGCCTCGGTCACCGCGTGGCGTTGTACTTCAGCTGGGCGTCGGTCAGCTGGAACCCGACCAGCGCCTCGAAACTGGCGCGCAGCACGGCCTGGCGAATCTCCGGCCGGCTCAGCGGATCGACCGCGGCGTCGGTATCGCCGGCCTTGCGCTTCTCGGTCAGCTTCTTGCGCACGTCCTCGGGCAGCGTGGCGGCCGCGCGCGAAACGATGCTGGTGGCCTGGCCGCTCGCCGTCGCGCGGTCCTTGCCCGCCTCGAAATGGATCGTGACATGGCCGACCCGCTTGGCGATCACGGCCGTGCCGCCGCGCACCACGGTGATGAAATAGGGCAGGCTCACGTCGCGCGCCGCATCGGTGCGGGCACGCCGCGCCTGGATGTCGAAGGTAACGGTGGTGACGATATCGTCGGTCGCATCCGCGCAGGTCGAACGCACATTGGTCATCGCCGCGGTCACGTCGATCGCGGTCGAGACAGTGCTGGTTACGGGATCGAACAGCGTGATGTCGCCGGTCGCGGCCGGCACGCCGACCGTCGGGCAGGCGGATCGCACCGCGCTGATGCCCCCGGTCTGGTCGATGTCGCCGGTCGAGCGACAGCCCCCCGCAACCAGCAGCAGGAGGACGGGAACGGCAAATTTCCGGGCTGTCACGGGCACACGCACCTTATCACACAGGAAGGGGCCTCGCGCTCGCGCGCCGGGCCCCGGAACGACGCGCACCATAGGAACCGGCTTTCCCGCACGCAAGCAATCGCGTAGAGCCGCCGGTGATGCACCAGTTGACGCCCGCCCCCGCCAAACCCCCGCTCGAACTGCTGATCGCCGCCCCGCGCGGCTTTTGCGCCGGGGTCGATCGCGCGATCCAGATCGTCGAGCTTGCGATCGAGAAATATGGCGCGCCGGTCTATGTCCGGCATGAGATCGTCCACAACAAGTTCGTCGTCGATGCCCTGCGCGACAAGGGCGCGATCTTCGTCGAGGAGCTCGATCAGGTGCCGGACGGCGTGCCGGTCGTCTTCTCGGCGCACGGCGTGCCCAAGGCCGTCCCGCACAAGGCGGCGCAGCGCGGCCTCTCCTATCTCGACGCCACCTGCCCGCTCGTCTCCAAGGTGCATCGCCAGGCCGAACGGCTGGTCGCGGCGGGGCGCCACATCATCTTCATCGGGCATGAAGGCCATCCCGAAGTGATCGGCACTTTCGGCCAGGTCCCCGAAGGCTCTATGTCGCTGGTCGAGACGCTCGAGGATGCCGACGCGCTTCAGCCGGCCGATCCGAACAACCTCGCCTTCCTCACCCAGACCACCCTTTCGGTCGACGACACCGCGCAGATCGTCGAGGCGCTGCAGCGCCGCTTCCCGGTGATCCAGGCACCGCGCGGCGAGGACATCTGCTACGCCACCTCCAACCGCCAGGCCGCGGTCAAGAAAATCGCCGCTGCCTGCGATGCGATGCTGGTGATCGGCGCGCCCAATTCGTCCAATTCGGTCCGGCTGGTCGAAGTCGCCATGCGCGAAGGCACGCCTGCCCGGCTGATCCAGCGCGCAAGCGAGCTCGATTTCGCTTTTCTCAACGGCGTCCGCACGCTCGGCCTCACCGCCGGCGCCTCGGCGCCGGAAGTGCTGGTGCGCGAGCTGGTCGACCGGCTGGCCGAGCGTTTCGACGTCAGCGAGTTCGAAGTCGAGACGACGCGCGAGACGATCGCCTTCAAGCTGCCCCGCGGCCTCGAAGCCGCAGCGTAACCCCATGGCCGTCTATACTCAGGTTTCGGCGGAGGCGCTGGGCGCCTTCCTCGCGCGCTTCGATCATGGCGAGCTCGTCTCCGCCAAAGGCATCGCCGAGGGTGTCGAGAACAGCAATTATCTGGTCGATACGACCAAAGGCCGCTTCATCCTGACGCTCTACGAGAAGCGCGTGGATCTCGACGATCTGCCTTTCTTCTTCGCCATGATCGATCATCTCGGCGCGCACGCCCTGCCGGTGCCCCGCGCGCTCCCCGACCGGGAAGGCGTGGTGATCCACCAGCTCGAAGGCCGCCCCGCCTGCCTGATCGAGTTCCTCACCGGCGTCTCCGTCTCGCATCCCACCCCGGCCCAGGCCTTTGCAGCGGGTGCCGCGCTCGGCCAGATGCACGCTGCGCTCGCCGATTTTCCGCTGACCCGCGTCAATTCGATGGGCGTCGACAGCTGGCGCCCGCTGTTCGATCGCTGCGGCCGCGATCTCGATGGCATCGCGCCGGGGCTGTACGATTCGGTCGGCGTCGCGCTCGACCAGGTCCTCGCGCACTGGCCCGCCGGGCTGCCGACCGGGACGGTGCATGCCGATCTCTTCCCGGACAATGTGCTGATGCGCGGCGATTCCGTCACGGGCCTGATCGACTTCTATTTCGCCTGCACGGACATCCGCGCCTATGATCTCGCCGTCATGCACACCGCCTGGTCGTTCGATGCGACTGGCACGAACGCGGACTGGTCGGTCGGCCGCGCGCTGATCCAGGGCTATACCCAGTCGATCGACCTCACGGCCGACGAACGCGCCGCGCTGATCCCCCTCGCCAGGGGCGCCTGCATCCGCTTCCTGCTGTCGCGCGCGTGGGACTGGCTCAACACGCCGGCCGACGCGCTCGTCACGCGCAAGGATCCCCTCGCCTATCTGCGCCGCCTGAATGCCTATGCGGCGCGCACGACCCCGCTGGATATCGCATGACCGAGCTCACCAAAGTCGAAATCGCCACGGACGGCGCCTGCAAGGGCAATCCCGGCCCGGGCGGCTGGGGCGCGGTGATCCGCTCCGGCACCAGCGAGCGCGACCTCTCCGGCGGCGAGAAGCTCACCACCAACAACCGCATGGAGCTGACCGCCGCGATCGAGGGCCTGAACGCGCTCAAGCGCCCGTGCCACGTCGTCCTCTCGACCGACAGCCGCTACGTGATGGACGGCCTGACCAAATGGATCAAAGGCTGGCAGAAGAATGGCTGGAAGACCGCCGCGAAACAGCCGGTCAAGAACGCCGATCTCTGGCAGGCCCTGCTCGACGCGGCAAAACCCCACCGCATCCAATGGGTGTGGGTAAAGGGCCATAACGGCCACCCAGACAACGAACGCGCCGACAAGCTGGCAAGCGATGCGGCGGTGGTGGCCGGGCGGGGCTAGGTGGGCGGTCTGGGGGTGCCTGCCGCACCCTCGCCGTCAGTCTGAAGCAAGTCGCCAATCAAAACCCAACCGCTCCCCGGCGAAGGCCGGGGCCCAGTCGGGGGACGCTGGTTGTTGTGCGCAGCGGTCGATATTCCGTCAGCCACGCCGTTCAATTGCGCGACAGAACTCTGGCCGTCCCGGCCCGGCGTAGCGCAATACTTCCTTGCCACAGCCCCGCGAAAGCCCCGACGCCGTCGCCAGGGCGGCCCGTCCCATCCAAAACGACGCGGTTCCGACCCACTCCTAAGCGACACCCTCCCGACCGCGCATCTATCTGATCCATATCGGTTATAGTCCGTCCCGCGGCGATTGACGCCACCACCCCCGCTCGTCACCATCGGTACCATGGGACGGATCGCCGCTTAGGCGGCGCACCGCCCGACGGGGGAAAATCGCATGCGCGCACGTTCGCTGTTGCTGTCCGGAACCGCGTGCGCGCTTTTCATGAGCGGATCGCCCGCCAGCGCATCGGAAACCACCAGCTTCGCTTATGACGCCCTCGGCCGCCTGATCGCGACCAGCCGCACCGGCGGCCCGAGCAATGGCGTGACCATGGCCACCTGTTTCGATCCGGCAGGCAATCGGTTGCGCTACGACGTCAGCACCGCGGCACCCGCGTCCTGTTCGACACCGACTCCAACGCCTACCCCGACTCCAACGCCCACCCCGACTCCAACGCCCACACCGACTCCAACGCCCACACCGACTCCAACGCCCACACCGACCCCGACGCCCACACCAACTCCTACCAACCTGCCACCAGTGGCGGTCGCTGACACGGCCAGCATCCATTGTCAGTCGACCGGAACGGTAAATCTGACCGCAAACGACAGTGATCCGGAGGGCAATATACCCCTGGTGCTGTTATCGATTAGCCGGACGGGCGGGGTTTCTGCCGAAGCATCGGTGATCAGCGCGTCAACGGTCCAGATCATTACGGATCTGAAAGGTACCATCAACTTTAGCTACGTAGTTCGAGACAGCCTCGGCGCGACCTCGACCGGCACCCTTGTCGTCACATCGACCGGTGCGACGAACGCTTGCAATCCGAACTCCTGAGAATGCCGGACCTGCGCGCGCAAGAGTACCGACAATGTCATTTCCGACAAAGAACGATGTGTCTTCTTCTGTGCGGAACCACCTCCCCAACGGGCGGACTTCACCATCTAATGCACCGGGGGTAAAAGTGCTCAACATCTCGAAGCGCATTTTTCAAAAATCGTTCGACATGCTTTGCGCGTCGCCTATCGGCCCGCAGCACGAGCACCCTCCGCTGGCCGACAGTTCAAAAGCTCACCGCTGGAGGCAATCCATCTTGTGGCCGCTATTGGCTGGGCTCTTGTCGCCTGTTTCAGCTCTTGCCCAAAATGATCCGCCGCCCGTGATTACGCCGCTGGAAGTCGTGAACGATCGCAATGGCGTCAACCTGGTTGACGGGCGAACCAAAATCGATCTGCCCACGCTATCGGTCCCTGCCGCGCCGCGCCTCACCTTTTCTCGATTGCAGGATATCGCTCCCTATCTGACCGGCTCTATCCCCGGAGGCGACCCTGACACCACCGCATCATATTTCTCGGCGCACCTTGGCGCGACAAATTCTGAGTCGTTTCGATGCGTCTCGGACAACTGCAAGAATGTGACTGGTTCCGGCTCAACGTTGTTTGAAAACATACTGATCAGATCCGGGTCTGGCGCGAGATATAACTTCAATCTCGTCTCTTTCGACATCTCTAACGCGCAAAAAAGAACTTACCTGAATTACGCGTCATCGGTTCAGTATCCGGACGGCGAGATACTGACATATAGCTATCAAACTTACGTAGCCGGAGTCAGAACATATTACCGCCCGACAACTGTCACATCGAATTTGGGCTACGCCATCTCCGTCACGTACCAGAGCGATACCTATAGTGCCTTGTGGCAGAGCCCCAAGGACGCAACGCTCTATGCGATCGCTGCGCCAACCATAGCGCTCGGCAAGATGACCTATAGTATAAATACCACGACAATTACCGACATCGGCGGCAGAATCTATAACTGCAACGGTTGCGCCAACGGAATGGGCAACGATGTTGAAACCTGGGCCGGCTCCATCACGCTTCCTGGCGAAAGCGCGCCCACGAAGGACGTAACCCAGAATCCGAGCGCAACGGTTGTGGGCTCCGTCAATCAGGACGGTGTGAACTGGAATTACAGCTATGTCGGCCTTGATCTCAATGATACCAGCACTGGATATAATTTCGACAAGATAACGGTTACTGGCCCGGATGGCCTAGCGGATCAGTATCTGATCACCGTTACGCAGAAGCGGAACTACATCAATACGTGGATTGATCGACTCGGCCGATCCACGACCTTTCAATACGACAACCGAAACCGTCCCACAATTGTCACCTCCCCCGAAGGCAATAAGGTCAGCGTCGTTTATGACGATTATGGCAACCTGATCCAGAAAAGCTATATTGCAAAGGCGGGCTCGGGGCTCGCGAACCGCGTTGAATCGGCCTATGTAGATACCGTCAATTGCATTGGCGTAAATTGCTACAGGCCAGTGTGGTCGCGGGATGCGCTCAATCGTCAGACCGACTATATATACAATGGAAACGGCCAGCTGCTCGAGCAAACTGACCCGGCGGACAGCGCCGGCGTTCGACGAAAAACATATATTACGTACATAGGAGGACCGTCCCGCCCCAGCGTCATTCGCGTTTGCGGTGATACGACGACGTGCGGCACCTCGGCCGAAATCCGGACCGAATATGATTATTGGGGCACCACCAATTTACCGAGCGTCAAGCGCGAAATTGACGCGGCCCGTGGGATCACGTTGACGACCAACTACGCGTACGACAGCGCCGGGCGACTCCTGTCGGTCGATGGCCCTCTCCCGGGCACCGACGACACGACCTATTTTCGCTACGACGTCCATGGCCGGAAAACCTGGGAAATCGGGAAGCGTGCGCCAAGCGGTTTGTATATGGCCCAGCGCTATACGTATCGCGATTCTGACGACAAGGTCGTCAGCGTCGAGATGGGCACGATCCCGAGCGCAACGAGCACTGCCCTCTCCGTATCCGAGCGGACCGATACCGGCTATGATAGCCGGCGCTACCCGGTGCGCGTCAGCACCTCGGCGAGCGGCACTGTCTCCGCCGTAACCGATCAGTCGTTTTCCGATCGCGGCAAGCCCATCTGCCAGGCCGTTCGAATGGATGCGACGCAATGGGCGGCGCAGTCGAACGCTTGCCTGGCGCAGCTCACCGGGCCCAGCGGCCCGGATCGCGTCACCAGGAACGTCTACGATGCGGCGGGCCAGTTGCTTCAGGTGCGCAAGGCCGTCGGAACATCACTCGAGCAGGCCTATGCTACGTACAGCTACACGGCCAACGGCGCGCAGGAATATGTCATCGACGCGAACGGCAACCGGGCGCGGATGCTGTACGATGGATTCGACCGGCAGGTGCAGTGGCAGTTCCCCGCGCAGGGGATCGTCACGGGGTATAATCCGTCGACTCAGGCTACCGCACTGGCAACCGCAGGGGCATCCAGCGTAACAGACTATGAAGCATATGGTTATAATGCGATCGGCAACCGCACCGCTTTACGCAAGCGTGACGGCCGAACGCTGACCTACAACTACGATGCGCTAAACCGGGTCACTTCGAAGGTGCTTAACGGCACATGCGTGGCCGGATATGCCTGCACGACACCACCGGCAGGGGCCGTGCGAAATGTTTATTATCTCTATGATGTGCGAGGGCTTCAAACCGAGGCTCACTTCGATTCCGCAACGGGCGCTGACAAGGTTCTCACTGCCTATGACGGGTTTGGCCGTGTCGTATCGAGCACGACCGCGATGGGCGGAACCAGCCGGACGCTGACCTATCAATATGATGCCGCCGGTAACCGCGTACGGGTCACCCACCCGGACGGCATATATTTCGCCTACGATTATGACAGCCTCAGTCGCGCGATCGCGGTTAAGGAGAATGGCGCCGCCCAAATCGCAAGCATCGGTTATGACGCCCAGGGCCGGCGCGCCAACACGGCACGCGGCGCAGTCCTTTCGACCTACGGCTATGACGCAGCATCGCGCCTTTCCAGCCTGACCGACGATCTGTCCGGCACCGCCGCCGATGTGGCCAGCACCTTCGCCTACAACCCGGCGAGCCAGATGGTCACGCGGACGCGCTCCAACGATACATATGCGTTCGCGGGGTACGTGCCCGCCAGCAACAGCTACGCCGTCAATGACCTCAACCAGTACACCGCGGTCGGTGCCGGCGCGCTCGGCTATGATTCCAACGGCAACCTCGCCTCGAACGGCGGCACCAGCTTCACTTATGATGTCGAGAACCGGCTGGTGTCGGCGGCGGGCACCCTGACGACCGCGATGACCTATGACCCGAACGGACGCCTGTTCCAGACGGTCGGCACTTCGGGCACGCGGCGCTTCCTCTACGACGGCGATGAACTGGTGCTTGAATATGACGCCGCCGGCAACGTGCTGCGCCGCTATGTCCATGGCCCCGCCGAAGACGATCCGCTGCTCTGGTATGAGGGAGCCGGCCTCACCGACCGCCGCTCGCTGCAGAGCGACCATCAGGGCTCGATCGTGTCGGTAACCGATGCGAGCGGGGCGCCGGTCGCGATCAACACCTATGACGAATATGGCGTGCCGGGAGCCGGCAATATCGGGACTTTCCAATATACAGGGCAGGCCTGGCTTCCCGATCTCGGCATGTATTATTACAAGGCAAGGATCTATTCGTCGCGGCTTGGACGGTTCCTGCAGACCGATCCGATCGGATACAACGACCAGATCAATCTTTACGCCTATGTCGGCAACGATCCACTGAACGCGCGGGATCCAACTGGATTAGCAGAAAAAACAGGAAGCGGCTGCACCGGCACACTTGTTTGCCCTGACGGAAACACCAAGGGCGCGAACTCCAACACCCTTAACCCCGGCCTTAACGGAGCAGGCACAAGCGATGGCGCAGGAAGTGTAAGGTCTGCCGGCGCCTCAAGCCGCGAAACCGCCGCGCGCGATGGTCTGGTTGCGTCGGGCCAAGCGGCTGAAACCATGAACGAAAATGGCGTGAGGGAGCGATCTGCGACTGATGCCGAGAAGACTGCTGGCAATCAATATGCCCGAGAGCTAGCAGGTAATATACGCGATTGCAAAACGATGGCGTGTTTTCGCGCCGCATCGGCAGCACATTCTAACTTTATGTCTAGTCCATTGGGTCGATCGATTAGAAATGACAACGTTGAAAGACATAATACGGCCTTTGGAATGTTTGAAAAAGGGGTTGGAGCTTTAATAGCTGCTGCCAGTACCATTTATCCTGGATTAAAATCTGGAGCTGCAGCTCTAGGAGGTCTAGTATTTTTTGCAGCGGGAGACAAAGATCCTTTGATGGCGGAGAGTCCCTATGCACCCATCGACAAATAAAATTTTGATTCTTGTCGGGAGAATTTTGTCGGGATTCGGAGCTGCACTATTGATGTTATCTCCGTCATTTCAATATCGTTGGACGGTTGGCATCTTAGCATTTATAGTGATGATTTGCGGAATAGTAATTTTCAAAAATTATAAGCGTCGATCTATGGCTGATGACCAAAGAAACCATTTCGGGGAGTAGATTCCGACACAGGCGCGTAGCGCGATTCAGGAGGGAATAAGGGTGACGAGGGAATAAGGGTGACAGTGCACAAATTGCATTCACCCCGTCTCCGCGCTAGCCTTCCCGCATGGCACGTCTGGCACGCGCAGTATTCCCGGGTCACCCCCACCACGTCACGCAGCGTGGAGTTACGGTGACAGTTTACTAATTACCTCAACCTCGCTATGATCAACACATGGCGCGTCTGGCAAGAGTCGTGATCCCCGGTGTCCCGCACCATGTGACGCAGCGCGGCAACCGGCGCGGCCAGACCTTTTTCGAAGACGCGGATTATGCGCTCTATCGCGACCTGCTCGGCGATGCGGCCGGCAAGGCGGAGGCTGAAATATGGGCCTATTGCCTGATGCCCAACCATGTCCATGTCATCCTGACTCCGTCGGACCCCGATGGCCTGCGCCGCACTTTCGCCGAGCTTCATCGCCGTTACACCCGCATCATCAACGCTCGACATCACTGGACCGGGCATTTGTGGCAGGGCCGGTTCGGCTCGGTGGCGATGGACGATGCCTATCTGGCCAGTGCCGCCCGCTACGTCGCGATGAACCCGGTTCGGGCGCGCCTGGTCGACAGGCCGGAGGACTGGCGCTGGTCGAGCACCGCCGCCCATTTCGCGGGCAAGGACGACGGCGTGGTCAGGGTACGGCCAGTGCTCGACCGAACGGGCGATTTCCGCGCCTTTCTCGGCGATGAGGAGGATGCCGCAGCCTATGCAGCGCTCCGCCAGTCCGAGACGACCGGCAGGCCGTTGGGCGGCATCGCGTGGATCGAGTCGGTCGAGCGGCAAACCGGCCGAACGCTCGCGCCGCAAAGACGCGGACCGAAGCGCAAAGACTAATTAGTAAACTGTCACCGTAATTCGTCACCGTAATTCCGGTCTCGGAGCTGAAGTCGAGGACGATAAAAAATGAAGAAAAACGCTGTCATGGTGATATTGGCCATCCTCATAGCGCTCGGTTCATCGACCATCGGTTACAGGCTCGGATACCGCGCGTATGAGAGATCGATCACATCCAATATATGCATGGCGCGATACGCTGATGATCATGGTGGTGTCGCATGGATGTATGTCGGTGACGACAGGTGTTCGAAGCGTCAACGGGAGGCCGGCAAACTCCTCATTTTCGAATGAAGCACTCTATTGGACTGCACCCCTTGAGTGAGACACGGTATTTGAGTGCCACGCTTGCCCGAGGAGGGATCGTGTCGAACCCGCTTACGAACTTCCTTCAGGGCTGATATGCCCGCCTGATGCAACCCGGTCATCTATTGGCCCTCCAGGAATTTGAGGCATGCTTCGCGCAGCCAATGCGCAATGTGACGGAAAGCGCGGAGCCGGTCCTGGACATCTGGCCTTATGTCGACAGCCTCGATCTCGATGCCCTGGGCTTGTCCGGGCTCAACGACGTGCAGCACGTGTATCGGGATGCTCACGAACGTTTCGATCAGGTCCTGATCGGGACCGGACGCTTCAACACGCTATTGGTCGTCGTGGTGGATCGACGCCTGAGAACAGTGCTGGGCCACCGCTTGCTCGATCTGAACGCAGCCTATGGCCGACATGGCGATCATCTCAAACCGATGCCCTGACCCGGATCGCCTTTTTCGAATTGAAGGGCTTCTCGATCAATTTCGGAATGACGGGATAGTTTGCCCATTGGCGTTGATATCGCCGCGGCAGGCTGACCTTAAATAAGACACTGATATTATTATATTATTTATGAAATTAACGCGTCGGAAGAATGTCACAACAAGCATGACATTCTGCTCCCAACCCATCGATTCAAACCACCCGCCGCCCCCGCTATCCCCGTCCCATGATCTACAAACACGAATTCGCCGAAGAGGCGGGCGAGATGTGCCAGCTCGGCGCCACCGACGAGGAACTCGCCGAGCATTACGGGGTCAGCGTCCGCACCATCTATCGCTGGCGCCACACCTATGTGACATTCGCCGAGGCGATCGTCGCCGGCAAGAAGTTGGCCGATGATCGTGTCGAGCGCGCGCTCTATTCCCGCGCCGTGGGGTGCAGCGTTCAGCGCACCAAGGTGTTCAGGACGGCCGCCGATCCCGATCCGGTCTATGCGACCTATACGGATCATCTCCCGCCCGACACCCAGGCCGCTTTGCACTGGCTCCGCGTCCGCCAGCCGAGGAAATGGGGCGTGCGCAAGGAACCCTTCTCCAAGACCATAGAGGAAGCCTGGAACGATCCGGACTGGGACGAGGATAATTGGGACGATGACGAGTGGGACGAAGCCTTCATCCGCAGGATGTGCCAGACGCTGCGCGAGAGTGGGGAAAGGCGTTCCGCCCAGCAGTCGCCCCAGCCGCCTTCCGCGTCGTCCGCACGCGTAGCTCCGCCCCCGCCCCCGCCCCCGCCGGCGCCCCCGCGCCCGAAAGCCGCCGCTCCGCAACCCGCCCCGGCCCGGCGCCCGCAGCCAGAAGCGGCGCGAGCGCCATCCGGTGTCCATGCCAGCCCTGCTTCGCGCGATACGCTTGCGTCAGGCGCAGCGCCGGCCATGGACGACGCCCCCGCGCCACCCCCGAGAGGGGGCACGCCGCATCCCGATCTGCAGATCTATCCAGAGCCGGCGAGGCTGGAGGAAGACCCGCCACACGATCCGCAACGGGATGATCCGCCACCCCCGGCGACTGCCATGCCCCCGCAGGAGAGCCCGGCCGCGCCCTCGCGAACGCCACCTCCGCCGCCACCGGCTCCCGCTCCGCCCCCGCGCCCGCTGTTCGAGCTCTTTTCCCGCAACGGCGGCGGCTATGGCCCGCCCCGACCGCCGACGGCTGATCCGCCGTGAACGTCAGCCAGCACTCGAATCCGCGCCGCCGAAAGGCGCGCCGGTCACGCATGCTGCACTGCAGTCCGTTCCGCCGTCCCCTGCCGGGCCTGCCGCAAAACGAAGGTACGGCGCCGCAGGATGGTCGAATCACCGCACGCCGCGCGCGCGGAAATCAATCCTCGGTCGGCGCGCCCGGTCCGTTCTTCTTCACGGAATCGATCGCATTCTGCGCCCCCGCCTTGCTCGCATAGCCTTCGGTCCAGAAGATCACTTCGCTGTTATATTTGAACTTCGCGACATATTCGCCGGCCTTGTTCTGCTCGATCACGAATTTATGCGCCATGGCATCTCTCCTGCTGGATCGATGCAGGTTAGGCCCGCGCGGGGTGTCACGCCAGTTGACGGAAACGGTCCGGCGCATATCGGGCCGGATCGATCGCAGCGACCACCGGGTCGGCCGGCCGCTCCAGCAACAACGCCGCCGCCAGCAGCGCCCCGGCGGGGGCGGTCTGGATGCCGAACCCGCCCTGCCCGGCACACCAGAAGAAACCCGGCACCCGCGGGTCGAAACCATAGACCGGCTGCCGGTCCGGCGCGAAGCTGCGCAGCCCCGCCCAGCGCCGCTCGACCGCCGCGACTCGCCAGTCGACGACGTGCTCGAGCCGGTCGATCGCGATCGCCACGTCGAGTTCCTCGGGCTGCACGTCGCCCGGATCGACCGGCGTCTCGTCATGCGGGCTCAGCCACAGCCGCCCGCCCGCTTCCGGCTTGAAATAGAAGGCGCCGGAAATATCGGTGACATGCGGCACGCCCGGCGGGACGGCAGGATGGGTGCGCAGCTGGACCATGGTACGGCGATAGGGCTGGATGCCGATCGGCGCGGCGCCCGCGATCCGCGCGACGTCATCGGCCCAGGCGCCGGCGGCATTGACCATCAGCCCGGCCGCGAAGGCGCCCGCGCCGGTCTCCAGCCGCCATTGACCGTCCGTCCGGGCGGCGGCGCGCAGGGGGGCGCCGGTCACCAGCGCGGCGCCCGCCCGCCGCGCCCGGGCCAGATAATCGGCGTGCAGCGCGGCCACGTCGATATAGGCGCTGCTCGCTTCCATCACGCCCAGCGTCCACTCGTCGCGCAGGCCCGGCACGAACGGGGCCGGATCGACTCGCTCCAGCGTCACGGTGCCGGCAAAGGCGGCGATGAAGGCATCGACCTTCGCCGCATCCTCCGCCCGGCCGATATGGAGCGACCCAAGCGGCGCGAGGAACCCGCCTTCAAGCAGCGCCGGGCCCGAGGCGGTGGTGAGCGGCTGGACGCCCGGCCCGCCATAGCTTTCCGACCAGAAGGCCGCCGATCGCCCCGTGGCGTGATAGCCCGGCTGATCCTCCGCCTCGATCAGCAGGACCGAGGCGTGCGGCGCGATCTCGGCCGCGAGGCTGGCCCCGGCGATCCCGGCGCCGACGATCGCTACGTCATACTGCTTCAAGGTCACGCCCCCGGCAGCGTTCAGCGCTGCACGCGCGCGGCGATGAAGGCGTCGATCGCGCCGATCGCCCGGTTGCGCACGCCGTCCGCCTCGCGCAGCACTTCATGCGCCGATTCGGCCCCGAAGCGCACCACCTCCACATCGGGCAGACGCGCCGCCACCTGCAGCGCGGCGCCGGCGCTCACCAGTTGATCGGCCTCGGCCAGGATCATCAGCACCGGCACCGTCATCGTCTTCAGCCGGGGATCGTCGCGCAGCAGCCGGGTCGATTCGAACGCCTTGACCACCCAGCGCCAGCTTGGCGGGCCGAGCAGCAGTTCCGGCTTGCTGGCCTGCCAGTACAGCTCGTCCTCATAGCGGTCGACGTCATGCGTGAGCAGCGTCTGGCGACTCGCGGTCGTCGCCGGGCGCTCATTGACCTTCCACGCCGGCCGCGCCGGGTTGCCCGCGCCGGCGAGGATCCTGGCGAGCCGCTCGCCCAGCCGTGCGCCGAGCGGGCTGTGCAGGCCCAACATCGGCGCGATCAGCACGGCGGCGTCCGGCCGGGCCACGCCCTCGGTCAGCGCGCGCAGCATGAGATGCCCGCCCATCGAATGCCCCATCGCCACATGCGGCCCGACCGCGTCGCGCGACCATTCGGCCCAGAAGGCAGCGAAATCGTCGACGAAGATCTCGAAATTCTCGACATGGCCGACATGCGCATCGGGCGAGAGCCGGCCCGATCCGCCCTGCCCGCGCCAGTCGAACGACGTGATCGACCAGCCCAGCCCATGCCAATGGGCGAATGCCTCGAGATATTTCTCGAAGATATCCCCGCGCCCGCCCTGGAACAGGATGCTGCCGCGCGGATGGGCATCGGCCGGCCAGTCGAATCGCCGCAGTCGCCAGCCGTCCGGGGCCGTCCAGTGCGTGATCCTGGCGGTGGCCGGAATGGCGCGGCGATACAGTTGCGGGGAGACCATTGGTGCTGGTTACTTTTTAGAAAGCCATGTCGTCTAGGGATATTGCGGATGGGCGGGGAAACACCACACGCAGTATTGCTGGTCACGCTGGCGCTGCTTCTTGTCTCGGCGGGAATCCAGGACGCGCGGACGCGCGAGATCGCCAACTGGAAGAACGCGGTGATCCTCGCGCTCGCGCCCTTGTGGTGGTGGGCCAATGCGCTCCCGATATGGCCCGACATGGCGATTCAGGTCGGCATGGCCGCCATCGTCTTCGCCTTTTTCTACGGCGCCTTCGTCATGGGCTGGATGGGCGGGGGCGACGTCAAGATGATCGGCGCGCTCGCCTTGTGGCTTCCGCTCCATGCGCTGGCCTGGATGCTGATCGTGATGTCGCTGCTCGGCGGCGCGCTTACGTTGCTGCTCGTGGCCGAGCGCGCCGTCCGCAAACGGACCGGCGCGATCGAGATTCCCTACGGCGTCGCCATCGCGCTCGCCGCCCTGCTCGCGCTTCGCGAACCTATTCTTAACCGATTCCAGTGAATGCTTAATGCGGGTTCAATCGTACCGCGCCCGAAAGGTCTGAAACGTCATGGATAGTCGCAAGATCATTCTTCTGGTGGGTGCGCTGATCGTCGCCGCGATCACTGCGTTCATGGCCCGCAGCCTGATTGTCGGCGGAACGACGCCGCAGGCCGCGGCCGCAGCCGCCGCAGCAGCGCCGGTCGACGGCCCCGAAGTGCTGGTCGCCACGCGCGCCCTGCCCGTCGGCACCATCCTCGATGCCACCGCGCTGAAGTTCCAGCCCTGGCCCAAGGAACTGGTCGACAACGCCTATTACATCAAGAAGGACACTGACCTGAAGTCGCTGCAAGGCACGGTCGTCCGCAACGCGATCACCGCGGGTCAGCCGGTCACGCAGGGCGCGCTGGTCAAGCCGGGCGACCGCGGCTTCCTCGCGGCGGCGCTCGGTGCCGGCATGCGCGCGGTAACGGTGCCGGTGTCGGCCCAGACCGCGGTCGCCGGCTTCGTCTTTCCGGGCGACCGGGTCGATCTGGTGCTGACTCAGACGGTGGCCGGGGGCGGCGACGGTCCGCCGCTCAAGGTCGCCGAGACGGTCATGCGCAACCTGCGCGTGCTCGCCACCGACCAGCGCACCGACAACACCATCGGCGAGGACGGCAAGACCGAGGTCCACACCTTCTCCAACGTGACGATCGAAGCGACGCCCAAGATCGCCGAGAAGATCGCGGTAGCGCAGACGCTCGGTTCGCTCTCGCTCTCGCTGCGCTCGATCGCCGACAACAACAGCGAGCTCGAGGAAGCGATCGCCAGCGGTGCGATCAAGGTGTCCGAGACGGACGATCCCAAGGCTGAAAAAGCCATGATGCTGCAGGTCGCAAGCCTGCCCCAGGCAGGCAATTCGACACTGGCGACGGGTGCCGACGTGTCGCGCTTCCAGCGCCGCACCGTGCCCGGCAAGCCGCCGGAAAACGGCGCTGCGCCGGCCGGGCCGGTGATCAACGTCGCGCGCGGAAATACGGTGACCGCTGTTCCGGTCGGGGGGAAGAAATAAGATGCGTATCAGGACATTCTTGCACCGCTCGGTAGCGGTGACGGCGGCGACCGCCCTGGTCGCCACCCTGCCCGTGACCGCCGGAGCGGCACCAGCCAAGCGTGCGGTCGCCAAGCGCGCGGTTGCCAAACCCCGGCCGCAGACCCGGATCGGCAAGCCGCCGGCGGGCACGCAGCGCCCGACGCGCGAAGTGCTGCTCTCGGTCGGCCAGGGCGAGCTGATCACCCTTCCGGCCGACGTCGTCGACGTATGGGTGTCCAATCCCGGCGTGTCGGACGTCTATGTCAGCAACAAGCGCCAGATCCACCTGTTCGGCAAGGAATTCGGCGAGGCTACGGTGTTCGCCACCAATGCGCTCGGCGGTGTCGTCTATTCAGCGAACATCCGGGTCAGCCAGAACATCACCACGATCGATCGCATGATCAAGCTCGCGATGCCCGACGCCGATATCCGCGTATCGACGACCGGCCAGCTTGCCGTGCTGACGGGCACGGTCGCGGCGCCGGACGACAGCGCGCAGGCCGAACGGCTCGTCACGGCCTTGCTCAATCCCGGGGTTGCGCCGGGCGGATTGCTCAAGATCGGCGTGTTCAACCGCCTGCGCACCGCGACCCCGCTCCAGGTGAACCTGCAGGTGCGCTTCGCCGAGGTCAGCCGCAGTTTCGTGAAGAATATGGGCGTGAACCTGAAATCGCTCGATCGCACCGGCGGCTTCCTGTTCGGTATCGGCACAGGCCGCGATCCCGGTACGATCACACCCGGCACGCCCCCGGCCGGCACCAGCTATTCCTTCACGAATGGCGCGCAGCACACCACGCTTGGCCTGGCCGGCCGCCTGCTCGGCCTCGACCTGCTCGGCGCGATCGATCTGGGGGAAACGGTTGGCCAGGTGACGACGTTGGCCAACCCCAATCTGACCGCCTTGTCGGGTGAGACCGGTACGTTCCTGGCCGGCGGCGAAGTGCCGGTGCCGATTGCGCAGGCGCTCGGCGTCGTCTCGGTGGAATATAAGCAATATGGCGTCAGCCTGGCCTACACGCCCACGGTGCTGGCCGACGGGCGCATCTCGCTCCGGGTGCGGCCGGAGGTGTCGCAGCTGGATTATTCCAACGCGGTCACGATCAACAGCACCAGGGTGCCGGGGCTGACGACGCGACGCGCCGAAACCACGGTCGAGCTCGGCTCCGGCCAGAGCTTCATGATCGGCGGGCTGCTGCAGAACTCGCACAACAACTCGTTCGAAAAGACGCCGGGCCTGGGCGACGTGGCCATTCTCGGCGCGCTGTTCCGCTCCAACGCCTTTCAGCGCAACGAGACCGAGCTCGTGATCATCATCACCCCCTATCTGGTGAAGCCGGTCAACGGGAACGACATTGCGTTGCCCACCGACGGGTACAAGGCGCCGACCGATTTCGACCGGCTGATGATGGGCCAGCTCGGTTCCGGCATCACCGGCGGCGACCGGCCCAAGCCAAGCATGGCGCCGCCGGTCGGCGCCGGCCCAGCCTTTGGCGCGGCCGCACCGGTCCCGGTTCTTCCGGCACCCGAACCCGGCCCGCAACAGCGCCGCGAAGAGCCCGTCGCTAAGAACACGCCGCCGGAGCCAAAATCGAAATCGAAGAAGGGCGCGACCGTCGCACCCGGCTTCAGCTTCAATTGACCGCTGACTCGAGGGACAAACTCATGATCAAGCGTATCCTTCTCGCATCCGCGCTCATTCCGGCCCTGTCGCTGGGGGCGTGCGCCAACACGCCGCGCCGCGGTCTGGAGGCGGTCCATCAGCCGGTGGTGAGCCGCACCGATTATGTGTTCGACGTCAACACCAGCGGCAACAGGCTGGCCGGCGGCGAAGCACGACGCCTGGCCGGGTGGATGGACTCCCTGCGGCTTGGCTATGGCGACCGAGTCGCGATCGACGATCCCAATCGCTATAACGGCCCCCTGCGCGACGAAGTCGGCAAGATGCTCGGGCATTATGGCCTGTTGCTGTCGGACGACGCGCCGGTCACCGGCGCCCCGCTCGCACCGGGCACGGTCCGGGTCGTCGTCAGCCGGATGAAAGCCTCGGTACCGGGATGCCCGGATTACAGCCGGGTCAGCCAGCCGGAATATGAGAGCAACACTTCGTCCAACTATGGCTGCGCCGTCAACGCGAACCTGGCGGCGATGGTCGCCAATCCGGTCGATCTCGTGCGCGGTCAGCCGGGCGCAGAGGTCAACGACAATGCCGTATCGTCTCGCGCGATCGGCACTTACCGCGCGGCCGTCCCCACCGGGGCAGGCGGCCTGAAAGATCCGGGGACCAATTAAATGAACGCTCCCTTCAGCACCGGCCGCGCCGGTCACCGCGAACCCTTCGTCGCCTTTGTCTGCGACGAAACCACTGCCGAAATCGTGCGGCCCGTCGCCATCGAGATGGGCTGGGTCGCCGAAAAGGTGAACAAGGGCGGGCTGCGCAATGCCGTCCAGTCGCTGTCCGTATCGGCCAGTCCGCAGATCCTGTTCGTCGACCTGTCCGAATCCGGCGATCCGCTGGCCGACATCAACGGCCTGGCCGAGGTCTGCGAACCCGGCACGGTCGTGATCGCGGCCGGCCAGGTCAACGATGTCCGCCTCTACCGCGACCTCGTGGTCAGCGGCATCCAGGATTATCTGCTCAAGCCGCTCAACCCGGACATGCTGCGCGAAGCCTTCACGCACGCGCAGACCATCCTCAACGCGCCGAAATCGGTCGATGGCGGCGAGGAGCGCCCGCATTGCTCCACCGCGATCATCGGCGCGCGCGGCGGCGTCGGTGCATCGACCCTCGCCACCTCGATCGCCTGGATCCTCAGTGAGAAGGGCGGGCGGTCCACTGCCCTGCTCGATCTCGACGTGCATTTCGGCACCGGCGCGCTTTCGCTCGATCTCGAACCCGGCCGCGGCCTGACCGACGCGATCGAAAATCCCAGCCGCATCGACGGGCTGTTCATCGAACGCGCGATGGTGAAGGCCAGCGAGACGCTGTCGGTGCTTTCGGCCGAAGCCCCGATCAATGCGCCGGTGCTGACCGACGGCGCCGCCTTCTACCAGCTCCAGGAGGAGATGCGGGCGGCGTTCGAATGCACGATCGTCGATCTGCCGCGCAACATGCTGGTGCTGCACCCGCATCTCATCAGCGACGTTCAGGTCGCGGTCGTGGTGACCGAGCTGACCCTTGCCGCTGCCCGCGATTCGATCCGGATCCTGTCCTGGCTCAAATCGAACGCGCCGCAGACCCAGGTGTTCGTCGTCGCCAACAAGATGCACATGGGTGGGCAGCTCGAGATCAGCCGCAAGGATTTCGAGGGCTCGATCGAGCGCAAGATCGATTTCGTCATTCCGTTCGACCAGAAGCTCGGTGCGCAGGCTGCCAAGTTGGGCAAGCCGCTGGCAGAGGCCGGCAAGGGATCGAAGACCATCGCACCGATGGTCGAACTCGCGACCAAGCTGCTCGGGGTCGGCGATGCTGGTGAAATCGATGACGGCCGGAAAAAGAAATCCGCCGCCTCGAGCGCCACGCTGATGGGCAAGTTCGCCGATCTGAAGTCGATGATGCCGAAACGGTCGGCCAAGAAATGATGCCGGTGCCCATCAACGGGCACCGGATAAACCGCGGGCGCGTAAACCGCCCGTCAACGAAGCGGAGCGCTTGATACCGCCATGGAACTGATGCCCTTGTTGATGATGCTGGCGGGCGCGGCCACGGTGCTGGTGCTGATGGCCTTCGCCTTTGCCGGCCCGTCCGCGGAACGCGCGCGCGATCGCCGGCTGGGCTCGTTGCGAGCGCGGCACAGCGATTCGTCGAACGCGCTGGTCGAGGCGCAGATGCGCCGCATCACCGCTGCCCGCAGCACGCGCATGGATGCCGCCGCGATGCGGTTCCTGCCTCGCCCCGCCCTGCTCAAGAAGCGGCTTTCGATGACGGGCAAGACCTGGACGGTCGGTCAGTACGGCATGACGACCCTGGGCATAACGATCATCGTATCGGCGCTGCTGGCGTTCCAGGGCCTGCCGATCCTGCTGTCGCTGCTGGTCGGGCTGATGCTTGGCGCCGGCATCCCGCATTTCGTCGTCGGCTTTTTCATCAAGCGCCGCATCGCGAAATTCACCGCCAAATTCCCCGATGCGATCGAGCTGCTCGTGCGCGGCCTTCGCTCGGGCCTGCCGATCACCGAGACGATCTCGGTCGTCGGCCAGGAAGTCGAGGGCCCCGTCGGCATCGAGTTCCGCTCCATCACCGACAAGATGAAGATCGGCCGGACGATGGATGCAGCGCTCCAGGAAACCGCCGATCGGTTGGCGACCCCGGAATTCCAGTTCTTCGTCATCACCATCGCGATCCAGCGCGAGACCGGCGGCAACCTGGCGGAAACGCTGGCCAATCTCGCCAACGTGCTGCGCATGCGCGGCCAGATGAAGCTCAAGATCAAGGCGATGTCGTCCGAATCCAAGGCATCGGCCTACATCATCGGATCGCTGCCCTTCATCGTGTTCGGCATGATCTGGATGATCAACGGCAACTATATGCAGACCTTCTTCATCGATCAGCGGCTGATGGTCGCCGGCGGCGGCGGCATGATCTGGATGGCCATCGGTGCCTTCATCATGGCCAAGATGATCAACTTCGAAATCTGAACGGGAGCGGCGCGGGGCATCATGGGCGAAATGGCTGGACCGACGATCCTCGGGGTCGATGTGATGTGGGTGGCCACGCTGCTCGCGGGCGTCGCCGCGTTCTCGGTGCTGCTGGCGGTCTATGCCGCCACCACCGCCCGCGACCCGATGGTGAAGCGGGTCAAGGCGCTGAACGAGCGCCGCGAGCAGCTCAAGGCCGGCATCACCGCCTCGACCAAGCGCCGCGCCAAGCTGGTCACCAAGAACGAGACGACGGATCGGATCAAAACGATCCTCTCGTCGCTCAAGGTGCTGCAGGACAGCCAGGTCAAGGCCGCCCAGATCAAGCTGATGCAGGCCGGCATCCGCTCGAAGGAATATGCCGTCGCGGTCATCTTCGGCCGTCTGGTCCTGCCGATCGTGTTCGGCGGGCTGATGCTCTATATCGTCTACGGTACGGACTCGTTTGCCACCTACAGCCCGCTGAAGCGCTACGGTATCGTCGCGGTGACCTTCATCCTCGCGTACAAGGCGCCCGATCTCTTCCTCAAGAACAAGATCGACAAGCGTTCCAACGCAATCCGCAAGGGCCTGCCCGATGCGCTCGATCTGCTCGTGATCTGCGCCGAAGCGGGCCTGACCGTCGATGCCGCCTTCAATCGCGTCGCACGCGAACTGGGCCGGGCCTATCCCGAGCTGGGCGATGAATTCACCCTCACCGCGATCGAGCTGGGCTTCCTGTCGGAACGTCGCCAGGCGTTCGAGAACCTCGCCATGCGGGTCAAGCTCGATGCGCTGAAGGGTGTCGTCACGACCATGGTGCAGACCGAAAAATACGGAACGCCACTCGCGTCGGCGCTGCGCGTGCTGTCGGCCGAGTTCCGCAACGAACGCATGATGCGCGCCGAGGAAAAGGCCGCGCGCCTGCCCGCGATCATGACGGTGCCGCTGATCCTGTTCATTCTGCCGGTGCTGTTCGTGGTCATTCTCGGGCCGGCTGCCTGTTCGATCTCCGACGCCTTCAAGGGCGGGATCTGACGCCGCGCGTGGGGCACTTGCTCCGCGGCGCGGGAGGCGGCAGGATCGGGTGGCTGCGATATCGTCGGGATAAGGGCGCGTCATGCTGTTCAGCACTTCATCGCACTTCATCGTCCTCGCGCTGGTCGCCATCGGCTTCTGGCTGATCGGGTTCGCCAGCCATTCGAGCGGCCGCAGATGGCGCAGGCTGTCCGCGCAGCAGTCCGACGAGGTCGCGGTCTATCGCGCCGAAGCCGAAGACCGGGTCCACGCATCCGCACGCCGGATCGGCGAACTGGAACGCGACCTGGCCGCGCTCGAACGCCAGCGCCGGGATGATGCCGCCAGGATCGCCGGACTCGAGGCACGGCTGCGGGAAGTGGACGCGGCTTAAGCCACCCGGCAGGTCGTCGCCCGACGTTCCTTCTCGATCGCCGCGAAGCGCGCGCGGTCGTCAACCAGGATACGGATCAAGGCGATGCCGCGCGTTCCGTCGACATGGACTGCCTCATATTCCACCGGGGCGGTCTGGCCGACCGCAAGGATGGCGACCCTGAACGGCCGATATTGCGCCGTTGCGCCATTCCTCACGAGCGCGACGTCCGTGTGGGTGTCGAACACCGACAGGGACCAATAGGGCGCAAGGACCGGCACCGCATCGATCAGCAAGGGACCTTTCGACAGATCGAAAGGACAGGACGAATAGGCCAGGTCCGGGCTCGGCCGAACGATTGCGCGCGATGCCGCGGTGGCGAGCGGCGCATGGCTGAAGCCGTTCTCCCCACCCGCCTTCGATACGCGCTGCAACGCCAGCCGCATCAGCATGTCGGGGGCGGCCACCAGTGTCGCATGCCACGCTGCGGCGCCAAGCAGCAGCGCCACGACCAGCGGCCCGATCCAGCGCCGCATCACGCGCAGGCCTCCCGCACGATGCTGGGCAATTGCGCCTGCGTGAAGTTACCCTTGCCGCCATCGTCAGGAAGATAGGCGCGCAACGTCAGCTCGAACCGCTCGATCCCGCCGGTCGGCAGCCAGTGTCCGGCCTGCCGCTGTGGAGCCACGACGACCGTCCAGTGCGCCTGTTCCGACGAGGGCAGGCCGGCGCTGCCGACCGAATAGACGCCCGGCTGGTTGGCGACGAGATAGCCGGCCCGGTCGTAGAGCGTTAGGCTCCACCACTTCGCCGGCAACCCGCCGCCATTGATCACATAGCGGCAGCGCCCCTCGAGCGGCCGCCCAGCATCATCGACCGCCGCGGTGTAATAGCGCGCTTCGGTAGCGGGCAGCGCGAGCAGCCCCCGTAGCGCGACCACCGCGCGGGTATGCGCGCTCGCCTGGGCGGTGCCGAAATCGCGGCCCGTGGTCCAGGGACCGATCCGTTCGGCCGAGCCGAGCGCGCCCGCGCGGACGCTCCAGATCGCGCCGCCCGTGCCGATCAGGATGCCGACGACGGCGCCGATCAAATATCTCGCCCAGAGCTTCATGTTGCCTCCCCACACGTCTGCCAGAGAAGCGCGGGAGATCGCTTATCCCCGCGCCGCCAGCGCCGCCTGCGCCGCCGCCAGCCGGGCGATCGGCACGCGATATGGCGATGCGCTCACATAATCGAGCCCGATCTTCTCGCAGAAAGCGATCGATGCCGGATCGCCGCCATGCTCGCCGCAGATGCCGAGTTTGATGTCGGGCCGCGTCGCGCGACCGCGATCGGTCGCCAGCTGGATCAGCTCGCCCACGCCCTCGATATCCAGGCTGACGAACGGGTCCTTCGGATAGATGCCGCGCTCGACATAGGTCGTCAGGAAGCGCGCGGCGTCGTCGCGACTGACGCCGAGCGTCGTCTGGGTCAGGTCGTTGGTCCCGAACGAGAAGAACGCCCCTACCTCGGCGATCTCGCCGGCCTTTAGCGCAGCGCGGGGCAGTTCGATCATCGTGCCGACGAGATACTCGATCGTCCGCCCCTTGTCGGCGAACACCGCGGCTGCGGCCTTGTCGACCACGGCCTTCATCAGCTCAAGCTCGCGCCGCGTCGCGACCAGCGGGATCATCACTTCGGGGATCGGCGCAGCACCCGATTTCTCGGCCACTTCGATCGCCGCCTCGAATATCGCGCGCGCCTGCATTTCGTAGATTTCGGGATAGGTGACGCCAAGACGGCACCCGCGATGGCCCAGCATCGGGTTGAACTCGTGCAGCTCAGCCGCGCGGCGCTTGAGATAGTCGATATCGACCCCCGCCGCGGTCGCGACCTCGGCGAACTCCGCTTCCTCATGCGGCAGAAACTCATGCAGCGGCGGATCGAGCAGACGGATCGTCACCGGCAGGCCGGCCATCACCTCGAACAGCTGGATGAAATCGGCGCGCTGCTCGGGCAGCAGCTTGTCGAGCGCCATGCGCCGCCCCTGCTCGTCCTCTGCCAGGATCATCTGGCGCACCGCGGTGATCCGCGCCGCATCGAAGAACATGTGCTCGGTACGGCACAGCCCGATGCCCTCGGCGCCGAACTCGCGCGCGACCCGCGCGTCGAGCGGCGTCTCGGCATTGGCGCGCACCTTGAGGCGTCGCACGCCATCGGCCCACACCATCAGCGTACCGAAATCGCCGGCGAGCTCGGGCTGGACGGTCGGCACCGCGCCCATCATCACTTCGCCGGTCGAGCCGTCGATCGTGACGATATCGCCCTCTCGCACCTCGCGGCCACCGACCCGCATCACGCCCGCCTTGGCGTCGATCGAGATCGTGCCGGCACCGGAGACGCAGGGACGCCCCATGCCCCGCGCAACCACCGCCGCATGGCTGGTCATGCCGCCGCGTGCGGTCAGGATGCCCCGCGCGGCGTGCATGCCGTGAATGTCCTCGGGGCTGGTCTCGATCCGGATCAGGATGACGCTGTCGCCGGCGTTCGAGCGCTTCTCGGCCGTGTCGCTGTCGAACACCGCTGCGCCCGAGGCCGCGCCGGGGCTGGCGGGCAGACCCTTGGCGATCACGTCACGCACTGCGGCGGGATCGAGCGTCGGGTGGAGCAGCTGGTCGAGCGCCGCCGGATCGACCCGCGCGACGGCTTCCTCGCGCGTGATCAGCCCTTCCTCGGCCATGTCGACCGCGATCTTCAGCGCGGCCTTGGCGGTGCGCTTGCCCGATCGGGTCTGGAGCATCCAGAGCTTGCCCTGCTGCACCGTGAACTCGATGTCCTGCATGTCGCGGTAATGCGTCTCAAGCAGGTCGAACACCTTGGCCAGCTCAGTGAAGGTCCCCGGCATCGCCTCTTCCATCGAGGCCGGCTTGGCCCCGGCGGCCTCGCGCGCGGCGAGCGTCAGATATTGCGGCGTGCGGATGCCGGCGACGACGTCCTCGCCCTGAGCGTTGATGAGGAATTCACCATAATAGGCCCGATCGCCCTTGGCCGGATCGCGCGTGAACGCGACTCCGGTGGCCGAGGTCTCGCCCATATTGCCGAACACCATCGCCTGGACATTGACCGCGGTCCCCCAGTCGGCCGGGATGTCGTTCAGGCGGCGATACACCTTGGCGCGCTCGGACTGCCACGATCCGAATACGGCGCCGACGGCGCCCCACAGCTGATCGTGCACGTCCTGCGGAAAGGGCTTGTTCCACTGCGCTTCGACCAGCGCCTTGTATTCGATCACGAGCGCCTGAAGATCCTCGGCCGTCATGTCGGTGTCGAGGAAATAGCCCTTGTCTTCCTTCGCGATTTCAAGCGCTTCCTCGAAGCTGTGATGATCCAGTTCGAGCACCACGTCCGAATACATCTGAATGAAGCGGCGATAACTGTCCCACGCGAAGCGCGCATCGCCGGAGGTCGCGGCAAGGCCCTGCACCGTCTCGTCGTTGAGACCGAGATTGAGCACCGTATCCATCATGCCCGGCATCGACGCACGGGCGCCGGAGCGAACCGAGACGAGCAAAGGATCGGCCGCATCGCCGAATTTCTTGCCGGTCACGCCCTCGATATGGCCGATGCCGGTCGCGACTTCGGCGCGCAGCCCTTCGGGAAACTGGCCGCCCTCGTCATAATAGACCGCGCAGAACTCGGTCGAGATGGTGAAGCCCGGGGGCACCGGCAGGCCGATCGAAGCCATCTCGGCAAGGTTGGCACCCTTGCCGCCAAGCAGGTTGCGATCGCCCCTGCCCCCGTCCGAAACACCGCCGCCGAAGCGATATACGTACTGCGTCATTCGTCAGTCCTCTGCGTGTGTGGCTTTTCGCTGGGGAGGCGAGGCAATGAAGGGGCGGAGCGGACGGGCGTGGCGTCAGCCCTCGATCCGGGAGAAATCGGCAACCGAATGCACCGCGTCCCGCACCCGCGCGAGCAGCGCGAGACGGGCGCTGCGTTTGGCGGGATCGGGATCGTTGACGGTCACGTCATCGAAGAAGCGATCGATCGGCGCGCGCAACGAGGCGAGCGCGGCCATGGCGGCTTCGAACTCCTCCGCCGCAACGGCCGCAGCCGCGTGCGGCGCGGCGTCGTCGAGGGCGGCGATGAGAGCAGCTTCGGCCGGTTCGGGGGTGTAGGACGGTGCGTTATCCCCGGCGGCCGCGGCGACGAAGCCTTCCTTTTTCAGGATGTTCGACGCTCGTTTGTAGCCGGCGAGGAGATTGGTGCCGTCTTCAGTCGTCACGAATGCCTGCAGCGCGTAGACGCGGGCGAGCAGGCGGACGAGATCATCCTCCCCACCAAGCGCGAACACCGCGTCGATCAGGTCGTGGCGGACGCCGGCTTCGCGCTGCTGGACCTTGAGGCGATCGGCGAAGAAGTCGACGATGTCGAACGGAGCTTCTTGCAGCGCGGCCATCAACTCCATGAGGCGCTTTATCTCCACCGCCTCAGGTCCGGTAATCGTGACATCTTCACGGTTTGAAATCGAGTAGACCGCGGCGGTGTCGCCTTCTGCTTCGCGCAGGCTCATGCTGGCGGCTTGCCCGTGCGGGATGTCCGGTCCGAGCACCTCGATCTTTCCGAACAACTGTTGCAACAGCGCATGTCGCGCGCCCTGCTCCACCATCGATATCGGAAGCCTGATATTCGCGCCAAGCAACACGGCAACCACACCGATCGCTGACCGCCTCAACGCGAACGGATCCTTCGACCCCGTCGGCTTTTCGCCTACCGCGAAGAAGGAGAGCAACGTGTCAAGTTTGTCAGCCAGCGATACCGCAATCGTCACGGGCGCGGTCGGTACTTCATCACCCTGCCCGACTGGTTTGTAGTGATCGCGTACGGCGTCGGCGACTTCCGTCGGCTCGCCTTGGGCGCGGGCATAATAGCCGCCCATCAGGCCCTGAAGCTCCGGGAACTCGCCGACCATGCCGGTGACCAGATCCGCCTTGGCCAGCCGCGCGGCGCGTTCGGCCATGTCGGCGAGGCTCATTCCCTCTCCCCCTGTGGGAGAGGGAGGGAGGAGCGAAGCGACGGAAGGGTGAGGGGGATGAGGCTCGAGACCTGAGCGAGTGTCCCCCTCATCCTTCC
This sequence comes from Parasphingomonas zepuensis, assembly GCF_036663735.1. Lineage (NCBI taxonomy): Bacteria > Pseudomonadati > Pseudomonadota > Alphaproteobacteria > Sphingomonadales > Sphingomonadaceae > Parasphingomonas > Parasphingomonas zepuensis. Next base: position 763,319 of record NZ_JAXOJO010000002.1, on the reverse strand, counting down.
CATCGCTGCGCGATGGGCCCCTTCCCTCTCCCACAAGGGGAGAGGGAGAAGAGGTGACGATCCCCTCTTCCACCAGCCATCGTGCCAGCTTGGCGACGCGCTCGACCTTGTCGGCAACCGTCCCCAACTTTTCGTGGAAGACGATCTTCTCGAGCTTCTTCGCCTGCTCATCGAGCGGCACCTTCAGATCAGTCTCGTAGAAGAATTTCGCATCCGACAGCCGCGCCGCGAGCACCTTGCGGTTGCCCTCGACGATCTTCACGCCGCCATCGATCGCGTCGATATTCGCCGTACAAATGAAAGCGTTGGCGAGCTTTCCTGCGCCGTCGCGACAAACGAAATATTTCTGGTTCACCCGCGCCGTCAGCTGGATCACCTCAGGCGGCACTTCGAGGAACGCAGCGTCGAACCGGCCGAGTAGCGGCACCGGCCATTCGGTCAGCCCGGCATTCTCGCCGACCAGGCCCTCGTCCGCGATCAACTCAAGCCCGGCCTCGGCGGCGAGCGCCGAAGCACGATCGCGGATCAAGGTGCGGCGTTCGTCCTGGTCGACGATCACATGGCAGGCGCGCAGCTTCTCGGCATAGTCCGCGGCCGACCCGATGGTGATCACGCCGGGATGGTGAAAGCGGTGGCCGACCGTAGCCGCGCCCGCCGCCACGCCGGCGATCTCGAACGGGACCACATCGTCGCCGAGCAGCGCCACGATTCCCTGCAGCGGGCGGACCCAGCGCAGGCTTTCGGTCGAGATGGAGGCATCGCCCCAGCGCATCGACTTGGGCCAGGGAAAGGCGCGCACGATCGCCGGGATCGCCTCGGCCAGCACATCGGCCGTGGCGCGGCCGGGCTTCTCGGTGACGGCGAACAGTATCTTGTTGCCCTTGCCGTCGTCGCGCTCTTCCAATTGGTCGCGGGTCAGGCCGGTCGAGCGGAGGAATCCCTCCAGCGCCTGGGCGGGCGCATCGGCGCGCGGCCCCTTGCGTTCCTCGCGCGTCGCCTCGGTTTCGAGCGGCAGATCGCGCGCGATCAGCGCCAGCCGGCGCGGCGTCGCGAAGGTGACGATCGCATCGGCGCGCAAGCCTGCCTTGTCGAGCTCGGCTGCGAACAGGCGCGCAAGATCGTCGCGCGCCTTGTCCTGCATGCGTGCGGGGATTTCTTCGGAGCGAAGCTCAAGCAGGAAATCGGTCAAATTCCCTCTCCCAGCGGGAGAGGGAGGGAGCAGCGAAGCTGCGGAAGGGTGAGGGTGAGCAAGGTACCGCAATGGTCACCCTCACCCTTCCCGTGCTTCGCACGGGCCCCTTCCCTCTCCCGCTGGGAGAGGGAGAGGGAGATGATGAAAAGGCCCATCATGCCACCCACCCGTTCTTCTCCATCCACGCCTGGCAGCTGCCCTTCGCCAGATCGCGCACCCGGCCCATATAGGCCTGCCGTTCCGCCACGGAGATCACGCCGCGCGCCTGCAGCAGGTTGAACACATGGCTGGCCTTGATCGCCTGCTCATAGGCCGGGATCGGCAGCTTCGCTTCCAGGCAGTTCTCGCATTCGGCGGTCGCCTTGCGGAACAGGTCGAACAGCGCCTCGGTATTGGCCACCTCGAAATTCCAGGTCGATTGCTCGATCTCGTTTTCCAGGAACACGTCGCCATAGCTCACGCCCGCGTCGTTATAGGCGAGATCGTAGATGCTGTCCTTGTTCTGCAGGTACAGCGCCAGCCGCTCGAGCCCATAGGTCAGCTCGCCGGCGACGGGCTTGCAGTCGAAGCCGCCCATCTGCTGGAAATAGGTGAACTGAGTCACCTCCATGCCGTCGCACCAGACTTCCCAGCCCAGCCCCCAGGCGCCGAGCGTCGGCGATTCCCAATCGTCCTCGACGAAGCGGATGTCGTGCTGCGTGAAATCGATGCCGATCGCCGCCAGGCTGCCGAGATACAGTTCCTGCAGGTCCGGCGGGCTCGGCTTCAGGATCACCTGATACTGGTAATAATGCTGGAGCCGGTTCGGATTCTCGCCGTAGCGGCCGTCGGTCGGTCGGCGGCAGGGCTGGACGAAGGCCGCATTCCACGGCTCCGGGCCAAGCGCACGCAGCGTGGTCGCGGTGTGGAAGGTCCCCGCGCCCATCTCCATGTCATAGGGCTGGAGGATCAGGCAGCCCCGTTCGCTCCAGTAATCATGGAGCTTGAGGATCATGCGCTGGAAGCTCAGCGGCTCGGTCACGGTCCGGAAAAACCCTTCGCAGTTGCGGAAAATCGCTGCGCGTCGCTTTGGCGCATGGCCCCAAACGGGTCAACCGGTCCGGAACGCCGGAATCGCGGTGAACCGGGTGGAGTGACGCCAGAATTGCCGGTAAGGACGCGCAAATTTTCTCGGGATACCAAATGCAGATGAAGATGCTCGGCAAGCTGATAGCGCCGCTGATATTGCTGTTCGCCGCGCCCGCCTGCGCGCAGCCGGCCCCTGCCCCGTCCCCGACGCCCGCCGGCAAGGCCGCGACGGTCGACGCCGATCCGGCGCTCTGGGTCGTGAAGGACAAGGATACGACGATCTATCTGTTCGGTACGATCCACCTGTTGCGGCCGGGCATGACCTGGTTCGACGATGGCGTGAAGAAGGCGTTCGACCAGTCCGGCCAGGTCGTGCTCGAGCTGGTGATGCCCGATCCAGCGGCAATGCAGGCGCTGATCACGGCGAAGGGCATGGCGCATGACGGCATCAAGCTGACCGAGCGGCTGCCCAAGGACAAGCGCCCGGCGCTGGCCAAGGCGCTGACCGATCTCGGCCTGCCGGCAACCGCCTTCGACGCGATGGAGCCCTGGTACGCCGCGACCAACCTGTCGCTGCTGCCGCTCATCAAAAAGGGCTATGATGTCGGCAACGGACCGGAACAGTCGATCAGCAAGGCGGCCGCCGCCGCCGGCAAGCCGGTCAAGGGCCTCGAAACGGCGGAGCAGCAGCTCGGCTATTTCGACAGCCTGTCGATGCCGGCCCAGGTCGCCTTCCTGACCAACACGATCGACGAGCTGCCCAAGGTGGACTCGACGATGAAGGCGATGGTGGACAGCTGGGCAAAGGGCGATCCGGATGCGCTGGGCAAGACGATGAACGAAGATCTGCAGGCTTCGCCCGAGGTCAAGCAGGTGCTGTTGGTGAATCGCAACAAGAATTGGGCCGGATGGATCAACGAGCGGATGAAGCAGCCCGGCGTGGTGTTCATCGCAGTCGGCGCCGGTCACCTTGCCGGCGCGGATAGCGTGCAAGTGCAGCTGAAGCCCTATCGCCTGAAGGCCCGGCGGGTAAAATACTAGGCCGCGCCTAGGCGACGGCTATTGCACCCGCACGGGACCTTATGAGCGATCGGATGCGGTCGCCATCAGCGGCCGTCACCGGATTATAGACGACCATGCCGAGATCCGGCCGGCCATCGACGGAGAAGGCGGAGAATTCGAGTTCGAGCAGTCCGGCCTCCGGATGCCGCATGCGTTTGATGCCTTCGCCCTGCGCGATGACCTCATTGTCGCGCCACAACGCCTCGAATTCCGAGCTGAGCGAGGACAATTCTTCGACAAGGCGCGTGATCTCCGCGACAGCGCCGGCGCGCGCGACATCGGCGCGAAACGCACCGACCACGAACCGGGCCACGCTCTGCCAGTCCTCCTGTGCCGCCCGCACCCGCGGATTGGTGAATATCAGGCGCAGGATATTGCGTTGATCCGGCGCCAGCGTCGCATAGTCGGTGAACAGGGCCGAGGCCGCGGCATTCCACGCGACCACATCCCAGGTGGCGGTCTTGACGATCGCCGGACTGACCTCGAGCGCGTCGAGGATGCGCTGGAGGCGCGGCGTCACGCCATCGACTCGCTTGTAGCGGGCCTCGGGCGGGCGACCGAGGCCAAGCATGAAGAGATGCTCGCGCTCGGGCTCGGTCAGCATGAGGCCGGCCGCGATCCGGTCGAGAACATCGGCTGACGGCGCCCCACCTCGCCCCTGCTCGAGCCAGGTGTACCAGGTCGGGCTGATATTGGCGCGTTGCGCGACTTCTTCGCGCCGCAAACCGGGCGTGCGCCGGCGGCCGCCCGGAAAGCCGAACACCGCCGGATCCAGCCGGCTCCGGCGATCCCGCAGATAATTGCCAAGCTGGCTGGCGGGTCTTGCTGGCATGGCGATCCTGTTGACGGTTATACCATGATGAAGTCACTACTTTAACAGGATGGTGATTGACGGGATAGCGCCCCGGCAACAATTACCGGAGGTACTTCCATGCGCGTATTTCTCACCGGCGCGACCGGCTTCATCGGCGCAAGGATCGCGCGCGATCTGCTCGATGCCGGGCACCAGGTCCTTGGCCTCACCCGCTCGGACGCCGGCGCCCGTGCGCTCGCCGAGGCCGGCGCCGAGGCGCATCGCGGGGACCTGGAGGATCTCGACAGCCTGCGCAGCGGCGCGGCGCGGGCGGACGCCGTCATCCACACGGCGTTCGATCACGATTTCGCGCATTTCGCGGCGAACTGCGAGAAGGATCGGCGCGTGATCGAAGCGATCGGCGGCGTGCTCGCCGGCTCCGATCGACCGCTCCTCATCACCTCGGGGATCGGCATGGGCACGCCCGGTCTGGGCCAGCGCGCAACCGAGAACGTGTTCGACCCGCAGCACGGCAACCCCCGCGTCGCTTCCGAACTCGCCGGCGCCGCGCTGTCGGCCGCAGGCGTCAATGTCATCGTGGTGCGGCTTCCCCAGGTTCACGACACCGTCAAACAGGGGCTGATCACGCCGGCCGTCGACCTCGCCCGGACCAAAGGCATCTCCGCTTATGTCGGCGACGGGCTAAACCAATGGTCGGCAGCGCATGTGTCGGACGTTGCGACGCTCTATCGCCTTGCCCTTGAGCGCGGCGAGCCCGGCGCGCGCTATCATGCCGTGACCGAAGAGGGCGTGCCGGTGCGCGCGATCGCCGAAGCAATCGGCACTGGCCTGAATGTACCGGTCGTCTCGCTTTCGCCAGAGGCGGTGGCGGAGCATTTCGGCTGGCTCGCGATCTTTGCAGGGGTGGACATGCGCGCCTCGAGCGTATGGACGCGCGAGCGGCTCGGCTGGGAGCCGACGGGTCCCGGCCTGCTCGCCGATCTCGATGGCATGGACTATCGAGCCGCGCCGGCCGAATAGACTCGAAAGTCCCGCGAAAGCGGCCCAGCATCACGCCGGACTGCGGTGCTTTCGAAACCTCCCTCTCGTCTGGACGGAGGAAGCGGGGCAGGCAGCGGCGAGCTTGCCTCTTTGGCGGGACTCCCCTATAGGCGCGCGCTTCCGGTCAGGGTCATCCCTGGAGGCCTGGCCGGTAATTTGAACCAAGCATATCGGAGACTGCAATGAGCGAACAGCTGACGCTCGCAGCCGAGACGCGTGGACAGGTTGGCAAGGGAGCCTCCCGTTCGCTTCGTCGTGAAGGCCGCGTACCCGCCGTGATCTACGGCAACAAGCAAGACCCCGCCTCGATCCATGTCGAGGAAAAGGCGCTGATGCGCCTGCTGATGACGGGTCATTTCATGAATTCGGTGGTGATGGTCGACGTCGGCGGCAAGGCCGTGCGCACCCTCCCCAAGGATGTCGCGTTCGACGCGGTGACCGATCGCCCGACCCATGTCGATTTCCTCCGCATCTCCGAGCACGCGACCGTGCACGTGAACGTGCCGGTGGTGTTCATCGACGAGGAAGAGTCGAAGGGCATCAAGCGCGGCGGCGTGCTCAACGTCGTGCGCCATGAGCTCGAGCTGATCTGCGACGCGGCCGAGATCCCCGACGAGATCACCATCTCGCTCAAGGGCACTGATGTCGGCGATTCGATCCACATCTCGAGCGTGAAGCTGCCCAAGGGCGTCACCTCGGCGATCGACGATCGCGATTTCACCATCGCCACGCTGATCGCGCCGTCGGCGCTCAAGTCCGAGACGCTCGAGGCGGAGGCTGAGGAAGCCGCTGCTGCCGAAGCCGAGTCGGAAGAGCATGCCGCCGAAGTCGAGGCCGAAGCCGCTGCCGATGCAGCCGCCGAGACCGAGGCCAAGGAAGGCTGAACCAACGATCCGCACCGGCAACGGTGCGGAACAGGATCGGGGGCAGCGGAAGCAACAGCTTCCCTGCCCCTTTTCTTTGGCTAAGGGAGCGCCATGCAGATCTGGGTCGGCCTCGGGAATCCCGGCGCGCAATATGCGCTGCAGCGGCACAATGTCGGCTTCATGGTGGTCGACACGATCGCCGAAGTGCATGAGTTCGGCCCGGTGAAGAAGGCCTTCCAGGGCTGGACCCAGGAGGGTCGCATCGCGGGCGAGAAGATCCTGCTGCTCAAGCCGGCTACCTTCATGAACGAGAGCGGCCGGTCGATCGGCGAGGCGATGCGCTTCTACAAGGTCGATGTCGGCGACGTCACCGTCTTCCACGACGAGCTCGATCTCGCCCCGTTCAAGGTGAAGGTGAAGACCGGCGGTGGCACCGCGGGCCATAACGGCCTGCGCTCGACCGAAGCCCATATCGGCAACGAATTCCGCCGGGTGCGCATCGGCATCGGCCATCCGGGACACAAGGATAAGGTCAGCCCCTATGTGCTCGGCAATTATGCCAAGGCGGAGATGGACCCGCTCGCCGACCTGCTCGGCGCGGTCGCGGCCGAGGCGAAATGGCTCGCCGAAGGCAATGATGGGCGCTTCATGAGCGATGTCGCGCTGCGGCTGGGAGATACGAAATGACGGTGCGCAGCCTGTTCGCGACGCGACTTTACGAGGGCGCGTTGAACGACGCGGACTTCGTGGCCGAGCTCGATCATGCCTGCCGCGTGCTGGCCGAGGACGACCGCGCCGGGCGCGCCTGGTCCAAGGCCCATGGCTATCGCGGCTATACGTCCTACGCGTCGCTCAACGATCTGCCGCAGCGCGACCCGACCTTTGGCGAACTGGCCAGGCGGCTGAACAAGCATATCGCCGCCTTCGCGGCCGAATGCGCCTTCGATCTGGGCGGGCGCAAGCTCAAGCTCGACAGCTTCTGGGTGAATGTGCTCAAGCCCGGCGGCACGCATTCCGGGCATATCCATCCCCACAGCGTCGTCTCGGGCACCGCCTATGTCGCGGTGCCACCCGGTGCCGGCCCGCTCAAGCTCGAGGATCCCCGCCTGCCGCTGATGATGGCCGCGCCGACACGCCTCGACGATGCGCCGGAAGACTTGCGCAGCTTCGTCTATGTCGCGCCGGAAGAAGGCACGATCCTGCTCTGGGAAAGCTGGCTGCGCCACGAAGTGCCGCCCGGCGCCTCGAAGGAAGAGCGGATCAGCATCAGCTTCAACTATCGCTAGCTGGCATTGGCGGCCCGAAACGCCTATCTGGCCGCGCAATCATCGGACGATCCGGCAAGGGCCGCGGTCGCGACAATCTGACAAGGAACGAGAATGGGTTTCCGTTGTGGTATCGTGGGCTTGCCCAATGTCGGCAAGTCGACGCTGTTCAACGCGCTGACGGAGACGGCAGCGGCGCAGGCGGCGAATTATCCGTTCTGCACGATCGAGCCCAATGTCGGCAACGTCGCGGTGCCGGACAAGCGCCTCGACCAGCTTGCCGCGATCGCCGGCTCGGCCAAGATCATCGAGACTCAGCTCGGCTTCGTCGACATTGCCGGGCTGGTGCGCGGCGCGTCCAAGGGTGAGGGCCTGGGCAACCAGTTCCTCGGCAATATCCGCGAGGTCGACGCGATCGTCCATGTGCTGCGCTGCTTCGAGAATGGCGACGTCACGCATGTCGAGGGCAAGGTCGATCCGATCGCCGATGCCGAGACGGTCGAAACCGAACTGATGCTGTCCGACCTGGAAAGCCTCGAAAAGCGCGTGCCCAATTTCGTCAAGAAGGCCGCGCAGGGCGACAAGGAAGCGAAGATCGCCGCTTCGGTGCTCGGCCAGGCGCTCGATCTGCTCCGCGAAGGCAAGCCGGCGCGGCTGACCAAGCCGAAGGACGAGGAAGAAGCGCGCGTCTTCGCCCAGGCCCAGTTGCTCACCGCCAAGCCGGTCCTCTACGTCTGCAATGTCGATGAAGGCGATGCGGCACATGGCAACGCCCTGTCGGCCCGCGTGTTCGAGAAGGCCAAGGCCGAGGGCGCCGAGGCGGTCGTGGTGTCCGCCGCGATCGAGGCCGAGATAGCCACCATGGCGCCCGAGGAGCGCGGCGAATTCCTGTCGGAGCTTGGGCTCGAGGAGACCGGCCTCGCCCGCGTGATCGTCGCCGGTTACAAGCTGCTGCATCTCCTCACTTTCTTCACCGTCGGACCAAAGGAAGCGCGCGCCTGGACCGTCCATGTCGGCGCCCGTGCACCGCAGGCGGCGGGCGAGATCCACACGGATTTCGAACGCGGCTTCATCCGCGCCGAGACGATCGCCTTTGACGATTATGTCGCGTTCAAGGGTGAAGCCGGCGCGCGGGATGCCGGCAAGCTGCGGTCCGAGGGCAAGGAGTATGTCGTTCAGGACGGCGACGTACTGTTGTTCCGCTTCAACGTATAAGCAGGCGCGCGTGACGCGCTGGTGACCCGGCGCGTTCGATGCGGCCGAATGGCAACGCGCCGGTCAGTTACACGCTGTTCGCAAAGCTCTCGCTCGGGCAATAGGCGGCGAATCTTCCGGAGTCGCCGATGGCTTGCATTCGCCCGTTTCTTGCAGCCTTGCTCGCCATCGGCGTTTCCGCCTGTGCCGCTACACCACCGCCTGCACCGCGTACCGCAGCGCGAGTGGTGACGGGCGAGCAGCGCCCGCCCGTCACCATCCTGATCTCGATCGACGCGCTCAGCCCGGACCGTCTCGGACGCGGCGATACGCCGGTGCTGGACGCTCTGGCGCGGGACGGCGTGCAATCGACGATGCGGCCGAGCTTCCCGACCCTCACCTTCCCGAACCATTTTACATTGGTGACCGGGCTGCTGCCGGATCGCCACGGCATCGTTGCGAACATCTTCTACGATCCCCGGCGCCCGGCCAACCGCTTCTACAACAAGGATCTGGAAAGTTCGGACCCGTTCTGGTGGGCCGGGGCGGAACCGTTGTGGATCACCGCCGAGAAGCAGGGCATCCATAGCGGCACGATGTTCTGGCCCGGCGAGGAGGCAGCGCATGGCGACGTCCGCCCCTATGACTGGGTGCGGTTCGATCCCAATTTCACCAGCGAGCAGCGCATTCGCACGGTGACGGACTGGATGCGGCGCCCGGCGGCGATCCGGCCCCGCTTCGTCACTATCTATTTTGACGATGTCGACAAGGCCGGCCACAAGCAGGGCCCGCGATCCGACGCGGAGATCGCGGCGGTACGCTCTATCGATGGCCTGATCGGCAATCTCAAACAGGCGCTCGACGCGCTCGGCCAGCCGGTCAATTTCGTCATCGTCTCCGATCACGGCATGCGCGCGATCCGGCCCGAACGCACCGTCTCGCTCGACAGGATCCTGCCCCGGGAGAGTTACCGGCTGGTCAGCTACGGCCCGTTCGCCACACTCGATCCCCTGCCCGGCCATGAGGAACAGGTGGCCGCCGTCCTGCTTGCGCCCAACCCGGATATGACCTGCTGGCGCAAGGCCGATATCCCGGCGCGCTTCCATTATGGCGCCAATCCCCGCGTAGCCGCCTTTGTGTGCATGGCCGCGCCCGGCGGCGAGGTGATGCCCGGCATGCCGACCAACAACGGCGATCATGGCTATGATCCCGACGATCCCGAGATGACGGCGCTGTTCCTCGTCAACGGCCCAGCCTTCCGGCGCGGCGCGCGCGTGCCGACCCGGTTCGACAATGTCGATCTCTATCCGATGCTGGCGCGGCTGATCGGGGTCGTGCCACTGCCGAACGACGGCGACGCGAGCACCCTTGCCGGGTTGGCCAAGGCCCCTTAGCGCTTTCCCCGAAGGAGATCGCGATGCAATATTTCGAGGATATCGAGGTCGGCACCAAGGCGCGCTTCGGCCGCTACGAAGTCACCCGCGACGAAGTGATCGCGTTCGCCGCGAAATATGATCCCCAGCCCTTCCATCTCTCGGACGAGGCAGCCGCGGCGACGCATTTTGGCCGCCTTTCCGCAAGCGGCTGGCAGACCTGTGCGATGACCATGTCGATGGTCGTCGAAAACCTGAAGGCGCACAATCAGGCGGGCCTCGGCTCGCCCGGCGTCGACGAGCTGCGCTGGCTGAAGCCGGTCTATCCCGGCGACGTGCTGCGCTGCGAGACGGAAATCCTCGACAAGCGCGCATCGCAAAGCCGCCCCGAAATGGGCAGCTACCGCAGCCGCATGACGGTGCTCAACCAGGACGATGCCCCGGTGATGACCTTCATTTCGATCGGGCTGATCGCGACCCGGCCGGCGGGCTGAGACCGCCGGCCCGCCGCACCCTCAGCGCCGGCGACGCCCGCCGCCGCGATTGTCGCGCGTGACGCCGTAGTCGCGCCACATCGGTCGCATTTCCCGCCGCGCACCGCGCCACGTCTGCGACCGGCCTTCCCAATAGCCGCGCTGGCCGTCGTTCCAGCGATGGCGGCGGTTCTGGCGGTCATAGACGTAATAGCCAGTGCCCGGATAATAATAGTCGCCATACCAACCCCAATAGGGATCGGCGCGATAGCCGCCATAATAGGGATCCCAGTCGCTCGCGCCGTAGCCGACCGAGACGCCGGAATATCCATAGCCGTCAGTGCACGCGGTGGTGCCGAGGCCGGCGGCGAGCGCCAGACCGGCAAGGGAAAGCTTGATTGGAGACATGACGCAACTCCCATGGTTGGGAGCGCCGGAGTGGTGTCGGCAGCGGCGCCCGATGCGGAATGAACGGTGAAATCGCCGGACGGTTCCGCCGGACGGTTCCTGGGCCGCGCGCCCGCACGCGATCGGGATTTGACGCGGCTCCCTGCCTTGCCGCAGGGCATGCGGATGACCCAACCCGACGATCCCAGCCACAGCCCCGTCGTCATCGTCGGCGCAGGCCCGACGGGACTGACGCTCGCCCTGTCGCTCGGCCTCGCCGGGATCCCGGTCACGTTGCTGGAAGCCGAGAGCGCATTGCACGAAGAATCGCGCGGCGCGGCCTATCACCCGCCGACGCTGGAAATCTTCGCGCGCTTCGGCATCGTCGATGCCATGCGGCGCATCGGCATCGCCGCGCCGGTCTGGCAGATCTGGGACCTTGTCGACGGCCTGGTCGCCGAGTTCGACCTTGGCCTGCTCGCCGATCGTACGCCGTTCCCCTACCGCCTGCATCTCGAACAGGGGCGCCTCGCCCGGCTGTTGCTCGATCGCATAGGTGAAGCCGCGCCGAGCGTGACGGTGCGCTTCGGCTGCCCGGTCGTCGATGCCGGCCAGGACAGGGACACCGCGTGGGTCGATCTCGCCGGGGGCGAGCGGATCGCCGCACCGTTCGTGATCGGGTGCGAGGGCGCACGCAGCGTTGTCCGCCAGGCATCCGGCATCGCGTTCGAGGGCTTCACCTGGCCGGAGCGCTTCCTCGTTTCCGTGTTGACACTCGATCTGGCGCAGCACGGCTTCGCCAATGCCGGCTATATCGCCGATCCGGAACGCTGGGCGGCATTCTTCCATTTGCCCGGCGATGGTCCGCCCGGCGTGTGGCGGGTGGTCTATCCGGTTCCCGCGGAGGTCGACGATGCCGCCGCGCTCGATCCGGCGACGGTGCAGGCCAATCTGCGGGGCATCCTCGGCGCGATGGGGGTGACGCCGCCGGACGGGCTTTATCCGCTTGCGGCGACCTCAATCTACCGGGTGCATCAGCGCGTCGCGGAGCGGTTCGCGGAAGGCCGGCTGATCCTCGCCGGGGACGCCGCTCACCTCAACAATCCGCTCGGCGGCTTCGGCCTCAACGGCGGCGTGCAGGACGCGGCCAGCCTAGCCGCGATGCTGGTCGAAATCCTCCGCCATGGCGCGCCCCACACGCCGCTGCTCGCGCGCTACGACCGGCAACGCAGGCCGTTCAACATCCGCGCCGTGCAGGCGCTCAGCATCCGCAACAAGCGGCTTCTCGAGGAAACCGATCCGGCCGTGCGCCGCGAGCGCCAGGAAGAGCTCAGGGCGATCGCTGCCGATCCGGCACGCGCGCGTGCCTATCTGCTGAACACGTCGATGATTTCTGCCGTCGAGGAGGCGAACGCCACGGAGTGACCTGGGATCGACAAGTCCGAACCCGCTACATGAGGGAACGGGCCAGTCAGCGCGGACTGTTTCGCACCCGAGCTACCCGCTGGCCAGAAGCTTCGCCCGGCTCGCCGGCCGCTCCGCCGAACGCAACGCCTGATGCAGTTTCCGATCGCTCTCGCGCAGCCGCACTTCGGCGGAGGCGATGGCGGCAAGCGCCAGCAGGATCTGCGCCTGGCGGTCGTCCAAGGTGCGCGGTTTATAGTCGATGACGCACAGCGACCCCACGACGAAACCCTCGCGATCGGTCACCGGCGCTCCCGCATAGAAGCGGAATCCGGGATCGGCGGCGACCGCCGGATTGTCGGCGAACCGTGGATCGGTCGCCAGATTCTCGACCGAAAACACCCCCTTTTGCAGGATCGTATGATTGCAGAACGCCCAGCTGCGCGGCGTCTCGGTCATGTCAAGGCCGAAGCGCGACTTGAACCATTGGCGTGTCGGCGTGAGCATGCCCATCAGCGCGATCGGCGCGTCGAGATTCTGCGCGGCCAGCCAGGTCAGGCGATCGAACGATTCTTCCGGCACGCTGTCGACCAGCCCGGTACGTTCGAGCGCAACCAGCCGCTGGCGCTCGTTGGAACCGATCGGAAAGGACGTGTCGCTCGGGAGGACGAGGCCTTCACCTGGATCGCCGAGAAACGCCCGAACCGCGGCGACCGCCTCGTCCGATGCGTCGACGCGGACCACGCCCTCGGGAAGGTCGGCCTGCGCCACGGTGCGCGGCGCGGCGACCGCGATGATCCGGCTATGGCCGAGCGCCGGGTTGGCCGCGACGCTGCGCAACAGCGCAAGCCGCTCTTCGTGCGCCTCCGCCAGGTCGACGATGATGGCGGCCGGTCGATCGGCGCCGATCGCGAACGAGGCGGCATGGACATCGGAGAAGCCATCAACCGTGCACTCGCCGACATTCGCGAACAGCTGATCGTATAGCGCTAGGCGTTCAGCCGAGGCGATGATCGCCACAGTCGCCGAAGGCAGCGGCGAAGCGGGCACCGTTCCAGCCATCATCGCCAGGATGTCGGCACGGTACACCCGGCGATGCCCACCCGGGGTCTTCCAGGACGGCACCGAACCACCCTCGATGAGCAGCTGCGCGGTGCGGGTCGAGACGCCGAGCAGCTTGGCCGTCTCGGCCGTGGTCAGAATGTCCTTTTCCATTTCTTGTGCAGATCGTCCCACATGATGCCGCAGGACAAGAGAATTCTCGCCTGGCACGCGGCACCAACGAAGCGTCCGCAAGATGGTTCTAACATGGGTTGGGAATCGTGCAAAAATAATTTATTTGATAAAACTGATAGAATTGATATATGCGCTCTCGCTCCGGACGATGACGGGTGTCCCCCTGCCCCATCGCGCCGGTGCCGGAATCCAGCCTGGCCGTCCCGCCGCGCGCATAGCCGGAGGACGGCGGCTGGATCCGTTTTGTGAGCAGCGTGAGCTTTTGTGCAGGAAACCAGACAGCATGACGCCTCGGAGCAAGCCCCGTCCCAAGACGGGGCCCCGCGACGAATCCCGTCATCGCCAGCCTCCGGCTCTTTCCTCCCCGCCAGCGACGCTCCTCGTCCGACCGATATGAACGCCCAGAAGAGGAAGTCCCCATGACGAGCCCGATTCATGCCCACGAAGACCAGGACCATGCCCGCCGCGCGCGGGAGAACCAGGCGCAGCTGATCGCCGATCTGAAACCCCATTATGATTTCATCGTGTGCGGCGCCGGGTCCTCGGGCTCGGTCGTCGCCCGCCGCCTGGCCGAAAACGCCGATGTGCAGGTCCTGCTGATCGAGGCCGGCGGCAGCGACGACCGCGATGCCGTGCTGGATCCCGCGCAATGGCCCACAAATCTCGGCAGCGAGCGGGATTGGGGATTCATGGCGGAACCCAACCCGCATCTCAACGGCCGCGCCTTGCCGATGTCGATGGGCAAGGTGCTCGGCGGCGGATCGAGCATCAACGTCATGCTCTGGGCGCGCGGGCACCGCAGCGACTGGGATTATTTCGCGGCCCAATCGGGCGATCAGGCCTGGGGCTATGCCGCGGTGCTCGATATCTACCGCAGCATCGAAAATTGGCAGGGCGCGCCCGATCCCGAATTCCGCGGCACTGGCGGCCCGGTCTGGGTGCAGCCCAGCGCCGATCCCAGCCCCGTCGCGCGGGCGATGCTCGATGCCGCCGGCCAGATCGGCATCCCGACCTTCGGCAGCCCGAACGGCCGGATGATGGAGGGCCCGGGCGGCGCCTCCTTCACTGACGTGCTGGTCCGCGACGGACGACGTCATTCGCTGTTCCGCGCCTATGTCCGCCCCTGGCTCGACCGGCCCAATCTGACATTGCTGACCGATACGGTGGTGCGCCGCGTGGTGCTCGACGGCCGCAAGGCGATCGGCGTGGAGATCGTGCGCGACGGGGTGGTCCAGGTTATAAGCGCAGGCTCCGAGGTGGTGCTGTCCCTGGGCGCGATCAACACGCCCAGGGTGCTGATGCATTCCGGGATCGGCGACCAGGCGGAACTGAAGCGCTTCTCCATCCCGGTGGTGCAGCATCTGCCCGGCGTCGGCCAGAACCTGCAGGACCATGTCTCGTACGGCTGTATCTGGGAATATGCCGAGCCGGTCGCGCACAATGGCGGCAGCGAGGCGACTTTGTACTGGAAGAGCCGCCCCGAACTCGAATCCCCGGATCTGCTGTTCTGCCAGCTCGGCTTTCCCGTGCCGAGCCCGGAAACGGCCGCGCGCGGCACGCCGGAACATGGCTGGACCATGTTCGCCGGCCTCGCCCAGCCCGCCAGCCGCGGCCAGGTGCGGCTACAGGACGCCGATCCGCTCGCCCCGCTCGCGATCGATGCGAACATGCTGTCCCATCCGGACGATATGAAAGCGGCGATCGCCTGTGTCGAGCTGTGCCGGGAGCTGGGTAACGCGCCTGCCTTCCGTCCGCTCGTCCGCGGCGAGGCGATGCCGGGCGATCTCGGCGGGCCGGCGCTCGAACAATTCGTGCGCGATGCCGCCGTCACCTATTGGCACCAGAGCGGCACGGCCAGGATGGGGCGTGATGCGATGGCGGTCGTCGACGGCGCTCTCAAGGTCCATGAGATCGACGGGCTGCGCATCGCGGACGGCTCGATCATGCCGCGCATCGCCACCGGGAATACCCAGGCGCCCTGCGCGATCATCGGCGAACGGGCCGCCCGCCTCCTGCGCGACGCCCACGGGCTCTGACCGTCGCGGCGACGGGGCGGTCCATGACGCTTCCGTCGCACACCCGTCGCACCGGTGACGATTGTAACACAAGCGCCCGTTCCTGTTGCGGCTCTGTAGCGTGCCCCGCCGCAAGGGCGGGCACGGGCGCTTCCCATCCCCCTCAAACGGAAGGTTCTGGCTCGATGCATCAAATCCTGAACGCCAGCCACATCGGAGTTTCGATAATGCCGGTCGATCAGCCCCGGGGTCAACCGGGCCGCGTGCTCGTGGTCGATGACGATTCGGCCGTACGGCACATGATCATCAGTTATCTGAACGATCATCAATGTCTCGCCGTCGGTTCGAGCGGCGGCGACGACGTGCTGCAACATCTCGAAGGCAATCAGTTCAGCCTCGTCATCCTCGACGTGCAATTGGGGCCGGTCGACGGCTTCGATCTGTTGCGGCAGATTCGCGCCCGCTCCGACGTCCCGGTCATCATGATCACCGGACAACGTCAGGACGATATCGATCGGGTGGTCGGCCTCGAACTCGGCGCCGACGACTATATCAGCAAGCCGTTCAACCTGCGCGAGCTGCTGGCCCGCGCCCGGGCCGTGCTGCGGCGCCAGGAAATGGGCCGGCAATCGACCACCACGTCGCTCCGCGGCGGCTATCGCTTCAACGGCTGGGAGCTCAGGCGCCGCACCCGCACCCTCACTGATCCGAACGGCGAAATCGTCAACCTGACGAAGAACGAATATGGCCTGCTGGTCGCGTTCCTCGAATCGCCGGGCCGGCCGCTTTCGCGCGAGCATCTCCTGCAGGCGACGCGGACTCACGAGGACATCTTCGATCGCAGCATCGACGTGCAGGTGCTCAGGCTGCGGCGCAAGCTCGAAACGGATTCCGCCGAGCCCAAGCTGATCCGGACCGAGCGCGGGCTCGGCTACTTGTTCGACGCCCCGGTGGAGACGTTGTTCTGAACGGTCTTTCGTCCTGGTGCCGGCGGGTGGCGGCCCGCGGCTGGTCCGATCGCTACGGTGATTGTGTGCTCGTGCGCCTGTCCGATTGCGCGATCGCGGTCGGCCTGATCGTCCTGCTCACCTGGCTGCTGGTCAGGGGCCTGCAACCGCCCGATCCGCAGACCGAGGGGGCGCGGCGGGCGCTCGATCGCTATGCGTCGGCGCAAGGCGCGCTGCACCGCGATGTCCTGCGCGCCCGCGCCGGCATCCTGCGCAGCTATGCCCCGCTCGCCAGCCATATCACCGAGATGCGCCGCGAGCTCGCGGTGGTGCAGCTCAATCTGGAGGACGCGGCGGCAGCGCGCCTGCTGGCGCCGATTGCTGCCGATGCCGCAACGGAAGCGGCGCTCACCGAACGCTTCACGAAGAGCAATGCACTGCTGCGCAACTCGCTGGCCGATTTCGCCTTGTTCAGCGATCGGCTCGGCCGTCGCCCGGCTGACGGTGCTTCGATGCGCGCCCTCGAAGGGCTTTCCGGCGAAGTCCTCCACCTCACCCTGGATACGTCCCAGGGCACGATCGCCGAGGTCGATGCGATGATCGCCAAGGTGCGGTCGTCGTGCCGCCAGGCCGGCTGTCCCGCGGATGCGGAGATGCTGATCGCCCATGCGTGCCTGCTGCATGATCTCATCCCGCGCGTGGACCGCACCGTCGCCGGGCTCGTCGGCACCGATCGCGGCGCGGCGATCGAGCGGCTGCGCACGCATCTCGATGAACGGGAGCGCTCGGTCGAGACGGCGTCGGTCCAGTTTCGCCTCCTGCTCTACGGGATCTCGCTCGTCCTCCTGTACCTGCTGCTGAAGCGGGAGCGGCAATTGCGCCTGCGCGCGGCCGAGCTCAGGCGCCAGGTGGCGCTCGAACATGCCGTCGTCTCGCTCTCCACCGCCCTGATCGGCGGCGGCGACGATCTCGTCGATCGGGTGCGGACGGGCCTGGCCGAAGTCGCCGGCGCGCTGGGCGCGACGCGCGGCTATTTCCACCGCGACAACGCACAGACCCTATGGGCATCGCCGGGCGGTGAGGCCGCGCAAGGCAATATCGCGGCAGCCGTCGCACTGGCGCAAGGGCGCGATCCCGACAGCGCCGGCATCACCCTGCTCCGCCTCGACGACCGGGCGACGACACTGCGCGAGGCCGGCCTGCTGCAGGTGCTCGGCGCCGAAAAATGGATCTGCGTCCGCGGCGTCGGCGAAAATGCGACCGGGGACTTCCTTGCCTTCGACGTCGCCGTGCGCCGCAACCGGCGCCCCGCCGGCCAGATGACCGTGCTGCGGACGGCCTTCGACGCGATCTGCCTCGCGCTCGATCACGATGCGGCTGAACGGGAGCGCAGCCGGCTCGCCGAACAGCTCGTCTGGGCGCGCCGGATGGAAACGATCGGCGCCTTCACCAGCGGCATCGCGCACAATTTCAACAATCTCATCGGCGCGATCGGCGGCCATGCGGAGATGGTCCAGGTCCGGCTGCAGGACGACAGCGCGACGATGCAGCATGTCGATCAGATCCAGCTGGCCGCCCAGCGCGGCCGCGATCTCGTCCAGGGCCTGCTCGATTACGGCCGGCGCCGCGATTATTGCAAGGATCTGGTCGATCTCGGCGCGCTGGCCCGCGAAACCGGCAATCTTGCCGAGGCGGCGCTCGCCCCGCGCCATGCGATCGTCGTTGCGCCTGCCGTGGACGATACGCTGGTGCTGACCGATCCCGCGCAGTTGCAGCAGGTGCTCCTTAACCTGTGCACCAATGCCGCCCAGGCGATGGGGGACGGCGGCACGGTGCGCATGGAAACCAGCATCCGGGTTTTGACCGAGCCGCTGCAGCATCCGCACGGCCCGGTCCCCGCCGGGCGCTACGCCACGGTGACCATTGCCGACAGCGGGGTCGGCATCGAGCGCGATCGCCTGCACCGGCTGTTCGAGCCGTTCTACACGACCAAGCCTTATGGCAACGGGCTCGGCCTCTCCACCGCGCGCGAGATCGTGCGCGAGCTTGGTGGCGTCATCACCATCGGCAGCCGGCCGGGCGTCGGCACCACCGCCCGGATCTGGCTCCCGCTGCATGACCGGGACGCGGCAGCGCCGCCCGGCGCGGCGCGGCTTCCGCTGCGCGCGCGCGGCAATGGCGAAGTCGTGCTCACCATGTTCCCGGAACTGCGCATGCGCCTCGCCGGCGAGGATCTGCTCGCTGCGCTCGGCTATGAGCCAGTCGGGGTAGAATCCCCCGCGCGGCTCCTGGAGGCACTCGAACGGCAGCCGGATGGGTTCGACGCAGTGCTGATCTGCGCGATGGACGATCATGAAGCGATCTGGTCCCTGCTGGCCGCGATCAAGCGGCGTTGCCCAGCCCTGCCCCGGATCCTGGCGATCGGCGCGTCGTGCCGGCCGCCCGCCGCGCGGCTGGCCGAGGCCGGAATCAGCGCGGTCATCCCCTGCCCGCCGGGCCCCGCCGAGCTGGCCGCAGCCCTGCGCCGCAGCCTCGACGCCCCCGCTCCGGCCCATCGCGACGCGCGCCCCAGCGCCCAGCCGGGCCACATTACATATGTCATCTGATAGGCGGCACGCGCAATCGCGGCGCAACCGCCATGTCCGAAAGGGGAGACAGCCGAAATGGCTTTTCTCTGGAAGGACTATCAAGATGCTACGCTCGATCCATCCCGTCTCCACGGCCCTGTATATGACCGTGCTGCCGCTGCTTCTGGCAGCCGTGGTTGCCACCCCCGCTCATGCCAGTGATGAGGAGAACCGATCCGTCGCAGTCAGGACCGCCGACCTCGATCTGAATTCGGTCGAGGGCCGCAAGCGGCTCGACCGCCGCATCCACCGTGCGGCCCGGTCGGTCTGCGGCCCGGATATCGGGGTCAGCCGGATTTCGTCCAATCGCTGCGTCCGCCGGGCCGAGACCGCTGCCTGGCAGAACATGGCGTCCCGCGGCTTCTTCGCCCGGACTCGGCCTGCCGAAACGCGGATTGCTGAAACGCGGACTGACGGACCTCGGGCCGAATCGCGTCCGCTCGCGGCCCTGAACGCGGACTCCACCACCCGCAGCCAGGTGCTCGGTCAACTGAACCGCCGCTGACGTCGCGCCGGCTCGATCCGCCCGCCGGAGTGCCACCAGCGACGCAGGCTGAGCATCGGCCGGGGCCGGCCGGGGGCAATCCGCCGGGATCGGACATCGCTTCGATCCCGGCGGGGCCGGCCTCGATCTTCTGGCCCCACAAGCATGGCGACCGGAGATCACTCCTCCGCGTCCCCTCGCCCCGCCAGATTCCGGAACACCACCGTCCCGGACCGCGAATCGAACACCACATCATCAGTATAGGAAGCTCGCTCCGCCGGCGCTCCGTCGCCGAGCCAGTCAAGGTCGGGGTCGGCCCGCTCGACCACGTTGAACAGCGCGATCTGGTTGCGCTTCTGCTCCGCCTCGGCTGTCTGCACCAACCGCGTCCAGCGATGCTGGGCCGCCGGATTTCCCTGCATCGCCGCCTCGGCCATCGACCGGAAGATCGCCTGGTTCACCGGCATCCTGATTTCAGCCGCGCCGTCGCGCAGCGTCACCAGCCGATACGCCTCTTCAAGGATCATCGCGCGGGTCGGTTCGTCCGCGCCGGGCAGGCGGTCGCCCGGCGCCCCGGTCGCGACTCGCCGCGGCCGCCCCGCGGGATTGCCCGAAAAGCCCTTGCGAAACCGGTGAGCCGCTGGCGGCTTGCCATAGCCGACCTCCACACCTGCCCCCGCCCCCGTCTCGTCCCGCGTCGATTCAATCGTCTGCTTGGTCATGTCACTACTCCGGCCATGGTTGCTGCCATTGCCTTCAGACCCGATTGCGCCCCTCCGTTGAATCGATGCGCCGCCGCGCCGGGCGCGATTCCCTGTCTACCGCCCGAAAATTCCCTGTTCCGCAATAACAGGGAATTGTGCGGTAATATATTGATTATCAATGGCAAATTATCAGAAGAACGATCCCGACCACCGAAAAAACAGATGATTTTCCCTGTTATCGCGCCGGAACAGGGAATTGTTGCCGGTACGCCCTCCGCCACACCGCCCGATGGCTATGCACCGGCCTTCGCGGCGCAGGCCCGCAAGCTCTGCGGTCATGGGCTGTCGCTCGAAGAGGTCGCCGATATCCTCGATGTGCCCGAATCGGCCATCGCCGCATGGCGGCGCGATCACCGCGATTTCGCCCGAGCCATTGCCGAGGGCCTGAAGCAGGCCGGCGCACGGATCGAGCGGTCGCTCTTTCAGCGCGCCGTCGGATATGATTATCGGGTCGAACGGGTCTTCATGCCCGCCCGGGCGGCGATCCCGATCCGCGTCGCGGTCAGGCACCACCAGCCGGCCGATGTTCGGGCCGCGCTTGCCTGGCTGCGCGTCCACCGGCCGGAAACCTGGGGCACCGAACGCCAGCGTCGCGCCGCCGCCAGGGCGGGGCGGGAGCGCCCCGCCCCATCAGTGTCAATGTCCGTCGAACGCCACCAGCGAAAGGACCTCGATCCCCTCCTCGCGCAGCGCCACGGCGCCGCCCAGCTCGGGCAGGTCGACCACGAACTGCGCCTGCGTCACCATCGCGCCGGCCTTGCGGAGCAGCCGCACGGCAGCCCGAGCCGTGCCGCCGGTCGCGATCAGATCGTCGACCAGCAGGACCGTCGCGCCCGGCGCCAGCGCATCGGCATGCATCGCGATGCGGTCGGTGCCATATTCAAGCGCGTAATCTTCGGCGATCGTCGCGCCCGGCAGCTTGCCGTCCTTGCGGATCAGCAACACGCCAGCGTTCAGCGGTACCGCCAGCGCCGCCGCGAACAGGAAACCACGGGCCTCGATCCCGGCGACGAGATCGACCTTGCCGTCCACCGCACCGGCCATCCGCTCGATGCACTGGGCGAAGCCCCGGGCATCGAGCAGCAGGGTCGTGATGTCGCGGAACATGATCCCCGGCTTCGGAAAGTCGGGGATCGTCCGGATCAGCGCCCGCAGGTCGTCATTGCGACGACCTTCGGTGGCGCCGGCCACCGTCTCAGTGCTTAACGTCGCGCCAAACATTCTGATACGCTCCCCAGGCAAGGAAGCAGAAGATCAGCAGGAAGATCACCGCGGCGAATCCGGCATTGTGACGCGCCGTCAGATTCGGTTCGGCAGTCCAGACGAGAAACGCACTGACGTCCTTCGCCATCTGGTCGACCGTCGGCTTGGTCCCGTCGAGATAGGACACCTGGCCTTCGCTGGTCAGCGGCGGCGGCATCGCGATGTTCATCGTCGCGAAATAGGGGTTCGCATGGAGGCCCGCGGGCGTCTTCACGTCCGGGAACTCCTTGAGCATCTCGGCCGATTGCGCCTCGTAGCCGGTCAGCAGCGAATAGACATAGGCAGCGCCGTCATGCCGCGCCTTGGTCATCAGCGACAGGTCTGGCGGGTTGGCGTTGCCGTTCGCCGCGCGTGCCGCGATCTCGTTCGCGAAGGGCGACGGGAAACGGTCCGACGGGATGTTCTTGCGGGTCGCGGGCTCGCCGGTGTCCGGGTTGATCGACGGCTGCTCGATCGCCCACTGGTTGGCGATCGCCTTCACCTCGGCCTCGTTATAGCCGATCTGCTGGAGATCGCGGAACGACACCAGGCGGAGCGAATGGCAGGCCGCGCACACTTCCTTGAACACCTGGAAGCCGCGCTGCAGCTGACGGGTATCCTTGTAGGTGCCGAAGAAACCGTTGGAGCCGATCTCGAGCTCCTTCGGGTGCTTGTGGAAGTGGCTCGTTTCGATCGAGGCCGGGGCCGGTTCGGTGATCTGGCCGTGAATCGTCCAGATGAGAGCCCAGCCGAGGACGGCGACGAACGCCGCCCCGACCAGCATTGCAAGATTGCGGACCATGTTAGCTATTGCCCCTTATTCGGCCGCGAGCGCGGTCTGCGCCGGTGAGGTGCCACCATGCTTCGCCAGCACCGCCTCGGTGATCGAGTTGGGCAGCGGCCGGGGACGCTCGGCCCGCGAGATGATTGGCAGGATGATCAGGAAGTGTGCGAAATAATAGGCTGCGCAGACCTGGCTGAGCACGACGTAGAGCGGGGTCGCCGCCGAGCCGCCGCACCAGCCCAGGATCAGGACGTCGGCCATCAGGATCCAGAAGAAGGTCCGGTAGACCGGCCGGAAATTGGCCGAGCGCACCGGCGAGCTGTCCAGCCATGGCAGGAAGAACAGCAGCAGGATCGAGCCGAACATCGCCAGCACGCCCCACAGCTTCGCCGGCAGGATGAAGTCCGAGGTGAAGGCGCGCAGGATCGCGTAGAACGGCCAGAAATACCATTCGGGCACGATATGCGCCGGGGTCGAGAGCGAGTTGGCCGGGATGTAGTTGTCCGGATGGCCGAGATAGTTCGGCGCGAAGAACAGCAGCACCGCGAACAGCAGCAGGAACACGCCGAGCCCGACGCCGTCCTTGGCGGTGTAGTAGGGATGGAACGGCACCGTATCCTGCTCGCCCTTCACTTCGACGCCGGTCGGGTTGTTCGAACCCGGAATGTGCAGCGCCCAGATGTGCAGGATGATGACCGCCGCGATCACGAACGGCAGCAGGTAATGGAGCGAGAAGAAGCGGTTGAGCGCTGCCTGGTCCGGCGCATAGCCGCCAAGCAGCCAGATGCGGATCGATTCGCCCACCACCGGGATCGCCGAGAAAAAGCCGGTGATCACCTGCGCACCCCAGAAGCTCATCTGACCCCAGGGAAGGACATAGCCCATGAACGCGGTCGCCATCATCAGCAGGAAGATGACGACGCCGAGCAGCCAGACCATCTCTCGCGGCGCCTTGTAGGAACCGTAGAAGAGGCCGCGGAAGATATGGATATAGACGACGATGAAGAACATCGAGGCGCCGTTCGCGTGCGCATAGCGCAGGAACCAGCCGCCGTTCACGTCGCGCATGATGTGCTCGACCGAATCGAACGCGCCACCGGAGGTCGCGCCATAATGCATGGCGAGCACGATGCCGGTGATGATCTGGATGCCGAGCGCGGCGCCGGCGAGCACGCCGAAGTTCCAGAAATAGTTGAGGTTGCGCGGCACCGGATAGCCGGCGCCGACCGCATTATAGACGAGGCGCGGAACGGGCAGCCGATCGTCGACCCACTTCATCAGCGGGTTGGAGGGTGCGTATTGCTTGGCCCAGGGAAAGCTCATGACGTTTGGGTCCTCAACCGACGGTGACCGTCGTGTCCGACGAGAAAGTGTAATCGGGCACGAAGAGGTTCTTCGGTGCCGGGCCGCTGCGGATGCGCGCCGCCGTGTCGTAGGCCGAGCCGTGGCACGGGCAGAAATAGCCGCCGAACGGGCCGCGATTCTCGCCCTCGCCCGCACCCAGCGGCACGCAGCCGAGATGAGTGCACACGCCAAGCGTGATCAGCCAGTTCTTGTGGCCCACCTTGGTGCGCTGATCGAGCGTCTCGGGATCGCGCAGCGAACCGACGCTGACGGCATCGGCCTCGGCGATTTCCTTCGGCGTCAGGTTGCGCACGAACAAAGGCTGCTTGCGGAACGACGTCTTGATCGCCTGGCCGGGCTGGATCTTCGCCAGATCGATCTCGGTGGTCGACTGGGCGAGCACGTCGGCCGACGGGTTCATCTGGTTGATGAGCGGCAATACGACGACTGCACCCCCAACGCCGATCCAGGCCACCGCCGCGATATTGATGAAATCACGACGACGGGGATCATCGACGCCCTCGTGATATGGTGCCGGGTCTTCCCCGAGCGGGACGTCGGTATCAACAATTGCCATTCACTTGCCCTTGCACTTCGTGTCGCGGCGACGTTCGATGAAGCGCGGTGCGATCGATCCGCGCACGCCCACCGATCCTCCGTCCCCACGGAGGCTGGCGGCCTGATAGACGCGGGGGGCACGCTTTGCCAACAGCATTTTAGCCCGGTTGTTTCGGTAGTGTGCATGGGCCTATGCGAACGCCATGCGCATCGCCCTTTACCAGCCCGATATCGCCGGCAATGTCGGCACGATCCTGCGGCTCGCGGCGTGCCTGGGCGTCGGCGTCGACCTGATCGAGCCGATGGGATTCGCCTGGGGCGATCGCGCGCTGGCACGCGCCGGGATGGACTATGCCGGCGCGGTCGTGGTGACTCGCCATGTCGACTGGGCGGCGTTCGAGGCGCAGGCGGCCGGGCGCATCGTGCTGCTGACCACGCGCGGCGGGGTGCGGCTCGACCAGGCAACCTTCCGGGCCGACGATGTGCTGCTGCTCGGCAGCGAAGGCGCGGGCGTGCCGCCTACGGTGCACGACCGTGCCGATCTGGCGGTGCGAATCCCGCTCGTGCCTGCCATGCGCTCCTTGAATGTCGCGGTCGCGGCGGGCATCGCGCTCGGCGAGGCGCTGCGGCAGACCGGAGGATTTCCCGAGTGATCGATATGGACGACCAACAAATCACGGCCCGCGCCTGGTTCGAGCAACTGCGCGACCTGATCTGCGCCGAATTCGAAGCGATCGAGCGCGAAGCCGGATCGGACGCCCGATTCGACTATCTCGCCTGGGATCGCACCGATCCGTCCGGTGCGCCTGGCGGCGGCGGAGTACGCGGCGTGATGAAGGGCCGCGTGTTCGAGAAGGTCGGCGTCAACGTCTCCACCGTCGGCGGCACCTTCGAGGGCGAATTCGCCAAGTCGATTCACGGCGCGGCCGAGAATCCACACTTCTTCGCCACCGGCATCAGCCTGGTCGCACACATGGCGAATCCGCACGTACCGGCCGTCCACATGAACACGCGCTTCCTCGTAACCACCAAGCGCTGGTTCGGCGGCGGCGCCGATCTCAACCCGCCGCTGCCGGTGGAAGCGGACACGGAGGATTTCCACGCCACGTTGAAGGCGGCCTGCGACGCGCATGATCCGGCGCATTATCCGCGCTTCAAGCAATGGGCCGACGATTATTTCTACATCCCGCACCGCCAGGTCCATCGCGGCGTCGGCGGTATCTTCTACGATCATCTCGAGGGCGATTTCGCGACCAACTTCGCCTTCAGCCAGGATGTCGGCCGCGCCTTTCTCGATAGCTTCCCGCGAATCGTGCGCCGCCGCATGGCCGATCCCTTCACGGATGCCGATGTCGCGATTCAACGCGCCTGGCGCGGGCGCTATGCCGAATTCAACCTCGTCTATGATCGCGGCACTTTGTTCGGCCTGAAGACCGGGGGTAATATCGACGCGATCCTGATGAGCCTGCCGCCGGTCGCGACATGGGACTGACGCCGGTTCCGCCAGGCGAGGTGGCGACGATCGTCACCACGCTCGAGATGCGCCGCCGCCCGCCGCTGCGGCCGATGCCGGCCTCGCGCCTGCGGCTGGTGGCGTGGCACCAGCCCGAGCCGGAGAAATATCGCGCGCTGTTCCGTCGCATCGGCGCACCGTGGCTGTGGTTCTCCCGACTGGTGATGGATACAGCGACGCTGAGCGCGATCATCCACGATCCGGCGGTGGCGGTCTTCGCGGCAGTCGATCCGGCGGGGGTCGAAGTGGGCATGCTGGAACTCGACTTCCGCCAGCCGGGCGCCTGCGAACTGGCCTATGTCGGCCTCATCCCCGAACTCGCGGGTCAGGGGCATGGCCGCTGGCTGATGGCCGAGGCGATGGCGCGAAGCTGGACCAAATCGGTCGAACGGGTCTGGGTACACACCTGCACGCTCGATCATCCGTCGGCGCTCGGCTTCTACCGGGCCTCGGGTTTCACTCCGATCTCGCGCACCATCGAAACCTTCCCCGATCCGCGGCTGACCGGCATCCTGCCGCCCGAGACCGCGCCTCAGGTCCCCAGGTTCGGCTGAGTCAGCCGGCGGTAGAGCAGCACCTGGACCAGCGCCGCACCAAGTGCACCGACCGTCAGCGCCCCCGCCGCGCCGGCATCCAGGATCGCCGCCACCACCGGATTGGCCAGCGGCGCGCCGTTCAGCGTCCGGCCGAGCACCATGAACGGCAGTGCCAGGACCGGCCCCGCAAAGACGGTGATGCAAGCGGTGCCGGCGAGCATCAGCCCATGTCCCTTGCTCAGCGCCCAGCTGTGGCGGAAGGCACCGGCGACCGAGATCGGGCGCTCTGCGGCCAGCGCCGGGAGCACCAGCAGCAGGCGCCCGCCAACGTACAGCGCCGGCAGGATCAGCAGCGGCACCAGCTGCAGCGAGATTCCCACCGGCAGCGAAACGAGCAGGAAAGCGAGCAGGAAGCGCGGCAAGCGCCGCAGCGCAGTGCCAAGCGCACCCTTCACGTCCGGGCGTTCCGGGGAGAGATACAGCAGGATGATCGCTGCGGTGCCCAGTACCACCAGCACCGCCGCGGCAAGCAGACCGACGCCATAGCTCATCGACCAGCTGCGGCTTGCCGTCATATAGGCCTGCAATGCCGCCTCGTCGGCGTTGAGGCCGGGGAACTCCGGCTGGGGCTGCATCAGCAGCAGCGAGGCGAATTGCGGCAGGAACAGCAGCAGCCCGGCGATGCCGAGCAGCGGCACCCGGTCGCGCTTCCATAGCAGCCACGCGCTCTTCATGACGCTTGCGATGTCCAGGGTCATAGCGACTCGACGATCGCCTCGCGCGCGTCGCGAACGGCCAGATAGAGCTTGGCGGTGAAGGCCGAGGCGAGGACGTTGAACACGGTCACGACCAGCGCGACCAGCGTGGCGGCGATCGCACTGCCGATTGTCACGAGCCCCTCCCCGCCCGCGATCAGCCCGAGGATCGATCCGAACACCAGCTTGGCTGCCAGGAACGAGACGCCGGCTACGATCGCGTAGAGGATGATCACGCCGAGGATCTTCAGCCCGACCGGCCGGGTCAACCGGAACGAGCGCGCGAGCGCGCTGATCCAGCGCCGCTCGACCACCACGACCGGCGTGACCAGCACCAGCCGCGCCACGAGCCAGAGCAGCAGGACCAGGCAGAAGAGGCAGTACAACAGCAGGAAGCCCCCCACGCCGGGCGGAATGTCGGGATTACCGCCGTTCATCGCTGCCGCGAAGTCGAACCCGGCCACGCCGAGCGCGACCGGCAGCGGCAGCATCAGTACCAGCAGGCCGGCCAGCAGAACCAGCAGCACGACGATCAGCGGCACGAATCGCTGGCTGGCCACGGCCGTCGCCCCGCGCCTGCCCGCGCCCGGATCGAGCGCGAGCGCGACGATCGCCAGCTGGCCCCAGAGCGACACGAGCGACAGGGCAAGCGAGGCAAACTGGACGGTCGATGCGGTCCCGTCGTCCCGGGCGGTCAACGGCTCGATAGTCCCGGAGATCGCGGCGGGCAGCAGGATCGCAAAACCGGCAATCGTCGCGACTGCGGGACGATTGTCGCTCAAGAAGTCGGTGGTGCGATCCCACACAATTCCCATGCTAACCATGCGCGTTCATCCTCCCGTCGCGCTGCAGCGCGGCCGCCCTGTTAGACAGCTTTTCACGGCACGCCAATGCTTGCGCACGCCGCCATAGTGGCGCATCGGGACCGCGTGAGTGGCCTCCCCGACGAGATCGAGTGGCGCGTAGAACCGGCGCCCGTGCCTTATGCCGAGGCGATCGCGACGATGGAGGCGCGCGCTTCGGCCGTGGCCGCCGGCGACGCCCGTGAGCTGGTCTGGCTGCTCGAGCATCCGCCCGTCTATACCGGCGGCACCAGCGCCGATCCGGCGGAACTGCTCGATCCACGCTTTCCCGTGGTGCAGACCGGGCGCGGCGGGCGCTACACCTATCACGGACCAGGGCAGCGCATCGGCTATCTCGTGCTCGATCTCGACAAGCGCGGACGCGACGTGCGGCATTTCGTGCACACGCTCGAAGGGTGGCTGATCGCCGCGTTGGCCGAGATCGATATCGCCGCGTTCCGCGCGCCCGGCCGCATCGGCATCTGGACCAATGTCCCGATCGCCGGCGGGGGCATTGCGGAGGCCAAGATCGGCGCGATCGGCGTGCGGGTGCGGCGCTGGATCACGCTGCACGGCTTCTCGGTCAACCTCGCACCCGACCTGTCGCACTTCGGCGGAATCGTACCATGCGGCCTCGCCGACTATGCGGTGACGAGCGCCAAAGCCCTCGGCCGGGCGGCGGATTTCGCGACGTTCGACGCGGCGCTGGCCTCGTCCTTTCCCGCATTCTTCGCCGCTCTTTCGGGGCCGCGAGAAAACGAGGCTTGAGGGCCACACGATATCAGACTAATGTCCACCTCGGTTTGGGTATTAAGGGTCTCGAAGACCATCCAAATCCACTATCTAGGGAGCTTTCCAATGCGTGCATTCATTTCCAAGGTCGTTACCGGTTCGATGATCGCCGGCGCGGCGCTGATGGTTTCGGCTTGCGGTTCGAAGACCGAGACGACCACCACCAACGACACCACCATCACCGAGCTGGGCAACGACGCCACGATCTCGGACAACATGACCACCGTCGACAGCATGTCGATGGACGGCAACATGATGGCGAACGACACGGCCGTCATCAACGAGACGACGACCACGACGACGACCACGAACGTCCAGTAATCGCCTGCGGGTTTGATTGCTTAGAGGGGCCGTCCGGGAAACCGGGCGGCCCCTTTCGATTCAGGCCCGTTGGACTTGGCGCGATCGATTCAATTGTCCGCGCCAGGCCGCTAGGAACAGGCCAGCGGAGGAAAAGGCTTGGGTTGAGAATCGAAAAGCCGTACCCTGCGCAACTTGAATATTTTAGAGGCTGACGAGGCGTTTATGAAGCTGTTGCATATCCTTTACGCGTCCACCGTCGCGCTCGGCGCGATCGCCGCCACCCCCGCGTCCGCGCAGTTTTTCCTGGTCGAGCGCAACATGAGTGGCACCGCCGTGCGCGGCCATGAAACCGGGCTTGGACAGACACTGCCCGATGCGACCGAGGCCGAGCTTCGCGCTGCCCTGGTCTGGAACATGCGGGCCGCGCTCAATGTCGCGGCACTGCAGTGCCAGTTCGAGCCGACCCTGCTGACTCAAACCAACTACAACGCGATCCTGCTCAACCACCGGGATGAGCTCAAAAACTCCTACGATACGCTCACCCGCTATTTCGCGCGCACCGCCAAGACGCCGAAAGCCGGTCAGGTCGCGCTCGATCAGTTCGGCACGCGGACCTATTCTGGGTTCACCACCGTCGCCGCTCAATATGGTTTCTGCCAGACCGCAGCCGGCATCGCGCGCGATGCGATCTTCGCGCCGCGTGGTTCCTTCTACAAGATCGCGGAGGACCGCACGCGCGAGCTGCGCAACAGCCTGGTCCCGACCGGCGAGCAGCGCTTCCCGCGCGGCATTCTTTACGCCCGCCAGGGCGGCACGCTTCCGCGCCTGGACGATCAATGCTGGGACAAGAAAGGCCGCTGGAACGATCGGAAGTGCGGCGCCTTCCAGCTCAGCTCGATCAATTAACCCGGGAGGCTAGCGGAGGCCGAGCGTCTTGTGCGCCTGCAGCGTCAGGCGCCATTTCGGGCGGGCCAGGACGAAGTCGATCGCGGCTGCCTGGTTCTCCGCCTGCGCGGCGTCGTCCATAGGCTGCACGAGGAAATGGGTGAACGCCCAGCTTTCGATCGCGGCGACGTCGCTGCCGGGCTGCGGCCATACCAACTTGAGCTCGTCGCCCGAGCGTTGCACGACGACACTGCCCGCCTTCGGGCTGATGCAAACCCAGTCGATCCCGGGATGGGCCGCGATCGTGCCGTTGCTTTCGATCGCGATAACGAAGCCCGCGGCATGAAGCTCCGTGACCAGCGCGTCGTCCACCTGCAGCATCGGCTCGCCGCCGGTGAGCACGACGAAACGCTCGTCCCTGCCCTCGCCCCAATGCGCCGCGACTGCAGCGGCGAGCGCCGCCGCATCGCCGAACTTGCCACCGCCGGCGCCGTCGGTGCCCACGAAATCGGTGTCGCAGAAGCGGCACACCGCGGTCGCACGATCCTGCTCGCGGCCCGACCAAAGGTTGCAGCCGGCAAAGCGCACGAACACCGCGCGCCGTCCGGCATTCACGCCTTCGCCCTGCAGGGTGAGGAACATCTCCTTGACCGCGTAGCTCATCGGCCGCGCCCTACGCGGTTTCGGCGTAGCGGGTGGGATCGGGGATGCCGGCTTCCTCGAAGCCCCGCGCGCGCAGACGGCAGCTGTCGCACAGCCCGCAGTGCAGCCCGTCGCGCGTAGGATCGTAGCAGGACCAGCTGATCCCCGTATCGAGGCCCAGGCGCGCTGCCTCGCGCACGATATCGGCCTTGGTCATATGCTGGAGCGGCGCATGGATCCGGAAGGGCTGGCCCTCGACCCCCGCCTTGGTCGCGATCTCTGCAAGCTTCTCGAACTCTGCGATGAACTCCGGCCGGCAGTCGGGATAGCCCGAATAATCGAGCGCGTTCACCCCAATATACAGGTCGCGCGCGCCCGTCGCCTCGGCCCAGCCGAGCGCCAGGCTGAGGAAGATGGTGTTGCGCGCAGGGACATAAGTGACAGGAATGCCCGGCTCCACGCCCGTCTTCGGCACGGCGATGTCGCTGGTCAGCGCCGAGCCGCCAAAGGCGGACAGGTCGAGCGGCAGGATGATGTGCCGCTCGGCATCGAGCAATTGGGCGACCCGCCGCGCCGCGTCGAGCTCGAGCCGGTGACGCTGGTTATAGTCGATCGACAGCGCAAGCAGCCGGTGCCCGTCCTCCCGCGCTCGCGCCGCTGCCACCATCGAATCCAGGCCGCCCGATATGAGGGCGACCGCAAGGGTCGTTTCGCCTGCCATGATGCGCGAGACCTAGGCGGTGCACCGCACCTTCGCAATCCCACGCCGCGCGGACAAAAAAACGGGCCGCCCGAAAGCGACCCAGTGATGCTCGCAAGAGCCATTAGGGAGAAACCGTGCCAAAGGAGGGACACCCACCCTTGCTACAGCGGCACGGTAAATAATGCCTTAATGCGGCGCCGCGGTCCTGGGTGCGCAGGCGCCGACGCGGCGCGCCTCATAATCCATGTCGAATGGCCCGCCGCCGGCGATCCCCTGAGTCTGCAGGTGCAGCAGGCGCGGCGTCTCGAGCGTGATCGTGGTGCGGCCATGGCCGGCGCCGGGGCAGGTATAATGCACCGTCGCGCCATCCGGCGCATCGGCGATGACGAAGCGCGAGCATTGCGCGCCGGGATGACCGAGCTGCAGCAGCACCGCCGGATCCGTCACGCACAGCGATCTCGCCGCGGCGGTCGCGTCGCCTTCCTTCAGCTGCCACTGCCCGACCTCGATTCGCGTCAGCACCCCGAGCTGCGGCGCGCGCGCGGGCGCTGCGGTGCCAAGGCCGGCCGCCAGGAGCAGGCCGCCAAGGGCGCGCCGCACGATACGCTGCACATTGATCATACTGACCCTCGCTCGCCATGCGTGTCCATCAGGACATGAAGCCAGCGACCCGGCATCGTTTTGCCGCAGTTGCGAACAAGATTCAACAACGTTCAGGACACGTAACGATCAACGACCGGCACGGGGAAGGTGCGTGCGCAAAAGGCGCAGTCGACAACGATCATGCCGTCCTCGCCAGCCATCGAGCGCTGCTCCTCGGGAGCAAACTTTGCGAGGACCGACGCGATATAATCGGGCGAGCACCGGCAGCCACGCACCATCGAGGCCGCGGGCAGCAGGCGCACCTCTTCCTCCTCGTTGAACAGGCGCCATACCAGAGTGTCGAGCGGGATGTTCGCATCGGCCAGCTCGTCGACGCCCATCGTCTGGCCCAATATCGCGACATGCTCCCATTCCGGATGATCGAGCCGCGTGTGGAGCCGCTCCCGACCGTCTTCGCCCTCGGGCAGATGCTGCAGGAACAGGCCGCCGGCAATGTGGCTGCCATCGGCCGCCCGCGCGATGCCGACCCGGACCAGCGTCGGAATCTGCTCCGACTGGATGAAATAATTCTGTGCTGCTTCGGCCAGCGTAGCGCCGTCGAGCGGCACGATGCCCTGGTAGCGTTCCTTGGTCGCTGCCTGATCGAAGGTGATCGCCAGATATCCCTGCCCGAACAGTGCGAACAGCGTCGGATTCTCCGGTCCGGCAGCGAGGCGCTCTGCGTCATACTGAACATAGCCGCGCAGTTCGCCCCCGCGATAATCGCAGACGAGCAGCTTCACCACACCGCCCTCTGTCTGTGCCTGGAGCGTCAGCTGGCCGCCCTTGTCCTTGAGCGTCGATCCGATCAGTGCGGCAAGCGTCAGCGCCTCGGCCAGCAACGCCTCGATCGCCGGAGGGTAAGCGTGCGCGGTAAGGATCTCGTCGAGCACCGGGCCAAGGCGCACGATCCGACCACGCGCATGGCGGGCCGGAATGGTGAAGCCGAGCGCGCGGTCGATGTCGGGAATTTCAAGTCGATCCATGGTCACACCGTTCGGGCTGAGCGTACGAAGCCCAGCTGTTTCCTTCGGTGCGAAGAGAGACGAACGGGATTCTGTTGCTGGAAAGATAGGTGCGCCGAAGCGCCGATCAACCGATCTGGCCGAAGCACCAGCGCAGGATGGACTTTTGGGCGTGGAGCCGGTTCTCCGCCTCCTGCCAGATCAGCGACTGCGGACCGTCGATCACGGAGGAGACGACCTCCTCCTCGCGGTGCGCCGGCAGGCAGTGCAGGAACTTCGCATCCGGCTTGGCCAGCGCCATCAGCGCCTCGGTCACCTGATAGGGCATCATCGCCTGGAGCTTGGTCTCGGCATGAAGTTGCCCCATCGAAATCCAGGTGTCGGTGACGACCACATCGGCCCCCTCGATCGCCTCGCGCGGATCGGCAACCACGCGGGCTCGGCCGCTGGCGCGCGTGATCAGTTCCTCTTCGGGCTGGAAACCCTGGGGACAAGCCGCGACCACATCGAAATGCATGAGCGCCGAGGCCTCGACGAAGGAGGCCAGCACATTGTTGCCGTCGCCCAGCCAGGCGACCTTGAGCCCGGGCAACGCCTTGCCGCTTTCGATGATGGTCAGCAGGTCAGCGACGATCTGGCAGGGATGCGACGCGTCGGTCAGGCCATTGATCACCGGTACGCTGGCGTGCGCCGCCATCTCCTCGACCTTGGCATGATCGTCGGTGCGGATCATGATCGCATCGCAATAGCCGGACAGGACGCGCGCGGTATCCGCCACCGTCTCGCCGCGACCGAGCTGCATCGTCCCGGCATCCATCACGATCGAGCTGCCACCGAGCTGGCGGATCGCCATGTCGAACGACACGCGCGTCCGGGTCGAGTTCTTCTCGAACACCATCGCCAGCGCGTGGCCGGCCAGCGGCGCATCGGCATCCGGCCGGCCATTCAGCCAGCCGGCGCGCGCCGCCTTACGGTCGAGCGCATCGGCGAGGATCGCGGCGATGCCGTCAGCGCCCGCATCCGACAGGTTGAGAAAGTTGCGCAGCGCCACGTCAGTCGTCGCTGGCGGGCACATAGACCCGCGCCGCTTCGGACAGTTTCTCGATGCATTCAGCGATATGGCTTTCGTCGATCACCAGCGGCGGCAGGATGCGCACGACATTCTCGCCCGCAGCGACCGTCAGCAAGCCGTGATTGTCACGGCAATGCGCCACGAAGGCACGGCTATCGGACTTGAGCTTGACGCCGAGCATCAACCCCTTGCCACGCACGCTGTCGAACAAATGATCGTGATTGGGAATCATCTGCTCCAGGCCCTGGCGCAGCCGATCGCCCATCGTCGTCACATTCTCGAGGAAGCCGGGTTCCAGGATCACGTCGAGCACTGCCTCGCCCGCCGCCATGGAGAGCGGGTTGCCGCCATAGGTCGAGCCATGCGTGCCGAACACCATGCCCTTGGCCGCTTCCTCGGTCGCGAGGCAGGCGCCGAGCGGGAAACCCCCGCCGATACCCTTGGCGACCGCGGCGATGTCCGGCGTCACGCCGTAATGCTCATGCGCCAGGAATTTGCCGGTGCGGCCATAGCCGGCCTGGACCTCGTCGAGCACCAGCAGCAAGCCGTGTTCGTCGCATGCCTTGCGCAGGCCCTGGAGGAATTCGTCGCTCGCGGGGCGGATACCGCCCTCGCCCTGGATCGGCTCGACCAGGAAGCCGGCGGTGTTGTCGTCGATCAGCGCCAGCGCGCCGGCGAGATCGTTGAACTTGGCATAAGCGAAGCCCGGCAACAGCGGCTCGAAGCCGTCCCGCATCTTCGGCTGGTTGGTCGCGCTGATCGTGCCGAGCGTGCGGCCGTGGAACGCGGTGTCGAAAGTGATCAGCGTGTGCCGCTGCGGATCGCCATTGGCGAAATGATAGCGCCGCGCGGTCTTGATCGCGCACTCGACCGCCTCGGCGCCGGAATTGGTGAAGAACACCGTGTCGGCAAAGGTCGCGTCGACCAGCCGCTGCGCGAAATGCTCGCCCTGCGGGCTGCCGTACAGGTTCGACACATGCATCAGCGTCGCGGCCTGATCGGCGATCGCCTTGACCAGTTTCGGATGGCCATGGCCGAGCGCGTTGACCGCGATGCCGCTGGCGAAATCGAGATAGCGCTCGCCCTGCTCCCCGATCAGGTAGCAGCCCTCGCCTCGCACCGGCCGCACCCCGCAGCGGGGATAGACGGGCATGAGTGGGGTGATGGGCACGGGGCGGCTCCTCAATAGAAAAGGGCGGCCCAGCCGGGCCGCCCGGAGCGGGTGTTTACGAGGGCGCGGCCATCCGCGTCAATATCGGAGAGAAGAAGGCCCGAAAGCCTCCCCCCGCCATCAGTCGCCGGTCAGGATGCGATCGACCAGCTGCTTCACGGTGGGCACGAAGCCGTTCGAATAGAAGGGATCCTTCTTGAAATTATAGGCACCATGCCCGGCAAACATCAGATTCTGCTCGATCGGCCCGCCATGGGCGATGTCCTGCAGCGTCTTCTGGATGCAGAAGCTGCGCGGGTCGGCGAGGCGGCCGGTCGAGTTGGTCTCGCTGTCAGCCCAGGACGAGAAGGCGCACTGGCTGAGGCAGCCCATGCAATCGGCCTGGTCCTTGCGGATCACGCCTTTTTCCTCGGGCGTGACGAACACAAGCGTGTTGTCGGGCGTCTTCAGCGCGTCAGTGAAACCTTCGCCGAACCACTGCCGGGCGCGCAGCAGATCGTTGCGGGTGACCCAGAAATTCTTGCCCTTCACGCCCACGTCGAGCTGGAAGACGTGATCGCCGGCCTCCTGAGTGGAAAAGGCGATCTGGCGTTCCGAGCGCGCTTCGAGCGCG
The DNA here is from genome assembly GCF_036663735.1 of Parasphingomonas zepuensis. Classification (NCBI taxonomy): domain Bacteria; kingdom Pseudomonadati; phylum Pseudomonadota; class Alphaproteobacteria; order Sphingomonadales; family Sphingomonadaceae; genus Parasphingomonas; species Parasphingomonas zepuensis. Next base: position 727,745 of record NZ_JAXOJO010000002.1, on the reverse strand, counting down.
CGGAGGAACGGGTTGCGCACGGCGCTCGAATAGAAACCGGTCGGCGAGAAGCGGTGCAACAGCACTTCGCCTTCCTCGATATTGGTCAGCTTGGCTTTCCAGCCCTCGGGGATCGGGCTTTCCTGAGTCAGGAGCGGGCGCGTGCCGAACTGGAAGGCGATCTGGCCGAGCTCGGGATTGTCGATCCAGTTGCTCCAGTCGCGCAGATACCAGACGCCGCCGGCCATCACGATCGGCACGCTGTCCGGGATGCCGCCTTCGCGCATCGTCTCGCGCAGTGCCTTGACGCGGGGATAGGGATCCTCGGGCGTCAGCGGGTCTTCGGCGTTGGACAGGCCGTTATGGCCGCCGGCCAGCCAGGGATCCTCATAGACCACGGCCGCGAGCCAGTCCGCCGCCTTGGAATAAGCGCGCTTCCACAGCGCGCGGAAGGCCCGGCCCGAGCTGATGATCGGCAGATAGCTGACATTGTAGGACGCAGCGATCTCGGACAGCTTGTAGGGCATGCCGGCACCGCAGGTGACGCCGGCGACCATGCCGCGAGTCCGCTCCAGCACGCCGTGCAGGATGCGCTGGGCACCGCCCATTTCCCACAACACGTTGATGTTGATCGCGCCCTTGCCGCCGGAAATGTCGTACGCACGGTGCACCTGCTGCACGGCGCCCTCGATCGCATAGTCGATCAACTCCTCGTGCCGCTCACGGCGGTTGAGGGCCTTGTAGACTTGCGGAATGATCTTGCCTTCGGGGTCGTAGCTGTCGGCGTTGACCGCCGACACGGTGCCGATTCCGCCCGCCGCGGCCCATGCGCCGGCCGACGCGTGGTTGGTCGCGGCGACGCCTTTACCGCCCTCCACCAGCGGCCAGACCTCCTGGCCGTTATAGATGATGGGCTTCAGACCTTTGAACACATGACCTCCAACTTGACTTAGGTTCGATATACCGCGCGGGGCGCGCTTAGCGAGAAAATACGATCAGCCCAATGCTCCAGGCCTGCCCATCACCGCTTCGTAAAGGGCGGTGTAGCGAGCAATCATCCCCGACTCGTCATATTCGGCCATCGCCTTGACGCGGTTCTGGGCACCGACAAATGCCCTGGCGGCGGGCGCGCACCCCGCAAGCGCCTGCAGCGCGTCTCGCAATCGTACTTCGCTGCGGTCCATAATATATCCCGCATTGGTGTCCGATACCATCCGCGCGATGTCGCCGATGCGAGGGGCGACGATCGGCAGGCCGGCGGCCATGCCGTAGATCACCGCGACGGGACATTGCTCGCTCTTCGAGGAGAGCGCGAGGATGTCGAACAGGCCGACATAGCGGTGGGGATCGGGCAGGAAGCCGGGCAGATGGAGGCGATCGGCCATATCCATCGCCTCGGCCGCACCCAGGATCCGCGCACGGTCCGGCCCGTCGCCGACGATGACCAGGCGCACGCGCGACGACACGCCGCCGGCAGCGCGGACCAGCGCCGGCAGGTCCTTCACTTCGTCCAGACCGGCCAGCGCGCCGATCACCACCTCGCCCGGCTTGCGGCGGAAGCCGGGGATCGCCTTGGGATCGGGCTTCGCCGCATAACGCGCGGTATCGATAGCGTTGGCGATGCGCCGAACCCGGCCCGCCGGCTGCTTCCAGCTGCGCAGGGCGATCGCCTCGAGCGTCTCCGACGGCACGACCAGCGCGTCAGCGGCGGCCAGCGCGAGCCGGCGGTAGAAGATGCGCTCGATCTTCTGCCCGGCCGCTTCGTCGGCATCGAAGCCGTCTTCGTGGTGGACCAGCGGCGGCATGCCCTTGGCGAACACGCGGCGCGCCATCACCCCGTCGATCGCGCCCCAGCCATAGGTCAGCACCAGATCGAAGCGGCGCATGAAGCGGGCCAGCGCCTCGTAGCGCGCGACCGAGGGCCCACCGGTGAGCGACGGCGCGTTCTGCGCGATCTCGTAGCGGATGCCCGGTGCGATGCCGTCGCGCGCACCGAGTTGATCCGCCTGCTCGGAGACGATGGTGTGCCGTGCGCGGTCGCCGAACGCGTTGATCAGCCGGACGCACCGCCCAGCCGGGTCGCCCTGGCCGAAGGCCGCATGCACGTGCAGGATATGAACCGGAGGCGGCATCGGGATGGTCCGTTAGCGGCAAAAGCTTTGTCCGTCATTACCGGGGATCAGCCGAACACGCTCTTCGGGATATGCGTGATGCGGCAGGCCAGGTCCGCCTCGCCGCTCGCGACGACATAATGGTCGCCGCCATCGGCGATCCCGGTCGTGAACACGACATTCTCGATATACATCAGATCCTTGAGCGGCTCGGTCAGCGCCGGCGCGGGTTCGAGAAGCGGATGGTGATTGGTGTGGACCACGCGCGCGGGATCGTCGCGGTCGAGGATCGACCAATAGGTACGGTAGATGCCGACCACGCCGAGCGGCTCGACGCCGTGCCACAGGCTGAGCCACCCCTTATCGGTCAGGATCGGCGGCGCGCCGCCGCCCATGCGCGCCGTCGCCATCGTCGCCGAATGCGGGCGGATGCCGGGCTCGTCATGAGGTTTCCAGTGCAGCGCGTCGGGCGAACTCGCCAGGTTGATCGACGGGCCCGCGCGCCACTCGCTGCCGGGCGGGTAGGCGAAATAGAGATCGCCGAGCGGCCGCGTCTGCGCCCAGTGCTTGCCGCCGATCAGCCCCTCGAAGATCAGCATGTCCTTGTTCTGGTGATCGAGCACGATCCCCTCGAGCTTCCAGTCGAGCGCGTCGTGCGAGGAATAAAGCGTAGTCGAATGGCGTTCCGGGCTGACCGAGCAGGTCGTCATCAGATAACGATCGCCGACCTTGCTGATCCTCGCGTCCTCCACGCCGTAGCATTGATAGGATGCGCGCGGCGTTATCGCGCGATCATAATGCACCGCGACGACGCTGCCGCCGTCGGCCGACAGCTCGACCGGCAGGAGCCAGGAGAGCGAAGTAAGCGCCATCACCTTCCATCCCCCGCCGCGCATCATGAATTTGCGGGGATCGGCGGTATCGACAAAGTCGAGCGGCCACGCATCGAGGACATAAGCGCCGTCGTCCCAACGGATCGCATGGATATGCCCATCGAAGATCGGTTTGCGCAGCGCCTCCGCGACGCGCACCATCAGCAGCAGATTGCCGTTGGGCAGTCTGGTCATGCCGGGATTGAAGGCCCCCAGGATATAGGTCTCCGCAGGCAGCTTGCCCGCCAGCGGCGAGCGCGCCAGATCCACATCGCGCGGGCCGAAGACGATCTGATCGAGAGGAAAGGTCATTCCTGGTCCTGCATGCGGGGCGTGATCGTAACTTGCTGGACGACCGCGCGGCTGGGTTGAGTGAGGATGTAGTGGACGGCGACGGCGATGTCCTCGGCGCGCAGCATCTCGTCGCGGTGAATCATCGCGCGCTGCTCCTCCGGCTGGATATCGGGCAGCTGCATGTCGGCGCCGGTCTTGCCGGGCTCGACCAGCGCGACCTTGACGCCCTTCGGTCCCATCTCCCGCCGGAATGCCTCGGCAAAACCCTGGATGCCGTATTTGATGGCGGCATAGACGGTCGATTTCGGCCCGAGCACATGCGCGCTCACTGATCCGATCAGGACGATGTCGCCCTGCCCGCCCAGCTTCTCCACCGCGGCGTGCGCGGTCAGCAGATAGGCCGTGAAGTCGGTCGCGATGGCGTAGCGCAGATCGGGTTCCGACATGTCGCTCAGCCCCTCGGCAGCGATGGCCGCGTTGATGACCGCGATGTCGAGCCCGCCCAGCCAGGCTGCGCCCTGTTCGACAAACGCAGCGACATTGTCCGGATCGGCCAGATCGGTCGCGATCCCCTCACCCTCGCCGACCTCGCGGATGCGGGTCAGCGCGTCGGCGAGATGCGCCGGATCGCGCCCGCAAATAAACACCCGCACGCCCTCCGACGCGAGCAGCACCGCGATGGCGCGGCCGATCCCGGTGGTCCCACCGGTGATGATGGCGCGCTTTCCGGCGAGGCCGGTGACGGCCGTATGAGCGTCCGATAAATTGAGCATGTCCATTCCCCGCTGGCTGAACCGGAGAGACGCGTTCAGGCGGTGGCGGGTTCCGCGGAAAGACGATCGAGCAACCGGTCGATCGCACTCGCGGCCTCCGGCTCGCTCAGGGTCGGCGTGTGGCCGACCCCAGGCACGGTCACCAGCTCGGCCCGGTCGAGCGCCGCCACCATGCGCTCTGCGGTCTTCGCGCCGAGCACGTCGGAGCGGCCGCCGCGCAGGATCAGCGTCGGCACCTGCCGGAGCTGTTCGAGGGCGCGCCACATGTCCGGCCCAGCCTCGTTGCCCGGCACGCGGAACGGCTCGGCGATCTTCATGTCGTAATCGAGCACGATGCGGCCAGCGCTGTTGAGCCGGTACAGCCGCTTCGCCATCGCCAGCCAGTCCTCGATATCGTAATCGGGATAGACGTCGCCATTGGCCTCCGCCACGGCGCGGGCGGCGTGCATCCAGGTCGGCCACGTGTTCGACTTGCCGACATAAGTGCGGATGCGCGACAGGCCCGCCGTTTCGATCTCCGGCCCGACATCGTTTAGCAGCGCGCCCACAATCTTCTCCCGCGCAGTGCCCGCGAGCAGCATCGTGACGATCCCGCCGAGCGAAGTGCCGAACGCGATATAGGATTGCACCGCGAGCTCGCCGAGCAGCCCCTCGACATCCTGGACATAAGTGAGCGGGACATAGCTCATCGGATCCTTGGCATAGGCGCTTTCGCCCCGGCCGCGCAGATCGACCGCGATCACCCGCCAGTCCGGTGCAAGCCGCGCCGCCAGCGCTGCGAAATCGCGCGCGTTGCGCGTCAGCCCCGGCAGGCAGAGGATCGGCGGGCGATCGTCGCGCCCCGGATAATCGCGATAATGCAGCCGCAATCCGTCGTTGGACCACCAGTAGCGATTTTCCCAATGTCGATTTTCCGGGGCGGCCATGGTTGCATCCTGAGGTTTGCGGCTCCCATATCGCCGGATGACCCTCACCCCGCAAGCATATCGGCCCGAAACCGCGATCCTGGAGCTCGGCGACGGCTTCTACGATCCCGTCGCGGCCGCGGATTTTCCGCAGACCCGCCTTCGCTTCCGCAACGATCGCGCCGCCGCGAGCATCGGCCTGGACGGATTGAGCGACGCCGAATGGACCGCGCATTTCGGGCGGTTCCAGCCGCTCGAAGGCAGCCTGACCGAGCCGCTGGCGCTGCGCTATCACGGGCATCAGTTCCGCGTGTACAATCCCGAGATCGGCGACGGGCGCGGCTTCCTGTTCGCGCAGCTGCGCGACGATCGCGGGCGGCTGATGGACCTGGCCACCAAGGGATCGGGACAGACGCCGTGGAGCCGCTTCGGCGACGGCCGCCTGACGCTCAAGGGCGGCGTGCGCGAAGTGCTCGCCACCGAGATGCTCCAAGCGCTTGGGGTCGACACTTCGCGCAGCTTCTCGCTGATCGAGACCGGCGAAGCGCTGGAGCGCGGTGACGAGCCCTCCCCTACCCGCTCCGCCGTGCTGGTGCGGCTGAGCCATGGCCATATCCGGATCGGCACCTTCCAGCGGCTTGCCTATCATCGCGACGAGGCCGGCATTCGCGAACTGACCGCCTATGTCCTGCGCCATTATTATGGCGAGGAAGCGGGCGACGATGCCCCCGTGCGTCTGCTCGACCATGTCGTGCGGCGCGGCGCGCGGCTGGCGGCAAGCTATATGGCCGCCGGCTTCGTCCACGGCGTGCTCAACACCGACAACATCAACGTCACTGGCGAGAGCTTCGATTATGGCCCGTGGCGCTTTGCCCCGACATGGGATCCGGGCTTCACCGCCGCCTATTTCGACCATGCCGGGCTGTACGCCTTCGGGCGCCAGCCCGAGGCGATCCATTGGGACGTGATGCAGCTTGCCGTCGCGCTCCGCCAGATCAGCGAGCCGGAGCCGCTGATCGCAGTGCTCGAAAAGTTCGGCGAGCATTATCAGCCGGCGGTGTCGAGCGCGATCCTGTGGCGCCTCGGCCTGGTGCCGCGCGACCCGGAGAGCGACCGCGCCCTGGTGCAGGAGATCGAGCGGGCGTTGCGCACTGCGGAGGCATCGATCGACCGGTTCTTCTTCGACGGCTTCGGCGGCGTGTTGCCGGAGAGTTATGGCGAAGCGTTCGACGCGCTGCGCACTGCGCTCGGCGCTTACCGGCCGCGCAGCGACCGGAACCACGCCTATTGGAGCGGCGATGGACCCTGCGCGATGCTGATCGACGAAGTCGAGGCGATCTGGGCCGCGATCGACCAGCGCGACGACTGGACGGTGTTCGAGGCCAAGATCGCCGCCATCCGCGACATGGGCGCGGCGCTGTCTGAGGGCTGAGTTTATTTGACCGATTCGGCGGCCGATCGGGGCGCCGAACACGGCCCGACCTCCTGTTATCGTGCAAGAACAGGACGGGGGTTTTTTTCTTTCCCTGTTACCTCCAACTTTATTGGAAATATTTTCATTTAATATCAGTTTCTTATGTGCATGTTTCCCTGTTTCGCCATAACAGCGGAAAAATCGCGCAAAACGGCGCATTTTCACAGCAAAAACGCGGCTCGTTCCGCTGTTAAATGAGGCGGATCGATTCAACTGTCCGGCGGAAGCTGCTTTTGTGGCACGTTTCTTCATCCATGGCTCAGTGACATGACGGGACGAAGCATTGAATCGAAGGGCTGCAGGGAAGACCACGACCCCTATGCGGAGGAGATCCTGATCGGCGATCGGGATCCATGGTGATCCGGAATGTTGGATGGGGATGAGGTGGGAAGATCCTGGCGGAATGGCTGGTTTCGTGGACTGGCTCGATTCAAGATGTCATTCGTCTTTTGGAAACTGACTGAAGGATAGGAAGACCGATCGTCGGGCACCAGGTGATGGTCGTCCGATCACGATGGTGGGAGGGTTGCTGATATGCGTAGCTGGCGCGCGTTGATCTCGGCACTGATTCTGTTCCAGATGACGGGCCCGGCAAGCTTTGCGATTGTGGCTGTGCCTCCCCAGGTCGTGGGGCCACCCTCCTACATGGCGAGCGCCGATTGCCCCGCGCAATTTGCCAGGCCGGGCGGGACGACGATGGGAGCAGCGATCCCGGTCCCCGCTCTACGTCTGGGTGCCCCGGCGCAACGGGCGACGGTCTCCTTCGGGACGGGCGGTGGCGGCACTTCCAACGCGATTGAACTGGCGCGCCGCAGGAGACTTGGCCTGCCCACCGAGCCCAAGACGTTCGATTTAGCGGGATCCGCCCTCCCGATGGTCTATGCTCCCGAAGGGACCCTCTTCGCTTCGGGCTTCTATGCCTATCAGCGGCTGCCTCTGACGACAAAATCCAAAAATTATTGGCCGAACGGACTGATTTATGCGCTGCCAGCGTCCTCAAATTGCTTCGCTGGTTCTTACGCTTTCAACCAAGCCTGCCGCCAGGGCAAAGCTCCGGATGACACCTGCCTGGAAAACGTCGGAAGATGTTTGCCGGCGGCAACAGAGCATCGATGTATTCGCATCCGCCATGTCCGCCGAACAGCTGCGCAGACTGTTTTCGCCAACTGGATGCAATTGGCGCCAGCTCGCCTCGTGCAACCGCAACGAATGGCCACGCGGGCAGGTCTTGTTCGTCCAGCAAACGGGCAGCGGTGTTGGCTACGAGCATAGATGGGTCGATTACGACATGCTGGCCGCAACGCATTTCCGGAAGCGAACGGGCGTTCCTCGCTGATCGCGCGCAGCGGCGATCTGCGTCCAGCCTGTGGCGTACCGATGGGCGGCGCTCGTCCACCTGTCACACTCGGCAGCGCATCGCGCGAAATGCGCCGTTTCGGTTCCGAAACCGATTGCCGCGGCGCCTGGGTCTTTGCTCTATCCCGCTTCGATCCTCTCCGCGCAGGAAATTCGCTTGATGACCGCGACGACACCCGTTCCGTTTGCAACTACAATCTGGGTCTCGCTCGACGGCGACGACGCGGCGCCGGGCACCCGCTACGCGCCGCTGCGCACGATTGCCGCCGCGCATGCCGCGATCGTTCGTTTCGCGGAGGAAGCGCCACCGAAGAGCAGGATCACCATCGTGCTGATGGACGGAACCCACCCGATCGACGCCCCGCTGGTGTTCGGCCCGGAACTGTTCGGGCCCGACGGCCCCACCGTCCGCTTCGTCGCCGAGGGAGATGCCGCGCCGGTGATATCGGGCGGCCGCCGCATCGAGGGCTGGACCGTCCACGACGCCGAGCGAAATATCTACGCGGCCAACGCCCAGGGGCTCCATTCGCGCCAATTCTACGTCGACGGGCGGCGCGCCGTCCGCGCCCGCACGACCATGGCCGATGGCGGCATCCCGGCCGGCTTCAGGCCCAGTCCGATCCTGCCCTCCCCAGCGCCTTCGGCCGGCGCGCCCTATGTCATCGGCGGCGGGATCGATTTCCTGCCGACCGATCTCAACCCCGCGGGCTGGCGCGATCCCGCTCAGTGGCGCAAGCTCGACCAGATCGAAGCCGTCATCGACACGCAGTGGAAGACCATGCGTCTCCCCCTGCGATCGCGAACATTGCCCGACGGCGCGACGCCCGGCACGCTCTACCTTGCGCAGCCCGGCTGGACCAATGCCAACCTGTTCTTCACCCCCACCAAGACCGATCCCATAGGCGTGCCCGGCATCTGGAGCTTCTGGCAGGTCACGCGTTTCGAAAATGGCTATGAATTCCTCGACGAGCCCGGCGAATGGGTGCTCGACACCAGCGAGGACCGGATCTTCTACATCCCGCGCCCCGGAGAGGATCTGGCGACCGCGGAAGCGATCCTGCCGGCGCTGGAGATCCTGGTGGAGGCGCGCGGAACGCCCGAGCGGCCAGTGACCGGCCTATCGTTCGAAGGCATCGGCTTTCGCTATGCGACCTGGCTCGAGCCGAGCGGCGATGACGGCTATGTCGCCGACCAGAGCGGTTTCCACCTTCGCGGCGACCAGCATCAGCCCAACCTTACCGGGCATGATCCGCATGTCGTGCGCACGCCGGGGAACCTGCGCTTTGCCCATGCGCACGGCATCCGCTTCGATCGCTGCAGCCTCGCGCATCTGGGCGCGGTGGCGATCGATTTCGATACCGGCAGCCAGCGCAACAGCGTCACTCGCTGCACGTTCGACGACATCGCATCGGCCGCAATCCAGATCGGCGGCATCGATCGCCGCGACTTCGAGCCAAGCCCGGCCGATCACACCCGCGACCATGTGATCACCGACAACCACATCCGCCGCACCGGCCGCGACTACGCCGATTCAGCGGCAATCTATCTCGGCTTCACCACCAACAGCCTGGTCGCGCATAACAGCATCAGCGAGACGCCCTGGGCAGGGATCGCGCTGGGCTGGGGCTGGGGGCTGCTCGATCCGGGAAGCTTCCCCGGCATCTCCAACGCGACCTCCGGCATGTGGGGCCTGCCCGCACCGCGGACGGTCAATTGCGGGAACATCGTCGCCAACAATCACATCTCGCACTTCCTCGAGACCTTATGGGACGGCGGCGCGATCTATTGCTGCGGCTGGCAGGGCAATGGGTTCGACGATGCGCTGCGGATCGAAAACAACGTCGCGTGCGACAAGCGGCCCAAGGGCGGCGGGAACATCCTCTACACCGATGGGGGCAGCCGCTTCGTCAAGGTCACCGGCAACGCGCTGTTCGACAATGCGATCGGCGCGGTCGACCTCGGCCCCCCGCCCCGCCCCGGCGATCCGCTTCCCTATATCGCGGGGCCGAGCAAGCTCAACGGCATCCCCTATGGCGGCGACATCGGTGGGTGCCGCACCTATGGCGACATCCACTATTCCGGCAATTACTGGGCCGCGGGCCTGATCCCGATCGAGGAGGGTCTGATCGACCTGGCCGAACTGGCGATCAGCAAGATCTTCACCGGCGAGGCGGTGGACACCTATTCGCCACAGGGTTTCTTCGACGTCTGCCCCTATTCGCAGGGCGGCATCTCCTATCCCACCGGCCTGGTGTTCGAGGACAACCACAAGCTCCCGTTCGGCCGCGCCTCGGTTCCCGCGGCGATCCTCGCCGCTGCCGGCGTGCGCGGCGGCGGGGGCGCCTATGTCGCGACCGGGCGCGCGCCGCACGGCGGCGGCGCCGCTTTCCCGCCGCTGAATCCCGGCCCGAGCTGGAACGTGCCGCGCGTCTCGCTTCCCGGCCTGTTCGGAATGCAGAAGCAGTTCGCCCAGGAATGGTGGTATTATGTCGGCATCGCCGAGGACGATGCCGGCCAGCGCTTCGGCCTCCAGCTCGAGATCGGCCGCTTCGCGGTCGGCAGCATCCAGCTCTGCCTCGGGCTGACCGGCATAGGCTGGCGCGACGGCGCGGGCGGGGACCAGTATCTGAGCGGCGAGGGCATCGGCTTCGGTGCGGCGCGCGGGCGGCCAACGCTCGCCTCCGCAGTGATCCCGCCAGTTGGCGACCATGCGTATAGCGCCCATTTCCGGCCCCTGATCGAAGTCGTCGGTCGCTCGGACGATCTGTCGCGCGACGTGCGGTGGAATTTGCCGCTGTTCGGCACGAGCAAGGGCTGGAAGTTCGATTATCTCCAGGGCGCCTCCAATGCTGCCCCGATCGGGACGCCGGGATCGCGCTATGCGCTCGCGGTGCAAGGCCGCGGCTGTGTCACCGGCGCGGACAGCGCGGTCACGCGGCCGGCCCGCTATTCGGTCGATCTCGCCCTCACCGACCGCCGTGGCACGGTGATGGAAGGGCTTTCGGGCTATGTCGGCCCGGCAATGTTCGAGAATGACGATATCGGCCTGAGTTCCTACGAATGCGCCCAGCCGGTGCTCCGCATCGAACGCGGCGGAATCACGCTCGACGATCGCGTCCATGCGATCACCGGGGGCACCTTGTGGCTCGACCGCCAGATGATCGCGAAAGCCGCCGGGGACGGCGCGCCAACGGCAAGCGTATCGGCGGCGCTGCGCGGCCAGACGCCGTCGCCGCGCGAACTCTATCTCGGGGACTGGATCGCCGTGACGCTCGACGACGGGCTGTCGCTGGCGCTCGCGCTGTTCTGGCAGCCATCGAACCCGCAATGGATCACCGGCACGGCGGTGGGGCGACCGCCCAAACAGGGCTTCGGCAATCTCTATCTGCCGGTCCGGGGCACCACGCCGCAAGGCAATGGCGGCCTAGCGCTCACGCCCCGCACCGCGACGTCGGGCGACGACTGGGATTTCGATCTCAATATCCTCGATCCCGACGCGCCCACGCAATCGCCGCACTGGAAATCACCCGCCTCGGGCAAGACCTACGCCACGGCCTGGCGCATCGACTTCGCACCGCGCGCGCAGCACCAGGGCTTGCCGCCGGTCCTGTATCTCCACACCGTCAGCGACAATTGCGAGATTATTCCCGCCACGCCCTCCGGCGCGTTCTTCGAGGGCGCGGCGCTGGTCTATGCGGATCGGGAGCGGCAACGGCGGATCGGCCAGGCTTTCGTCGAGCAGATGGGGTTCAACTGAGACAATTTCCCGATCCGAAGCGACACAGCGGAGAGCAGCGCAATGACCATATTCCCGCAAAACCTGTGCGGCATCGGCCGTAACGGCAATGTCGGCGTCCCGGCACTCATGTTCGACCGCTGGGCCGATCTGGGCAATCTTGGCGGCTGGACGCTGAGGTCGCTGGCGTCGGCACCCAATGGCTGGATCTACGGCGTCGGCACGCAGGGCAATGTCGGCATCTGGAGCACCGGCAATTGGCAGACACATGATGCCCCGCACGGATGGACGCTCAAGTCGCTGGTCTGGGGGCCCGACGGCACGCTGTGGTGCGTGGGCGCGAACGGGAATGTCGGCATCTGGAGCAACAACCAATGGCAGGACCAGGGCAACCTCGGCGGATGGACGCTGAAGATGCTCGCGTTCGATTCGCTCGGCAGGAAGTACGGCGTCGGCACGGACGGCAATATCGGCCGCTGGGTCGATACGCAGTGGGTCGACTCCGGCTATAATGGCTGGACGGTCGACATGCTGGCCTTCGACGGCGGCGGCGACGCCTGGTGTGTCGGCACGCAGGGCAATGTCGGCGGCTGGACCGGGACCGCCTGGTATGATCTCGGGCGGTACATGGGCGGCTGGGACATGGCCTGGATTCACTACGCGCCGATCACGGCGTAGTGCCGCGCGGGCGGAGTTTCGAATCTTTTACCCTGTCGGGAGTTGAAAATGCGAGCACCGAGAAACTGGCGCCATTGGCTCGCCATGCAGCACGCATCGCCACACCTCGCTTCAGTCGTACTTATGAGAATCGTCGATGCTACCATCATCCCGGAAAGCGAAAAATCTGCGAAAAACAGAGAAAATCGCCGCCTTCTCGTCGAGCGCCTACTTCTTGAAGCGACAGGGTATCAGAAACCCATCCCGCAGTTCTGCCGGTGGAGAGCGAACGCAACAGTTCTGCGCCTATTCTCCGGAGAAAAGCCGATCGGCGATATCCATTTCTACGGTTCCGATCAGCATGGCGTCGCTCCCCTGCCCAATGGGCCACCGCCGGAGATCGGGGCCGATTTCGTGGGCTACCTCGCCACGAACGGTGAGGTCGTCGCGCTGCCGCTGGCGATGGCACTTGAGCAAGATCCGCTGGTGCTTGAGTGGACCTCAGCCGGATCGAAATAGACCGCCTGACTATGCGGAGAGGCGTTCAGTCTCCGATAAATATCTCTTTTCGGTCACGACCGAATGCCGGTTTCGCTGGCGAGTCAGCAACCGCCACCACGACGGCACAGGCCGACGGTTTTCAGATAGGCCAGGACATCGCGCTGCTGTGCGGCGTCCACTCCGCCATACAGCGTGTAGTGCAGCGTCAGGAAAATGGTCTCGCCCTTGACGCTCTTGACGAACTCCGTGCGTGGCTTGCCATTGTTCGACTCCTTCGGGCAGGCGATCATGGTCACCACCGTCTCGAAACCCTGCTCGCGGTCCGTGGAAAGGGTCTCGGATTTTGCCTCCGGGCAGTATTTGACGCGGTGAACCGACAGCTCGGCGTTGAACGCCGCCGGCTCCCTGACCTCCTGGTCGCGGAAGGCCTGGAACGCCAGGGTCCTGGAAGGAGCCCCCTGCTTCTCGGATGCGAGGCGGTATTCGGCGGTGAAAAAGGTCTCGTTGCCGGCGGAGTTGTACGGCACGAACCCGTCGGGCTCCTTGAAGTTCAGGGCTTCCCGAGTCGGCGGCGGCGCTTCCGCGGTTTGGGCCATGACCGCATCGGTCAACGCCACGACCCCAATGATGCCCAGCATGATTGAACGCATGTCACCCCCCCGGTATCTTCGATAACTCTATCACAAAATTCAGGATGCGAAAAAGGTTGCCGCCACGTGAAGGCGTTGCGCGGACGCTGCTCGCCCGACTATCCTCTCTTCCAATCCCTGCCTCCCGCGCTATCCTCTTGTCCAACGATAGACAGGAGCGGTCATTGTTCACGCGCAGGGAAGTGGTCGGCGGCGGTGTCGCGATGGCGCTCGCCGGGCCGGCAATGGGGGCAATATCCCCTGCCCCCTTCGTCCGCCGCGAGGGCATTCGTTTCACCATCGATGGCAAGCCCTATCGCTATGCCGGCGCGAACCTGTGGTACGGCGCGTGGCTCGGGGCCGATGCGCCGTTCGGCGACCGGGACCGGCTGCGGCGCGAACTCGACGCACTGGCAGCGATGGGCGTTACCAATCTGCGCGTGCTTGCCTCGTCCGAGAAGTCGCCTTTGCTCAACGCAGTCGAGCCGGCGATGCATGACGGGCGCGGGCATTATGACGCGGCGCTGCTCGGCGGGCTCGATTTCCTGCTGGTCGAGATGGCGAAGCGGCGGATGCGCGCGGTGCTGTACCTGACCAATTTCTGGGAATGGTCGGGCGGGATGATGACGTATCTCAGCTATGTCGATCAGGGCCGCTTCATCAACATGAACGATCCGGCGCATCCCTGGCCGGAATTTCCGGATCATGTCGCGCGTTTCTACGGCCGCGCCGACGCGGTCGCGCTGTATCACCGCCATGTGCGGACGATCGTCGGGCGCACCAACGGGATCAGCGGGACGGCCTATGCCGGGGACCCGACGATCATGGCGTGGCAGCTCGCCAATGAGCCGCGGCCGGGCGGGAGCGCCGCGGTCGGGCTGGCCGCCCTGCCCGCTTTCCAGGCCTGGGTGCAGGGCACGGCGCGGCTGATCCGCAGCCTTGCGCCGCGCCAGCTCGTCTCGACCGGGAGCGAGGGGCTGAAGGGTGCGCTGGAGCGCGAGACGATCGTGAAGGCGGAGCACGCCATCCCGGAGATCGATTACCTGACCTGCCATATCTGGCCGCTTAACTGGGGCTGGATCGATTCGGCGAACCTCTCGGGCACCGAGGCGGCGGGCGCGGCGAAGGTCGCCGACTATCTCGCCCAGCATATCCGGATCGCGACCGAGTTGGGCAAGCCGCTGGTGATCGAGGAATTCGGCTATCCGCGCGATGGCGGCAGCTACGATCCGGCGGCGACGACGGCGTTCAAGGACCGTTATTACCGGCAGATCTACGCCGCGGTGGAGGCGGACGCGACGCGCGGCGGGCCGATCGCCGGCAGCAATTTCTGGGCCTGGTCGGGCGAGGGCCGCGCGGCCCATGCCGATCATCGCTTCGTGGCGGGCGATACCGCCTGGCTCGGCGATCCGCCGCATGAGCCGCAGGGCTGGTACGGCGTATTCGGCTCCGACGACTCGACCCGGGCGATCATCCGCGATCACGCCGCCGCCTTCGCCACTGCAGCGGCATAGATTCGCTAACGGCGCCCCAAGCAAGCATCCGTTGCGGCTGGCGCCGGTGCGGACCATCTGCACCGCATGGCCAGCCTCCTAGATCCTTCCGCGCGTGGGCGCGTGATTCTCGTCGGCGCCGGCCCGGGCGATCCCGGGCTGCTGACCGTCCGTGCGGTCGAAGCGCTGAAGACCGCCGACATCGTCGTCCATGACGGGCTGATCGATCGCCGTGTGCTCGATATCGCGCCGGCCGCGGCACAGCGCATTTCGGTCGCCAAGCAGCGCGCGCGGCATACCCTGCCGCAGGAAGCCATCAACGCGCTGATTGTCGCGCATGTGAAGACCGGCGCGATCGTCGTGCGGCTGAAGGGCGGCGATCCGTTCATCTTCGGCCGCGGCGGCGAAGAGGTCGAGGCCGTACGCGCCGCCGGATTGCCGGTGGAAGTGATCCCGGGCGTGTCGGCGGCGTTGGGCTGCGCGGCCGAGGCGATGCTCCCCCTCACCCACCGCGACCATAGCAGCGCGGTCAGCTTCGTCGCGGGCCAGTGCAAGGGCCTGACCGAGCAGGACTGGTCCGGCCTTGCCGGCAAGGGCCGCACGCTCGTCATCTATATGGGCGTCGCCACCGCCAACGACATCGCCGACAAGCTGATGCGCGATGGCGTCGCGCCCGACATGCCGGTCGCGGTGCTCGAGCGCGGCACGCTGGCCGGCGCCCGCGCGATCAAGACGCTGCTTGCCGATCTCGGCTCAATGGTCGATCGCGAGAAAGTGGGCAGCCCGGCGATCATCGTCGTGGGCGAAGTCGTCGAATTGTCCGACGCCGAAGACAAGCTCGGCCGCTGGGCACGAATTGCGGAAATCCACAATGTGGAGGGGGTTGCGTGAAATTACTGACGGGAAATGATCTGCCGACCGGCGACGTGATCTGGTGGACCGGCGAAGGCTGGTCGCGCCATGTCGAGGATGCGGTCGATGTCGGCGATCAGGGCGAAGCGATCGCCCGCGCCGAGGAAGGCGCCCGTCGCACCAACGCCGCCTATGTGATCGATGCGACCGCAACGCCCGAGGGCCCGCGCCCCGCCCATATCAAGGACCGCGTTCGCGCGCTCGGCCCGACGGTGCGGCTCGATCTGACATTGAAGCCTGCCGATCCGGCGGCGGGAAGCTGGGTGATATGAGAGCTTCTCTCTTCCCGTTCGGGCTGAGCTTGTCGAAGCCCTGCTCTTTTCTTTCTGTCCGAGCAAAGAAGGACGGCCCTTCGACAAGCTCAGGGCGAACGGTTGTGGATATTCGCTGATGTACAAATACGACCAGTATGACCAGGCGATCGTCGACGCGCGCGTCGAGGAATTCCGCGACCAGGTGAAGCGCCGCCTTGCCGGCCAGATCACCGAGGACCAGTTCAAGCCGCTGCGGCTGATGAACGGGCTCTATCTGCAGCTGCACGCCTATATGCTGCGCGTCGCCGTGCCCTATGGCACGCTCGACGGGCGGCAGATGCGCATGCTCGGGCACATCGCGCGCAAGTACGATCGCGGCTACGGGCATTTCACCACGCGCCAGAACATCCAGTATAACTGGATCAAGCTGGCCGATGCGGCCGACATCCTCGCCGATCTCGCCACGGTCGAGATGCATGCGATCCAGACCAGCGGCAATTGCATCCGCAACATCAGCTCCGATCAATATGCCGGCGCCGCAGCCGACGAAGTCGCCGATCCGCGCCCCTGGGCCGAGCTGCTGCGCCAGTGGAGCACGTTCCACCCGGAATTCAGCTACCTCCCGCGCAAGTTCAAGATCGCGGTGATCGCCGCCGACGAGGACCGCGCGGCGATGCGGCTGCACGATATCGGCATCCAGCTGCTCGAGCGCGACGGGCAGCTCGGCGGCAAGATCTTCGTCGGCGGCGGCATGGGGCGCACCCCGATGGTCGCGCCGGAGATCAAGGATTTCGTCGGCGCCGACGACCTGCTCAGCTATGTCGAGGCGTGCCTGCGCGTCTACAATCGCTATGGCCGGCGCGACAATATCTACAAGGCGCGCATCAAGATCCTGATCCACGAGCTGGGCGCCGACGAATATCGCCGCCAGGTGGAGGAGGAGTTCATTGCGGTGAAGGCACTGGGCATCGATCCGCCCCAGGCCGAGTTCGATCGCATCACTGCCTTCTTTGCGCCGCCGGCGTTCGAGCAGGGCGCGAGCGAGCTGGTGAGCCGCAGCGATCCCGATTTCGCGGTGTGGCTCGATCAGAACGTCAAGCCGCACAAGCAGCCGGGCTATGCCATCGTCAATATCAGCCTGAAGCCGGCCGGCGGCATCCCCGGCGACGCCACCGCCGCGCAGATCGACCTGATGGCGGCGCTGGCCGAGCGTTATTCGTTCGACGAGCTGCGCGTCACCCATGCCCAGAACATCGTCCTGCCGCATGTGCGCAAGGCCGATCTCTACGCTGTGTGGCAGGCGCTGAACGAAGGCGGGCTGGCCGAGGCCAATCTCGACCTGATCAGCGACATCATCGCCTGCCCAGGCCTGGATTATTGCAGCCTGGCCAATGCCCGGTCGATCCCGGTCGCGCAGAAGATCGCGGCGCGCTTCGCCGATCCGGTGCGGCAACGCGATCTCGGCGAGCTCAAGCTCAAGATCAGCGGCTGCATCAATGCCTGCGGCCATCACCATGCCGGGCATATCGGCATCCTCGGCGTCGACAAGAAAGGCACCGAGAATTACCAGCTGCTGCTCGGCGGATCGGGGGCCGAGGATGCGAGCCTCGGCAAGATCACCGGCCCCGGTTTCGACGAGGACGGCATCGTCGATGCGGTCGAGCGCGTGACCGACCGCTACGTTTCCCTGCGCGAGGATGGCGAACGCTTCCTCGATACCTATCGCCGCGTCGGCATCGACCCCTTCAAGGAGGCGATCTATGGGTGATCTACTTCGTTTCCGCGACGACGCGGCGCATGACGAGCCAGCGGTGACGCTCGATTCCTTCCTCGGCCAGACCAACGCCACCGCCGTGCGGATCGAATCCGGCGACGATGCGCGCACGCTGATCCCGCATCTCGGCCAGATCGCGCTGATCGAGGTGAGCTTCCCCGCCTTTCGCGACGGGCGCGGCTATTCTACCGGCCGAATCCTGCGCGAGGCCGGCTATGAGGGCGAGCTGCGCGCGGCCGGCGACGTGCTGGTGGATCAGATTCCGCTGATGCGCCGCTGCGGCTTCGACAGCTTCGCGCCCGAGGCGGAGATCGACGAGGCCACGCTGACCGCCTCGCTGGCCCGTTACGACCATGTCTATCAGGCGGCCGCCGACGGCAAGGTGCCGGTATGGAAGCTGCGGCATGGCTGAGGCAGCGCGCAAGCTCGACATCATCGATGCACGGCCGGCCTTTACCCAGGCCGATGCCGACGCGCTCAACGCGCGCTTCGTTGGTGTCGACACGCTTGCGATGCTGAAGACGCTGTTCGCCGAAGGCACGCTAGGCGCGACCGCGGTCGTGTCGTCGTTCGGCACGGAAAGCGCGGTGCTGCTCCACCTCGTCGCGCAGGCCGATCCGGGCGTGCCGACGATCTTTGTCGATACGCTGAAGATGTTCCCGGAAACGGTCGCCTATCGCGCGCGGCTGGTGGAGGCATTCGGCCTGCGCAACAGCTGGGTGGTGGAGCCCGACGCGGCCGTGCTGACCGCCCGCGACGAGAAGGGCCTGCGCTGGTCCTACGATCCCGATGGCTGCTGCGACATCCGCAAGGTCGAGCCGCTGAAGCGCGCCAAGGCCGGGCTCGACAGCTGGATCTCGGGGCGCAAGGCGTTCCAGTCCGTCACGCGCCAGAACATCCCGCGCTTCGAGGTCGAGGACGGCCGGCTCAAGGTCAATCCGCTCGGCGATTGGGTGAAGGCCGATCTCGATGCCTATTTCCAGGAGCATGACCTGCCCCGCCACCCGCTCGAGGCGGAAGGCTATCTGTCGATCGGCTGCCAGCCCTGCACCAGCAAGGTGCAACCGGGCGAAGACCCCCGCGCCGGCCGCTGGCGCGGCTGGGACAAGGTCGAGTGCGGGATCCATGTCGCTGAAAAGCCGGGCGAAGAACCGGTTTTTTGATCTCAAGCCCCTCCCCTGAAGGGGAGGGGCTTTTTAGTACCCCACGAAATCCGAGAAGCGCGTCACGCTCGGCTCGAACTTCAGGATCACCTTGCCGGTCGCGCCGTGGCGCTGCTTGGCGATGATCAGCTCGGCCAGGCCGAACACCCGTTCCATGTCGGTCGCCCATTGCGCGTGATCCTCGAAGATCTTGGCGCTGTCGCCCTCGACCGGGCGCTTCGGCTCTTTCGCCGCGACGTAATAATCCTCGCGGTACACGAACATCACGATATCGGCGTCCTGCTCGATCGATCCCGATTCGCGCAGATCCGACAGCTGCGGGCGCTTGTCCTCGCGCTGCTCGACCGCTCGGCTCAGCTGGGAAAGCGCCATCACCGGCACGTTCATGTCCTTGGCCAATGTCTTCAGGCCGCGGCTGATCTCGGAGATTTCCTGCACGCGGCCGTCGCCCGAGGCCTTGGCCGAGCCGGTCAGCAGCTGGAGGTAATCGATCACAACCAGACCGATCTGGTTGTTGTGGCGCCGCTGCAGTCGGCGCATGCGGGTGTGCAGCGCGCCGATCGTCAGGCCGGCCGTGTCGTCGATATAGAGCGGCAGATTCTCCAGGTCGGCGGCGGCCGCGGCGAGTTGGTTGAACTCGGCGCGGCTGATCTTGCCCATGCGCAAAGCCTCGGAGCTGATCCGCGCCTGCTCCGACAGGATACGCGTGGCCAGCTGGTCGGCGGACATTTCCAGGCTGAAGAACGCGACCTTCGCGCCGACCGACTCGGCCGGATCGATGCCGTCGGCCATGTCGCGCATCCAGCGCTGTGCCGCGTTGAAAGCGATGTTGGTGGCCAGCGACGTCTTGCCCATGCCGGGGCGACCGGCGAGGATCATCAAATCCGAATGGTGCATGCCGCCCATCTTGGCGTTGACCGAGTCGAGCCCGGTGGTGACGCCCGACAGGTTGCCGCCCGAATTGAGCGCGCGCTGCGCCATCTTCACCGCCATGGTGGTGGCCTGGGCGAAGGTCTTGATCTGGCTCTCGGTGGCGCCTTCGCCGGCGACCTTGAACAATTCCTCCTCGGCCAGTTCGATCTGGGCGCGCGGATTGACCTCCTCCGAGGTATCGAGCGCGCGATCGACCAGCCCGCGGCCTACCGTGACGAGCGTGCGCAGCATCGCCAGGTCGTAGATCTGCTGGGCGAACTGGCGCGCGCCGATCAGGCCGGCGCCGCTCCCGGTCAGCTGGGCGAGATAGCCGGGCCCGCCCAGCTCCTTCATCCCCTCGTCCGCCTCGAACATCGGGCGCAGCGTGACCGGGGTCGCCAGCATGTCGTTGCTGCGCGCCTGCTTGATCGCGGCGAAGATGCGCCCGTGCACCGGCTCGAAGAAATGATCCGGCTCGAGCCGGTCGACCAGATCGTCGGCCAGCCGGTTGTCGATCATCATCGCGCCCAGCATCGCCGCCTCGGCCTCCACATTCTGCGGCAACGTGACGGGGGGAGGGAGAATCGGATGAATGATCGCGGTGGCCATGGCGTTCCTTTCCCAGAGGTCGGGCGGCGGCTCAATAGACGCTCATGACAATAGCGGGGATAAGTTCGAAAGGCCCGACGAATGCGACGATGTTGTTCCGGGCCGCCATCCCCGATAGGGCCGGATCATGGCCGATCCGCGCATCATCGATGTGACCCTCGACGAGCGCACCATCCTGTGGCGTTCGGCCGATATCGAGCAGGAACGGCGGATCGCGATATTCGATCTGGTCGAGGGCAATTATTTCTGCCCGCAGCGCGTCTATCCCGACGGCTATGCCGGCCCGTTCAAGATCGCGCTGGCGGTAGAGGAGGGCCGGCTGGCGATCGCCATCCACCGCGCCGATGACACCCATCTCGAGACCTATGTGCTGGCGATGGGGCGCTTCCGCCGGCCGATCAAAGATTATTTCGCCATCTGCGACAGCTATTACGAAGCGATCCGCCACGCGACGCCGGCCCAGATCGAGACGGTCGACATGGCGCGGCGCGGCATCCACAACGAGGCGGCCGAGCTGCTGAAGGAACGTCTGGAGGGCAAGATCGACATCGATTTCGCCACAGCCCGCCGGCTCTTCACGCTGATCTGCGTGCTGCACATCAAGGGCTGACGCGGGTGGCATTGCACTGGTGGCGTGGTCGCACGAGCATGACCGCGGCGCTTGGCCTCATCCTGGCCGTTTCGGCCGGCGTCGCCTGGATCGTCGCGCTCGGCTGGCATCCGTCGAACAAGTACAGCCTGCAGGGCATCGACGTGTCCGAAGCGCAGGGCATAGTCCATTGGCCGACGGTGAACGCCGGGGGCGCTCAATTCGCCTATGTCCGCGCGACCTATGGCGCTGCTGGACGCGACACGCGCTTTGCGGCGAACTGGGCTGACGTGGATGCTGCCGGCATGCCGCGCGGCGCGCTGCACGTCTATTCGCTGTGCCGCCCCGGCGTGGACCAGGCGAACAACTTCATCACCACCGTGCCCCGCCCCGACGACGCGCTGCCGCCCGCAGTCGAACTCGATTTCCACGACGATTGCGTGGCTCGCCCGACCAGGGACGCGCTGCTCGCCGACCTCCGGCAGTTCCTGACCATGATCGAGGCGCATGGCGGCAAGCCCGCCCTGCTCAAGCTCACCCGGCGCTTCGAGCGCCATTATGAGGTCAGCGCGGCGATCCCGCGGACGATCTGGGCCGTGCAGGATTTCCTTCCGCCCGATTATGCGGCAAGGCCGTGGCGGATGTGGCAGGCGAGCGATATGCGGCGGATCGACGGAGTCGAAGGGCCGGTGCACTGGGACGTGGTCGCGCCATGAGCCCCGACACCGACACGGATACCGACATCCGAGATCGCCTGATTGCCGCGGCGCGGGCCGCAGCGCGTAACGCCCATGCCCCCTATTCGCGGTTCGGTGTAGGTGCAGCCGTGCTGCTGGACGACGGCAGCATCGTCACCGGCACCAATTTCGAGAATGCGAGCTACGGCCTCTCGCTCTGCGCCGAAACGGTGGCGCTCGCCACGGCCAACGCCCAGGGCCGGCTCCGCGACGTCGTCGCGATCGGCGTCATCGGCGGCGCGATGGACGCCGAAGGCACGCCCAGGGGGTTCAAGCCAGTCGGACCGTGCGGCCGCTGCCGCCAGGTGATCAACGAAGCCGCCCAGCTCGGCAAGCGCGACATCGTCCTTTGGTGCGCCGGCGCCGAGGGTGACGCCTATGAGCGCCACCTCCTGTCCGAACTGCTACCGCACGCCTTCGGTCCGGGCGATCTCGGCATCGACTGAGCCATCGGGGTTACGGCCTGATCGGCCCTGTTGGAACATCCTGCGCCAGGGGTCGTAGTGACCGTCTCATCCTCAGGAGACTTCCCTTCATGACCAAGACCGTTCGCGCCGGCGTCATCGCCGCGCTCCTCGCCACGTCCGTCAGCGTGCCCGCGGTCGCCCAGCAACATCGCCAGTCCGATCGTAACCAGGCCCATGGCCAGCAACACCGGCCGGCATGGCGCGAAGTGCAGAACTCGCGTGGCCATAAATGGCGCAAAGGGCAGAAGCTCAACCGCAACCAGCGCCGCTATGTCGTCAGCGACTGGAACCGCCGCGGCCTGCGTGCGCCCCCGCGCGGCTATCAGTGGGTGCGGGAGAACAACAACAGCGGCGATTACCTGCTCGTCGCCGCGGCCAGCGGCCTGATCGCCAGCATCCTCAGCCAGTAAGCTCTGCTACGACCCGCGACCCGTCTGCGCAGATGCGCAGGCGGGTCGCTTGGCTTTGACGACCATCCGGCCTTGCCTCCGGCCGCCAATCCCGCAAAAGCGGTTGGGTATCAGGGAGGCGCTTTATGTCGATCATGTCGGACCGCTGGATTCGCGAGCAGGCGCTTGCCACCGGCATGATCGAGCCGTTCGTCGATGGCCAGAAACGCGACGGCTGCATCTCCTACGGCCTGTCTTCCTATGGTTATGACGCGCGTGTCTCGGACGAGTTCAAGATCTTCACCAACATCGACAGCGTCATCGTCGATCCGAAGGATTTCGCGGCGAACAGCTTCGTCGATCGCAAGACCGATGTCTGCGTCATTCCCCCGAACAGCTTCGCGCTGGCGCGGACGGTCGAATATTTCCGCGTGCCGCGGGACGTGCTGGTCATCTGCCTCGGCAAATCGACCTATGCGCGTTGCGGCATCATCGTGAACGTCACGCCGCTCGAACCGGGATGGGAGGGGCATGTGACGCTCGAATTCTCGAACACGACGCCCTTGCCCGCTAAGATCTACGCCAATGAAGGCGCGTGCCAGTTCCTGTTCCTGGAAGGCAATGAGCCGTGCGAGACGAGCTATGCCGACCGTGCCGGCAAATATATGGGCCAGCGCGGCGTCACGCTGCCGCGGCTATAGGGACAGCGATTCCCGCGCCGCGATAGCAGCACATCTACCTGATCGACGTGCTGACGCGATCGATTCAATGCCTGCGCATATCATGCCAATAAGATCGGACGGGCGATCATGCCAATCCGATCTTTCTCAGGTTAAATGAATCGGACCCCTGGTCGGTTCAGCGGGACGACATCTGCCGTGCGTCGAGCCTCGCCAGACCAGCGTTCGCCAGCGTGTGCGACCAGGCGGTGCGCTCGGTGGTGACGTCCATCAGCATATTGGGCTGGGCCAGCACCGACTCGTACAGCGCCCGTGCCTCATCCCGACGACCGGTGTTGCGATAGACGGTGGCGAGATTGATCATCAGTTCAGGGCGCGACGGATAAATGCGGCGCTCAGCGACCAGCGCGCGTTCCGCCGTGTTGAAATCGCCCTGCTTGATCGCCGTGAAGCCCGTACGATCGCTGGCTGCTGCTGCGGTCCCGGCGCCCGCCAGGGCGATTCCAACGACCAGCATCTGAAAACCGAAGCGCATTGCTCTTCTCCTGCCGACCTTTCCTCGAAAGGTTTCATTTTTGTGACACTGTTGTGTCACTTCCATGACTCCACCGCAATAGGCATGCGACGGAGCGAGGGCGGGGTCGCCACCTGGCTGAGAAACAACAAAAAAGGGCGGCCCCGAAGGACCGCCCTGTCATGTACCGCGCTGATCGGATCGATCAGAAATCGTTGCGATATTGCTCGTTGCCGATGAAGCCGAGCTTGGTCACGCCGGAGCGCTTGATCACTGCCAGAACTTCGTCGACCCGGGCGTAGCGCGCCTGGGGATCCGGCTGGAAGTGAAGTTCCGGTTCCGGATTGATGCCCTTGGTCGCTTCCAGATATTGCTGGAGAGTGACCTTGTCGACCGGCGCACCGTTCCATGCGATCGTCCCGGCGGGATCGATCGTGACCTTGTTCTTCTGCGGATCGATCGGCGGCGGCTGGTTGCTGGGGTCGTTGATCGGAAGATCGACCTTCACCGCGTGCGTCTGGATCGGAATGGTGATGATGAACATGATGAGGAGCACGAGCATGACGTCGATAAGCGGCGTCGTGTTCAGATCCATCATCGGCTGGCCATCATCGGAGCCACCGCTCATTGACATATCAAATTACTCCTAAGCTCTGACCGGTCACATGCGCGCGGCGTTGCCGCCGGGCGGAGGCTCGGAAATGAAGCCGACCTTGGCAAAGCCTGCCATCTGCATCGTGTAGATCGCACCGCCAACGCAGCGATACGGCGTATTCACGTCACCCCGGATATGAGCCTCGGGAAGCTCTAGGTCGGGATTGTTCACGCCACCCTGCTTCTCGATTTCAAGCCGCAACTTTGCCACGGCCTTGTCGAGCAGTTCCTGGTGACCAACCGGCGTCGTGCCCCAGAAGATGCCGCAGCTGCCGTCGGGCTTCTGCAGGATCGAGAGCGACACATTCTCGGGCTTCGTGGTCGTGGGATCGTAACGGATGTCGGGAAGCTTGAGCTTCACCGATTGCAGCACGACCGGAACCGCGATCAAGAAGATGATCAGGAGCACCAGCATCACGTCCACCATGGGGGTCGTGTTGATGTCCGACATCGGCTTTTCTTCGGCGCCATCGCCGCCAACACTAATTGCCATTGAGGACTATCCTATCCTTCCAACTGCGCCATCGGAAACCTCCGGCGGCGAAGAGGCGGGGCGGCGCCGAGGCGCGCGCCCCGCCCCGTCATCAGCGTGCTGCCGTGGTGGTCGCAGCGGCCGGCTTGGCGGCCGGAGCTGCAGCACCCTTGCGAGCTGCAACCGTCGGGCGAACCGCGCCGTCCGATGCGAGGTAACCGAGCACGTCGTTCGAGAACGCGTTCAGGTCTTCGGCGATCGACTTGTTGCGACGCTGCAGCCAGTTGTAGGCGAGCACTGCCGGAACGGCGACGACGAGACCGAGGGCGGTCATGATCAGCGCCTCACCGACCGGGCCGGCAACGGCGTCGATCGAAGCCTGACCGGCCGCACCGATCTTGATGAGCGCGCGGTAGATGCCGATAACCGTACCGAACAGGCCGATGAACGGCGCGGTCGCGCCGACCGTGGCAAGGAAGGCCAGGCCCGAGTTCAGCTGCGAGTTGATCGTTGCTTCCGAACGAGCGAGCGAGCCGTGCAGCCAGTCATGCGCCTCGACCGGATCGGTCAGACGGGTGTGCTGCTCCTGAGCCGACAGGCCGTCGTCGACGATCTGCTTGTAGGCCGAGTTCTTCTCGAGCTTGGCCGACGCTTCGCGCAGGCTGTTGGAGCTCCAGAAACCGGCGCGGACGCGCTTGTGCTGGTTGATCACCTTCTGCTGTTCGAACAGCTTCGTGAACAGGATGTAGAGCGAGACGAAAAGCATCAGCACGAGAATGCCGAACACCGTCTGCGAGATCAGGCCGCCTTCGCGAAGCGCGGGGACCAGGCCGTAGGGATTCTCGCCCGCCGGGGCTGCTGCTGCGGCGCCGGCCGCAAGGAGGGTGGTGAACATCTGGTTGTTTCCTCTAGGCTATATGTAAAATAGTTTTGAACTGTACCGAGAAAACGGCCCGGGCTTGGCGCACCGGGCCGATTTCCTGTCATCAATCGGCAGGCAGGACCCACTTCACCGGCAAGGTTGCCGTCGAAACAGTCGCCTGGCCGTTCTCGTCCTTCGCAGGCGTGTACCGCACCCTGCTGCGCGCGATCCGGCAGGTCGTGTCGTCGAGCGCGCCGTTGCCGCTCGAAGTCGTGACCGTGCACGCGCTGACGCGGCCGTCCGTGCCAATGGTCAGCCTGGCGACCACGCGACCCTGGGCACCGGCGCGAATTGCCTCCGATGGGTACGCATCGTCACTGAAATACTGGCCCGGATTACCCTTGGGCGCAGCGGCCTGCGAAATGCGAGGCGGCGGCGGCGGTGGGGGAGGTGCAGCAACCGGCGTCGGCACGAATACCGGCGGCGGGGTCTGCACCGTCTGGATGACGACCTGAGGAGCGGTGTTCGTCGTCACGATCGGCGGCGGCGAGACGACCGGAGGCGGCTCGAGCGGCTGATCTGGCGGCGGGGGTGGCGGCTCGTCAGGCGGCGGGGGTGGCGGCTCCTCGACATCGAAGGTCTTGAGCTTCTCCGACATCGCTTTCACGTATTTATACGTGAGACCGGTGACGAAGGCGTAGCCCATGACGGCGACGATCACCGACACGATCACGATCGCCACCACGCGGTTGCCGCTTACATTACGGTCAGCATAAGCCATTCAGAAACGAAACTCCTATATCCGTACACGACGCGTATCGCCGATCCGTAACGTCCGTTCGTTCGATCCGCCTGTCATGGGCTGATGTATCCTTGGACAGGGGCGATCCTATATGAGCCCCAAAACCATGACGCAAACGCTTTGTCTCACGCAACAAACGTACAAACCGAACGTGGCAGAATTATTTCTGTATAATAATCCTTTGAGCGCGTAACCCATAGCGAATGATTCCTGTTCCCAAACTCGCATTCGCGCTGGCTCTCGCAGCGGCGCCAAACGCCGCTCCAGCGCAGCAAATTCCCCCGAATCCCGCCGATTTGGTGGTAAATTCACCACCTTATCCCTATTATGCGGATCTGGTCCTGGCCTCCCCGATGATCGTCGATGCGACCATCCGCAGCTCGACCAAATTGAAAGGTCCGGACGCCGCCGGCGTCGCGCCGGGCAATGCCCGGCTCTACGTCGAGGCCGATGTCCTTGCCCTGATTCGCGGCACTGCAGCATTGCCGCCCCGAATCGCCTATGTCCTGGACGTGCCGGTCGACTCGCGCGGGCGGCTCCCGAAATTGCGCAAGTTGCGCGTCATCCTGTTCGCCCGGCCCGTTCCCGGCAACGCAGCGCTGATCCAGCTGGTCCGCCCCGACGCGCAGCGCGACTGGACGCCCGCCGCCGATGCGCTGACGCGGCGAATCACCCAGGAGACGCTCAGCCCCGATGCGCCGCCCCAGGTCACCGGGATCGGCAATGCCTTTCATGTCGGGGGAGATCTCCCCGGATCGGGCGAGACCCAGATATTCCTGAGCACCGCCGATGGACGCCCGGTATCGCTCGGCATCAAGCGCCTGCAGGGCGAGCGCCCGCGCTGGTCGGTCGCACTGAGCGAGCTCGTCGGTGACAGCGCGCTGCCGCCGGCGCGGGATACCCTGCTCTGGTATCGCCTCGCCTGCGGCCTGCCGCCGGCGCTGCCCGATTCTAGCCTGGAGTCGCTCGGCGAGGCGGATGCGGCCATCGCGCGCGAGGATTATCGCCTGGTGCTGCGCTCGCTCGGCCCATGCGACCGGAGCGCGCGCTAGGAAATCTTGAGGACCTGGCCGGTCGTCGAACCGGCAGCCGCCAGGAACCGGGCCGCCGCGACGACATCTTCCGGCGCCGCGCCGGGCGCCACGTCGAGCGCGCCGATGCGGCCGTGCGGCGCCCGCTCGATCGCCAATGGACCGATCGCCGCGATCAGCATCGCCCGATCGAGCGGGGAGATCGGCGATTCGATCAGGAGCAGCACCATCGCGCCCTGCGCCGCGCGCAGGCGCTCGACCGTCTCCCCTGCCCGCCCCGGCTCGGCCGGAACCAGGATCGTCGCAGCAATGGTCCCGGAAGCCTGTGCAAGCGAGTCGCTGACGGCCTCCGCCAGGCTCATTTGCGGTACCGCACGAGCGTGATCCCGATCGATTCTCCCGCTTCGGCGATCGCCAGCTTGACGATCTTCACCTCGACCCGCGCGACTCGCCGGTCCTGCAGGAACAATGTCTCCGCGATATGATCGGCAACGCCTTCAACCAGGGTGAAATGCACGCCCTCGGGCAGCGCGGTCGTCGCCGCGCGCTTCAGGTCGAGATAATTCTTGGTCGCGCCCAGCGGTGCATCCGGCGGGAAATGCGCCGGGCAATCGAGCTCGACCGTCAGCGAGATCCGCAGCGGCTGCGGCAAATGGGTTTCTTCGGAATAGATGCCGGTCAGCACCGGTACCTCGAGATCATGCACTTCGAGGCTGAGACGATCGTCCAAGCGCTGCCCTTTCATTCTGAGGCGCGCCCCATAGCAGATGGCGGGACGGTGGAAAGCCGAGTCAGGCGGACGCACTCGGCCGGGCGCTTGCCGCTGCGTGCCAGCGGGCGACAGCCCGCCACTTCTCGGGCACCTGAAATCGGGCGGATCGCGCGAAGTCGAGCGTCACCAGCGCCGTGATATCGGCAAAACTGAAATCGTCCGTGGCAATCCAGCTGCGCTCAGACAGGCGCGTATCGAGCGCGTCGATAAAGGCACCCCACATGATCAGCCCGCGCGCGCCGAGTTCGGGAATCTGCGGCATCGATGGCCATTTGCCGGGCGCGGCGCGATCCTGGAAGGCGGGGTGCGCGTTGCGAAAGGCATAGACCGCAGCGGCATAACCATCCGATTCGATTCGGCGTGTCCAGGATTCGATCCGGCCAATGTCGAGCGGGTTCGATCCGAACAGCGCGGGCTCCGGCTGCACTGCCTCGAAATAACGGCAGATCGCCGCCGATTCGCAAATGACCTCGCCATCGTCGAGTTCGAGCGCCGGCACGGCGCCGCGCGGATTGACCGCCAGATAGGGATCGGCCAGCTGCTCGTTCCGGCGCAGATCGACCATCACGCGCTCGATCTCGATCCCCTTCTCGGCAAGGAAGATGCGCACGCGGCGCGGGCTCGGGGCGAATTCGGCGTCGTACAGCTTCATGGGACGATTCAATTCGGCTTGCGTTAAGGCGTACCACCGCTAAAGCGCGCGGCCCCGTGCGTCCATGCCGGGACTCGCGGGAGTATCGCTTTGATCAGGATCGCGCCGATTGCCGAAGTTGAACCGCAGGCGGTGGAGCAGTTGCTCGACCGCGCGTTCGGCCCGGACCGGCACGAGCGAACCGCCTATCGGATTCGCGCAGGCATGCCCGCGATTCCCCGACTGAGCTTCGCTGCGTTCGAGCATGACGCGCTGGTCGGCACGATCCAGTGCTGGCCGATCCTGTTCGACGGCGATGACGGCCGCGACGTGCCGCTGGTGATGGTCGGCCCCGTTGCGGTCGAGCCGGCACGCCAGCGCGACGGCATCGGGCGGGATCTGATGCTGTGTGCGCTGAACGCGGCCGTCGCCACGGGAGAGGCGGACTCGCTGATGCTGATCGGCGATCCGGAATATTATGGCCGCTTCTTCGGCTTCAGTGCCGAACGCACCGGCGGATGGCGGGTGCCCGGCCCGGTCGAGCAACGCCGGCTGCTCGCGCTGGGCGATGCGGTGCCGGACGGCGCCGGTATGCTCGGCCCGCGCGTCGCCGCGCTCGCCTGACGCTTTACGCCCGCGCGGGGCTGCCCTACCGCGAGCCGATGCCTATGGACCCGCTGCCCGATCTCGCTACGCTCTCGCTTGCCGAAATCGCGCGCCTGGCGGAGGAGCGGAAGCTGCCGCCGGTCGAGCGCTGGAACCCCACGCATTGCGGCGACAGCGAGATGCGCATCGCCCGCGACGGGACGTGGTTCCACCAGGGATCGCCGATCGGGCGACAGGCGATGGTGCGGCTGTTCTCGACCATCCTCCGACGCGAACCCGATGGTGGCTATGTGCTCGTCACGCCGGTCGAGAAGCTCGATATCGCGGTGGAAGACGCGCCCTTCATTGCCGTCGAGATGAAGGTGGAGGGCGAAGGCCGCGATGCGCGGTTGGCGTTCCGCCTCAATACCGGCGATCTGGTGAACGCTGGCCAGGATCATCCGCTGCGGTTCGTCGAGCGCGACGATGGCCCCCGCCCCTATCTCCATGTCCGCGGCGGGCTCGAGGCACTGGTCGCGCGGCCGGTCTATTACGAGCTGGCCGCCATGGCGCTGGCGAACGATACAACCCCGCCGGGCGTCTGGAGCGACGGCGCCTTCTTCCCGCTGGAGCCCGACGCATGATGCTCGCCGACCGTCTGCGCCATGCCCTGGAAATCGGACACGGCCTGGATACCGTGCTGCTGACCGGCGACCACCGCGACGCCGAACTCGACCAGACGGTGCCGCTGATGAGCGCGGCGGTCCTCATTGCGGTGACTGACCGGCCCGAGCCCGGCGTGATCCTGACCCGGCGGACCGACACCCTGTCGCGCCATGCGGGCCAGGTGGCCTTTCCCGGTGGCCGGATCGATCCGGGCGACGACGGTGCCGTCGCTGCCGCCCTGCGCGAGGCGGAGGAAGAGATCGCGCTGCCGCGCAACCAGGTGATCGTGATCGGCGAGGCCGACCGGTACCGTACCATCACCGGATTCGAGGTGACCCCGGTAATCGGCATCGTGCCGCCCGACCTGGTGCTCGTGCCCAGCGAGGCGGAGGTGGCGCAGGTGTTCGAGGTACCGCTCGATTTCGTGCTCGATTCGGCCAATCATGTCGAGGCGACCGTCGAGTGGCAGGGCCGCAACCGGCATTATTACGAAATCACCTGGAACGACCACCGCATCTGGGGCGCGACGGCCGCGATGATCGTCAACCTGTCCCGGCGCATCAGATGGAACGCATGATGCTGCCCGACAGCGCGTGGCGCGAGCGGGCCGGGCTGGTGCGGCTGTGCGAGGTGCTGGGCGCGGCGGAGGGCAAGGTGCGCTTCGTCGGCGGCGCCGTGCGCGATACGTTGCTGGGGATCGATGTGGCCGATGTCGATCTCGCGACCGAGCATGCGCCCGGGCGCGTGATCGCGTTGCTGAAGGACAAGGCGATCAGGGTCGTGCCGACCGGCCTCGCGCACGGCACGGTGACGGCGGTGCTCCCGGGCGGCGAACCGATCGAAGTGACGACCCTGCGCTGCGACGTCGCGACCGACGGGCGGCACGCGACCGTCGCCTTCACCGACGACTGGCGCGAGGACGCTGCGCGGCGCGATTTCACGATGAACGCGCTCTACGCCGATCCGCTGACCGGCGAGATCTTCGATTATTTCGGTGGCCTGGACGATCTGGCGGCGCGCCGCGTGCGGTTCATCGGCGATCCGTTGAAGCGGATCGCGGAGGATCATCTGCGCATCCTGCGCTTCTTCCGCTTCCATGCCCGCTTCGGCGACGAACCCGATAGGGCTGGCCTCGATGCCTGTACCGAGCGTGCGAACGACCTGATGGCGCTGTCGCGCGAGCGCATCGCGGCGGAATTGCTGCGCCTGATCGTCGCGGTGCATGCGGTACCGGTGGTTGCGTTGATGATCGAACGCGGCATCTTCAGACCAGTGCTGCCCGAGATCGAGAGCGTGGCGCAGCTTGCGCGGCTGGCGAAGCGGGAGGGCGAAGCCGGGATCGCGCCGGACGCCATCCGCCGGCTGGCGGCGCTGCTGCCCGCCGATCCGCGCGTCGCGGACGATGTCGGCGCACGCCTGAAACTCTCCAAGGTGGATCGGCGCCGACTCGCCAGCGCGGCCGAGCCCGCGGGCGACGAACCCGCCGAAGTGATCGGCTACCGGCTCGGCGCGACCCTCGCGATCGATCGGCTGCTGCTGTCGGACCGGCCGGAGAGCGAGGCCGCGGCGCTGGTCGACTGGGACATCCCGGCTTTGCCGCTGACCGGCGGCGCGCTGGTCGAACGCGGTCTGCGCAAGGGGCCCGAGGTCGCGCGGACGTTGCGCGTCGTCGAGGAACAATGGATCGCCGAAGGCTTCCCCGACATCGCCCGGGTCAACCAGATCGCCGACGACGCGGTCGCGCGCGCCCTCCGCGGCTAGATCAGAACCGGTTGTCGCGCGGGAAGCCCGTCGGCGGCATCCGCCCCGCCGCACCGCGCGCGGCACGCCAGGGCGCGAGATCGGCCTCGGTCCTCGTCCGTCCGCTCTCGCCGCCCATGGCCCAGCTCAGGCCGCTCGCGAAGACGAAGGTGATCGCATCCGACAGGCCGCCGTCGCGATAGCGCTGAAGCTGGACGCCCTGCCCGCGCGCGAGCTCGGCCAGTTCGGCTAACGGGAAGACAAGCAGTCGGCGATTGTCCCCGATCACCGCGACATAGTCCGCGGCCGGATCGATCGGCCGGACGAGCTTCAGCTTCGCGCCCAGGCGCGGAGTCACCACCGTCTTGCCCTTGCGCGTCTCGGCGATGGTATCCGCGGTCCGCACGACGAAGCCGCGCCCGTCGGTAGCGGCGACCAGCAGTTTCTCGGCGCGGCTCGCCGGCATCAGCGCGACGATGCCGATATCGCCGTCAAGGTCGATCATCGCCCGCACCGGCTCGCCGAACCCGCGCCCGCCGGGCAGCTTGTCAGCCGCCAGCGTATAGAAACGGCCGTTTTCCGCGGCGAGCAGGATCTTGTCGGTGGTCTGCGCCGAGAAGTGCAGGAAGGGCGCATCGCCTTCCTTGAACTTCAACTCGGCCGCCGCGGCGGGCTCGATATGGCCCTTCATCGCCCTGATCCAGCCGCGCTGGGACAGGATCACCGTGATCGGCTCGCGCTCGATCATCGCCTCGAGCGGAATCTCGCGCGCCGGCGCGGCTTCCTCGACCGTGGTGCGGCGCTTGCCGAGCGGCGTTTCCGGGCCGTAGCGTTCGCGCAGCCGCCCGAAATCCTTCTTCAGACGAGTCCGTTGCCGCGCGTCGCTGCCGAGCAGCAGGTCGAGCCCGGTGCGCTCGCTTTCGAGCCCCTCGCGCTCCTTGCGGATCTCCATTTCCTCGAGCTTGCGCAGGCGCCGCAGCCGCATGTCGAGGATTGCCTCGGCCTGCCGGTCGGTCAGGCCGAATTCGGCGATCATCACTGGCTTGGGCTCATCCTCGGTGCGGATGATCTCGATCACCCGATCGAGATTGAGATAGGCGATGAGATAGCCGTCGAGCAGCTCGATCCGGTCGGAGATCTTGCCGAGCCGGTGCGCGGTGCGACGCTGGAGCACGATGAACTGGTGATCGACCCAGCCCATCAGCGCCTCGCGCAACGACATAACCCGTGGCGTCCGCCGGCTGTCGAGCACGTTCAGGTTGAGGCTGACCCGGTTCTCCAGGTCGCTCATCCGGAACAGGCTTTCCATCAGCATCGTCGCATCGACCGTGCGGGCGCGCGGCTCGATCACGATCCGCACTTCCGAATCCGATTCGTCGCGCACATCGGCCAGGATCGGCAGCTTCTTGTCGTTGATCAGCTCGGCGATCTGCTCGATCAGCTTGCCTTTCTGCACACCGTACGGAATCTCCGTGACGATCGCGTTCCAGGTGCCGCGCCCCAGATCCTCGACATGCCAGCGCGCCCGGACGCGGAAGCCGCCGCGGCCGGTGGCGTAGGATTCGGCGATGGACGCAGGGCTGTCGACGACGAGCCCGCCGGTCGGGAAATCGGGGCCTTTCACCAGCGCATTGACCTGCGCGTCGGTCGCGTTCGGCTGATCGATCAGCAGGATCGCGGCGTCGAACAACTCCGCGGCATTGTGCGGCGGGATGCTGGTGGCCATGCCGACCGCGATGCCGGCGGCGCCATTGGCCAGCAGGTTCGGGAAGAGACCCGGGAACAGCTCGGGCTCCTGATCCTCGCCATTATAGGTCGGGCGGTAATCGACGGCGTCCTCGTCGAGGCCGTCCATCATGTCCATCGCGACCTGAGTCAGCCGCGCTTCGGTGTAGCGATAGGCGGCGGCGTTATCGCCGTCGATATTGCCGAAATTGCCCTGGCCGTCGACCAGCGGGTAGCGCATCGCGAAGCTCTGGGCGAGGCGGACCATCGCGTCATAGACCGACTGGTCGCCATGCGGATGATATTTGCCGATCACGTCGCCGACGACGCGGGCGCATTTCTTGTAGCCTTGCGCCGGATCGAGCTTGAGCAGCCGCATCGCCCATAACAGGCGGCGATGCACCGGCTTCAGCCCGTCACGGACATCGGGCAGCGACCGCGCGGTGATCGTCGACAGCGCATAGACGAGGTACCGTTCGGACAGCGCGCTGTCGAACGGTGCATCGACGATGGCATTGAAGGGATCGGGCTCTAGGGTTTCGGTAGGCATTGACCCCCGGTTAGCAGGCGGAATCACCGCGCGCTACAGCGGCGCGCGGGAAGCTCATACCGGGCTCGGCAGATCGCGGGCCAGTTCGGCGAGCAGCCATTCGCGGAATCGCTTGATCTTGGGCACGCCCCGCCGCGCCTCTGGGCATACCAGCCAATAGGCGTAGCCCCGGGTCGAAACCTGATCGAACGGCCGCACCAGCCGGCCTTCAGCGAGATCGTTGCGCCAGAAAAACGGCGTCAGCATCGCCATGCCCTGCCCCGCCATCGCCGCATGCCCCTCATGCGCCTGGGAATCGAGCCTGACGCCCGTCCGCGAGACTTCATCGGGCGCCTCCACGCCAGCCTCATGCAGCCAGAAGGACCACCAGCTGTCGTGCGGGCTGATCAACGGCAGGCGCAGCAGGTCGGCCGGCTCGAAAGCGGGGCCGTGCCGCCGCAGGAAACCGGGACTGCACATCGGCGTGAAATCGATCTGGAGCAACAGATCCTGCGACACCTCAGGCCAGGGCCCGAGCCCCGCCCGGATCGCGACATCGACATCGTCGCTGGCAAAATCGGCCAGCGCATCACTGGTCAGCAGCCGCACCGCCATATCGGGATGGCCCATCTGGAAACTGCCCAGCCGCCAGGCGAGCCAGGTATTGGCGAAGGTGTTGGAGGTGGAGACCGTCAGCAGCGCCTCATCCTCCGCCCGGATCGAGGCGAAGGCGGATTCGAGCGCATCGAAAGCGCCGCCGATCTGCGGCGCGATCCGGCGTGCCGCCTCAGTGAGCACGACTCGCTTTTTCTCGCGGCGGAACAGCGGGACGCCGAGCCGCTCCTCCAGCAGCTTCACCTGATAACTGACGGCGGCCTGAGTCATGCCCAGCTCTGCCGCCGCCGAGGTGAAGTTCTCATGGCGGGCGGCCGCCTCGAAGACGCGGACGGCAGAGAGCGGCGGGATGCGGCGCATTCATATTCAATAAGGCAGCCTTATCGATCCTGTCCAACGATTTGTTGGCGTAACGATTCCGCCGGGCGCATATTCCTGTCTCATCCACGCCGGCACGAAAGAGGAGAATGGCGATGCGCGACGATTTCCACAGTCAGGCATGGGCCGACAGCCACCAGCATCTGAGCACCGCGATCCATAAGCTGGTCCGTTCGGTGAGCGAGGCGATGACCAAGCTCAATGCGTATCAGTTCGAAGCGCCCTGGCTGGCGCGGCCAGCCAAGCGCAAGGACTCGGCCTCCCGGCCAGCCTAGGTTCGACACGATCGCGAGAGGCCCGTATCAGGCAGGCATGTTCCGGCTTGCCTTGATCACGCTTCTCGCGTTCACCCCTGCGGCGATGCCCGCCAACGATGCCCCCCTGCTCAGCTGGCCCGATCTTGCCGGTCGGCCACAGCCTAAACCGGACGCGACCGTCGCCTATGGCGACGATTCGATGCAGAAGGTCGATATCTGGCTGCCCGCAGGGAAAGGCCCCTTCCCCACCGTCGTGATGGTCCATGGCGGGTGCTGGACGACCAGCATCGCCGATCGCAGCCTGATGAACTGGATCGCCGACGATCTCCGCAAGGACGGCGTGGCGGTATGGAACATCGATTATCGCGGCGTGGATCGTCGCGGCGGCGGCTATCCCGGCACTTTCAGTGACGCGGCTGCGGCGGCCGACGCGCTGGCCGAACATGCCGCCCGCTTTCACCTCGATACGAAACATGTCGTCGCCGTCGGACATTCGGCCGGCGGCCATCTCGCCCTGTGGCTCGCCGCTCGGCCGAAATTGCCCAAGGACAGCCCGCTCCATTCTGCCAGCCCCCTCCCAATCGCGCATGTCATCAGCCTGGGCGGCCTGCCCGACCTCGAAGCGACTGCGGCCAGCCCGGACAATGGCTGCGGCGTTGAAGTCGTTGGCCGGTTGGTCGGTGCGCCCGGCACCCGGCCGGACGTCTACGCGGACACTTCGGTTCCGCGCCTGCTGCCGATCGGCGTACCGCAGGATCTGGTGAACGGACGCGAGGACAGGATCATCCCGATCCGCCTCGGCACCGGCTATGTCGAACAGGCGCACAAGGCGGGCGATCGCGTCGCCCTGCACATCATACCCGCCACCGGCCATGTCGAGCTGGTCGCGCCCGGGACCGCCGCATGGGCCGAGACAAAGCGGCTGATCCAAGCGGCGTTGAGACAGTGACTCTGGAAGACGCGCGGGCGTGTGACGCCGCTGATCCACTGCGCGATTTTCGCGACCGCTTCGCCTTGCCCGACGGAGTGATCTATCTCGACGGCAATTCGCTTGGCCCACTGCCGCGGAGCACGGCCCCCGCCCTGACCAACATGATCGAGCGGCAATGGGGCGAGCGGCTGATCCGCAGCTGGAACGAGGGCTGGATCGAGGCGCCCCAGCGAATCGGCGGCAAGATCGCCCCGCTGATCGGCGCCGATGCGGATGAAGTGATCGTCGCGGATTCGACCTCGTCCAACCTGTTCCGGCTGATCGTGGCCGCTCTGCGGCTCGATCCGGCGCGCACCGTCGTGGTGAGCGAACTCGGCAATTTCCCGACCGACCTGCACGTCGCGGAGGGCGCGGTTGCCTGTGTGCCGGGCGCAACGCTGAGGGCCGTGCCGCGCGAAGCGATCGGCGCGGCGCTGGGCGAGGACACCGCCCTGCTGCTGCTGACCCATGTTCATTACAAGACCGCGGAGCGGTTCGACATGGCCGCCTGGACCGCGCGCGCGCATGCCGCCGGCGCGCTCATGCTGTGGGACCTGAGCCATAGCGCCGGCGCCGTGCCGGTCGATCTGAATGGCAGCAAGGCCGATCTCGCGGTCGGCTGCGGTTATAAATATCTCAACGGCGGCCCCGGCGCGCCCGCCTTCCTCCATGTGAATCGCAAGTTGCAGGATCGGCTGACCAACGCTCTGTCGGGGTGGATGGGGCATGCGGCCCCTTTCGCGTTCGAGGATGGCTATAGCCCTGCGCCGGGCATGACCCGCTGGCTGACGGGAACGCCGCCGATCCTCGGCCTCGCGGCCCTGGAGGCCGGCGTCGATCTCTGGTCGGAAGCGGCGCCCGAAACCGTCTGGGCCAAGAGCTCCGCCCTGTTCGACGTCTTTGCCGCGATCGGCGATTCGCTGGGCCTGGAATGCGTCTCACCGCGCGACGCGGCGCTGCGCGGCAGTCATATCAGCTTCCGCCACGCCCACGCCTATCCGCTCTGCCAGGCGCTCATCGCCCGCGGCGTGATCGGCGACTTCCGTTCCCCCGATATCCTGCGCTTCGGGCTGACCCCGCTCTATCTCGGGTTCGAGGACATCGTCCGCGCCGGGGATATTTTGCGCGACCTGCTCGGCACCCGAACATATCTCGACCCGGCATTCTCGAAGCGAAGCGCCGTCACCTGATCCGGCCTTGAGCAGATTCAGATCTGCTAGAGAGGGAGGCCAATAAGCCCGCCGTTGACTTGATCCTGATTTGGTGTGACGTTGTACCATAACATAATGGGAGAGCGATCATGCGGCTGTTGATGATCTTGCCGATCTGCCTGGGCCTCGCGGCGTGCGATAAGGTGTCCAACAAGCAGGTCGCCCAAAGCTTGGCGTTGCATGACGTGGAAGCGCCGGCCGCCCCTGTGATGCCCGAGCGGCCCGCGCAGGTGGTCGCGGAACCGATTGCCGTGTCAGTCCCGAAGATGGTCTATGTCTATCGGTACGCGTTCGTCCTGCCCGGCACCAGCATTGCGAAGGCGCAGGAGGCCCATGTGGCGCTTTGCGACAAACTTGGCCCCGCGCGCTGTCAGGTGCTCTCGCTGAGCAGCGAAGCCGCTGACGAAAGCATCGCTAAAGCCACCCTGAAGCTGCGCGTGGCGAGCGCAATCGGCCGTCAGTTCGGCACCTCGCTTGAACAGGCCGTTTCCGGCACCGGCGGACGGGCGGTCAGCCGGTCGATCACCGCCAAGGACGTATCGAAGGATATGTCGGATACCGAAGCCCGTCTTCGCCAGCGCGCGCTGCTGGTCGAACGGCTCACCGAGGTTCTGCGGACGCGCAAGGGCAGCGTCGCCGAACTGGTCGAGGCGGAGCGGAGCGTCGCCGCCGCACAGGAAGAAATCGACCAGGCAAAGGGCTGGCTCACCGAACTGCGGGGCCGTATCGCGATGTCGACGATCGACGTCGATTATGCCGCCGCCGTCGCATCGACCGAACATGTGCGCGGCAGCATCGGCGACACGGTCGCGGCGTCGGCCAGTGCCTTCGCAATCGCCATGGGCGGCATGGCGCGGGTGCTGATCTTCGCCACGCCCTGGCTGATTTTCGTCGGCCTGGGCTTCTGGGGGTGGCGGCGTTTCCAGCGATCGCGGCCTGACGCTGTGGCGGCCGACGCCGATGCGAACGAGCAGCCAAGCTGATTGCACCCCCGGCCCCCTTCCGATATAGCGCCGGTCTTCCGGCCCCGGCCTGCGCATCCGCGCCGCCGGGGCTGCTCATTTTCCCGAGGGTAACGCCATCATGGCTCGCCGCCGCCAGATCTACGAAGGCAAAGCCAAGATCCTGTACGAGGGTCCCGAACCCGGCACGCTGATCCAGTATTTCAAGGACGATGCGACCGCTTTCAATGCCCAGAAAAAGGGCACGATCAGCGGCAAGGGCGTGCTCAACAACCGCATCTCCGAGCATGTCTTCACATTGCTCGGCCATATCGGCGTGCCGACCCATTTCATCCGCCGCCTGAACATGCGCGAGCAGCTGATCCGGCAGGTCGAGATCATCCCGGTCGAGGTGGTGATCCGCAACGTCGCGGCCGGATCGCTGTCGACGCGCCTCGGGATCGAGGAGGGCACGCAGTTGCCCCGCACGATCATCGAATATTATTACAAGGACGATGCGCTCGGCGATCCGATGATCACCGACGAGCATATCGCCGCGTTCGGCTGGGCGAGCCAGGAGGAGATGCACGACATCGCCGATCTCGCCATCCGCGTGAACGATTTCCTGTGCGGCCTGTTCGCCGGGATCGGTATCCGCCTGGTGGATTTCAAGCTCGAATTTGGTCGCATCTGGGACAATGAATATGCCCGGGTGATCCTCGCCGACGAGATCAGCCCCGATGGCTGCCGCCTGTGGGACATGGAAACCAACGAGAAGCTCGACAAGGATCGGTTCCGCCGCGATCTCGGCGGCGAAGTGGAGGCGTATCAGGAGGTCGCACGCCGGCTCGGCCTGCTGCCCGAAGGCGCCGACGGTGCGGTGCTCGATCTCGAGAAGCACCGGCTGAGCAAGGGCAAGTGAAGCGTCGTCCCCGCGGCACCGCCGCGGGGCGACATGGTTATCGCGTCAACCCTTTACCCGATATCCGCAGATGATGCCGAAGATATAGGCGCTGAACAGCGCCAGCTGGACGCGTCCCCCCGAATCGCTCCAGCCGAAATATTGCCCCCCGAACGCGAACAGCGCGATGAACATCATCATTGCCAGTCCGGCCATGTTCGTTCTCCCCAAGAATGTCATGCCCTCACACGACGTTACGGAACCTGGGCCTTCCGCGTAAATTTTCCATGAAGCTTGCGGCCAGCGCCCGCGCTCGCCATAGCGGCGCCAACCCGTCCCAAGCCAGGAAACGTCCATGAAGCTTCGCATTTTCGTCACGCTGAAGAACGGCGTGCTCGATCCGCAGGGCAAGGCCATCCACAAGGCGCTCGACGGCCTTGGCTTCGCCGGAATCAACGATGTCCGCGCGGGCAAGCTGATCGAGCTCGACGTGGCCGACGACACCAGCGACGCGAGCATCGACGAGATGTGCCGCAAGCTGCTCGCCAACACCGTGATCGAGAATTACCGGGTGGAACGCGTATGAAGACCGCGGTCATCGTCTTTCCGGGCTCCAATTGCGACCGTGACCTCGCCGTCGCGCTGGAGGCCGTCACCGGCGCCAGGCCGACGATGGTGTGGCACGGCGAGACCAGCCTGCCGGCCGGCATCGGCCTTGTCGCGCTGCCGGGCGGCTTCTCCTATGGAGACTATCTCCGCTCCGGCGCGGTCGCTGCGCGCTCGCCGATCATGCGCGCGGTGGTCGAGGCGGCCGATCGTGGCCTGCCCGTGCTCGGAGTCTGCAACGGCTTCCAGGTGCTGACGGAAGCAGGCCTGCTGCCCGGCGCGCTGATGCGCAACGAGGGGCTCGATTTCGTATGCCGCGACGTCGAGCTGAGCGTCGCCAACGCCCAGACCGCGTTCACCAGCCGCTATGCCCAGGGCGAGACGATCACCGTGCCGGTGGCGCATCACGACGGCAACTACTTCGCCGATGCGGAGACGCTCGACCGGCTCGAAGGTGAAGGCCGCGTCGCCTTCCGCTATGCCGGCCAGGTCAACGGATCGGCCCGCAAGATTGCCGGCGTGCTCAACGCCGCGGGCAATGTGCTGGGCATGATGCCGCATCCGGAACGCCGGATCGAGGCGGCGCATGGCGGCACCGATGGCCGGCGGCTGTTCGAGGGGCTGCTCGAGACCGTCGGAGCCTGAACCGGATTAGCCAAATAGGCTATTGCGTTCCGAATATTTCGCTGGCATAGCCGCATCATGGCTATGACCATTCCTTATGCGCAACCGCGCCTCGCCAGCTGTCGACATTGACGCTCGCATAGCTGCGCCCCTTATTTCGGGCGCCGCACGATAGGGACGCCCTGCTTCGACGGCGGAGCGGTTCGGGTCAAGAACTAGCCCATTCCTTTGAAATCCCAGAATATTGCTTCCTTCAGGTGTGGCCGA
This sequence comes from Parasphingomonas zepuensis, assembly GCF_036663735.1. Taxonomy (NCBI): domain Bacteria; kingdom Pseudomonadati; phylum Pseudomonadota; class Alphaproteobacteria; order Sphingomonadales; family Sphingomonadaceae; genus Parasphingomonas; species Parasphingomonas zepuensis. The sequence goes on along the minus strand of NZ_JAXOJO010000002.1, from coordinate 686,726 downwards.
ACGCAATATAGTGCGCGGTCGGTTTGTGATTCCGATGCCAGCGGGTGCAAGTCCCGCCGGCCACCCCTGAGGGCAGCAGCGTCCGAGTGGCGAAATGGGAACGCAGCGGACTGCAACCGCCATGAGCCGCTTCGATTCCGGCCTCGGACTCCCTTGCGTATCACCTATTCGGTTAATTCCTTGGCACGGAACAGGCTGGAATAGCGCGCCAGCAGCGTAACCGCGGCCGGCCAGAAGCAGGTATTCCAGATGTCGTGCCAGTTCGCCGCGAACGCCGGCGTCACGTTGATGACGATCACGTCGCGAATGTCCCAGGCCTCGCCCGCCAGCGCCACGGCGGCGACCACCAGCCACGGGCGCCAGTCGCCCACCCGCCATCTGAACAGGCGCGCGGCCCCGAACAGGATCAGCAGGCCGATATAGACATGCAGCGCATCCTTGGAGAGGCCGGTATGGCTGGTCAGCCAGAGCTTGGCTTGCTGGAAGGCGCTGAGATGATCAAACACGCGCTTTGAACGGCGTGAAATCGGTGCCCTTGTCGAACACATCGACTCCTTCGCGCCGTTTGAGAAAATTGACGACGAGATAGGTGACCGGCGTCAGCAGCACTTCCCACGACACCTTCAGTATCCATTGCGTGACCAGCACCTTCAGCACCAGCTCGTTGGTCCAGCCTGCGGCAAAGAGGAAGGCGAGCGGGTAGAAGATCAGGCTGTCCACGCCCTGCCCGGCGATGGTCGAGCCGATCGTGCGCATCCACAAATGCCTGCCCTCAGTCCAGATCTTCATCCGGGCCATGACATAGGAATTGACGAACTCGCCCACCCAGAAGGCGATCATCGAGGCGATCACGATGCGCGGCACTTGCCCGAAGATCGTCTCATACGCGGCCTGGTTCTTCCACTCGGGCGACGGCGGCAGTTCGACGACGACCCAGGACATGAACGCCATGAAGGCAACGGCGACGAACCCCGCCCAGATCACGCGGCGCGCACGGGCATAGCCATAGACCTCGGTCAGCACGTCGCCGATGACATAGCTGATCGGAAAGAACAGGATGCCGGCGCCGAACGGCCACAAGCCTATACCGGGCAGGTTCACCACCGCCACCTTGCCCGCGCCGAGCACGTTCGACAGCAGGATGATCGCGACGAACGCGGCCATGACGAAATCATAATAGCGGAAATGGCCCCCGGCCAGATCTCCCGCGCTGACGGCCCTGATTTCGCTTGCGTCCGCCATGCCGACTTCCCCCGCGTTCATCCACCCGTTTTATGAAGCCGGTTTCGCCGCCGCGCAATCCGCGCTAATCCCCGCCACCACGCGCCCGTAGCTCAGTTGGATAGAGCACGAGACTTCTAATCTTGAGGCCACTGGTTCGAATCCAGTCGGGCGCACCAATCTTTTCAATAACGTAAGCCTAGGCCGGTTGCGTGCCCAGCCGCCGCGTCGAAGCCACGTAATCGCCACGTAATCGGTTTTCACGCTTGGAAGTGACTGCGGCGCACAACGGCGACTAATCGATTCTCGAGGTTAGCGGGCCACCGGGCTCCTCAGCCCGGAGCTGGGTCGCCGATCTGCGCAGGCCACCCCACAAATTCAGGCGGCGGGAATACGCGTGCAGGCCGATAAGTCCGTCGCCAAGCAACGATCACAACGATCCGCTAAGCGGCCGCGCTGGCCATTTCAGCCTTGAGCGCGTGTTGCGGTGCCGCCAGGAACCAAAAGCACTCTGCCGCCTTCATGTCCGGGGGAGATGATGACGTCGAAGTGACGTCTGCAGAGAGGATGTCGAATGATCGGTCCTGACCGTGTCATGCCTGCGGATGCCGACACCGAGCAACCGGATTTGCGGGCCCGGCATATGGTCCTGACCAGGGGCGTCCCCGGCAGCCGATGGGCAAATGCAACGTTCATCGCGTCCCGGCGGGCGAGCGCGCGCAAGCGTCTTGCCACCCGCCGCCGTCCCGGCCGGGAACAGCTACAATGACCGGCCTCGAAGGCGGCTGCGCCTGCTCCGGCATACGATACCGGCTGGTTTCCGAACCCTTCGACGCGGGATATTGCCACTGCAGGATCTGTCAGCTGAGCAGCGGCGCGCCGGTGATGGCGTTCGCCACCGTACCGCGCGGCGACCTGCATATCGTTCGGGGCGTCCCTGCCGTCCGTCGCTCTTCGGATATTGGCGAGCGCTGGTTCTGCGGGGAATGTGGAACGCCGCTGGCAATGACGGTGACACATCAGCCGGAGACGATCGATTTCACGATTGCGACCCTCGACGTACCGCGCGCGGTGGTGCCAAAGTTCCATATCTGGACCGAGAGCCGGATCGGGTGGTTCGAGATAGCCGATGCGTACGATCGCCATGAACGATTTCGGCCCGGAACGATGGGGCCAAGCACAGCGGCCGCGGCAGGCGGGGCTGCGTCTGAGGATCTATGATGGCCGAATGAGCGGCGATTTCGGCGACGTCACGCCCACCGGGCCCGACGGGGAACCCAGGGCACCTGATGAGCGAGAGGAATCGGACGAGGCGTCAGTCGTCGCTGATGTCGAACAGCCGGATTCCGGCGGCATAAAGGGCGCCCCGATCGTCACCTAGGCCGGCACGTGCGCCTTTCGTGAATCCATGGGAAAGAGGCGGTGGTCGCCGACCAACGCTCAAGTACGTCGAGCTAGGTGCGGCATCCCATATCCTTCATTCCGTTCTGCACGCTCCACATAGTCGCTGCGGAATGATCGCCGCCCAGACAGGGGCCTCGCATAGCGGCCCCTGTCGACGTGACCAGGATGGTTCAGCGGTCCCCATCAGTGCCGCCGCCCCGACCGCCAGCCTGATCGATGTCCTCATTGCTGCCCAGATTCGAGCCGTTGTTCGAGCCGCCACCGGCTAGATCGGCCTGGGTTCTCGTTTTCGCTGCCTGGTCTTGCTGGTTCTGCTGATTGATCACCTTCTGCTGGCCGTCCCGGTCCTGCCGGTCAGGATCTTCGGCCTGGGCCGGTTGGTTGCCGTGCTGCGCAGTCGATGCCGGGTTCTGAGTGCCCATGATTTCTCTCCTTCAAGGTTGGGTATGTGCGTTGGGGCGCGCAGATGAAACGTCGCCAGACGCGGCTAGATCCATTTGTTTCGCCTCGTCATCGAGCCTGAAGGTTTGGGCCGGCCCGCGACCGCATCTTCGGCGGGATTGTTTCTGGCGCCGCGCCTTGGCCTGCCATCACTTGGCTGGGGCCGTCTCGACGGTCCATCGATACTGGTGGCGCGCAGCGCGGCGTTGCTCGCCTTGCAGGCATTGTACGGCGTGCGCCGGGCGGTCGACCACGCGCCCGACAGGGTTCAGGCCATCACCTCATCGTGAAAGCGCGCCACCGCGTCCGTCAGGTTTCCCAGCAGCGGGGCCCGACGGGTGGCCAGCGCCGATTCCGCCGGCCTTGGTGCCCGCCAGCCGATCTCAACGCCAGGCACGGCGTGCACGAGCGCCTCGTCCAGTCCGAAGCGCCTGGCGATCATTACAGCGAAGGCCGCCCAGGAAAGGGAGCCGGCATTGGTCAGGTGGCAAATCCCCGTGTCGCCGTCGATCAACAGATCGAGCACCGCATCGGCCAGCGCGGGGACGTAGGTCGGCGAGACGATCTGATCGTCGGCCGCACGAAATACCTGCCCGGAACGAAGCGCTCTGACGACTGAAACAGCGAAATTCACATCGTCGTCGGGCGAGAAGAAGGCCGCGGTCCGAACGATCAGATGCTGTCCGGGCGATCGCGCGACGCCGTGTTCCATGGCAGCTTTGCTGCGCCCATAGGCGCCGAGCGGGCTCGGCTCATCATTCTCGACATAGGCACACCCGCGACGCCCGTCGAACACCAGGTCGCTCGAGAATTGCACGGTCGAAATCCCGCGCGAACCGGCCGCATGGGCCAGCGCTATGGCCCCGCCGGCATTGCTGCGGAAACAGGCTTCGGGTTCACGCTCGGCTTCGTCGACTCGCACCCATCCGGCCGCGTTGACGACGGCCCAGGGACGGTGCAGGTCGAGGGCCCCGGCGACACTGGTCTCGTTCTCCAGATCCATCTCGGCGCGCCCGAGCAAAATATAAGGAATGTTCCTGTGCCGGCAGGAACGGGCAATGGCACGGCCGAGCGTGCCGGTCGCGCCGCAGATCAGCAGGGCCGGTTCGGCCGATGCGCCCGGACCCTCCGACAAAGGGTGGTCGCCGATCGGTGCGGGGCGGGACGTCGGACGGTGCGCGAGTCGGATGGGCAGACGCCACCAGCCGGCGCCGGCAAGTACGGGGTGCCTGGATTGCCCATCGGTCAATTGTTTCAGCAACGAGGCTGTTGCCGTCGGCCTCGGATGCCCGCTGCTGACGTCGAAGGCGCCCGCCTCATAACGGCCCGGGGCCGTCAACAAGGTGTTCCATCCGGAACTTCCGAGAAGAGCCCAGCTCGTCACCGCGACGATATCGAGTCCCTGACTTCGCAGCCTGGTCGCGCCGTCCCACGCTTCACCGAACCAGCGTGCCCGTTCTTCGCTGGTGCAGCCATTGTGCACCTCGGTGACCGCGAGCGGGATACCGTAGCGCTCCCAGGCCTCGCGCAAGGCGCCGTCCAGGCCCGGCGGCTTCGGCTCGACCACCCGGATGGCTTCGACATCGGCATAGCGCAGGGCGTGGTTTTCGCCGTGGCGGGAGGCTGGATACCGGCCAAGCCGATGGTCGAGGAAGCGGTCGCTGGTGAGATAGTGGTTGATGCCGATCACGTCGGGCACGCAGGGATCGTCGAGAATGCGCCGGAGACGATCGCCCAGCCCGAAGGAGGATATGCGCCGCCAGAGCGGATGTGCGGGACCGAGCATGCCGCAGAGCAGATCCCATGAGGCCCAGCGGCGTATATTGTCATAGGAAGCCTGGTCGCGCAGCGCGGCGGTGGCGAAGGTACGCCCGAGATCTTCGGTCTGGATCAGGCGCGCGCGCGGATTGACCTTGCGAATTTCGATCATGCTGAGCCGGGTTGCGTCGATCTGGTTCAGCAGGGCCTGCCAGAACGAGCCCTCGTCCCGTCGATGCGGATACCAATGGCCATATAGCGCCGAGAAGCGCGCTGTCGTCAGCGGCTCGTTGACCGGCGTCCATTCAGTGATCCAGTCATATCGTTCCGCAGCAAGGCGCGCGTGACGCGCCAGGCCCGATGCGAAGCCGTCGTCCAGCAGGTCGGTATGCCGGGGCCCGCTTCCGTGATGGACGAGGCCCGCAATGATCCGCATCGGCGTGCCGCGGATTCGTGCGAGCCGGCGGTCATGCCACGACCAGTCGCATCGGTCGGGTCCTTCGCTTACGACACTCTCCCACAATATCGGATAGCGCAGCGCGGAAAGACCGAGGCCGGCAAAGAGGTCGATGTCGTCTTCGCGGCCCGCATGGCCTGTCAGCTGGAACTGATCAGTGAACCCGGAACCAAGCCGGTTGACGGTGCATTCCGGACCGCCCCACAGCTCCAGCGGCGGCCGCCCCTCGCTTCGCGTCAGCCTCGGTGCTGCTGGATCGAGAGTCACGTTGTGCATCACCCCGCTGTACTCCCGTGTCGTGAAACAACCGAAAGATTCGTGCTGATGTAGATTAGTATATACTGAATCGCGCGTTTTTTTCGGAACATGCGACCGAAGGCACTGTTCTTGTGGCATTCATGTCCCAGCAAGGTCAGCCCATGCGCGAATATTTTGCCGCAATGTCAAATAAAACTCACGATGATGCGGTCAAGGCGCAGATCAATACTCTGCTTTGCTTCAGCCATCTTCGGTGGGACTTCGTATTTCAGCGCCCGCAACATCTGATGTCCCGTTTTGCTCGGGATGTCGAGGTTTTGTACTGGGAGGAGCCGGTCTATCGCGACGATATCACGGCGCCGGCCCTCCGCACGACGCGGTGCGACCATACTGGCGTGACGATCATGACCCCTCAGCTTGTGGCGGCCAACAATCGCGAGAATGATGCCGCGGTTCTCAGATCGCTGCTGGACGAGATCCTGCTCACCCGCCATGGGCGCGTCATTCGCTGGTATTACACGCCGATGATGCTCCCATTTTCGGAGCATGTCGTCGCCGACTGCATCGTCTATGACTGCATGGACGAACTGGCCAATTTCAGAAACGCGCCTCCGGAACTGATCGCGCTCGAGCGCGAGCTGTTCGACGTTGCGGATGTCGTCTTCACCGGGGGTCACAGCCTGTTCGAGGCGAAGCGCGACCTGCACGCCAATATCCACCCGTTTCCATCGAGCGTCGATGCTGCCCATTTTGCCCGCGCCCGACAGGCCGGTACCGACCCGGAAGACCAGCAGTCCCTGCCGCACCCGCGCCTGGGATATTATGGCGTGGTCGACGAGCGCATGGATCTCCAGCTTCTGGCGGCCGTCGCAGATGCCCGGCCCGACTGGTCGATCATCGTTGTCGGGCCTGTGGTGAAGATCGATCCGCGCGATCTGCCGGTGCGCGCGAACCTGCATTTCCTCGGCGGCAAATCCTATGACGTGCTACCCGATTACCTGCGGGGCTGGGACGTCGCCCTGATGCCCTTTGCGATCAATGACGCAACGCGGTTCATCAGTCCCACGAAGACGCCCGAATATCTCGCGGCGGGTTGCCCGGTCGTATCCACGCCGATCGTCGATGTGGTGCGCCATTACGGGGACCTTCGCGGCGTCGAGATCGCGGGGACCGCTGACGCCTTTGTCGAGGCTTGCGAACTGTCACTCGAACTGCGCGCGCAGCCGGATAGCTGGCTGCCGGGCGTCGATTCCGCCCTTGCATCCCTGTCGTGGGACAACAGCTTTGCCGGGATGCGCCGGCTTGTCGAACAGGCCGCCGCGCAAAGACAAGCCGTTCATCCCGTCACCTCTCCCGTCGGCTGGCCGGCCCCCGGGGCGCCCCGGTACGACGTCATGGTGGTGGGGGCCGGATTTGCCGGCGCGGTGATGGCGGAGCGACTGGCGAGCAGCGGGAAATCCGTGCTCGTCGTCGACCGGCGTCCCCATGTGGCGGGCAACGCCTATGACCGCCTCGACGCTGCAGGCGTGCTGATCCATCAATATGGTCCGCACATCTTTCATACCAATTCGTCTGACGTGTTCGACTATCTGTCGCGCTTCACGTCATGGCATCCCTACGAGCACCGCGTGCTCGCCCAGGTGAAGGACGAACTGCTCCCGATCCCGATCAACCGGACGACGCTGAACGAGCTCTACCACCTTGACCTGCAGACCGACGAGGAAGCGGAACGCTTCCTCGCCGCGCGCGCCGAGCCGGTCGATCCCATCCGCACGTCAGCCGATGTCGTCATCTCGGCGGTCGGGACGCACCTCTACGAGACGTTCTTCAGGGGCTATACGCGCAAGCAATGGGGCATGGACCCCTCCGAGCTGGACAAGTCGGTGACGGCGCGCGTGCCGACGCGGACCAATGTCGACGACCGGTATTTCACCGACCGGTTCCAGGCGATGCCGGCAGAAGGGTTCACCCGGATGTTCGAGCGCATGCTCGACCATCCCAATATCGAGCTTCTGCTTGGCGTCGACTATCGCGAGGTCAGGGATGCCTACCCGCACGACCATCTGGTGTTCACCGGCCCGATCGACGAGTATTTCAACTATTGCCACGGCAGGCTGCCCTACCGGTCGCTTCGCTTCCAGCACGAGACCCTCGACTGCGAGTGGCATCAACTGGTCGGGGTGGTCAATTATCCCGATGAAGCCGTGCCGTTCACGCGGGTGACCGAATACAAGCATCTGACCGGGCAGAAGACCCCGCGCACGAGCATCACGCGCGAATTCCCCGCCGAGGACGGAGACCCATATTACCCAATTCCGCGCGAGGAAAATCAGGCGCTGTACAAGCGCTACGAAGCATTGGCCGTCGCCGAGGCCGGCGTCACCTTCGTCGGCCGCCTCGCCACCTATCGCTACTATAATATGGACCAGGTCGTCGGCCAGGCGCTCGCGGCGTCGCGGCGGCTCATTGCCCATGACGAAATCCAGCAAGCCGAGGCGCCCACAAGGCGAACCGCGGCAGTGCGGCTCGTCGCATGATGCAGTCTTCAACCGGAGTGAGATAAGCCATGGCAAGTGACGAAAAGCATGTAGCGCGCTCGATCTTCGTGATCGGCCTTCGCGACGCCCACGCGGTCGAGCATCAGGCGCTCGCGCTGATGGACCGGCAGCTCGACCGCCTCGAAAATTATCCCGAGGTCGAGCAACGGATGCGATCGCACCGTCTCGAGACCGAGCACCAGATCGAGCGGCTCGATCTCATCCTCGAGCGAATGGGCGAGAGCCATTCCGCTCTCAAGGATACGGCGCTGGCCCTCTCGGGCAACATGGCCGCCCTGGCGCATACTTTGGCCGGCGACGAGATTCTCAAGAACAGTTTCGCCAACTTCGCCTTCGAGAATTTCGAGGCGGCCAGTTACAAGGCGCTCATCACCGTCGCCGAGCATGGCAGCTTCGCAGACGCGATTCCGCTGCTTCGCGAGACGCTCGAGGAGGAGCTGGCGATGGCGCAGTTCTGCGACGACGTCCTGCCGCGCGTCACCCGGCGCTTCCTCGAATTGCGCGAAGCCGGCGAGACCGCAAGCCACTGATCCGATTGCCAATCCGGATGCAGGGAACGCCGACAGCGCGCGTTTACGACCCCAGGCCACACCAAGGAGCAAGACCATGTTCATGCATAACAAGACACTTCAGTATACGGTACGCGTATCCGAGCCCAATCCGGTGCTCGCCTCACTGATCATCGAGCAGTTCGGCGGCGCCGATGGCGAGCTCGCGGCCGCCATGCGCTACTTCACCCAGTCGCTTGCCGAGTCCGACCCGGGCCGCAAGGACATGCTGCTCGACATCGCGACGGAGGAGCTGAGCCACCTCGAAGTCGTCGGCTCGATCGTCGCCATGCTCAACAAGGGCGTGAAGGCCAATCTTTCGGAAGGATCGATGAAAGAGGCCGATCTGATGATCGAGATGAACGCCGGCGGCGCCAGCCAGAAGCATAATCTCCTGTTCGGCGGTGGTCCCGCGCTGATTGACTCCGCGGGCGTCCCCTGGACGGGCGCCTATGTCGACAGCAAGGGCGATCCCACCTGCGATCTTCGCTCCAACATCGCCGCCGAGAGCCGGGCCAAGATCGTCTATGAGCGGTTGATCAACATCACTGACGATCCCGGCATCAAGGATGCGCTCGGCTTCCTGATGACGCGCGAGATCGCTCATCAGAAATCATTCGAAAAGGCGCTCTACACGATCGAGAATAACTTCCCGCCGGGCAAGCTTCCGGGCTTGCTGCCCTTCGCCAACATGTATGTGAACACGTCGCAGGGCGAAGGCGACATGACCGGCTCCTGGAACGAGGGCGAACAATGGGTGCGCGTCGACGACGTCGTCGCCAACCTGCCGCTCGATGGCGGCGATGGTACCGCCACCGTCAAGCTCAGCAAGGCGGACAGCGTCGTGGCCGAAGCGCTCGCCAAGCGCACCATGTCCGCACCGGACGGCAACCCCGCGACCGGGGCCGATCTCGGCGCGGGACCCGGTGCCGGCAGAATGACCGACGAGGACATGGGGGGCGCCGAAGACATGCCGGACGCCGTCGCCCAGGCCGAGGCAATGACCGAGAGCTGAGAAACCTTCCGTCCGGGGCGTCGTTCAGTCGCTCCGGACGGCTAGGGTCCGCACAGGAACCGCAGGGGATCATCGGCAAGGAACCTGGCGTGAAACAGGCGACCAGCAGCAAGACGAGGGCGCCAGCGGCCAGCCCCTATGTCCTCGAACTTCAGGCGGCGCTGCGGGACGAGACCATGGAGGCGATCCGCACCTTCGGCCTGGGCGATCTAAGCGTCCATGTCCGTCGAGTTACCGACGATGTCTGGCCATTGTCAGGCGCCCCCGGCCGCGCGGGGTCGCCCTGCGTGTTGCCCATGCCCCAGGTGGCCACGCCGCAGATTGCCGACCTGCAAGCTGATGACGGCGGACGGCGATGCGCTGCGACCACACCGCACATCGGCCGATCGCCTGGACTTTCGGGTACCGGCGAAGGGAAGACTGACCCTCAGCTGGGAATGACAACCTGCGTCCGCGGGCGGGAGAGACGGACACGCGCCGACAGCGGGGCCGGTGCTGGTTAAAGTGCCATGACGCGCGAAACGCGCCGCGCTCCGTGCGGTTCTCCGAAAACTGGCTAACCGATATCAGGTTCTGGGTGCGAAACGCAGGGTGATCGCCGTGCCCCGCACGCAACTCGGCCGCTCGCTGGCCGTTGTCGTCCGAAGAGGAGTGCCATGACGACCAAAGTCCCGATCCAGGCGTCAGACCGCGGCAAGCGCGTTCACGGCGACGGCGGCGGCAGCCGCAATGCGGGTGGCCGGACCGGCACCGGGGAAAGTGGCGGCGGCGCCTATGGGCGGCCCGACCAGGTCGGGGCAACCCGGATCCTGGCATCCTCGGCGGGCATGGAGGCAATCGAACATGGCGTATCACGGTCCTGGCGACGCAGAGGATGGTGGCGACAACCCCAACGCGCCGACGAATATCGGCGGCCCGAACGTTCGCGGCTAGCTGCATGCGTTGCCGATCGGCCATGGCGATATGCGTTTTGTCGCGCGGGATGGCGCCGCCGTCCACCTTCGATGCCTCAGAAAACCGACAGGCAGGAGTTGCGACTGTCCCATGACTGACCCTCCCCGTCACAGCGCACCGGACCTCCGCTGCCTTTGGCACCATCTGGTCCAACGCCTGGCCGGCTGGCGCAGCGACTGGGACGATCATATCGACGCAGACAGCGCGGCGCCAGCGTGGGAAGGCCCGTCCCGCGGCGAGATCGTTCCCGATGGACGTATCTTCGAGGCGTTCGCGGTCGCCCTGCTATCCGGGAATACGCGCTGGGAGCGGATCCTCCGCATCCGACCTAACCTTGGCGAGCCGTTCGGCGGTTTCGACCTGCGCCGATACGCATTGCTGACGGACCGCGACATCGAGGAGCGGGTCGTCCCATGGTTTCGGGAGCGCAGGGCCGGCGCACGAGGGCTTAGCGCCGGTCTTGTACGACTGCGTGATACCGCCGCCCGGCTGTCCAGCTATCGGGCCGGTAAAGGGAGCGCGTCAGCCTATCTCGCCGATGCCCGTTCGGCCAGCGGGGGGTCACCGGAGCAGCTCGCGATCCTGCTCGCCACCTCCAAAGAGTGGAAATTGCCCGGATTCGGGATCGCCCTTGCCGCTGAAGCGCTGCGGAATATGGGCATCGATCTGTGCAAGCCCGACCGCCATATCCTTCGCGCCCTGGGGTCCTGGTCGCTGATTGACTTCGTGCGGTGGGACCGGCGCGGCGCCTTCACCCCGCCCCAGGCAACGACCGCAGAACTCAGCCGGGCGATGTTCGTGGTCAGATCCATCGCGGAAGCGAACGACGTCCGGGTCAGCTACGCGACTTCGGTTATCTGGACAGCTGGCGCGGTGTCAGGCGCCAGGCTTTCGAACGGCGAATTCGAAGCCGTCGCGCTGGGATGCTTTCAGTCGGGGACGAGGATCGCCGAGCGGTAACGATGGTGCGCCAGCCGCCGTCATGTCGACGCAAGCGGCACGGCTTCCCCGCGAAGGACTACAGGCGGCTGGCGGCTGGCGGTCGCACCGATTCTTATGATCAAATTCGGCAACGAGACGTTGATCGGGAGAGGAGACTTATCATGCCGGAACAAGGCGACCAACCGAACGCGAACGAAGGCGCAGATCCTTCATCCGACATCCGCAAGCAAAACCCCGGTGGCACGACAACCGCTGACCTCGCGGGTCAGCCGACTGAGGCCGGGAAGCGCCCGCGGCAATCGGCACCAGCCTCCGGAATAGGGGATGTAGGAACCGGGGACGGCTATTCCGGCCAGGAATATGACAGCAAGGGGCAGCAGGCCTGGCGGGACGAACAGGAAAAACATACCGTCGATCCGTCCGGAGAAGTACATGGAAGCGGTGCCGGCGCCGGTGGCGGCAATGATGGCGAAGACTATGACAGCGATAGCGCGGCCGGCAGCGGCACCGCACCGACCGGCGCCGGGTCGTAAGGCGATGAATGCCCGTGGAACATCGCGCGAGGAGGGTTGTCCGTTTCGCGTTTTCAATGGCGGCCGCCCGTCCCATATCCGGGATTGAACGAGCCGGCGGCGCGGACGATGCTTCGCACACGGGATGAACGGCCACCGGCCGAACACAGCATATCCAGTTTGCGTTGAGCCTTGGCTCGTCCAACTTCAACGCGATCATTTCCCTGACGATTCTTCTCGCGAGAGCCGGACTGATCACGTCGGATGAGGTCCAGGCGCTCGACGCGACGATGTCCGACCCGCTCGATCTCGGACCTCGCGGGAAACCGCCTGGTCCCCATTCAGCAGGCCGGGATCGACGCTGTCATTGGCGAGATCGGCGCCTATCTCGCAAGACGCTAGCGCTCTCTCTCGCTGGTGCCCGGAAATTGCCTGGCGGTCGATTCCTACCCGCGCCTTGCGCTGTGCGTCTGATCGACGCTGCTGGTCAATTCAGACGCGGAGAGCGGGCCCGGCCATTGAGAGCGTGGATCAAAAAAAATTCGAATTCGTCCGCCGGCAAGGTCTTGAAGCCGAAATCGATCACCCTAATTCTGCGCCGCCGGCCGCGACGTCGGTCCGGTGGGATTTGGGAGCACCGGCTCTCCCGGTGCTCCTCATGCCCGAATTGCTCAAGAGGAGGATTTGGATATGAGGACCAACTTCGATTTTGCGCCCTATCGGCGCTCCACGGTGGGCTTCGACCGGCTGTTCGACCTGCTCGAGACCAATCGCGCGGAGAGTGATGGCTTCCCGCCTTTCGACATCGAACGCCAGGGCGACGACGCCTACCGGATCACGCTCGCGGTCCCGGGCTTTCGCCCCGGCGAGATCGAGATAATCGCGCACCAGAATCTGCTGACGGTCTCCGGTAGAGGGAGCGACGCGGAGACAGGCCAGTTCATCCACCGCGGGATCTCGACGCGCGCTTTCGAGCGCCGCTTCCAGCTCGCCGACTTCGTCGAGGTGAAGGACGCTCGGTTCGACAACGGCTTGCTTCACATCGCGCTGAAGCGAGACGTCCCGGAACAGATGAAGCCGCGGCGGATCGAGATCGCCGCCGACAAGGAAGGCGCCCCGGCGAACGATCGCCTGGCTGGACCGAGCGCGGAAATCGCCGCCTGAAGCGGATGTCGGGCCGGGGTTCACCCGGCCCGACATCGCGGCGGCAAGCCGATCCGATCGCGATGCGACACACAGAGGAGGAAACAATGTCGGCATCCTTCGAGAATCCGCACGACGTGGTCTTTCACCCGCAACTCGAACCCGAGGTGAAGCGTGCGATCCATAATGATTGGCGAGCGCAGGCAGCGGGTTCGCCGCAACGACGGCGATAATCGCCAATGCGACGGGCACGCGCAGGCGAGCGCACTGGCGCGCTCGCCTGCCGCGCGGGTCTCAGGACCGGGACGCGCTCGTCGCGCCGGGCTGATGATCGTTGTGGTTAGCGGCAGGCTCGCCGGCTGCAGCGCTCCGGCCGGTACAGCAGGCGCATCGCGGCACGGCGCGGCTTCTCGACTGCGATGCCTGGATGCGCCGCTGCAGACGATTGGGACTCAAGGGCAGATCAGCCATCTCATGCCTCGCGGGTGTGACGTTGCTTGCAAAAAGGGGATGACATCGCTCGGCGCGACGTCAGTCCTTGCCGATCTCGCGCCAGCTTTCCTCGCTCACTGCGACATCGAACTTTTTCGCTGCCGCCTTGATCCGTTTCCAAGCCGCGTCGCGCTCGTCGTCGCTCACGCCCTTGACCTGGTTGAACCGGGCAATCGCGTTCCGGACATGGCTCGCATTCTCCAGCGGCTCCTTGCGCTCTTTCGGGAAGGCGAAGGCGCCCTTGTCCAGCTCTTCCCGGTCTTCAGCATTGAGTTTGCTCATCACGCGCTCCTGGGTTGGCCAAGGGAAACGCGCGGCGGACCTGCAAGTGCCACAAGCAGCAAGCGTCGTCTCAAGTTCTTTGCATGCGGGCGCGCGCGGGCCCCTTTCAGGCAGGGACCATTTTCAGATCAGGCCTGATTGCCCAGAGGCACAGTGATGCGCACCGACGCTGCCGCTTCGATTGCCCTGCAGCGACATCGACGGTGCGCCGCGACTCCGGGAAAGGATCGATGCGCGCGCACGCTCATGTTTTCTCGACATTGGGCGCGAGGCGACGGCACGATCGGAGGCGACAGGCGTTGCGCGGCCATGAGACTCACTATCCACGCCCAGCTCGATTATCAGTTCGACGATCCGGCCGACATCCTGCTGCAGATCGAAGCCGCGCCGATCCCGGAGCAGATCATCGAGAAAGCGCATATCGACATCTCGCCATGCGATCATTTTGCGCGGGTCGCGGCCCATGACACGATCGGCGACCGCATCTGGCTACGCGCGCAGGGCCGCTTCACTGTCGACTATCGCGCGACGGTGGCGATCAACCGCCTGCTGACCGAATGCCTGGACCTGCCCAGGATCCCACCGCACCAGCTGCCCGGCGAAACCGTGCAATATCTGATGGCGTCGCGATACTGTCCGTCGGACCAGTTCCAGACCTTTGTGGACGCGCAGTTCGGCGGCCTCGAAGGCGGCGCGCGCGTCATCGCGATACGGGACTGGGTCGAGCGGCATTTCAGCTATGTGCCCGGTTCGAGCACATCCGAGACGACGGCCCTCGAAACATTCGTACGGCGCCAGGGCATCTGCCGCGACTTTGCCCATGTGATGATCACGCTCGTGCGAGCGTCCGGCATCCCGGCGCGGATGGCGAGCGTCTATGCGCTTGGCGTCGAGCCGCAGGACTTTCACGCCGTTGCCGAAGTGTTCATCGGCGGCGAATGGCATCTGATCGATGCGACGGGCATGGCCGAGGAAGCGGCGATGGCCAAGATCGGTATCGGACGGGATGCGGCGGATGTCGCTTTCCTCACCGCCTATGGCAAGGCCGTCATGAACAGCCAGACGGTGCTCGTCGAGGAAGCGCGCTGACGAATGAACGGCGCCGCATGGCGCCGTCGCCGCGCTCAGCCAGTACCGCGCGCCTCGCACCGCCAACGCCTGATCAGCCTACAAGTGCCCGAAGATTTGCGCACCGATACCACCCTCGACGACGATCCTTAGCCGCCGGGCTCGGTACGTCCCACTGCCCCACGGGCAAGCTGCCAGCAACATCGTCCCGGCGCATGAGCGTCCTTTGCGCACGAGCCGGCGTCGTCGCTCAGGCAGCGAACCGTGTCTCGGACTTCCGGTCAGGGGCGTGTGGACAACAGCTGGTTTATCCCGCCGGCAAGCGTCTCCAAATTGTAGGGCTTGCGCAAAATCGGAAACTCCCGCTGATCGGCCGGGATGAACTGCTTGCTGCTATAGCCGCTCGCCAGGAGCACCGGCAGGTTCAGACCGTCGTGCCTGATCCTCAGCGCAAGCTCCACACCGTTCATGCCCGGCATGACGATGTCCGAGAAGACGATGTCGAACTGATGCTCTTCCAGCAGCCGCAGGGCTACCTCGCCGTCTGGCGCTTCACGGACGCTGCAGCCTAGATCCTCCAGCAGCTGGCGCGCGAAATAGCGCACGTGATCGCTGTCCTCGACGAGCAGGACCCTGAGGCCAGTCGGAATTGCGATCTCCAGCTGGCCGTTCACTTTCTCGGGGGGAGACTTGGTCGTCCGGGGCAGCAGAATCCGAACGGTCGTGCCCTTCCCCACCTCGGAGTCGATTCCGACCGAGCCGCCAGACTGAACGGCGAAACCGTGAACCTGGGAAAGTCCCAGGCCAGTGCCCTTGCCGGTCGGCTTGGTCGTGAAAAACGGTTCGAAGACCCGCTCCAGCTTGTCGCGTGGAATGCCCTCACCCTCGTCGCTGATCGAAAGCCCGACCATGTCACCGTCCGCTCGGGACAGATTTGTCGTCGAGATCGTGATGGGTCCGCCATTCGGCATGGCATCCCGCGCATTCAGGACGGCGTTCAACAGCGCGGTTTCCAGACCCGTAGGGTCGATCTCGACGGGCCAGAGACCCGCCGCAAGATCGAGCCGGATGTCGTACTGGCTACCGAGAGTTCGCTGGAGCATTTCGCCAAAGGCATCCATGCGGACGCTCAGATCGATCACCTCGGGCTCGAGCGGCTGGCGGCGCGCAAAGGCGAGCAGCTGGGAGGTCAGACTCGTCGCCCGCTGAGCGGTTTCCAGCATGACATGTAGATAGCGGCTGCGCTTCTCGGCCAGCATGTCCGGTTGCCTGAGCAGGAAGTCCGCCGAGCCGCTCATGACCGTCATCAGATTGTTGAAGTCGTGCGCTATCCCACCGGCGAGTTCGCCCAGCGCCTGCAACTTCTGCGATTGGAGCAATTCGGCCTGAGTCTGTCGAAGCGCGTCCTCGGCCCGCATCTTTTCCGTGATGTCGCGCGTGATCTTGGCGAAACCGACATGTTCTCCTGCCTCGTTGTAGATCGGATCGATCACGACATGGGCCCAGAACAGAGAGCCATCCTTGCGCACGCGCTGCGCTTCCGCCTCGAATTTGCCGGCGCGCAGGGCAAGTTCCAGCGCAGCCCCTGGGGCACCGCGCGCGCGCTCTTCCGCGGTATAGAAGCGCGAGAAATGCTGCCCCAGTATCTCCGACTCCTCATATCCCTTGATGGCGCGAGCCCCGGAGTTCCAGCTCGTAATGATGCCGTGCGGGTCCAGCATGTAGATCGCATAGTCCCGGACGCCCTGGACCAGCATGCGGAACTGGAGATCGCTGGCGTAGGCCACCTGCTCCAGGCGCCGTTTGTCGGTGATGTCGCGGGTAATCTTGGCGAAGCCGATGAGCGATCCGTCGTCCGACCGGATCGGATCGAGAATGGCATGCGCCCAGAAGCGGGTGCCATCCTTTCTCACGCGCCACCCTTCGGACTCGAAACGGCCCTCGCGCGCCGCCGTCTCGAGCGCCTTCGCCGGCAGTCCAGCGTCGCGGTCTTCGGCGGTGAAGAAGCGCGAGAAGTTCTCGCCGATGATTTCATCGG
Source organism: Parasphingomonas zepuensis (assembly GCF_036663735.1). Lineage (NCBI taxonomy): Bacteria > Pseudomonadati > Pseudomonadota > Alphaproteobacteria > Sphingomonadales > Sphingomonadaceae > Parasphingomonas > Parasphingomonas zepuensis. The sequence goes on along the minus strand of NZ_JAXOJO010000002.1, from coordinate 669,635 downwards.
CGGCATAATGTTTGAAGCGCTCAGCGCCGGGGTTCCAGGTCACGACCCGGCCGGACGGGTCGAGCATGTAGATCGCATAGTCCGTGACGGACTGGACCAGCAGCTCGAACCGGCGGTTCGCGATATGGTCGTTGAAATCAGCTACTGCCATGCACGGTCCCGAGGCTGTCCATGCCGGTTGCTGTGGGGTCGAAGCGTCAGCGAATCAAGCGCATACGATGCCGAAGGTACCGCGCCGCTCGACCAGCTGGTGGTTACCTATCCCAGCCGCCCGCCTTCCTGATCGAAATAGCCATTCGACAGACGATCGCGCGCACCCATCCATCCCGATGGCCGTTCTGGCATGAAAGGAGATGCAGATGCTTGAGCTTGCCGGATGGGTTGCGCCCGTCGCGACGATGATTGCCGCCATGATGACCGCCGCCAATCTCGGCGCGCGCGTGACCGGCTGGGGTTTCGTCGTTTTTCTGGTCGGCGCGATTGCCTGGTCGGTCGTCGCGATCGCCACGGACCAGTCGAACCTCCTATGGAGCAATGCCTTTTTGGGGGTGGTCGACATCGTCGGCATCTGGCGGTGGCTCGGTCACCGGGCCAAGCTCGACGACGGCGCGGACAAGGCGCTCGAGGCAAGCGCCCGGACGGATCTCCCCACCCTGTTCCCGAGCCGCCTGATCGAGGGTGGTCCAGTCAAGGACGCGCATGGGGCGACCGTCGGCCACAGCGTCGGCGCGATGGCCGAACGCGATAGCGGTCGGCTTGCCTATCTCGTCGTCCATCACGGCGCGGTGGCGGATCTCGGTGGTCGGCATGTCGCCATACCCTGGGCCTGGCTCGAGGTCAGCGAGGATGCCTTCCTCGTGGGGCGCCGCTACGACCTCGCCAGGCTCGATCCGATCGACCCGGGAGAATGGCCGGCAGCTGTCGCCGCGTGACTGCGCACCTTGAGTCCACCGCGGAGGGGATCAGCGCATATCTGGGAGTGAAGCCGGATCGGGCAGTTCGAGATCGCTGACGCCTTACCCCGGCACCAACGCTTCCGGCCCGGCACCCCCGGCCTGGGCAAGTGATCCGCGGCGGCGCTGATCGAGATCAGTCAGAATCCTTGCCAGCTGGCGGAACGGAAGCCTCGCCCGGGGCTTGACCGGAGAGTTCATGGTTCCGCTGGGGAGCCGGGAGAAGAACCAGGATGCTCGCGAACGACCAGACGCACCAGCCGACCGCCACCGCCGATTCAGATATGACCGATCCTCCAGCCGCGGCGGCAACACCGGCCGCCGCCGGCATCATCGCCACGCGGCTCGCCGGTGCGCTGCAAGACGGAGATGTCCTGTATATCGCGGCTGACGAGCAGCGCGCCGAGGCTGTCGCCGTCCTTCTCCGCCAGGCGGCCCCCGGGGCCGATGTCGTGCATTGCCCGTCGAGTGATGCCCTGCCTGGCGACGACGCGCCTGCATCGCCCTCGAATGTCGGGCGGCGCGTCGCCGCGTTGCGCCGCGCGCGTCTGGCCGGGCGGCCGGGCAAGCGACCTTCCCTTGCCTTCATCAGCACCGCCGAAGCGGCGGCGCGCGCCTGCGCGAGCCCGGCCGCGTTCGATCTTACCCCGCCGGTCCTGGCCACCGGCGACGCGCTCGAAGGCGACGCCCTTGGCGCAATGCTTGAGGAAATCGGCTATGTCGCGGACGACCGGGTCGATGAACCCGGCGAGGTCGCCGTGCGTGGCCTCGTGATCGATCTCTATCCCGCCGACGCCGAGATGCCGGTACGCGTCGAGATCGGCGACGGCCGGATCACGTCGCTGCGGGCCTATGATCCGGTGACTCAGCTGAGCGGCGACACACTCGACCGGATCGAGATCGGCCGGGTCGCGGAACCGTCCGCGGGCGACGACTGGACCACGCTGTTCGATCACGTGCCGCACGCAGCCGTTGCGCTCGACCCAGGCGCTGCCGTACGCCGCGATCGCTTTGTGGCGCTCGCGGCCGACGCAGCCCGCCATCGACGCGACGGGCCGGCCGAACCGATCTCCGATGCCGCCGACTGGGACAGGGCGCTCGCCGATCGTAGGATGATCGACATCGCAGCCGGCACTGAGACGCCCGGCGAGCGATTTATCGAGGGTCGGATCCCGGCGCGCCGTTTTCGGCGCGTCGCCGGCGATGCCCTGGCACGCGGCGATCGCGTCATGGTGCTTGGTGCGGCGCGCGACCTCCGTTTCCTGGCGCCGCGGCTCGCGACACTGCTGAAGGTCGCGCCGATCCGCGCTGAGTCCTGGGTCGATGCCATGGCCATGGCTCCCGGCTCGCTCGTCACGCTGGAGATGGCCATCGACCGGGGCTGGGCCGACCATGGCGTTACCGTGGTGGCAGCGGCGGACCTGCTCGGCAGCCGCGCTTCCAGCGGCCAGGAAGCGGCGCATGGCCCGGACCCGCTCCGCGTGGCGCTCGGCGACATAAGGCTGGGCGATCTCGTCGTCCACGAGGCGTTTGGCGTCGGCACGGTCGCCGGGCTCGAACCGGTCGCGGACGAGAATGATGCAGGAGACGCGATCGTGCTCGACTATGCGGCCGGCGCTCGCAGGCTGGTGCCGGTCGACGATGCGGCGCGCCTGTGGCGGTATGGCGGCGATGCGGAAGCCGTCGCGCTCGACCGGCTCGACGGTGCGAGCTGGGTCAAGCGCCGCGGCGAGATCGAGGCCGCCATCGCCGAGAGCGCGCGCGGGCTCGTGGAGCTTGCGCACGCGCGCAACAGCAGGACAGCCCCCGTCATTGAACCTGATGCGGCCGGCTATGAACGCTTCGTGGACGGATTTCCATTCACGGAAACGGTCGATCAGGCGCGCGCGATCTCCGCGGTCCGGGAGGACCTTGCCACCGGCAAGCCGATGGACCGGCTGGTGGTCGGCGATGTCGGCTATGGCAAGACCGAGATCGCCTTGCGCGCGGCTGCCATGGCGGTGCTCGCCGGATATCAGGTGGCGATCGCCGCGCCCACCACGGTGCTGGTGCGCCAGCATCTCGAGGCATTCCGGAAGCGCTTCCCCCAGCATGAAGTGGCATCGCTGTCGCGCCTGTCGACCGCCGCCGAGAAGCGCGCGACGCTCGCCGGTCTGGAGGATGGCTCGACCGCGATCGTGATCGGCACCGGGGCGGTCGCCGGCAAGAATGTCCGCTACCGCAAGCTCGCCCTGGTCGTGATCGACGAGGAGCAGCGCTTCGGGACGGCCGACAAGGCCAGGCTGCGCGCGCTGTGCGGTGACGGACATGTGCTCACCCTCACCGCGACGCCCATTCCCCGCACGCTCCAGATGGCGCTGATTGGTCTTCAACAGGTCTCGGTCATCGCGACGCCGCCGGCCAGACGCCAGCCGATCCGGACCTCGGTCCAGAGCTTCGACCCGGCGACGATCCGCACTGCGCTGCTTCGCGAGAAGAGCCGCGGGGGCCAAAGCTTCGTCGTGGTACCTCGGATCGAGGATATGGAGCCGCTCGCCGAAAAGCTCCGCAAGCTGGTGCCGGACCTGTCCTTGCACCAGGCGCATGGCAAGCTGCCTGCCGTGGAGATCGACGCGGCGCTGGTGCGCTTCGCGGCAGGCGACGGCGATATCCTGCTTGCGACCAACATCATCGAGACGGGTCTGGACGTTCCGCGCGCCAACACGATGATCGTCTGGCGCGCCGACCGGTTCGGCCTGTCACAGCTGCACCAGCTTCGCGGCCGGGTCGGACGGGGCGGCCGGCGCGGGCAGATAGTGCTGACGACCGAGGCCGATACGCCGATCGCCGACAGGACCCTCAGGCGCCTCGGGACGCTCGCGACGCTAGATCGGCTCGGCGCCGGTTTCGCGATCAGCGCGCGCGACCTCGACATGCGCGGGGCCGGCGACCTGCTCGGGGACGATCAGGCGGGCCATATGCGGCTCATCGGCGTCGACCTGTACCAGCATCTGCTCGAAGCGGCCCTGCGGACGGCGCGCGGCGAGACAGTGGACGATTGGACCCCGGTCCTGAAGCTCGGTGTCCCTGGTCGTCTGCCAGAGGCGTGGATACCGGAAGCGGAAATCCGCATCGGCCTCTATTGCAGGCTGGCGCGCCTTGATGACGCGGTCGGCATCGACGCGTTCGAGGCGGAGATTGAAGACCGGTTCGGGATGCTACCGCCGGAAGCGCACCGGCTCCTCGCGACCGCGCGGCTGAAAGCCCTTGCCCGCACCCTAGGGGTGGAGCGGATCGATGCCGGCCCGTCGGCGATCGCCTTTACGATGCGCGGAGGGCAAGAGCCGCCCGCCGCCATCGCGCACCTGCTCGAGCGGAAGGGCGAACGGCTGCTACTCCAGGAGCGGATCGAGCTTGCGGACGCCCGCATGGAGCGGATTCAGGCGCTGTTCGAGGACGCGATGGACTGATCCCGCGCGCCGTCGCGATGGCGGGCGGCGCTGGCCGGCGGTCCGGCCGCGCGGCCCTATCCGGAAGGGAGGGCGCGGTGGCGACGCTATGTCGTCCGCATGCCGAATGGGATGAACTCCGCGTCCACCCTTATGGCGGCAGGACAGGTGCGCGAGGCCATCGGGCGCCACGAAAATGCTGCCGCATTCCTTTTTGGCCAACAAGATCGGATCTGCTTCCCTGGCGAAATTTCAGATCCGCCATTGCTCCTCGACGCACGGCATGGCGACCGTCCGATCTATTCGGTCGTCGCGTTGGGATTGTCGGGGCCGGAATAGCTCTTGTCGCTCTGGCCGCCATCAAAGGCGCCCCGATTCTTTCCCGTATGCGGATTGGGATAGGCACCGCCACCGCTTTCGCCGCCGCCCTTCTTCACATCGCTCACGCCGTCCCCGGCGACCGGCTCGCCTTCACCATTCGCCTGCATCGGTTGCTTGTCAGTCACATCACGTCTCCTGGGATCTCGCGGGCGCCTGATCAGGCGCCCGCTTCGGTATTGGTCGGCGGTGCCAGCGGATTCACCTGATCGGGATCGAGTTCTTCTGCGTCGTTGATCACCGCATCGCCCGCCGGTTCGCGCTCAGGCGCGGGCGGCACATCCTGGCGGTCGGTCAGCGCATCGGGCTCGTCCGGCTGGCGTCGCTCGTTCGGCTCATTCATCGCCCCTGCCCTTTCAGCCGCATAGGTCATGTGGAAGAGAACGTGCGGGGAAGGGTTAGCGATCCATCGCCTGATCCGCAGGTGTGAAGCGTTCGTCACCTTGTTCAAATCGCCGCCTTTCGCCAGCAGGAGATCAGCAGCGCGCCGGTCGAATCCTGCCGCGCGCTCGGCTGGCGCGCCCTTCCATGTGAACGATAGTTGCGGTAACTGGCATTCGGACAATAATCGACGGATCGAGCGGGAAGCCCGTCAGGACGTCGGCCGCGACATGGCCGACGTCGATTGGAAATGCAGGGACATAATAGCGCAGCCATTTCGACGGCAAACTAATATATTCAATACCTTATCGTAGCGTACCCGATGATTGTCCAGGAAAGTACTCAAGGTTTACTTTAAATCTCGAGGCCACTGGTTCGAATCCAGTCGGGCGCACCAAACCTGGCCATCCCGCTTGCGCCATGCGTTGCGCCTGCACGCGCGATCAAAAACCGATTGCGATGTGAAATCGGTCGGTCTAGCCATAACCGATTGCATAACGCAATCAGTGTCGAGACGATGCCGCGCAAGAAAGGAACAGGCTATGGCAAAGCTCGTGTTCGGAATGAACCAGTCGCTGGACGGATATGTCGACCATATGAAGTTTGCGCCAGGCCCAGCGCTTTTCCGCCACTTCATCGAGGAGGCCGAGGGTCAGGCCGGCAGTGTGTACGGTCGCCAGATGTATGAAATCATGCGCTACTGGGACGACGACCAGCCTGAATGGGACGCAGCGGAGCGCGCCTTCGCTGCCGCTTGGCGGAACCAGCCGAAATGGGTCGTGTCGCGCTCGTTGACGTCGGTCGGCCCCAATGCCACGCTGGTCGGGGACGATCTTGAGGGCGCGATCCGCGCGGTGAAGGCCGGGCGCGACGGCGAGATCGAAGTTGCCGGCCCGAACCTGGCGCACAGCCTCACCGATCTTGGCCTGATCGACGAGTATCGCATCTATGTGCATCCCGTCGTGCTCGGCCACGGCACCCCCTATTTCGCGGGAGCCCGGCCGCCGCTCCGCCTGATCGCGCATAATCGGATTGGCGAGGATGTGATCAGGTTGCGCTACGTCCCTGCCTGAACCCGCGACCCGTCCGATCGGAATTGCCGCTCAAGTCTGCGAGTCACGCCGACCGTCGTCATAGCGGAAGCCATACGGAGAAGCAGGCGCCCGACCGATCCGCGCGGTTCTTCGCGACGATCCGGCCGCCATGCGCTTCCGCGAGTTTGGACGCCAATGTCAGGCCCACGCCGCTGCCCGGTCGCCCGGCGCGCTTGTCGGCGCCGGCCCGCCAGAACGGGATGAACAGCCGTTCCGCGTCATCCGGGGAGAAACCGTCGCCTTCGTCCAGAAACTGCGTGATCGCATAGGCTCCGGAGATCGTCAGCGCTACATCGATCCGGCTACCCTCCGGCGCATGCTTCAACGCGTTGGTCAGGATGTTCGTGAAGATTTGCGTGAGGCGAACCGGATCGCCGACGAGCCGGACCGCCTCCAGGGATTCCGTCACAACCACGCCGGCGCGCGCTGCGGACGGACGGAGGTCCGCGACCGCCAGGCGCAGCACGGCATCGAGATCGATGTGCCGCAGGTCGAGACCGAGTTCGCCGGCATCGGCATGGGCGAGCGCGCGAAGATCCTCGACGAGGCGGGACAATTGCTCGACCTGACGCAGCAGCCGATCGGCTTCTCCCGTCGCGGGATCGATGACCCCGTCCGACAGCCCGTGCAAACGCCCCTTCAATATGGTCAGCGGCGTGCGCAGTTCATGCGCGATGCCCGCGGTCAGCACTGTCCGCTCCCGTTCATAGGCTTCGATGTCGGCCGCCATCCGGTTGAAGCTCTCGATCAGTTCGCCGGCTTCGCCCCTTATATCGGCCGGTTCGACACGCACCGAACGATCCCCCGCCGACACCCGGGCCGCGGCCTTCGCGACGGCCGTGATGGGCTTGCTGATGCGGCGGGCAAGGATCGTGGCGACGCTGCCGCCGGCCAGCATCGAGATCAGGCCGATCACGGCGATGAACCTGAGATCGCTTATCCCCGGCGCGTCGCCGCCATAGCGGTCGTACAGCTCGAAATATCGGTCGCTGCCGCGCTGATTGTGCCGGACGAGATATTGCAGCTCCTGCCTGGCCTTTGGCGGCAGGTGATCGGATACGCTGGAAACCTGATAATATACCGCCAGATAATAAGCGATCAGACCGACCACCATCGTGATGACGGTCATCAGGCCCGCCAGCAGGATCATCCTGGTGACGATGCGGTTCAGGATTCTGACCATAGCCGGTACCCCAATCCCCGCACGGGTTCGATCATGTCGGTGCAGCCGGCCTGACTCAGCTTCTGTCGCAACTTCGACAAATGGCTGTCGACGACGCGATCATAGGCGTCGCTGTCCGGCGATGCGGCCTCGAGCAATTCGGTGCGCGAGAACGCGCGACGCGGCTGGCGCGCCATGTGCGCCAGGATTTCGAACTCGGTCGGCGTCAGCGCGATCCTGATCGGGGCGTCGCCATCATCCCGGCGGCAGCTCACCACGCGCGCGTCCAGTTCGATCACCAGGCTGCCGACCGAAAGCGTCCGCCGTGCCGTTGCGCCCTGGGATCGTCGCAATACGGCACGAATCCGCTCGACCACTTCGGAAGGATTGAACGGCTTCACGACATAATCGTCAGCGCCAATCCTGAGCGACGACAGCTTCGTCACGTCGTCGTCGATCGCGGTGACCATGATCACGGGCGTGTCCAGCCGGCGTCTGACGCTGGTCAGGACATCGAGACCATCCCCGCCGGGCAGGCCGATATCGAGGAGGATGAGATCGGGGTGAAACTGGGCATGCGCGCGGATGGCTTCCTGCACCGTCGAGGCGCGCGCGACCTCGAACCCCGCACGCTCGACATAGGCGGCGAGCAATTCCGCGATTTCGCGCTCGTCTTCGACAATCAGGACCTTGCTCATGCCATCACCCTTCCCGGCCGTCATGGCGGGGTCGTGTTGAGGATCCATGGAGGTGTTGCTCCATCGATCCTCCATCAAATCCACCACGCACCTTCATCCCGCGCGGCCATTGGCAACTCGACGCCGGCCATCATGGCCGCCGCATCGGGGAATTTTCGACATGACACGTTCCATCATCAGCATCACTCTGATCGGCCTGACCGCGCTCGGCCTGGCCACGCCGGCATGGGCGCAGGACGATGACACGGGCATCTATGCCGTGGCCCGGGCTGGTGCATCGATCAGCCCGGAAACAAAATTCGGCCCGGACGATCTTCCGTCATCGGCCACTTTCGACGAAAAGACCAAATACAAGTCCGGCATCACCGGCCAGATCGGTGGCGGGTACGATTTCGGCATGTTCCGCGTCGAACAGACGGTGGGCTACACCAGCAACGACCTCAATCTCAAGGACAGCGACACGGGAGGCCTGGTGGGTGCGGGGCGGACACGATCCTTCACCATGAGCGTCGCCGGCTATGTCGACATCCCGGTCCACAAGGTGATCGTGCCCTATGTCGGCGGCGGGATCGGTGTCGCCCGGGTCGATGCGGAACTGTCGCGGGTCAGCAGTGCGACCGGTGTCGGCAGCAGCTATGCCGGCAAGGACTGGGGTTTGCTGCTCCACGCCGATGCCGGGATCGGGGTTCGCGTCGCGCCGAAGACGACGCTGGAGCTCGGAGGTCGCTACTCGCAGACCAGCAAGCTCAAATATGCCGGCCAAAGCGGCGGCGTGGCCACGAGTTTCGAGCCCAAGCTGCGCTCGCTCTCGGCCACGCTCGGCGTCCGCTATCTTTTCTAATCCACTGACCGTTCTGCCCCTTTCTTCCCAACAACTGGGAGCGGCGATCCACCCCCACCGGTCGGATCGCTGCACGGGCAGCCACGTCCCCTTCTTCGAGGATCGCTGAAGATGCTGATCAAATTCACCGCATTTGCCGTGCTCGCCGCGGCGCCGGCACCGCTGCTCGCCGCAACACCGGCACCCACAGGCGACCAGCAGGAGTGCCGGGCCTCCTCGCCCGGCATCCGGGTTACCGTCGCCGGCATGAAGGACCGGGCCGGCGTGCTGAAGCTCGAGCTCTATCCGGCCAACCAGGCCGATTTCCTGAAGGATGACCAGGCATTGCTCAAGGCCGGCAAGGTGTTCCGGCGGATTCAGGCGCCGGTACCGCGCCAGGGGGCGGTCAGCCTGTGTATCGCCACCCCGAGCACCGGCCGTTACGCAGTGATCGTCATTCACCAGCGCTCCGGCAAACCCAAATTCAGCATAGCGAAGGATGGCATCGGGGTACCCGGCAACGACAGGCTCGGCCGCAAGCGACCGACCGTCGAACAGGCGTCAGTCGTCGTGGAAAGCGGTGTCGCGACGGCAACCGTCACGATGCAATATCTGCGCGGACTGGCCGGCTTCGGGCCGGTGGCCGAGTGATGTTCTATCCCGCCGACATCAGCCCCGGCAGCTGGGTCTTCCCGGCGAACCGGGCGCGTCGCCGCAGACCGGCCGCCAGCACCACAAGCGCGGCCCGCAGGGCGCTCGGAAGGGCGCGCCCCCCGTGGCCGCGCCTCGGCGGGGCGGTCGGCTGGCTGGCCATGGGAACCGCCGCGATCACGCTCGAACGCGTGCTATATCGACTCCTGGAGGACGATCTGATCGCCACGATGACCGTCATGATCCTGACCATCCTCCTGCTCACCCTGTTAGGGCCATTGCTGCAGACGCCGCGCCGCTGAGCGCAGGGCGCCGACCATTCGCACAGCATCATGCCCCGAACCTTGAACTCAATTCTATCACCTGTTACTATTCGTGCAACAATGATCACATTGGCGCATGGAGAGAGTAGCTTGGTCGCATTTCCCCGTACCGTGCACTTCACGGGACTCAACCAGCCGGTCCGGATCGAGGCATCGGCGCAGAACCTGCCGGTCGAAGGCACCATCCCGCCCGAGATCCAGGGCGCCTTTTTCCGTGCGGTGCCGGATCCGGCGCATGCGCCGCTGTTCGAAGACGATATCGCGCTGTCGGGCGACGGCATGGTCGCGCGCTTCCTGTTCGAGAATGGCAGCGTGGATTACGACATCCGCTACGTCCGCACCGCGCGCTACGAGGCGGAGCGCAAAGAGCGCCGCGCCCTGTTCGGCCAGTATCGCAATCCCTTCACCGACGATCCCTCCGTGGCGGGCGTTGACCGCACCGTCGCCAATACCACGCCGATCTGGCACGCCGGGCGGCTGTTCATGACCAAGGAGGATGGCCGCGCCTATGAGGTGAATCCCCATACGCTCGAGACGATCGGCTCCTGGGACTATTATGGCGCGCTGCGATCGCAGACGATGACCGCGCACGCTCGGGTCGATCCGGTGACGGGCGAAATGTTCTTCTTCGGCTATGAAGCCGGCGGCTATTGCGATCCCAACGTCGCCTATTGCATCGCCGACAAGGATGGCAATCTCGTGTCGGAGCAATGGTTCGAGCAGCCCTATCTCTCGACCATGCACGATTTCGCGATCACCGAGCATCACGCGATCTTCCCGATCTTCCCCACCACCACCGATCTGGACCGGCTGAAGGCGAAGGGCCCCAAATGGGCGCATCAGCAGGATCTGGAAAGCTGGGTCGGGATCATGCCGCGCTACGGCAAGGTCGGGGAGATGCGCTGGTTCCGCGGGCCCAAGGGTGTCTCTGCGTTCCACATCATGAACGCCTATGCCGATGGCGATCTCGTCCATCTCGATCTGTGCCTGTCCGATACCAACGCCTTTTCCTTCATGCGCGAGGCCGGCGGCATTCACCGGTCGCAGCAGGAGCTTGGCGGCGGCCTGATCCGCTGGACCTTCGATCTGTCCCGCCCGGGGGAAGATTTCGAGGTGCGGCCGCTTGGGCCGCCCGGGGACATGCCCCGCATCCGCGATGCCGATCAGGGCCGTCCCTATCGAGCCGGCTGGTATTGCACGATCAATCCCCAGGGCGGGCCGCCGCTTGCGGGCGGGCCGGTGGGCGTCGCGTTCAACATGCTGTTGCGTATCGAGCCCGGCAATGGGCGCATCGAGGCGCTGCCGATGGATTTCGGCATGGGCCTGAACGAGCCGGTGCATATCCCCTCGCCCGGTCCGCTGCACGATGGCTGGCTGATGTTCGTCGTCGATCGCCAGACCGGCGAAGAAAGCCATGAATCCGAATTGTGGATCGTCGACGCCGGTGCGATCGGCAAGGGCCCGGTCGCGACGGTGAAAATGCCGGTGCGGATGCGCCCGCAGGTGCACGGAACCTGGGTGCCAGCCGCCGAGCTCGCCAAGGCACGGGCTGACAGCTGAGCGGCCGAACGCTTCGGCTCGGATCGGGCGTTACGCCGCCTGGCTGAGCCGGTTGTGGCGCAGCGTCCGGAGCACGTGATCGGCGCCCTTGTCGCCGATCATGATCGCCGTCGCATTGGTGTTGCCCGCGGGCAGCGATGGCATCACCGAGGCATCCGCCACCCACAGCCCGTCGATCCCCCGCACGCGCAGATCGGCGTCGAGCACTGCCATGTCGTCATCGGCGCGGCCGATCTTGCAGGTGCCGACCGGGTGGTAGAGCGTGATCGACGCCATCCGCACATATTCGCGCAGGTCGGCCGGCGATGCGAAGATCTCGCCGGGGCGGACCTCCCCGGTCACGAACCGTGCGATCGCCGGCTGCGCCATGATGCCGCGGGCAATGCCGATCCCTTCGACGATCTGGTCGATGTCGTCGTCGCTGCCGAGCAACTGGTGCCGGATCACTGGCGGGGCGAGCGGGTCGCTCGATCGCAGCGTGATGGAGCCGCGATGGCTCGTCCGCATCAGCCCGATCAGCGTCGAGACCGACGGCTTGTCGCGCAGCACCAGCCGCCCGCGCTCGTCGAGATCGAAGGCGAAGGCAGCGAACGCGATCTGCAGATTGGGCGCCGGCAGCTCCGGCCGGCTCTTCACCAGCGCCTGGGCGTGCGCGATCGAGGTGGTCAGGATGCCCTGCCGGCTGAGCGCGAAGCGCGCCACCTGCAGCGCCGCGCGCCACCCCTTCGCTTCGTTGTTGAGCGTCGCGACATTGACCTCGTTGACCAGATGCGTGCCGACATGATCCTGCAGGTTGCGGCCCACGCCGGGCAGGTCATGCACCAGCGGAACGCCGACTTCGGCAAGATGCGCGGCCGGGCCGATGCCCGACAGCATCAGCATGCGCGGGCTGTTCATCGCGCCCGCGCACAGCACTACGCCGGCGCGGGCGCTGATCGTCCTGGTCTGGCCGCCCTGGGTGCAGACGATGCCGGTCGCCCGGCCGTCTTCCACCACGATCTTCAGCACCTGCGCTTCGAGCAGGACCTCGAGCTGCTCGCGGTGCGGCGAACTATGGATATAGGCCGTGGCAGACGAGCATCGCATGCCGCCCCGCTGCGAGACCTGGACATAGTCCACCCCCTCGGCGATCTCGCCATTGAGGTCCTTCGATCGGGAATGGCCGGCCGAAACGGCCGCTGCGACCCATGCATCGGTGATCGGGAAGCGCGCCCTGCCCTCGGACACCGCCAGCGGACCGCCCTTCCCGCGCCACGCATCGGCGCCGCGCTCATTATCCTCCATGCGCCGGAAATAGGGCAGCACGGAGCGATAGTCCCAGCCATCGGCGCCGAGCTCGGCCCAGTGATCGTAATCCCAGCTATGGCCGCGGATGAACATCATCCCGTTGATCGCGCTGCCGCCACCGAGCCGCTTGCCGCCCGGCCAGATATCCGCCCGCCCGCCGATCGAGGGATCGGGCTCGGCCTGGTAGCACCAGTCGAAATCGGGATGCTGCACGACGGCGCTGGTCAACGCCGGAATCCGCGAGCGATAATGTCGGTCGCTGGCGCCCGCCTCGACCAGCAGCACGCGGTACCGCCCGTCCTCGGCCAGGCGCGCGGCCATGGCGCAGCCGGCCGAGCCGCCGCCGATCACGATCAAGTCGAATTCGTCCGCCATCGCTCGCTCTCCATCGGCTGTTTTGGCTGCAGACCAGTCGCCGCAACAATATCAGCCGTTACTATTTCACGAAGCGTTGCCACGCCGCGCCGCCGGAATCAATGCCACGCCCGCCGCCAGGACGAGGACCGGCGCGACCAGCGCCAGCAGGAACATGTCCGGCGCCACCCCGGCAGCGATCATCCAGCCGCCTGCCAGGGGCCCGGCGATCGCGCCGATGCGCGCGACGGCTACGGCGAATCCGATTGCCGCCGACAACAGCTGCGGCGGATAGAAGCTTGTGCCGATCGGCATGATGGCGAGGTGCGCGCCCGAAATACCGCAACCGACGGCCAGTAGCAGCAATCCCCAGCCCATCAGGGTCGCCGGGACGATGCTGAAGCCGACGAGCGCGAGCGCCACGAGGAGGTAAAGCGTGATCATCGCAGCGACCGTCATCGCGCGATCGAGGAACCAGGAAAGCGCCAGCGCACCGGCCAGTCCACCGAACTGCACCAGCGACGACAGCCGCGCGGCCATGTCGATCGAGAAACCCGCCTGGGGGAGCAAGGTCGGCAGCCAGCTCGTCAGCGTGTAGAGCGCCATGGCGTTGAGCGTGTAGAGACCGGCGAAGACGAACGTGGCCAGGCGATAAGGGCGTTCCAGCAGGGCAAGCATCGCCAGGCGCGGACGCCGCGGCGAAACCGACGGCGCGGTTCCGTCCGGCAGTCCGGCGGGCTTAAAATCCAGCCTCAACCGCCGCACCACCCTGCCCAGCCCTGCCATGTCGCCCCGCGCCAGCAACAGCTTCGGCGATTCCGGCAGGGCGACGAACAGGAGGGCGGCGATCGCCAGCGTCACCACCCCGGAGGCGATGAAGATCATCGGCCATCCGCCTGCCGCCACCAGCAGCGGTACGAGCATGCCCGCACCGATCGCCCCGATCGAGATGCCGCACGATACGATGGTGATGATGGCGGCGCGGCGCCGGCGCGGCGCGAGTTCTGCCGCGAGCGCGGTCACATTGGGCAGGCAGGCGCCCAGCGCGAGGCCAGTCGCCAGCCGCCACAAGGTGAAGCCCCAGATCGAGGTGCCGGACGCCGTGCCGAGCGTGGTCAGGCCGATCGCCACGGTCGAAACCAGGATTACCGGCCGCCGCCCATAACGATCGCCAAGCGGGGCGAGCAGCACGGCGCCGCCGCCAAGCCCGACCAGCACGGCCGACAGCGCAATGCCGAAGCCGCCCGCCGCCAGATCCCATTGCCGCACGATATGGGGGACCGCGAGCGGCATGGCCGACAGATCATAGCCGTCGATGATCATCACCAGCGCGCACAGCAGCAGCGGCAGCAGCAAGGGCCCGGAGAGGCGGCCATCATCGATCGCCGCCTCCAGCGCACTTGCCGCGTCCTGTCTGCCAATGCCGGGCGTCGCCTGATCCTCCCCCGTGATCACCCGTTCAGAAACGGCGCTTGAGCGTCAGCTTCCACTCGCGCGGACGGCCCACTACCCCGGTCACCACACCGTAATTGCCGGCATTCTCATTCTGTCCGACATAGTAGAATTTATCGAACAGGTTGGTGACGCCCAGGCTGAGGCTCCAGTCGTCATCGGCGGTGGCGTAGGTCACGCGGCCGTTGAAGATGCTGCGCCCCGCGACTTCGCTGAGCGGCGCATTATTGGCGTTGTAAAAGAAGCTCGACTGATAGGCCCAGTCGAGCCGCGGGGTGAGCGAACCGATGTCGCCCAGACCGGCGGCATATTGAATGCCCGCCGATGCCTGCCAGTCGCTGATGAACGGTGCCGTCATGTCCAGCGTGACGCCGGTGGCCGGATTTACCTTCTTGTACTTGAAATCGAGATAGCCGACCGAGCCGTCGATCGTCAGGCCTTTCGCCGGATGTAGCGCTGCTTCGAGCTCGAAACCCTTGACCGTGGCATCGCCGGCATTGGCCGGCATGCTGCAATTCACGCTCACGCTGCCGGCGCATTGGTACAGCGTCAGCTGCAGATCGTCATAATTGTTGTAGAAGGCGGCCCCGTTCAGCCGCACCGCGCGATCGAGCAGATCGGCCTTGAAGCCCACTTCATAGGTGGTCAGCGATTCCGGACCGAACGGCACGACCTGATCGGGCACATAGGGCCGCG
This sequence comes from Parasphingomonas zepuensis, assembly GCF_036663735.1. Classification (NCBI taxonomy): domain Bacteria; kingdom Pseudomonadati; phylum Pseudomonadota; class Alphaproteobacteria; order Sphingomonadales; family Sphingomonadaceae; genus Parasphingomonas; species Parasphingomonas zepuensis. The sequence continues at coordinate 654,398 of NZ_JAXOJO010000002.1, read as the reverse complement.
GATTGACGCCGCCGCCCTTGAAGCCGGTCGACACCTGGGCATAGACCATCAGCGCCGGGCTGAAGCGATAGTTCGCGCCGAGCCGATAGTCGAAGCGATCGCCGGCATAGGTCCCGCTCAGCCCGTCCAGCCCCGCCACCGTGAAATTCTGCGTCAGCGGGATGCCGGACGGCAAGGTGCCGTCCGGATTGCGGCGGCTGAAGACATAGGTCTTCTTGTCGTCGGTGTAGCGGATGCCGCCGATGATGTTGAAATTTTCGAACGGATGCAGCTCGACATGGGCAAAGGCCGATTTGCTGGTGTTGGTCACCGGATCGTCGCTGAGGAAATCGAACAGCACCGTCGGAATATGCATGCGGTTCCGCAGCAGATCGTCCGCATCATAATAGAAACCGCCGACCGTGAAGTCCGCGAAACTGCCGACCTTGCCGCTCAGCCGCAATTCCTGGGTGAACTGCTTGTGGGTCTGGCGGAACTCCTGCAGCGTGATCGTCAGCGGCGATCCGTCGGTGTCGATACCGGCCCGGCCGCTGGCCTCACGATAGGCCGTGATCGACTTGATCGAGAGGGCGTCCGAAAACTGGTAATCGATCGTGGCGGCGACGCCCCAGCTCTTCGCTTCGCTCTCCGGATCGGTGTTGAAGGTACCGGGCACGATCTGTTGCGGCACGCCGAACACGGTCGTGTAATTGCCGCCGTTCGAATAGGTGGCGTAGCTGGTGTAGCTTTTCGGCCCGGTCAGGAAACGGCTGTCGAACGGAACGCCGCTGGCCGGGTCACCCGCCACATAGCTGCGCACTGACGGGTTGTTGGCATATTCCAGCTTGGTCGCCACGGCTTCCGACTTGTCCACCGCGACGTCGCCGACCAGGTTGATTTCCAGCGGTGAGCCGGCCGGCGCGTAGCGCAGCGCCAGGCGGCCGGCATAGAGTTGCTGCCCGCCCTCGCTCCCGATCTTGCAATCGCCGCCGCCGGCCGATGGCTGCGCGGGGATGCCCTGGCCCGGGTTGGCGCATCCGAAATCCAGGAGATCCATATAGCCGTCAGCATATTTCGCGACGCCGGACACCCGCGCCGAAAGGTCCTCGCTGATCCTGATATTGGCGCTGCCGCGCGCCTCGATCCGGTTGTACGCGCCATAGCTTGCCTCGAAGAAGCCGCCGCCATTGCCGTCGGGCTTGCGCGAGAAGAGCTTCACTGCGCCGCCGACCGAATTCTTTCCGGCGAGCGTGCCCTGCGGGCCGCGCAGCACCTCCACCCGATCGAGATCGGTCAGGTCGAACACCGCGCCGAAGGTGGTGCCGTAATAGACGTCGTCGATATAGATGCCGACGCCCGGCTCGAGCGCGAAGCTGGAATCGCTCTGGCCGACGCCGCGGATAAAGGCGCTGACCGCATTGCCGTTGAGCGAAGTCGCCGAAGTGAGGTTCACGTTCGGCGAGAAGGCACCGATATCGATCACGCTGGATTGGCTGCGCGCCTCGAGCGTCCGGGAATCCATCGCGGTGATCGCGATCGGCGTATCCTGCAGCCGCTGTGCGCGGAACTGCGCGGTGACCACGATATCGCCAACGCCCTGATCGACCTGTTCGCTGGACTGGTCGGCGCTCGGCGCCGCGGCGGGCGCATTGCCGTCATTGGACTGAGCCCTGGCCGGCTGAGCGACAGCCAGCGTCAGCGCCCCCAGGCTCGAGGCGGCCAATGTGTGCGCCAGAAAACGAACGGTCGATGTCGGCATATCAATCCTCCCCAAAAGATCCTGTGAGGAGGCAGCCGATGCTTGGCCCCTCCCCGTTTTTTTGACCGCTTCGCGCGATTCGTATCGGCTATCTACTAACGTTCGTTATTGTTGCCCACGCGCTCCGTCAACCGGCCGAGCGCGCATATCGTCATAATCAAAATCTAGTATATTGTTTTATAACGATTTTCTGTGATTTCCTCTGGAGGCCTCTTGCAGGTTGTCTTTTACAACTATAACAAACGATATCTGATAAACAAAAGCAGAGGAGAGAAGGATTGGGGGAGCTCGCCGGAGCGCGAACGGCCGGACCATCGCTGCTGCGGTTGGGGCTGACGCTTGGCCTGCTGTCCGTGCTCGGACCGATTTCGATCGACCTGTACCTCCCGGCTTTTCCGACGATCGCGCGGGATCTCGCCGCGTCGCCGAGCGACGTGCAGCGCACGCTTTCCATTTTCTTCCTGGCCCTGGCGCTCGCCCAGATCCCGATCGGCGCGTTCGGCGATCGCTACGGGCGCAAGCCCATACTGCTGATCGGGCTGGCGCTGTTCGTCGGCGCGTCGATTGCCTGTGCGCTCGCCGCCGATATCGGCTCGCTACTCGCGCTGCGCTTCGTCCAGGGCCTCGGCGTCTGCGCCGGCACGGCCGTGTCGCGCGCGATCATCCGCGATCTCAGGACCGGGCATGAGGCAGCGCGCCTGATGGCGGTCAGCTTCCTGATCATCGGCCTGTCCCCGATCATCGCACCTTTGCTCGGCAGCCTGTTGCTGACGCTGCTTTCCTGGCGCGGCCTGTTCCTGCTGCTCGCCGGTCTCGGCGTCGCCTCGCTGGCGCTGGTGCATTTCGCCCTGTCGGAATCGCTCCCGCGCGAGCGACGCGTCCACGCGGGAACGCCGATCCTGCCGGGCATCGTCGGTCCGCTGCGCGACGCGCGCTTCGTGGGCGGCGCGGTGGTAGCCGGGCTCGCCACCACCATCCCCTTTGCTTATGTCACCGCCGCGCCGTTCGTATACACCGGCATCTTCGGGCTGGATGCACGGACCTACAGCCTGTTGCTAGCGCTCAATGCCGTCTGTTCGATCGGCTCGACGCAGCTGTCGCCCGGGCTGATGCGCCGCTGGGGGCCGCGCAATGTGCTGGTGCGCATCAGTCTGGCTGGCGCGCTGTTAACCGGCATTGCCGGGCTGCTGCTCGTCTCGGGGCAGCTGAACCTCATCCTGTTCCAGGGTTATTCGATGCTGCTCTTCGCGCTCGCTGGCCTGCTGCTTACGCCTGCGGCGATCTCGGCGATGGACTCGGGCAAGGGCGGCGCGGGCGCCGCGGCGGGCATGCTCGGCGCGCTGCAGCTCGTCGTCGTTGCTATCGCCAGCGCCGCCGTGTCGGTCTTCCCCACTTTCTCGCTGGCGCCGCTGATCGGCGTGCTGGGCAGCGCCCTGCTGCTCGCCTGGCTGCTCAGCCTCACGCGCGCTGCGGCCGATTGACAGTGCGCGGCATGCCTGAAACAATCACGAACGTTACGATAAGAGCGAACAGCTCGGGAGAGGCTTGAATGAACCCTGACGGCAAGGTCGCGATCGTCAGCGGCGGCGCTTCCGGTCTCGGCGAAGCGACGGCGCAGGCGCTGGCAGCGGCGGGCGCCACGGTAGCCGTGCTCGATATCACCCCATCTCACCTGCCCTGCCTGCATCATTTCAGCTGCGATCTCACTGACCCACGCAGTACCAAGACGGCGGTCGACGCCGTCATGGCGCGCTTCGGGCGGATCGATATTTGCGTGAACTGCGCCGGCATCGGCGGCATCGGCCCGATCGCCTCGCCGGCCGGTCCGGGCGATCTCGACGCCTTCCGCCGCGTGATCGAGGTCAACCTGCTCGGCGCGGTCGATCTCACCCGGCACGCCGCCCATCACATGATCGCCAACCAGGGCGAAGGCCCGGACGGCGAGCGCGGCGTGATCGTCAACGCGGCCTCGATCGCCTCCTTCGAAGGCCAGCAGGGCATGGGCGCCTATACCGCCTCCAAGGCCGCCCTCGCCGCCCTGACTTTGGTCTGGGCGCGCGATCTGTCGGCGTTCGGCATCCGTGCCATGTCGATCGCCGCCGGCTTCTTCGCGACGCCGATGACGGCGGTGTTGCCGCAGGATCTCGTCGACGAACTGCTCGACACCGTCGAGTTCCCCCGACGCGCCGGACAGGCCAGCGAGTTCGCCGACCTCGCCCTGTTCATCGTGCGCAGTCCGCTGCTCAACGGCGAGGTGATCCGCCTCGATGGCGGCACCCGCGCCCCGGCCCGCACTCGCTGGACCGCACAGTAATGCTCACCCCATTTTCGATCGAGGAATTACCATGGCGGACATGATCCTGCCGCCGGGCTTGTCCCGCGCCGCCTTCGCCACGGCAAGGCGCGGCTTCGAGGCCGCCGTAGGCGCCGGCAACGCCTTTTTCGACGATCTCGACCGCGACACCTATGCCGACAAGTTCGCGGTCGACGACACTGGCCACCTTCCGCTTGGCGCCGTCGCCCCGGCCAGCGCCGAGGAGGTACAGGCGATCGTGCGGATCGCGGCCCAGTACAAGGTGCCGCTCTGGCCGATCAGCCGCGGCAAGAATCTGGGCTATGGCGGCTCCGCCCCGCTGCTGTCCGGATCAGTGATCGTCGATCTGTCGCGCATGAAGAAGATCGAGGTCGACGAAGCCAATGGCACGGTGCTGCTGGAGCCCGGGGTCGGCTTCTACGATCTGTACGACTATCTCCAGGCCAACAAGATCAAGCTCTGGCTCTCGGTACCCGGCAACAGCTGGGGCTCGGTTGCCGGCAACGCGCTCGATCGCGGTGTCGGCTACACCCCTTATGGCGAGAACACCGCCAATATCTGCGGCATGGAAGTCGTGCTGCCTGACGGCGACATCGTCCGCACCGGCACTGGCGCGCTCGGCGGCTCCCCGACCTGGCAGCTCTATCGCTATGGCTTCGGGCCGAGCTGGGATCAGATGTTCGTCCAGTCCAATTTCGGCATCGTGACCAAGCTCGGCATGTGGCTGATGCCCGAGCCCGAGAGCGTCATGGGCATGGACCTGGAATTCGACCGGCCGGAGGATCTCGGCCCGCTGATCGATACGCTCGGGCCGCTGCGCCGCGAGCGGCTGCTCCAGCAATCCCCCACGATCGGCAACTGGCTGCGTGCCGCGGCCATCCTCACCACGCGCGGCGAGTGGACCAATCAACCCGGTGCGCTCTCCGATGCGGTGATCGCGGCGATCCGCAAGAAGTTCGGCATGGGCTGGTGGGGCGTCAGCCTGAGGCTTTATGGCCGAGAGGACGTCAACAAGGCGGCCTATGCCGTACTCGAACGAGCGATGAGCGCGCTGAAGCCGATGTCGATCAAGCCGACCAGCTGGCGCCGGGGCGAAGCTGCCGAGCAGAGCGGCTGGTTCGGCGTGCCCCTGACCTTCCCGATGCAGAATGCCAACTGGCATGGCGGACGCGGCGGCCATATCGGCTTCTCGCCGATACTGCCTCAGTCGGGTGCCCGCGCGATGCGCCAGTTCGAACGCACCTATGCCCGCTACAAGGAGTTCGGCATGGATTATCAGGCGAGCTTCGCGTTCGGCGAACGGCACCTGATCAACGTCAACGCGGTGCTGCTCGACAAGGACGATCCGGCGCTGCTCAAGCGAGTCGATCCGTTCCTGCGCGCTCTGGTCGCCGATGCCCGGGCCGAGGGGTACGGCGAATATCGCACGCATCTCGATTATATGGACACGGTCGCCGGCACCTATGATTTCAACGACCATGCGCTGATGCGCCTGAACGAGAAGGTGAAGAACGCGCTCGATCCGGCCGGCATTCTCGCACCGGGCAAGAGCGGCATCTGGCCGGAACGCTATGCAAAGGAACGGGGCAAATGAGGGTGCGCGCCATCCTGCTCGTCGCCGCGGCAGCGATTCCGCTTGCTGGTCTCGCCGCCCAGTCTTCGTCGCCGCCGGCGGGCAACGGGCAGGCCCTCTATCAGGAAAAATGCGCGATGTGCCACGGCAAGGTAGGCATGGGCACCGGCCTGCTGGCCCGTCGCGTGCAGCCGCCGATGCTGGCGGAGCGCACTGATCTGACCGCCGATTACGTCGTCCAGGCCGCGCGCAGCGGGATCGGCAACATGCCCGCGATCCCGCGCGGCGAGGCCAGCGACGCACAGCTCGACGCCATCGCTGCCTGGCTCGCCGCCGGCCCCACGGCGCGCAAGTGAAACGCCGGCACTTCCTCGCGACCCTGCTCGCCACAGCCGGCAGCGTCGCGGTCGCTCCGGCACACACCGCCGGCCTGACGAAGCGCCGGATCTGGGTCTATGATCCGGCTCTCCCGGCGATCGCGCCGCTGGTCGAGGCTGCGCGTGCGACGGGCGACGATATCCGCGCGGTCGAAGGCGACCGCATCCGCTTCGCGCACGACATGGTCGGCATAGGGACTGCGTCCCTGACCGGCGTCACCCGCTACGCGGATTTCCTGATGCTGAGCGGCGTGGCCGCGGAAGCTGGCTACCGAATCGTGTCGCAGGCGCTGTTGCCGGGCAGCAGCGGCGCTGCGATCTCATGGACCCTGCAACGCCGGCGCTAGCGAAAGAAAGTCCCGACTTACCCCAATCTAGCGCTTCAGAATCAACGAAGCCGGCCGCTTGCGCGGCACCCATTGCCCGCGACCCGGAAAGCGCTTCAGCACCTCGCCGTCCCACAGCCGCACGGTGCGGCGCTGGAAACGCCATTTGCCGTCCGCGCCCTTCACCGCATGATCGTCATAATAGCCGGTGAAGCGCAACTCATAGGGCGGCTCGTCATGGCATTCGGTGACGAAGGCGAAGGCGCGGATCTTCACGCTGCCATCGTCCTGCGGAAACCACTGGATCTGGGTCACGTGATGCTGGCGCCCGGGAAAGCCCGGCGCGTTGCGATAATGTTCGGCAATGCCGCGAATCCCGTCATGGCCTTCCCAGATGTCCGGATCCTCGAACACTTCCTCCACCATCCTGGCATCGGGCGTGAAGCAGGCGACCAGCGCCTCGACATCGCCGGTATCGAGCGCCCAGCTATAGTCGGCGATCAGGTCCTGCAGGGCGAGCCGATCTTCGATGGCGAGTTTTGGCATGAATCTCTCCTCAATCTGTTTGCAATGACAGTAACAGTCGTTATCGTCGTTCGCAACAAACTATGCCGGATGGTGCCGGTGGCGGAGCGGATGGGCGTTGGAAGAGGTTGATTATATCGTCGTTGGCGCCGGTTCGGCGGGGTGCGTCGTCGCGGCGCGCCTGACGGAGGACAGCGCCACCACCGTGCTGGTGCTCGAGGCCGGCGGCGACGACCGGCATATGCTTCTCCAGATGCCGGTCGGATTCCTCAAGTCCGTCGTCAATCCCGCCTTCAACTGGGGTTATATGACCGAGGCGGAGCCGAATCTGAACGGCCGCCAGCTCTGGCTGCCGCGCGGGCGCGTGCTGGGCGGCTCGTCCTCGCTCAACGGCATGTTCTACATGCGCGGCCACCCGAGCGATTATGATCAGTGGCGCCAGATGGGCGCGACCGGCTGGAGCTATGCCGACGTCCTCCCCTATTTCAGGAAGATGGAGACAAGCTGGCGCGGCGAGGGCAAATATCACGGCGGCTCCGGCCCCGTCGAAGTCAACCCGATCACCTCGCCGCACCTGCTCCACGAACCGCTGATGGCGGCTGCCGCCGGCGCTGGCTTCGGGCAGAGCGAGGATCTCTCGGGTGAGGTGCCGGAAGGCTTTGCGCGCGGCGAGGCGACCATCGACCGGCGCGGCCGGCGCGTGAGCGGCACCACTGCCTATCTGCGCCCGGCGATGAAGCGGCCCAACCTCTCGGTGCGTACCGGCGCGCTGGTCCACCGTGTGGTGATCGAGCAGGGCCGGGCGATCGGCGTCGAAGTCGAGATCGCGGGTGAACGCAAGATCGTGCGCGCGCGCCGGGAAGTGATCCTGTCGGGCGGCACCTATAATTCGCCACACCTGCTGATGCTGTCCGGCATCGGCCCGGCCGCGCATCTCGCCCGGCACGGCATCGCCCTGGTCGCCGACCGCCCCGGGGTCGGCCGCAACCTTTCGGAGCATGCCAATCTCTCGATGGAGTTCGACGCGACCCGACCGGTCACATTCCTCAATCAGTTGCGCTTCGATCGGCTGATGCTGTCGGTCGCCCGCTGGAAGCTGTTCGGCACTGGCGCGCTCGCGACTCAGCTCAACAGCTGCAACGTGGTGATCCGCACCCGCCCCGAGCTTGATCGACCCGACATCCAGTTCATGGCCAATCCGATCCGCTTCGATGCGAAGATCTGGTTTCCGCTGGTCACCGAGCGCCAGAGCCATGTCTTCTGGGCAGGCCTGGTCGCGCTGCACCCGCGCAGTCGCGGCTGGGTCGAGCTTAAATCGGCAGATCCGCGCGCGCTGCCCGCCGTCACGCTCAACCTGATGTCCGACCCTGAGGATCTGGCGACGATGCGCGCCGGAGTCCGCGCCGCGCGGCGCATCTATCGCACAGCGCCTCAGGCAACGCTCACCGGCGCCGAGCGCCTGCCGGGCGATTCCGTGCAGGACGACGCCGATCTGGACGCCTTTATCCGCGAAACCGCCAATGTCGCGATGCATCCCGTCGGCACCTGCGCGATGGGTATCGGCGCCGAGGCGGTGGTCGATGCCGAGCTCAGGGTGATCGGCGTCACCGGGCTGCGCGTCGTCGATGCCTCGGTCATGCCAACCGTCCCGGGCGGTAACACCAACGCCCCCACCATCATGATCGGCGAAAAGGCGGCGGACCTGATCCGCGGGCGCCGCCTGCCGCCGGCCGAACTATGACTATAGGAGTGAGCATATGATCATCGTCAGCGGCGCCTCGGGCGGGTTTGGCAGATCGACCGCGGACCGGCTGATCGAGCGCGGCGTCGATCCGGGGCAGTTGATCCTGACCACCCGCACGCCCGCAAAGCTCGCTGACCTCGCCGCCTTGGGCGCGGAGGTGCGGTTCGCCGATTTCGACGATCCCGACAGCCTCGAACAGGCCTTTGCCGGCGGCACGCGGATGCTCCTGATCTCCACCGCGCGCGTCGGCAGCCGCGTCGGCCAGCATCGCAACGCGATCGAGGCGGCCAAGCGGGCCGGCGTCGGCCATATCGCCTATACCTCGCTGATCAGCGCCGACGAGGACGGCAACCCGGCGATCGTCAAGCTCGATCACCGCGCTACCGAGGAGATCCTCGAAGCCTCCGGCCTCGCCTGGACTCATCTGCGCGACAGCCATTATGCTGAGGCGGTCGCCGGGGCGATGGCACCGGTTGCGCTGATGACCGGCCGGCTGCCCGACAACGGCCAGGCCGGCCGCGTCGCCTTCGTCTCGCGCGACGATTGCGTCGCGGTCGCGGCGGAAGTGCTGCTGGGCGAGGGCCATGAAAATCGCGCTTATGACCTGACCGGCCCTGAATTGATGTCGATCCCCGAGGCCATGGCGCTGGCGAGCGAGATTGCCGGCAAGCCGATCGAGGTCATCCCCGTCGATGAGGACGGCATGTTCGCCCATTTCGATTCGCTCGGCATCGCGCGCGAGGCGAGCGACGAGGTGCCCGACGGCCCGATCCCCTGGTCGAGCAACGATATGGTCACCTTCGGCCAGTCGATCCGCGAGGGCTATTTCGACAAGCGCTCGGACGTGGTCGAGCGGCTCACCGGCCGCAAGCCGAGGACACTGCGCGACGTCATGCTCGCCCATCGCCACCTCTGGCCGAAATGACCCGGCCGATGCGCAGCATGATCCGTTTCCTGTCCGCTCTGGTTGCCCCCGCCCTTCTGCTCGCGGGGTGCGCGGCGGATGCGCCGCAGACCGGCGGGACAGTCGGGGCGGGCGACGACTGGCCGAACCCCGGCGGCGATACGGCCAGGAGCCATTTCTCGCGGCTCACCGATATCAACGCGGGCAATATCGATCGGCTCGGGCTGGCCTGGGACCACGATCTCGGCACCCAGCGGGTGCAGGAAGCGACGCCGGTGGTGGTTGCGGGCATCCTGTACACCAGCGGCAATCTCGGCCGCGTCTATGCGCTCGACGCGGCGACCGGGCGCGAGCTGTGGAAGTTCGAGCCCGAGGTCGACATGCAGGTCAATCGGGTGACGTGCTGCGACCAGGCGAACCGCGGCGTAGCGGTCGCCGGCGGCAAGGTGTTCGTCGCCGCGCTGGACGGCATGCTCTATGCGCTGAATGCAGAGACCGGCGCGGTCGTCTGGAAAGCCGATACGATCACTGACCGGTCGCGCGGCTATTCGAGCACTGGCGCACCGGAGATTGCCGGCGATCTTGTCCTCATCGGCAATGCCGGCGCCGAATATGACGTGCGCGGCTATGTCACGGCTTATCAGCTCTCGACCGGCAAGCAGGTCTGGCGCTTCTTCACCATCCCGCACGATCCGGCGCTCGGGCCACAGGAAAGCCCCGCACTCGAGGCAGCGCTCAAGACGTGGAGCCCGAAGAGCCGGTGGGACGTCGGCGGCGGCGGCAGCGTGTGGGACGCGATCGTTTATGACCCCCGCTACGACACCGTCTATATCGGCGTCGGCAATGGCGGGCCCTATGCGGCCGCGCTACGCTCGCCGGGTGGCGGCGATAATCTCTATCTCTCGTCGATCGTCGCGCTCGACCGGAAGACCGGCAGCGTCAAATGGCATTATCAGGAGACGCCGCAGGACAGCTGGGATTTCACCGCCGTCCAGCCGATGGTGCTGGCCGATCTAGAGATCGACGGCGCGCTGCGCCCGGTCATCATCCATGCGCCCAAGAACGGATTTCTGTTCGTCATCGATCGCGAAACCGGCAAGCCGCACGCCATCAACGCGCTGGTCCGCACCAGCTGGGCGAGCGGCTACGACCTGAAGACCGGGCGGCCCAATCTGACGCCCGAGCATTCCGACTGGAGCAAGGGCCCGCGCATCGTGTTTCCGGCCTCACCGGGCGCCCGCAACTGGTATCCGCCTGCCTATGATCCCAAGCGCAAACTCTATTTCGCGTCGGTGCTCGACATGGGCAACCTCATGTTCCTCCCGCCCGGTGGCCAGCCGCATCGCAAGCGGGCGCTCAACGCCGGCGGCGCGCTGATCTTCACGCCCGATCTGCAGGCGGCGCTCGCCACCCTGCCCCCGCCGGTCGCGGCCGAAGTCGCGAATCTGCGCGAGATGCAATGGGTCAAGGACAAGCCCTACACGTCCGAACTCCGCGCGATCGATCCGCTCACCGGCAAGACGCGCTGGGCAGTGCCGATGGAAGGCTGGCAGGATCGCGGCGGCGTGCTCGCCACCGACAGCGGATTGATCTTCCAGGGGACCGCCAGCGGTCGGCTCACGGTGCGCGATGCCGATACCGGCAAACTGCTCAAGTCGATCGAGACCGGCACGTCGATCATGGCCGCGCCGATGACCTACCGGGTGGCGGGCGTGCAATATGTCGCGGTGCAGGCCGGCTGGGGCGGCGGGGGCTGGAGCTTCGTGCCCGACTACGCGGCGGCCTATCGCTACGGCAACGCCAACCGGATCCTGGTGTTCAGGCTCGACGGAGGGCAGGTGAAACTGCCCGATCCGCTGCCGCCGCTCGAGGTGGCGCCGGCTCCGCCGCCGCAGGCAACCGGCGTGAGCGGGGCGACCATCGCGCAGGGCGCCGGGCTGTTCTTCGCCAATTGCGCGATCTGCCATTCCAACCAGCCGCGCTCGATCAGCCCGGACCTGCGCCGGCTCGCGCCGGGCACGCATGATGCGTTCCGGCAGATCGTGCTCGAGGGCCTGCTGGTGCCGAACGGCATGCCGCGCTGGGACGATCTGCTGACGCCGGGCGATGTCGATGCGATCCATGCCTATCTGATCGATCAACAGAAGCAGACGCATCTGCGGGAGCTGGCGCTGAAAAAGGCCGGCAAGCCGCTCGATTCACGAAGCCTGGCGATCATGTCAAACTATTGAGCGGCCATCCTATCACATATTCTACTGCTTGACCGCGAACCCGGCAGCAGGCTCGCATGGGCAAAGACCAAAGACCAGGAGAGGAAGCAGATGTTCGACTTTGTGGGGAAAACCGCGTTCATCACCGGCGGCGCGAGCGGCGCAGGGCTGGGCCAGGCGAAGGTGTTCGCGGCGGCCGGGTGCAGGGTCGTCATCGCCGACATCCGCCAGGACGCGATCGATGCCGCGCTGGTTGAGCTCCGCGCCGGCGGCGCCCAGGCCCATGGCATCCGCCTAGACATCACGGACCGCGCTGCCTTCGCCCAGGCCGCCGACGAGGCGGAGAGCGTGTTCGGCCCGGTCCATCTGCTGTTCAACACCGCCGGCGTGTCGATCTTCGGGCCGCTCGAAAAGGCGACCTATGACGATTACGACTGGATCATGGGCGTCAACTGGTGGGGCGTGGTCAACAGCATGCAGACCTTCGTGCCGCGCATGCTCGCCCATGGCCAAGGCGGCCATATCGTCAACACCGCGTCGCTCGGCTGCTTCTTCGCGAACAGCGGCGCGGGCATCTATTCCGCCTCGAAATTCGCGGTCCACGGCATCACCATGGCGATGCGCGACGCGCTGAAGGACAAGGGCGTCGGCGTCTCGGTGCTGTGCCCGGCCAATATCCGCTCGAACATAGCCGAATCGGTGAGGACCCGGCCGGCTCATCTCTCCGACAGCGGCTATCAGGTGGACGAGCGCGAGATCGCCGCGCTCCAGGAAATCTATTCCCAGGGCATGGATCCGGAGGAACTCGCCGGCCACGTCAAGGCGGCGATCGAGGAGAACCGCTTCTACATCATCCCCTATCCCGAAGCGCGCCCGATGCTCGAGGCGATCTTCCAGCAGGTGCTCGACGCCCTGCCCCCGATCGACAGCGACCTCGAAGGCCAGGCCAAGCGCAATTCGGCGATGGGCCGCTATGTCGAGGCACGACGCAAGATGGATAGCGAACGTTACGGTGAGGCGGACTGATCGTCCTTGGATTCCTGGCGCCGAGACGTGTTGAAGCGTTGATCTGATTGCAACATCTGTTACAATCGGATCAACGGTAGCGTCGGCGGATTGGACGCGCGAAGATTGAGGAGAGACGATGATGGGCACCACTCTTCCGGAAGGCGTGCAGATCAGAAACCCCGAATCGCTGTTCATGGGCGGCGAATGGGTGCGCCCCCACGCGCAGGGCAGGATCGAGATCGTCTCCCCGCACACCGAGCAGGTCAGCGCAGTCGTCGCCGAGGCCGGGGTTGAGGACATGGACGCAGCCGTCGCTGCGGCCCGCGACGCCTTCGACAACGGCCCCTGGCCCCGGATGAGCGTCGCCGAGCGCGCGGCCGTGCTGCGCCGCATGACCGACATCCTCCGCCGTCGCCAGCCCGAACTGGAAGCGGCCTTCATCGCGGAGATCGGCGCGCTGGTCACCTTCGCGCCCTATGCCGCCTCTGCCGGGTCCGAGACCTTCGCCAAATATGCCGACATTAGCGAAAGCTATGCCTGGGAGACGACCCAGCCATCGAGCGTCCCCGGCCATATCGCCCATGTCGTGCGCGAGCCGGTCGGCGTCGTCGCGGCGATCGCGCCGTGGAACATGCCGCATTCGATCATGACTCAGAAGGTCGCGCCGGCGCTGATTTCCGGCTGCACCGTGGTGATGAAGCCATCGCCCGAGACTCCGCTGGAGGCCTATATCGTGGCAGAGGCGGCCGAAGAGGCGGGCCTCCCCAAAGGCGTGCTGAACCTTGTGCCGTCGCACCGGGATGCGGCCGACCATCTCGTGCGCAACCCGGGCGTGGACAAGATCAGCTTCACTGGCTCGACCGCGGCCGGCAAGCGCATCGCCAGCGTCGCGGGCGAACGCATCGCCCGCGTGACGCTCGAACTGGGCGGCAAATCCCCGGCGATCATGCTCGACGATTTCCCGACCGCCGCGGCCGGCGCGATCCTCGGCCGCACCATCACCCTGTTGTCGGGCCAGGTCTGCGCGATGCTGAGCCGCGCGATCGTGCCGGAGAACCGCTATGAGGAGATCGCCGACGCCATCGCCGCGACGATGCGCGAAGTGAAGATCGGCTCGCCGCTCGATCCGACGTCCGAAATGGGCCCGATCGCGATGAAGCGCCAGCTCGAACGGATCGAGCATTATGTCGAAACCGGCAAGGCGGAGGGCGCGCGACTGGTCGCCGGCGGCAACCGGCCGGCGCATCTCAATACCGGCTATTATTTCGAGCCGACCCTGTTCGCTGACGTCTCCAACGACATGGTGATCGCCCGCGAGGAGATTTTCGGCCCGGTGCTCGCGCTGATCCCCGCCAGGGACGTCGAGCACGCGATCGAGATCGCCAACGACACCAGCTTCGGCCTCAATGCGGCGGTGCTCACCAATGACCGCGATGCGACCTATCGCATCGGCCGCCGGCTGCGCGCCGGCAATGTCGGCCATAACGGCCTGAAGGCCGATTTCAGCCTGCCGTTCGGCGGGTTCAAGCAATCCGGCCTGGGCCGCGAGGGCGGCGTCGAGGGGCTGTCGCCCTATCTCGAAACCAAGACGATGCTGATCGAGATCGAGCCGGTATCGGCGGCGACGGAGGTCGAGCAGGCCGAGCTGGCGGCGCCGGTCGGCTGAGACGGACGGTTAGCGCCAAAGCTGACTGGCAGCCGTACAAACCCTCTTCCGTCGGAGACGATGCTACCGGCGAAGAGGGCCCCTCCCTTTACCGTTTTGAGCGGTCGGCAAACGCACTTCGCAGCGCTGCATGTGTCCGAGGTCCCCGCGCCACTCCAGCCGCCCGGCCTCTACAAGATCGCCAAGGCGCGCAGCTAGTACAAGATCACCGGTCTGATGGACGCCAGCATCATAAAACTCGACGAGCGTGCCAGCCACGATCCTCGCCATTTTCTGCCAGTCATGTGTCGCGTGGCTGAGGAGGCTATCATCGAAATGCTCGATCGGAGCGGACACCAAGTCCTTGCCATCTATCACTCGAAGAGGGGCATTTTCAGTTTTTAACTGCTGCCATCTGGCTGTGTCACGGAGCCGATCTTTCGGCTCAAAAAGCACGGCTCGATCAAGGAATGCGACCATGTCCTCCGCTTTCGTGCTCGAGAGTTCTGCAACTTCGATGATGGAGATCGGCAAGTTTCCGACATGGGATAACCACCATAGAAATCCGGCATAGGTCTGCGTTTGTCGTCGGGACACCCATGCTGTTACGGAAATCTTCGGAACCTCAAAAGCCGCGAGAAAGGCTTGGGAGCTAGCCGTGATGTCCTCCCATCCCGTATATCCCAAGACCTCCTCGACCCACTGAATGCGATCTTCCGCAGCCTCGGTAGCGATCGGGCCGAAGCTGAAGTCATCGAACTGGCAAAGCACTTCGTCCGGACGCTTTGCCAGCGACAGAGCTCGCTTGAGTGCCCCTGCCGCGGAGGGGCTGAACATCACATGGCAGGTGTGTCCGGACATACCGCGATCCTCAATTGTAGCTGATCGCGAATAGCCTACTCGGTCGCAAATGGGACCCTTTTGCAATCACCATGACGGCTTTCGAGCCTCACACCAGCGCATAGTAACGCAGCCGGTTACCCTCAGGCCGCCGCTCGCCAACGCCAATGAAAACATGCTTCGTCAGCCAGTCATGCTTGCCGATGCTCGTTTCGAACGTTGGATTGCCGCGCAGATAATATTCCTCGTGCGGCACCGGCGCGCCGTCTGCGAACGCCCAGTCGCGCAGCTTCTCCATCGTGTCGGGCTTGCGCCCCCACAGAAAACCCTTGTTGTTCAGCAGGATCAGCGTGCCGTCATCCTCCTCGAGCATGTAGCGCGCATCGAACACGGCGACGTCGTCGGGCCGGAAATAGGCATAGTCGCCGCCCGATCCCGGCACGGCCTTGCCCTTCAGGGTCGGCCCCTCGAACACCCCTTCCGTCACATACACCGCCGAACGGCTGCCGCCCGCCGGCGTGTTCGGGATCATCTGCACGCGCGGGAACGCCAGGCGGATTTCCATGGCGAATTCCAGCCGCGGATTGTCCATCGTCGAAAAAGGTCCGTCCATCGTCACAACTCCACGCAGCCGCCATCGACGAACAGGTCGATGCCGGTAATGAAACTCGCCTCGTCCGAGGCAAGGAAAAGCATCGCCTTCGCCACTTCATCCGCCTCGCCCATGCGCTTCATCGGCACGGCGTCGATCATCATCGCGCGCATCGCGCTGACGGCGCCGGCGTTCATGCCCGGGTTGCGGTTGATGATCGGCGTTTCGGTCGGGCCGGGGCTGACCACATTGACCCGGATGCCCTCGGCGACGAGTTCCGTGGCAAGGTTGCGCCCGACGGCGCGCAGGCCCGCCTTGGCCGCGGCATAGACCACGTTGCCGGGCAGCCCGAGCACGCCGCCGATCGATCCGGTGAGCACGATCGACCCGCCCTTCCCCATCAGCGGCAGCGCCTTCTGCACCGCGAAAAAGGCCCCGCGCAGGTTTACGCCGTGAATGAGATCCCAGATCTCCGGCGTCGCATCGCGCCCCGTCGCGAAGCCGCCGACCCCGGCGTTGACCATCAGCACGTCGATCCGGCCATGGCGTTGGCGGATCGCGTCGACCACGGGCACCAGGCTGTCGAGATCGGCGATGTCCGACTGGAAAGCGGTGGCGCCGGGGATTTCCCGCTCGGCGGCGGCCAGCGTCGCCGGATCGCGCCCGGTCAGGAACACGGTCGCGCCTTCGCGGGCGAGGCCCTGGGCCGCGGCAAGGCCGATGCCGCTATTGCCCCCGATCACCAGGGCGATCTTCTGGTCGAACCGCACGTCTCTCTCCCGGTCAGAACATCGAATTGGGGTTGGGCCCGTCGCCGACGACCGGCTGGATGACGTCCCAATGCTCGGCGATCAGGCCGTTCGCGACGCGGAAGATGTCCATGACCGCGAAACCCGAATCCTCCGGCCAGCGGCGCACATGGTAATGCACCGTCACATGATCGCCCTCGACGAAGCTGCGCTTGATGTCGTGCACTGCGTCCGGCGTCGCGCTGCGCGCCGTGCGGAGAAAGATCTTGAGCGCTTCGCGTCCCGGTTCGGCCAGCGGGCTGTGCTGGACGTAATCGGGCGCCATGAAGCGATCCACCGCATCGGCGTCCAGCGGCTGGAGCACGGCGTCGAACATCGCCATGACGAGATCGTGGTTGCGCTGCTCAGCCTCGGTTCGCACGACGGCCCCTCTCCCCGCCGGCCTTCATGGCCGATCTTTTATATCATTCGTTATCGTTATCATCAGGTCAAGCGCCGTTTGGCAGCTACGGGCGATCAGTCCGGCGATTCATCCACATTGTCCGGCCGGGTCCGTTCCAGGAACAGCGAACGCCCCTCCTCGTCCTGCGCTTCGAGCGCATCGGTGAGCGTCGTCACATAGCGGTCAAAGGCCATGATCTCGTCGGGCCGAAGCGCCTCGAACAGATATTGCGCGACCTTGTCGGTGGTCGGCAGCATCGTCTCGTACAGGCGCTGGCCCTCCGGCGTCAGCGTCAGCGTCTTGCGGCGGCGATTGCCGGGATCGGTCGTCACCTCGATCCGCCCGTGCCGCTGCAGCGCCGAGACGGCCCGGCTGACGCTCATCGTGTTGACGCCAGTCAGTTCGGAAAGTTGGTGACTGGCCGAAGTCCCCAGCCGGCCGATCATCATCAACAGGCGAAACTCGTTGACCGTGATGTTGTAGCGATGTTCGAGATGCGTCGAGAAGGGCGCAATGAGGCGATTGTTGAGCTTCAGCAACCGGTGCAGGATTTGCGCGCCTGGGGCGCCGCTTCCCTGCGCCGAATCTTGCTGAGCTGGCATCCCGTCCTGTTTCATCTTCCTGCCTGCTTTCACTGATCCCGGCATTGGGCAGGTCCGCGGCCCAGTCAAGCTGGGCCGGAATCTGGAGCATTGCCGCCTCGCACGACAGCGCCACCGGAGCAAGAGTATCGGACGTTACGGATATCGCAAGCCCGGTCCGGCCGCTGCTATACCGCCGGCCGATCGAAATCGCTCGCGTCGTGGCGTTCGGCCAGCTGGCTCTCCGGCGGCCCGAAGGTGCGATTGACCATGCGCCCGCGTTTCACCGCCGGCCGGGCGGCGATCAGGTCCACCCAGCGGCTGAGATTGGGATATTCCTCGACCGCCAGGAACTCTTGCGCGCCATAGGCTTCGCGCATGATCGATCCGTACCAGGGCCAGATCGCCATGTCGGCGATCGTGTATTCGTCGCCCGCCATATATTCATGCGCCGCCAGATGCGTGTCGAGCACGTGCAGCTGCCGCTTGGTTTCCATCGCGAAGCGGTTGATCGGATATTCCATCTTGAACGGCGCATAAGCGAAGAAATGGCCGAACCCGCCGCCGACGAACGGCGCGGAGCCCATCTGCCACATCAGCCAGTTCATCGTCTCGGTCCGCTTGCGGTGCTCGGTCGGCAGGAAGGCGCCGAATTTTTCCGCGAGATAAAACAGGATCGATCCGCTTTCGAACACGCGCGTCACCGGATCGGTCGAATGATCCATCATCGCCGGAATCTTCGAATTCGGATTCACCTCGACGAAGCCGCTCGAAAACTGGTCGCCGTCGCCGATCTTGATCAGCCACGCGTCATATTCGGCGCCGGCATGGCCGGCAGCGAGCAGCTCCTCCAGCATGATCGTCACCTTCACGCCGTTGGGCGTGCCCAGCGAATAAAGCTGGATCGGATGCTTGCCGATCGGCAGCACCTTCTCGTGCGTCGCACCGGAGATCGGGCGATTGATATTGGCGAACTGGCCGCCATTCGCCTTGTCCCAGGTCCATACCCGTGGCGGGACATAGCCAGCCGGCTGATTGTTCGCTGAATCCGGTGCGTCGGCCATATGCTATCCCTCGGTGCTGGCGTCGGATCTGCACGGCCTCGTGCCGTGCGGCTCACGTCTCAGGTGGGAATTCCATCCAGCACCTGTCAACTTTAGGCAAGGGTGGGCGGTGACGTATTTTGCGGCGCCTGAGGGCGCCTGGACCGAGGGTGCGACGCGAACGCGGTGGTCTCCAGGCGCCTTCCTGAAATACTCCCTCGATTTACGCCGCAGGCTCATAAAAGGACCTGCCAGGATTGCTGGTTAGCGGTCGTCCAGGCCCGGCGTGGTTTCTCGAAGCATAATCATATCGACAGGTTCGTTTTCGAATGAGTCGGTCTGTCGAACATCAATCGAGATTGCGTCCCCGTCGCGACGCGCTGTTACTTTCTGGTAAGGTCCCTCGACGGAGATAAAGAAGCCTCCCCACTTTCCGTCTGGTTCAAAGTCAGCCCCGGACATTTCTTCACCCGGGCCTATGAAAACCCGGCCAGAAGGTGTCGCAAGGCAAAACCCTTGTGACCGGTCGTCATCTTCAGACGAAAGCACAACGTCGTACGTCCCATCGTCTCCCACGTCGATGAAGAGGGCATTGCGGTTTTTAATCTCGACAACCCGATCCCTGGGAATTGACCACCAGTCGCCGACATCGCCTTACGATGTGCCATGGCCGCCAAGTCGAAAATACAGATGGTAGCGGTGTCGGTTGTAATAGACCTGACAGGTTCCGTCATCCGTCCTCCACGACCACAGAGCGGCTCGTGATCCGAGAATAGCGCTCGCCCCGCACGCACTCAATGGCGGAAACTCGGCGGTAGCTGCCAGGCTGCTTTTGGCGTCCGCTTCGCCGATCGCGAACGACCAGGATTGGTGGAGAGCGGCTGGTCCGCTTTCGAATTTGCAGATCGAGTTAGCGGCCGCGAGGCTGGGCCTCTGATACGGCCAGCCCTCCGCCAGTCCGTGCGTCTACAAACGGGAGGAAGTTCCTCGATCCGACAACCAAGGCCTCACCTATGCGCTAATCCGGATCGTCACTACACCTGTCACGGCGAGCAGCGGGATTTGAGGAGAGCGTGATGCGTCATTGGGCTTTGTCGGCGGCGATCGGAGTTGCCATCCTGATCTCTAGCTCGGGCTCCGCGCGCCCGGTGCAAGGTGTCGTTTCAGGCATCTATGTTAAGGACGAGGCGCGTAGCGACAATGCCTTTCAAGCGATCGACCGCGTTATCGCCGACCTTTCCAACGCCAAGCGCCCTCTCGCTCGCATGAGGCTGCGCAAGTCCATTGCGGTAAATAGAATTAGAATCTCCATCGCAGGAGGTCGGGTCGGGATCGCCTATGATGCCAAAGCACCTATCGCCGTTTGGATAGGCGAAGATCCGGTCAAGTGGAAACTCATTGAATCGCTTGTTTTCGATGTGTCGGCAAAAGCTGATGGCGAAGCCATCTCTCTAACATTCCATGGCGACGACAGCGATCGGACCACAACATATCATAGTGTCGGCCAGGATTTGGTGGAAAATACCACCATCATCGTTCCAACGCTCTCTACGCCGATTGTCTATAAGCAGGTCTATAATCGAACGAACTGACAGGATTTACGAGAAAACATCTGGTGAGAAGCGTTAAAAAGGGGACACTATACTAAATTGCCACGTGGGAAAGGCGGAGGATTCGATGGCTTGACGCGTGGCTGCGCCCACAATTTAGTATAGTGTCCCCTTTTTACCAAGTGGAAGCTCATTGAATCGCTTGTTTTCGATGTGTCGGCAAAAGCTGATGGCGAAGCCATCTCTCTAACATTCCATGGCGACGACAGCGATCGGACCACAACGTATCGTAGTGTCGGCCAGGATTTGGTGGAAAATACCACCATCATCGTTCCACTGCTCTCTACGCCGATTGTCTATAAGCAGGTCTATAATCGAACGAACTGACAGGATCTACGAGAAAACCTTCTGGTGAGAAGCCGTTGAACGGTCTTCGTCCCGTAGATGCGGATTCCGGCCAAGATAGTCTCTCCAGCGTCTGCTTTCCGGCGCGGACCGACCGTGCAAGAACGGCAACAACTGGGGCGCTTGCTGCCCGATCGCTTTTAGCCGACTCGATCAGCACCGGAACGGCCGAAATGGCGACTTAAAAAAGGACTTAAAAATGGGACACTATACTAAATAACTATGTGGGAAAGGCGGAGAATTCGATGTCTTAACGCGTAGCCGCACCCACAATTTAGTATAGTGCCCCCTTTTTACCTGTCTTTGCTTTGCATCGATACCATACCGCGCTAAAATCCGCGCGACCGCATGTAATCTCTCTGGCGTCTATCAGTCATCGGAATGAGAACGACGCGATGAACCTCTTTTATTAGCAAGTACCCGCCTGCAATCTTGCCAGAAACCTCCGCCCTGACGATCCCCGGCTCACCCCATTCGCGCCGCAGTGTCTCAGCAAGCAATTCTCCGGAATGTCCAGATTGCCAGTCAAGTCTAATTCCCCGGCGCTGACATTTATCTGCTATCAACACATAGCCGTGCTCGAATGAGCCCATGACCGTGCCCATCCATCGCACGTTGGTGCCGCTCCACCCAGCCAGGTTTCTCGGCAAATCGCACAGGCTCGCGTGCTGGGGAGTGGGCGCACCACAGGAAATCAGCGCCAAGGCGATTATCAACATTGCCCACCGGTTCATGTTGCTTGCATACGCCAACGCCCCCCCCTTTTTACCCCCAGTCATTCTGGCCCATCGTAAAACGGTAACTCCAAACCGTGTTCCCGCATGACTTGCGAATAAAAATCGACTCTCTGCTGCAGTGCATCAACCAACTCCTTCAGATCGTACCAGTGATCTGATTCCGGCTCCGCACCGGCGAGGGCGGTAACCGCCATTGCGCTGAGAGAGTGAAGTGTATCGCCTTGGAGTAGCATTCCCGGAAACTGTCGAGCGGGATGCCGCATCACCGCCGCATTCGTGGCATCTGAGTAAATTTCGACCAATTCTGTTCGCATGTTGAACCCTTCATCCGACCGGAGATTGCCGAAGTAGGGCTAGGTCCGCAATTGAGCGGTAGCTGCCTTGGCAGAGAATCGTGCCTAGCGGACGTTGCGGGGGCGTGCTTGCAGCCGCCATTTCAGCCAGCCGAAAGCGAGACCGACAGGTATTGATGCGACAACAAGCAGGCCCACCGATTGCCATGCGGACCATGCTTGCTGCTTCGCGAACACGAGGAAAAGATAGCTGAGAACGATGCCCAGAAGGCTGAAGCCGTAATCGTATCGATCGGGTCGCCGTCTTCGCATCGCCAGATGATGCCTTCAGACGAGGATGTCTGCAACTGGGGCGGCTGTTGCCGGACCGCCTTTTAAACCGCCCATGGCAGGCGGTTTGATAGCCGGGCAGCGGCACGGCTCGACCCGGTGGTCAGCGAAAGACCTGCTTTTTGCGTTCGCCATGTTCTCGGAACATCGCCCAAGTGCTCCTTGGCATGGCGGGAGGCGAGACGGAATGACCCCGCAGCCACCCGCACCGACGACCAGAATTCCGGAAAACTAATAATTCGGGAAAACAAATAACCGTACGCCGATTGAATTGGCGGAGGCGGGTCGCCCTGCCCTAGGCGGGGGCATGCACAGGATATTTTCTCCCGCTCCCTCCGCGGCCCCCGCCCTTCCGCCAGCACCGCAGGCGCAATCGTGAAAACCCGCGTCGCCATCATCGGCGCCGGCCCGGCAGGGCTGCTGCTCGGCCATCTCCTGCGCGCCGAGGGCATCGATTGCATCGTCCTCGAACGCCAGACGCGCGATTATGTCGAAAGCCGGATCCGGGCGGGCGTGCTGGAAACGGTGACGACTGACCTGATGCACCGGCTGGGCATCGATGAGCGCATGAATGCCGAAGGGCTGATCGAAGAGGGCTTCAACCTTGCCGATGACGACCGGCTGATCCGGATCGACATCACCCGGCTGACCGGCCGGCATGTCACGGTCTACGGCCAGACCGAGCTAACCCGAGACCTGAACGCCGCCGCGCCCGGGCGTGGGCTGGAGATCGTGTTCGAGGCGAAGGACGTCGCCCTGCACGACGTCGACAGCGATCATCCTTCGGTCACCTACAGCGCCGGCGGCGAGACGATCACGATCGAAGCCGACTTCATCGCCGGTTGCGACGGCTTTCACGGCCCCTCGCGCAAGGCCTTTCCGGCGAGCGTGGTCCGCCAGTTCGAGCGGGAATATCCGTTCGGCTGGCTCGGCATCCTCGCCGATGTGCCGCCCTGCCATCACGAGCTGATCTATTCCAACGGGCAGCACGGCTTCGCGCTCGCCTCGATGCGGTCGGAGGCGCGCAGTCGCTACTATATTCAGGTCCCGCTGACCGACCGGCTCGAGGCCTGGCCCGAGGAGCGGGTGTGGGACGAGCTGGCGCGGCGCTTCGATCCAATCTCGAGCCGCGGCGTGACGCGCGGGCCGGCGCTCGAAATGTCGATCGCCCCGCTGCGTTCCTATGTGTTTGAGCCGATGCGCCATGGTCGCCTGTTCCTCGCCGGGGATTCCGCCCATATCGTCCCGCCAACTGGCGCCAAGGGCCTGAACCTTGCCGCCTCCGACGTCGCCTATCTCTCCGACGCGCTGATTGCGCATTACCGGCGCGATGATGAAGCCGGCCTGACCGGTTACCAGGACAAGGCGCTCGCGCGGATCTGGAAGGCGGAGCGGTTCAGCTGGTATCTGACCAAGCTGATGCACCGTTTCCCCGAGGATGGCCCGTTCGAGCATCGCATGCAGATCGCGGAACTGGACTATGTCGCCTCATCCGAGGCAATGCAGACGGCAATCGCCGAGAATTATGTGGGATTGCCGCTCTAGCCATGACCTTGCCCGCGCGCCGGATTGGCCCATTCACCGTTTCCGCCATCGGCCTCGGCGCGATGGGGCTCAGCCATGCCTATGACGTCGCCCCTTCCCCGGAGGATGGCGCCCGGCTGCTCAACGCAGCGCTCGATCGCGGAGTCACGCTGATCGACACCGCCGCGCTCTATGGCGGCGGCGGCAACGAACGGCTGATCGCCGGCGCGATCATGCACCGCAAGGCCGAGTTCACGCTGGCGAGCAAATGCGTGCTCGAAATCGTCGATGGCAAGCGCATCCTCGATGGGTCGCCGGAGGCGATCACACAGTCTGTCGAAAGGTCGCTCGGCCGGCTCGGCACCGATCATATCGATCTCCTCTATCTGCACCGCCCGGATCACCGCGTCGCGATCGAGGAATCGGTTGGGGCGCTGGTCAGGCTGAAGGAAGCCGGCAAGATCGGCTCGATCGGCCTGTCCGAAATGTCGGCCGAAGCGGTCCGCCGCGCCCATGCCGTTCACCCGATCGCGGCGGTGCAGACGGAATATTCGCCGATCGTGCGCAATGCCGAAGTCGCTGTGCTGGATACGTGCCGCGCGCTCGACATCGCCTTTGTCGCCTTTTCGCCCGTCGCCCGCGGATTGCTGGCGGGGTCGGTGCGGGATGCCGCTTACGCGCCCGGCGACATCCGCGCCGCCATGCCGCGCTTCATCGAGCCGAGCCTGAGCCATAATCTCCAGGTGATCGCCGCGTTCGACGCGCTGGCGGCCGAGCTCGGCGCCACGCCGGCGCAGCTCGCGCTCGCCTGGGTGCTGTCGCGTGGCGATCATGTCGTGCCGATCCCGGGCACGCGCAGCATCGCACATCTCGAAGAGGATCTCGGCGCGCTGGATCTGACGCTCTCGCCGGAGACACTCGGCCGGATCGACACGATCTTCGCGCCCGGCGCGATCCGGGGCCCGCGCTACCTCGCGCCGATGCAGGCGCAGGTCACCACCGAAATCCTGCCCGGCGAAGAACTGGCCTGACGCTCAGTTCGGCTTGCGGTCGGCCTTGATCGCGATCGTCACGGCCACTGCCGCGGGCAGGTCACCGGTGCCGGCCCACTCGCCCTGCCCTACGCCGAACAGGGTTCGGTCGATCGTTGCCGAACCCGCCATGGTCGCCACGTCCCCGTTGATCTTCAGGGTGAACGGCACCGTCATCGGACGCGATACGCCGCGCAGGGAGAGCGTGCCCGCCGCCGAATAGCGGTCCCCCGACACATGCCGGAACCGCGTGGCGCTGAATGTTGCGGTCGGATGAGTCGCGACCGAGAACCAGTCGGTCCCGGGCAGTTCGGCCTGCACATCGGCATTGTTCGTCGTTGCCGAGGCCATGTCGATCGAGACCTTCACCGACGACGCATCGAGCGCGGCTGGATCGAAAATGATCGCTGCGCTCCATTTGCCGAAACGGCCCTCCACTGGCCCTTGCGACCAGGCGGTGCGGAACCCGAGCGAGGAGGCGGCCGGGCGCACGATCCACTGCGCGGGTGCCACGGGGGTCGGCGTCGCTTCGGGCTCAGGCGTGGCCGTTGCGGTCGGGCTGGGCAACGGCATCGGTGACGGCACGGCCAGCGCCTGCGCGTCGGGTGACGGCGTGGTGACCGGCACCGGTGAAGGCGCCAGCGCAATCGGCCGGAGCGTGACGAGATTCCCGATCGCGACCAGCAACACGAACGCAGCGATCACCGCCACGGCCGCGATTCCAAGCCGCCGCGGCGCCAGCGGCATCATCCGCCCGAAATCATCGCCCCGCTCGTAGAACTGGTGCTTGAGCGCTCCGGCGACATGCAGGAACAGCAGCAGATAGGCGATGATCGCCAGTATCTCATGGCCGGCCCCGGAGGCCGAGTTGATGCCCGCCTTCGCGGCCGGCGCCAGCGCGGCGATCCCCGGCACATGCGGCCATGGCAGTATCCCGTAGAGATAGGTCGGGATCGCGGTGGTGCTGGAAGAAACCAGCAGCCAGCCCGTCAGCGGCAGCCCCAGCAGCAGGATGTAGAAGCCGGCATGGACGATATTGGCGAGCCGCCGTTCGATCGGACTCATCGTCGACGGAAAGGCCGGTGCGGGCTTGGTGAATCGCCACGCCAGGCGAACCAGGGTCAGCAACAGGATGGTGATGCCAATCGATTTGTGCAGCTGATAGACGGCGAAGGCCTGCGGCCCGCGCGGCGCGTCCATCCGCCAGCCGAGTCCGATCTGGAAAGCGAAGGCAGCCGCGATCAGCCAGTGGAGCAGCATCGCCCCGCGCGAGTAGCGCGAGATCGCCGCCGGCGCCTCTGCTGACGATTGCTGCATGTCACCCGCTCCCGAAATCGACTCGGATCATGGCATGGCAATCCCGCCGCGATCGGGCAATGGCCGGAGTGGACTCAGTCCTCCACCAGATCGAGATAGGCGACCACATCATTCTCGGTCGCCAGGAACAGCCCGGCCTGCACCTCGGCCGGCTGAGCGTGCGCGATCGCCATCGCCTCGCCCAGCGGCCCGTAGAACAGCGTCGACGCGCCGCCTCCGTCATCCCCGTCGGAGAGGTGGTAGAGGCGCACTGAGGCATCATCGGAGGTCGTTCGCATGCGGGGGTAGATGCGGCCGGACGGGCCGTACCGCAAGCGATTCAACCTCGGCGAACGGCGCTGAGTGTCGCGCAATGCGCTGGGCTACGGGTCGATCGATTCAACTTGGTCGCAAAGCGTTGCAGCAACGTGCTGGGCGGGATGTCACGGACATCTGCCCCGCTCTTTCCCATTGTTAGGTGACAGGACGTTCTGGAGTGGCGGGATAGTCCGGTATTGCGAGGGATATCGTGGGACGAATGGCGGTTTTCCGGGCATCTCCGAAGGTGCTGCCAAAAAATCGGCTTTTCGGCGGTGTCTAGAGTGCAGAGCGATTTAGACATTGTTCTGACAGGAAACGCTGGAGTCGGGGGCGGCGCGCTCAAAGGCTTCTCAGAGGGCTCTCAGGGGCGGATTACCGTCGCTTTTCGCGGTCGGTGCCGGCGGTAAGAAAGCCAGAAAGCCAGAAATCTGCCTTGCGGAAGTGGGACCATTGGGGGCCTAGTTAGGCGCGAGGGTCCCACCTAGCGCAAACCCTCAGGAAACCGCGGTTTTTCGAGCATCCGAGCGCGCGGCGCCGGGATCTGCCCAAAAATTAAGTGGGACCCTTTTCCTCCGATCCGTCATCCGGCTGGCCGGATTTGGTGCCGACCGTCTCGAAGATATTGCCGCGCGCCTCCCCGAGTTGCTCGCCGGCTTTACGGTCGAGCCGGTGGAGCTAAACTATCGGTCGAGCGGCCAAGTGACGGCGGCGCGGGAACTGATCATAAGTGGCGGGAAGGAGCGATCCGATGAGCGACGACAAACCCATGCGCCAGCAATCTCCAGCTACTGCAGCGTTTGCTTCAGGCCTTCTTGCGATCGATCGGCACGCCTACGAGCGCCTGCTTTCCCGCCGAGACGAGCTTGAGGACAGACTGTGGTTTGGTGGAATCGCGATCAATGCTGCCTCGCTCCTCGCCTTGCTATCGGCTCTAGGTGGCAAAGGGGAAGCCGCTAAATGGCTCGGTTTTGATGGCCCAATTGCCCTCGGCTCCGCGTGCGCATTCACGGTCGGGCTCATAGCAGCGATAACTGCGCTAACGGTGCGGCAGCGGATCTACTATCGCGAAACGTCGGATGCATACATGCGCGTGATGACTGCGGTGCGCATCGTTAGCGAGTTCGAAACAGCTGATCCGGATGACCACGACAGGTTGGAGGCATTGTTCCAGGAGTACCTAGGTCTTCCTCTTGTAAGTTTCCAATTCTCCCGAGTGGCCATCGTTTTGCAGAGCTTGAGTGGCGGCGCGTGGCTGGCGGGAATACTGATGCCGATTACGAGGGCTCTTTTCACCGCTTCTGGCTTCGGCTGAGGAGTCAGAGTGCTCCAGAAAGTCTTGTCGAAAACTCCAGAACCGTGTCACGCTACACCCATGGTGAAATGTTGGACGATGCCAGCCGCCGTTCAGCGGAAAAGCGCGCGGCTGTTTTCCGCTGTTATCGGTAACAGGGAAGAGGCGCCCCAAATCCTTGATTCAGCTTCGGAAAATCTCGTCGAAAATCCAACATAACAGCGGAAGAAAAATGGGATGGCCGAATAGGGGCTTTGTTGGAGCCAGGAACGGCGATCAGGCGGGCCGACGCAGCACCACTTCCGCGACATGCCGGCGCCCGCCCGATCGCGCCAGCTGAACGAACACGTCGACCGTGCTGCGGACATAATGGACCACGTCGTCGCGGGTCAGCCTTGTGCCCGTCTGCAGCACGAGCAGCGCGATCTGTTCGACCGCGCGTTCGGCGCTGTCGGCATGGACGGTGGTCATCGATCCGGGATGGCCGGTATTGACCGCGCGCAGGAACGCATAGGCTTCCTCGCCGCGCAGCTCGCCGAGGATGATCCGGTCGGGGCGCATGCGCAGCGAGGCGCCGAGCAGGTCGTCGGCGCTTACCCGCGCTTCGCCGAGCGCGCTGCGTGCCGCCAGCAGGCCGACGGCATTGGGATGACGCAGATGAAGCTCCGGCGTATCCTCGATCAGGATCAGCCGTTCCTCGGCCGGGATCTCGCGGATCAGCGCGTTGAGGAAGGTCGTCTTGCCGGTCGAAGTGCCGCCCGAGACGAGGATGTTCTTGCGCGCCCGCACGGCCCTGGCCAGCATGCCCGCGATATCGCCGGCATCCAGCATCATCGCCAGCGCGCGATCGATGTCGGACGTGTCCTCGTCGCCGTGCCGAGTCTCGGCAAAGGCGCCGCTGGCGACATAATCGCCGAGCGCGAGATCGGGCGAGACATGCTTGCGGATCGCCAGCGCCAGCGGCCCGCGCGTCGCCGGCGGGCCGACCACCTGGACGCGCGCGCCGTCTGGCAGCGTCGCGGAGAGCAGGGGATGCTCGCGGCTGATCCCCTGGTGCGACAGCGCCGCGATCTGGCGCGCGAGCCGGGACAGCGTCGCTTCGTCCAGGCCCGGCGCTTCGTGCCGCTCGATCGCCCCACCCGTCGTCTCGACCCAGACCTCGCCCGGGCGATTGACATAGATGTCGGTCACGTCGGCCCGCTCGAGCATGCTCGCCAGCGGCGCGAGATAGCTGCGCAGATAGACCGGGCGGTCGTCCCGCGCCGCGGCGCTCACCGCTTGGTCTCGACGCTGGTGAAATCGAGATCGCGCGCGACGAACACCGTGATGGCCGTACCCTGCTTCACCTTGAGCGTCGGCTGGATCTGCTGGCCCTGAGTCAGCGAGCTGGTCGCCCCCTGCAGCGTTCCCGGCAGCGCGACGACCACCGCCGAGTTCGAATTGCCGATGCGCGAGGCGAGATTGACCCCGACATCGAGCGTCGATTGCAGGATCGCCGAACCGAAGCGTTCGAAGAAGTGGCTGTTGACCTGGCCCTTGATCCCGACCCGGCCGAGCGGATCGGCGGCGGGCGAGCCGAGCGCGATCGTCACGCCGTCAGGCCGGACGAGCCGGGTCCACGTCACGTTCGCGCGATTCTGCCCCGGCTGGAGATCGGCGCGGTACTGGCCGATCAGGCGGCTGCCGCGCTGGATCAGCACCCGGCTGCCGTCGAAGCCGCGCACGTCGCGCTGGACCAGCGCGCGCGCCAGCCCGGGGCGAGTCGAATCGAGCGCCGTCTCCAGCACGGCCGGGATCAGCGTACCCTGCGGCACCGTGGTCGGGCGATGCCGCATCACCGTCGCCCGCGCCCGCGAGGCGAGCGCGGCGCCCCCGCCGCCGGCACCGCCGGCCGCCGGGGCAGCGCCGGCTCCGTCGCCGTCAGCCACGGCGGCCGGCGCGCCGGCCTCTCCGACGGTCGTATCGATGATCAGCGCCGGATCGGCCGTGCCCCGCCCCTGCATCGGCGGTGCGGGCCCGACCGGCGGCTGCGGCATCGGTTGCGGCACATAGACGATCCGCGGCTCCTGATAGGGCGGCGGCTGCGGTTGCGGTGGCGGCGCTGGCGGCGTTGCTTCGGCGACCGGGGTCGGCGCAGGTGCCGGCTCGGGCGGGATGTAGAGCGGCGCGGGCTGGGGCGCGGCACCGCCGAGCGTATCGGCGAAGCGCGGCTTGGTGGCCGGCGCGGTCAGCGCCTGTCGCCGCGTCTCGAGCACGCTGAACAGGAGGATCGCGAGCAGGCCGATGGCGATCGCGAATACCCACCACGGCATGCCGGAGGACGGCACCGCGACCACCGGCCGCACGCTGGCCTCGCCATCGGGCCCGACCCGGGGATCGCCGCCGTTCACGGGGGGTGACGTCGCCATCAGCGCTTCGCCTTCACGCGCACTGCGCTCGCCACATCCTTGTCGAGCCGGAACAGCAGCTTCGGCTTCACGCTGTCGATCACATATTGGCCGTCGCGCATCGCCCCGTCGACGAGCATCTCCCGCCCCTTCTCGTCGATCGCGAAGATCGCCGGCAGCGGCTTTTCGGGCGGCCAGACGATATAGGTCTTCTCGCCATCGTCATCGATCGCCGTCGGTCGGATCGCCCGTGCGCCGCTCACCTTGTAGCGTCCGGGCGCCATCGCAGGCGCCGTCGCGGCAACGCTCGCCACAGCCGGCGCCGGATAGGTGAAGCGCACGATATAGGCCATGTCCGGCAGCGGCCCGTAAAGCGGCTGCAGATCGAACATGTAGCTGCGCGCATCGGTCACCACCGTCAGGTTGGTGGTGACGCCGGGCTGGATCGCCTTGATGAACAGATGGTCGCCGCGCTTGTTGGGCGTCACCTGCCACGCGCCGCTGTCCCCGACCGCGACGTTCTCGATCCGCTCGTCGAGCGCGAATTCGACCGACAGCTGATAGCCGGTCGCGACCTGGAGCTGCACGACCTGGTTGCTGTCATAGACGACCGACTGGATACGCGGATCGCCCGGCCCGGGCGTCGGGCGCAGCTGCGCGTCGGCCGCCACCGGCGCCAGCAGGGCCAGCAGGAGCGGCACCCACCTCAAAGCTGCACCTCGGGGCGGGCCGGCTGAGTCGGCGCGCGACGCGGCGGTGGAAAAGTCGGTGCGGCGGCCGGCGGCACGGCGCCCGGCTGCGCGGGAACCTCGGTCGTGGTGGTGGTCGTCGTCACGGTCGAATCGACCACGACCGGCTCGGCCGGCGTCACTTCCTCGGCATCGCGGCGATAGCCGGTGACCTGGAAACCGAGCGGGTTCACGAACCGGTCCTCGCGCGTCATCGGCTCTCCCGAGAAGCGATAGCGGATGATCGCCACCCAGGACTGAGTCGGCAGCGCCCGGCCGCCGGCATCCTGCCGCTGCGTATCGAACCGGACGAGCGCCGCGTTGCCGCCCAGCGGCGATACGCTCTTCACCCGCGCCGACACGATCGTCGACCGCGGATAGCGCGCGAGCGGGCTGGCCGGGTTCGACACCTGCACGCTCGCGACATATTCGGCTTTGGCCGGATCGGCCGACCAGATTGTCGCCTTGCGGTAATTGGATTGCAGCGCGGCGATGTCGAAGCTTTCGCGCGCGATGACATATTGCACGAGGAAGGACTGAGTCAGCGCCTTGTCCGGCGCGATCCGGTTCGCGTCGAGGGGCTTCAGCGCTTCGACGAAGCCGGTGTGGCGATCGACCAGCAGGGTATAGGGCTCGACCGTCTTGAGCGGCGTCAGCACGATCAGCGCGATCGCCTCGCACACCGCGATGGTGCCGGCCGCGGCGGCGACCAGCCAGGCCGTGCGGCGCGATGCGCGCAGCATGTCCTGGCGATCGGTCGCCCAGCTTTCCGCCTCCCGGTAATAGGCGTCGAGCGACTCTCGTGAGGTCTTCTTCATGCGTTCCTGTCCCGCCGGGACGCGCCGGCCGATACGCGCCCGCGCGTGCGGCGCCGATAGCTTTGGCCGAGCGGCATCGGCGCCGCCACCGGAATATCCCGCGCCGCGGCCGGGGCCACGCCGCGATAGCTGAGTTGTGCCGGCGGTGGTGGCGCCATGCCCGCCTCGCGCCGCTGGCTGGCGGCGACTGCGTCCGCCACGGAATGGGCGCGCGAGCGGTGATCGATCGCCTCGGGCTGTTCAGCTCCCGCCATCGCCGGCTGCAGGTTGCGGTCGCGCAGGGACTCGGCCCAGCGCGCCGCCGCGCCGCGCCATGCCACCGGCATGCGGAAACCCTGCGCCACCTTCGCGGTGGCGATCAGGGCGGCGAGCAGGGTCAGGGCGAACACCAGGCTCATCACCAGCAGCTCGACCGGCACCGAGGGTGTCGGGATATTCTGGCGGCGCAGCTCGAGGATCGCGATCAGCCAGGGCTCCATCAGCGCGAGCTGTACGCCCAGCACGATCGCGGTGGAGAGCGCGCCGAGCGCTGCCCCGGCGATCCCGCGCACCCATCCCTCGAACAGGCCGCGCGTCGCATCGAACAGCAGGAACAGGGCAAACAACGGCCCGAGCGCGAGCAGCAACCCGGCGATCACCCGAACGGAAGCGAAGGCGCCGATCGCGCCGGTCAGATACAGAGTCCGGGCCTGGCTGAGCATCGTCGCATCGCGCGCCGGATCCCAGCGCGGTCGCTGCTGCAGCGACTGCAGCTTGCGATATTGCTCCTGCTGCTGCTGCGGGGTCAGCGGCTGCGCGCTCGGCCCGACAACCTCCTCGGCATTGTCGGGCTTGCCGGTGCCGATCAGCTGAAGTTCGGCCAGGCCGTTGTCGATCCCCTGCAACCGCGCGACGAGTCCGCCGTCGGAACCGGGCAGGCCGGCCGAGCCGCCGACACTCGCCGCCAGCTCCGCCGGCCCGTGCATCGCGACATCATAGGCCAGCGTGCGGAAGGCCGGCCAGCTCGTCGCCAGCGCCAGCACCACGCCGATCTTCACCAGCGCCAGCACGCCTTCGCGTGCACCCGGCGCCTGGCCGAAGATCATGCGATAGCCGAACAGCGCCACGAAGATCGTCAGCAATCCGGTCAGCAGTACCGGCACAGTCGATCCCGGCATGGTGAGCGCCTGATATCCGCCCTGCCCGATCGCCTGCGCCTGGCAATCGACATAGCTGAGCACGCCGGTGAGGAACGCGCCGCCCGGGGCGATCGACGGACACGCCATCAGGCACGCTCCAGCAGGCGCGGGATCCAACTGCCGGGATCGTCACCGCTCTCGGCCCGGATCTCGTCGAGCAGCCGCACGGTGCGCTCGCGCCCGGACAGTATGGTCAGCAGGTCGCGCTCGCCCGACAGGTTGAGCCGCGCGACGACGCTGTCGGTGCCGTGCTTGATCAGGAAGCAATGCGCATCGTCGGGCAAGGTCCGCACGATCTCGTACTCGTGCGGCGTCAGGCCGAAGCCCTCGATATAATCGGCCGCCCGCGCCTTCGGGTTGGTCATGAAGATCTGCGTCGCGGCCTGCTCGATGATCGCGCTGGCGATCTTGCTCTCCAGCGCATCTTGCGCGCTCTGCGTGGCGAAGCCGACGATGCCGTTCCGTTTCCGGATCGTCTTTTCCCAATCCTTGATGCGGCGCACGAACACCTCGTCGTCCAGCGCCTTCCACCCCTCGTCGACGACGATGATCGCCGCCGTGCCGTCGAGCCGCTCCTCGACGCGGTGGAACAGATACATCATGGCCGGCGTGCGCACCGCCGGATCGTCCAGGATCGCGGTCATGTCGAACCCGACGGCATCGGCGGAAAGATCCGTCAGGTCCTCCGCATTGTCGAACAGCCAGGCGCGCTCGCCCTCGCCCCACCAGGGCCGCAGCCGCGCCCAGAGATCGGCTGCGTGCGGGCGGTGCCCGCCGCGGAACAGCTCGGCGAAATGGCGCAGCCGGCGATGCTCGCGCGGCTGGGCGAAGTTCGCGTCGACCGCGTCCTTGATCTTCGCCATGTCGTCGATGTCGACACCGCCCGCGAGCTGCGCGACCCAGTCGATCAGGAACTGGCGATTGCCGGCATTGTCCTCGATCTGCAGTGGATTGAGCCCCGACGCCTCGCCCGGGCGGAGCAGATCGTACCGCCCGCCAATCGCGCGGATGAACAGCTCGGCGCCGCGATCCTTGTCGAAGAAGATCACGCGCGGATGGAATTTCCGCGCCTGGGCGAGCAGGAAATTGAGCACCACCGTCTTTCCCGAGCCCGACGGGCCGATCACGGTGAAATTGCCCAGGTCGCCCTGGTGGAAGTTGAAATAATAGGGCCCCGCCGCCGTCGTCTCGAGCAGGGTCACCGCATCGCCCCAGTGATTGCCCTCGGCGCGGCCCAGCGGGAAATTATGCCCGCTCGCGAAGCCGGCGAAATTGCCCGTCGAGATCAGCCCGCGCCGCGCGATATATTTGAAGTTACCCGGGAACTGCGCCCAAAAGGCCGGCTCCAGCGCGATCTCCTCGCGCACCGCGATGATGCCGAGATCGGCGAGCGATGCCTGAACCTCGGCCACGCCGGCATCGACCGCAGCGGGCGAATCCCCGCGCACCGCAACCGTCATGTGATGCTCGCCGAAGCCGGCCCGGCCGGCCGCCACTTCGTCCTTCGCGCTCGACAGCTCGCCGCGCAGGCTCACTGCCTCATCCTCGGCGGAGCGCATCCGCCGCAGCGCGAGGTTCATCTTGCCGAGCGCCGCCTGACGGTCGACGAAACCGAAGGATTGCGACACGGTCAGCTCGAACGGCAGGCGCAGCAATTCGTCGAGCATGCCCGGCGCGGTCTGCGCGGGATAATCCTTGATCGAAACCATCCCGACGAAACCACGCGGCGTATTCCCCGCCGGGCCGAGTTCGACCGTCTCCTCGCCGAAACTGACCCGGCGATAAGGGATATAGCTGCCGGCATCCTGCAGCGGCATCAGCACCGGCCGCATCTCGCCATTGTACAGCGCAGAGAGGAATTCCAGCGGCTCCGAGCAGACGCCCTGTTTGGTTTCGTAGACACCGAGCAGCCGCGGCGCATAGCTGCCGAGCTGCGCCAGCAGCGCGTCGCGCGCGCCGTCGAGCTGCCGCAGCTCGTTGGCGGACGCCGCCTCCGGCGCGGTGGTGGCCCGCCCGAACGCGCCGCGCACCCGGTCAGCGATGCCGACACGCCCCTGCAGCGGACGCCGGATCAGCGTCAGGAACAGATCGTTGACGTAGAGTTGCTTGGCCGCCAGCCGCGCCCGCCAGGCCGCATCGAGCTGGCCCGAAAATTCGTCGGGAAACTTCGCCGGCAGCTCCACCTCGGCCTGGCGGCGGATCACATGGTGGTAGAGCGCGAAGCGCGACGATCCGATCGCCTGCAACATCGCGTCGCGCAGCACCTTGCGGTAATTGATCTCGTCGGTGTCCGCCGTCTCGAACAGCAGGCCGCGCAGATGGATGAACTGCATGAGCAGCCCGTCCCGCGTCTCGATCGTATGATCGTCGACGTGCCGCCCGTAAGGAAGATGGAACCCCGCCGACTTCTCGCGGGCGACCGCCCGCGGGTCGGATGTCAGGGGCGGTAGGAGTTGCATCGCCAGATCTTATGGTTGCGCACGCGCGGACAGCGGCCGAGGCGCGTCAGCCACAGGTCGAAGATGCGCGGCTCCCGCACGCACAGCACCACGCCGACGAGATGCACGATCAGGGCGACACCGAGCACCCAGAACGCATGGAAGATCAGGAACAGCTCAGTCGCGATCACGGCGTTGAACACGAAATAGCTGTAGGTGACGCCGGCGAACATCTGCGGTCGCGTGAGCGCGACGAACAGCGGATCGCGGTCCACCCCGTTCATGCCTCAATATCCGGCGCTGGCGGTGGACTGAATGCCCGCGACGATGCTGGCGGCACCGAACAAGATGAAGCAGCCGAGGATGACGGTCGCGCCGTAGCGCCAGTTGATCCGCCCGGTCAGCATCAGGAAACCGACCGATGCCACCGCGATCACGGCGACGACGGTCGCGACGGTGCCGAGCAAGGTTCCCTGCAGCCAGCGGACCGCCGACACGATCGCGCCAGACCCTTGCGGATCGGCCAGCGAATCCTGCGCCATCGCAGCACTTGACTGGATCATCGCCCAAGCCGCGGCGAGCATTGCGCCGCTGCGTCGATTCTTGCCGTTCAACCCCTGGATCCCCGCGTAACAGTCTGATTCGCCCGATCTCGACTTTGCGCGCTCGCTTGGCGCTTGCCAACAGCTTTCGGCGCCCCGCTTTTGTCTCGGGAAACGACGCCAGGATATTGCCAATCGCGATTTTTCCGCCGCGATGCTAGGCTGCAGATACTCCCGACGCACGATCAGGCAGCACGACCATCCGCCCCACCGCCTCTCCCGAATTCGCGCTCGTCTGCGCCTGTATCGCTCGTCCCTTTTCGGACGAGCGGACGGCCCTTATCCTTGTGCGCGCCGGGTCGGGCATCGACTGGAATGGCGTCACGCGCGTCGCCAAGCGCCACCGCGTGGCGGGGCTCGTCAGCGAGGGGCTCGCCCATGCCGGCCTTCCGGTGCCGCCCGGCGTCGCCCAGCAGGCGCAGCGCACCCTGCGGTCCGCCCTGCGCAATACGAGCGAGGCGCTGCGCCTGCAGCGGATCATGGAGCAGGCCGGGATTCAGCCGGTGTTCCTCAAGGGTTCGGCGCTCGCGGTGCGCGCCTATGGTTCGATCGGGGTGCGCGATTCGATCGATATCGACATGGTTGTGCCGCCCGGCGCCGTCGCGCGCGCCTGGTCGCTGCTGGAACAGGCGGGTTATGTCATGACCGCCCCCGCGCGGCGGCTCTCGCCGGGCGTCCTGCGGGCCTATCAGAAAAGCGCCAAGGACAGCGCGCATCGCCATCTCCAGCGCAAGGTGAAGGTCGAGCTGCACTGGCGCCTTTCGGAGGCGGGAAGCAGCGCCATGCCCGCCGACGGCGATTGCCGCATGGTCCAGATTCCGGGCGCGGGAACGGCCCTTCGCACGCTCGCCGATGCGCCGCTGTTCGCCTATCTCTGCACGCACGGCGCGGGCCATGCCTGGGCCCGGCTTAAATGGCTGGCGGATATCGCCGCCCTGCTCGCGATTAGCGAGGATCAGGGCGCGGCGTTGTGGACAGGCGCACAGGCGGCGGGCGCGGCGAGGCCGGCTGCGTCGGCGATCCTGTTATCCAACACCGTATTTGGAACCCCTCTGCCACCCGGTTTCGTCGCGCCGCGGTCGATCCGGCTCAGGCTGCTCAACCGGCTTGCCCTGCGTGTGATGGCGGCAGGCGGCGGCGCGCGCGAACTGACCGATACGCCGTGGAACGGGGTGGTCGAACCGACCGCAACCCTGCTGACCCTGTCGAGCGGGCAGGACGCATGGTCGCAGCTCAGGCGCATTGCGATCCCCGCCGAGGACGTCGTGTTGCTGCGCCTGCCGAGCGGGCTGGGCATGCTCTATCCGCTGCTGCGCGTGCCGCTGTGGATCTGGAAACGCACGCCCTGGTCCCCGCGCAACCGCCCTGCCTGAACCCTATTGCCGGACCCGGGCCAGCCTGGGCGACAGCAGATGCACTACGCCGACCGCGACCAGATAGACGCTGCCCGCCACCGCGAAGATCAGCGTGTAGCTGCCCGTCGTCTGCAGGATGTAGCCGGTGAACCACGCCATCCCCATGCCGCCGATCGCGCCGACCGTGCCGCCGATGCCGACCACCGAGCCGACCGCACCGCGCGGGAACATGTCCGACGGGATGGTGTAGAGATTGGCGGAGAAGGCCTGGTGCGCCGCGGTGGCGAGGCCGACGATGCAGACGGCCAGCCAGAGATTGTCGACATATTGCGCGAAGAAGATCGGCATGACCAGAAAGGCGCAAACGAGCATCGTCAGCTTGCGCGCGACATTCGCCGAAACGCCGCGCTTCATCATCGCCGAGGATGACCAGCCGCCGGCAACGCTGCCCAGATCGGAGATGAGATAGATCACGATCAGCGGCGGGCCGAAGCTCTTGAGATCGAGATGATAGGTCTTGGACAGGAAATCCGGCGTCCAGAACAGGAAGAGCCACCAGATCGGATCGATCAGGAACTTGCCCAGGGCATAGGCCCAGGTTTCGCGATAGCCGAGCAGGCGCAGCCAGCCGATCTTCTCCGCCGGGTCGGCCGGATCGCTCTCGATATAGGCGAGTTCTTCGGTGGAGAGCCGCGGCTGCTCGCGCGGGCGCCGGTAGATGACGATCCAGGCGACCAGCCAGACGAGGCTCGCCGCACCGGTGATGATGAACGCCATCCGCCAGCCGAGCCCAAGCGTGACCACGATGAAAGGCACGAGCGCCGGCGTCACCACCGCACCGATATTCGCCCCCGCGTTGAAGATGCCGGTTGCGAGCGCCCGCTCCCTGGCCGGAAACCATTCCGACACTGCCTTGATGCCGGCCGGGAAGTTGCCCGATTCCCCGATGCCGAGCACGAACCGCGCCGCGGAGAATTGCGCCGCGCTACCGGCGAAGCCGCATAGCGTGTGGCCGAGCGTCCAGATGATGAAGGCAATCGAATAGCCGATGCGCGCACCGATCCGGTCGATGATCCAGCCGAAGCTGACATAGCCGATCGCATAGGCCAGCTGGAACCAGATGATGACGGTCGCGAAGTCGGTCTCGCTCCAGCCGAGATCGGCCGAAATCGGCGCCTTGAGCACCCCGATCATCTGCCGGTCGACATAGTTGATCGCGGTGGCGGCAAACAGAAGCCCGCAGATCACCCAGCGGTAGCGGCCCATCCGGCTCGCCGCTGCGTTCGCGACTTCCGGCATCGTCGATTCAGCCATCATACTCTCCCGGACGGCCCCTTATGAGGCCTTTATGGTGCATTCCACGGCAAGTTCAGCGCCGAATCGGGCCTGGATATGGTCGCCGATCGCGACGCCATGGACACCGGTCACCGCGCCGCTCGAAATCCATTGACCCGGCTTGAGGATGATCCCTCGCGCCGCCATCAGCTCGAACAGGAACCGTGCCGCGCCGATCGGCCCGTCGAGCATGTCGGCTGCCTTGCCGGTGCCGACGACCCGCCCGTCGATCGAGACGGTGAGCGGCCATGAATCGATATCCGCATTCCGCCAGTCGGGAATCGCCGCGCCGATGACGAGGCCGTTATTGTTGCCGAAATCGGAAACCGTCACCGCCGCGCCGAGGTCATTGATCGCGGCGAGCGGGGAGCTCGCAATCTCGATTCCCACATGCACCGCATCGATCAGTGCCGCCGCTTCGGCATGCGTGAAGCGAGTCTTGCCGGCCGGCGGGGTGGCGCCGATCCGCAAGAGAAACTCGGCCTCGGCCGCAGCGAAGCCGCCGACGAACACCGGCATGGCGACTGGCTCGGCGCCGGCCGTGACGATCTGGCGGGTGAAGATCGGCCCGGCCAGCCGGTCGACCCCATCGATCGGCGGATTGATCCGGCCGACCTTCCAGCCGCCGATCTCGGCCTCGTTCAGCGCGATCGCGGCATCCTGCACGGCATAGGCGTCGGCCAGCGCCACCGGCACCGTCCCCGGATAATCGGGCAGCGCCCGGCCGGCGCGACGTGCGTCGACGAACGATCGTGCAATATGACCCACTTCATGGGCGAAATCGGTGGAACCCACCCTGGCAACCCTCCCCGCACGCGCTGTCTTCGCTGTTCTTTGGACCGTAAGGTAAACCGGTGTCAATGACAAGGACCGGGCGTTCGCGAGGGCCACTCGAAGACCGGACGGCGCGCTTGGCGATTTGCCGCGATAGGCGCTATGCCAGCGAATGATGCAAAAGACCGGCCTCCCGACGATCAACGACGTCGCGCGTATCGCGGGCGTCTCCAAGAAGACGGTGAGCCGCGTCATCAACCGGTCGCCACTGCTCAGCGACGACACGCGCAAGCACGTCGAAGGGGTGATCGCCAATCTCGGCTATGTCCCGAACCCACAGGCGCGCGCCCTGGCGCTTCGCCGTAACTTCCTGATCGGGCTGATCCACGACAATCCGAACGCGCAGATGGTGATGAACGTCCAGCAGGGCATTCTCGAATCGCTGCACGGCACGGAATTCGAGCTGGTCGTCCGCCCGATCGACCGCGGATCGGCGACGATGCTCGACGACGTCCGCAATTTCCTGGAGCGGCAGCGGCTGTTCGGCGTGGTCCTGTTGCCACCGGTCAGCGAGAACGATCAGCTCGCCCGGCTCTGCAACGATATCGGCTGCCGCTATGTCCGTATGGGCTCGGCCGAGCTCGACGATCCGGCCCATATGGTCGCGTCGAACGACAGCGAGGCGGTGACCGCTGCGGTCGACTACCTGATCGATCAGGGGCACAAGCGTATCGGCCTGGTGCTGGGGCCCCACGGATTCCGCTCGGCGCGCGAACGGCGGATGGGCTTCGAACAGGCGCTGACCAGCGCCAAGATCACCCTGCCCCGCTCGATGATCGCGGAAGGGAATTATACCTTCGAATCCGGCGTGATGGCAGCCGACCGCCTGTTGGACCTGATGCCCCGTCCGACGGCTATCTTCGCCTGCAACGACGAGATGGCGGCCGGCGTGCTGCACGCTGCGCGCCAGCGCGGGATCGACGTGCCGCGCGACCTTTCGATCATCGGTTTCGACGATACGCCGATCGCCGCGCATATCTGGCCGCCGCTGACCACGGTACGCTGGCCGATCATCTCCATGGCGCGGTCGGCCGCACTGAAGCTCACCGCTGACGGCGACGAAATGGTGGAGGAGCCGTCGATGTTCCGATCGACCCTGATCCGCCGCGGTTCGGTCGCGCCGCCGCGCGACTGAGTGTTGCGGAACCGGCTGACACCGGTTACCGTTTCCGGGAAGAATCATGCGCGGCCACGGCGCAGCAGGAGGGACTCCAATGTTCGATCGCACCTATTATGCCACGCACCCGGATATGATGGAGTGCGTCTCGAACGACGAACTGCGCGACCGCTATCTGATCCAGGGCCTGTTTCGCGCGGGCGAATGCGTCCTGAACTACACCCATGCCGACCGCTTCGTGATCGGCGGCGTCGAGGTGGCGGACGCGCCGGTCAAATTGCCCGACCAGACTGAGCCTGCCTCGGCCGTCGGCCATCCGTTCCTCGAACGGCGCGAGCTGGCGATCGTCAATGTCGGCAAGACCGACGGCGTCGTTACCGTCGATGGCGAGAGCTTCACGCTTGGCAACAAGGACTGCCTCTACGTCACCATGGGGGCCAGGGACGTCGTGTTCTCCGGCGCCGGTGCGCGTTTCTATCTCGCTTCCTGCCCGGCGCACAAAGGCTTCGTCACGCGGAAGCTCTCGATCGCCGATGCGAATGCGCTCGAGCGCGGCAGTCTCGAGGAATCGAACGAGCGCACCATCTTCCAACTCGTGATCCCCGGCGTGTGCGATTCGGCCCAGCTCGTCATGGGCCTGACGGTGCTCAAGCCGGGCAGCGTGTGGAACACCATGCCGCCGCACATCCACGAGCGCCGCAGCGAGATCTATTTCTACTTCGAACTCGACGGCCCCAATGACCGCGTCATGCACTTCATGGGCGAAGGCGAAGCGATGCGGCACATCGTCGTCGGCAACGAGGAATCGGTGATCAGCCCGCCCTGGTCGATCCATATGGGATCCGGCACCAAGGCCTATGCCTTCATCTGGGCGATGGCCGGCGAGAACCAGGATTATACCGACATGAACGTGCTGGATATCTGTCAGCTGGCCTGAATGCTCCGGGCGGGGCGCCCGACCGCCCCGATCGATCCGCTCGCGGAAAGCGCGAGCCCACCAGCCCTTCCGCAAGCGGGACGGGGAGAAGCGAGATGACCGACCCCTTCGATCTCACCGGCAAGGTGGCCATCGTCACCGGCGCCAATACCGGCATCGGCCAGGCGATCGCCCTCGCCCTTGCCGCTGCCGGCGCCGATATCGCTGCCGTTGGCCGCACGCCCGCGACGGAGACCGTGGCCAAAGCCCGCTCCATGGGCCGGCGCGCCGAGATCATCGCCGCCGATCTCTCGACCATCGAACCGGTCCAGCGGGTGATCGACGAAACGCTGGAGAAGCTCGGCCGGCTCGACATCCTGGTCAACAATGCCGGCATCATCCGTCGCGCCGATTCAGTCGATTTCACCGAGCAGGATTGGGATGCGGTGATCGACACCAACCTGAAATCGGTGTTCTTCCTGTGCCAGGCCGCCGGCCGCCACATGATCGCACGCCATCAGGAGACCGGGGCCAGCGGCAAGATCATCAACATCGCGTCGATGCTCACTTTCCAGGGCGGCATCCGCGTGCCGAGCTATACCGCGTCCAAATCGGGCATCGGCGGACTAACCAAACTGCTCGCCAACGAATGGGCGGCGAAGGGCGTCAACGTCAACGCGATCGCGCCGGGCTATATCGCGACCAACAACACGACCGCGCTCCAGGCCGACGAGACACGTAACCGCGCGATCCTCGACCGAATCCCGGCCGCGCGCTGGGGCGATGCGCGCGATCTCGGCGGTGCGGCCGTGTTCCTCGCCTCCTCGGCCGCCGATTATGTCCAGGGTCATATCCTAGCCGTGGATGGCGGCTGGCTGGCGCGATGAGATCATCTTCCGTTCGACTTGAGCTTGTCGAGGCCCCGCGCTTTCCTTCAGAGGGAGCGGAGCGCTTCGGCGAGGCCGGGGCCAGCGCAAGAACGGGAGTCCAATGACCAGGTTTGTCGCATTCGGCGAGATCATGCTCCGCCTTTCGCCCCCGGGCCGCGAGCTGTTGCTCCAGACACCCAAGCTCGACGTGTGGATCGCGGGTGCCGAGGCGAATGTCGCGAGCGGCCTGGCCCGGCTCGGCCATGATGTGGCGATGGCCAGCGCCGTACCCGACAATGATCTCGGCCGCGCCGCCATTGCCGGCATGCGCGCCAACGGCGTCGATTGTTCGGGCATCAGCTTCAGCGGCGAACGGATGGGGCTGTATTTCGTCACCAGCGGCGCCGGCATGCGCGCAACCGATGTGGTCTATGATCGTGCCGGTTCCTCCTTCGCCGAGGCGCCCGCCGGCGCGTGGGACTGGGACAGGCTGCTCGCCGGGGCTGACCGGCTGCATCTCTCGGGAATCACCCCTGCCCTTGGCCCGATCCCGGCCGAAGCCGCCATCGCGGCCGCCGAAGCGGCGACCGCGCGCGGCGTGCCGGTCTCGTTCGACGGCAATTACCGCGCGCGCCTGTGGGAGCGCTGGGACAGCGATCCGCGCGGCGTGCTGAACAGGCTGGTCGCACATGCCGATATCCTGTTCGGCAATCACCGCGACATCACCCTGCTGCTCGGCCGTGATTTTGGCGGCGACGGCGAGGATCGCCGCCAGGCTTCCTCCGCGGCCGCCTTTGCCGCCTTCCCGAAGCTTCAGCTGATCGCTTCCACCGCGCGCCATGTCGAGGATGCCGACCGCCATCGTCTTTCGGCACGAATCGACGGCCGTACCGAACATGCCCAGACCGACGAAGTCCTGCTGGCGGGGATCGTCGACCGGATCGGCGCGGGCGATGCCTTCGCGGTCGGTGTGCTCCACGCGTTGCGCAGCGGCGGCGATATGGCGGCGGCGGCACGCACCGGCCTGGCGCTCACCGCGCTCAAGCATTCGCTGCCGGGCGATGCGTCGCTGTTTCGCCAGGCGGACATCGACGCCTATCTCGCTGGCGGGCTGGATGTCCGCCGCTGACGGCCTGTCCCGGCGCGGCGTGATCGGCGCCGGTGCTGCGCTGATCTTCGCCGGCGCGGCGCGGGCCGGGCAATCGACCCAGGTCAAGGCTCCATCGGGCCGTTTCGTCGGCACACCCGATCGCGGCGTGCTGGCCTTTCGCGGCATTCGCTACGGCACCGCCGAACGCTTCCAAGCGCCCCGGCC
Source organism: Parasphingomonas zepuensis (assembly GCF_036663735.1). Lineage (NCBI taxonomy): Bacteria > Pseudomonadati > Pseudomonadota > Alphaproteobacteria > Sphingomonadales > Sphingomonadaceae > Parasphingomonas > Parasphingomonas zepuensis. The sequence goes on along the minus strand of NZ_JAXOJO010000002.1, from coordinate 611,117 downwards.
CGTCGCCCGGCCCGGCGAGACGATCGTCGCCGACGCCTTCGGCCCCGTCGCGCCGCAGCGCGACGACCGTTACGGCACGCAAAGCGAGGACTGCCTGTTCCTCAACATCTGGACTGCGGAGGCCGTGCCGGCAGCCAGGAAGCCGGTCATGGTCTATATCCATGGCGGCGCTTATTCGAACGGCAGCGGCACCGATCCGCTCAATGATGGGCAGGCGCTCGCCGCGCGGGGCGATGTCGTGATCGTGACCGTCAACCACCGGCTCAACGCGCTCGGCTATCTCTATCTGGCGCGCCTAGACCCGCGCTTTCCCGACAGCGGCAATGCGGGGCAACTCGACCTGATCCTGGCGCTCACATGGATCCGCGACAATATCGCGGCGTTCGGCGGCGATCCCTCCCGGGTGATGGTGTTCGGCCAGTCTGGCGGCGGCGCGAAGATCGCGACGATGATGGGCATGCCGGCGGCGCAGGGCCTGTTCCACCGCGCCGCGACGATGAGCGGACAGCAGGTGACCGCATCCGGCCCGCTCAACGCCACCCGGCGCGCCGAGGCGTATCTCGCCCGGCTCGGCATCACCGACATCTCCGCCCTGGCGACGACACCGGTGGCACGACTGGTCGACGCGCTCGACGCGACCGATCCGATTCTCGGCGGCGGCGTCTATTTCGGGCCGGTGCTCGACATGAAATGGCTGGTCCGCCACCCGTTCTGGCCGGATGCCAATCCGCAATCCAACGCGATTCCGATGATCCTGGGCAACACGCATGACGAGACGCGCGCCTTCCTCCCCCCGGATTCGCCGCGGGTGCGGACGCTGGACTGGGCCAATCTCGCCGAGCGCCTGGCACCCGAGCTGCGCATCGACGTGCTGCCCGAATGGGTCGTGACCCAATATCGCGCGAAATTCCCCGCATGGTCCCCGACCGAGATATTCTACGCCGCGACGACTGCGGGCCGGAGCTGGCGCGGCCAGGTGATCGAGTCGGAGGCCCGGGCGCAGGCGCGGACCAGGACCTGGGTCTATCAGCTCGACTTCGCCTCGCGCACCGATCCACGGCGCGGCGCCTTCCATACCATGGATATCCCCCTCGTCTTCGGCACGCTCGACGCGGCTGGTTCGCAGACCGGCACGGCAGCAGATGCGCTGGCCGCCTCGTCCGCGATGCAGGAAAGCTTCGTCGCCTTCGCCCGCACCGGCGATCCCCATCGTCCCGGCCAGCCGGCTTGGCCCGTCTATGACCTGATCGATCGCGCGACGATGATCTTCGACGCGCGCAGCCGGATCGAGCGGGACCCGCGCCAATGGCAACGCGAACTCTTCGCGCGCATTCCGTACATCCAGCCGGGCACCTGATTCGCCCCCGGCGGCCGTGAGATCCGCTCATATCGCCCCGGAATATCTTCGCGTTCCCGCTTTTTCGCGACCCGATCGGATCGCTTTGATGACCCATTGACACCGGTTACCAAAGCGGACAAATTGCGGGCATGAAGATCGGCACAGACCGGTCGGTACCGGGGAGGAAGCGCATGGCCACACTGCTGGCCCCACTCTCTTCGGATTTCGGAAGGACGATCTGGCCGGTTTGAACCGCCTCGATCGGCAACCGGTGTCAACAACGTCGCAAAGCGACGCAGGATTGGGGAGTGGGATGATGGGGTATCCGGTTAACGCGTCGAGGGGCGCATTTCGTCGCGGCATCGCGGGCGCCTCGATCGGGGCACTGGCGATCGGGCTGCTGCTGCCCGTCGGCGCGAACGCCCGCGAGGCATCCGACGGCGTTCCGCCCGCCACAGCGATTGCGGGCGAGCCGGCCCCGGCACAGCAAGCCGCTCCACAGATCGACGAAGACGTCGGGCAGGATATCGTCGTCACCGGCTTTCGCCAGTCGCTGGAAAAAGCGATTTCGCTGAAGCGCGAGTCGGTTTCGGCGGTCGATGCGATCGTCGCGGAAGACATCGCGAAATTCCCCGACCAGAATCTGGCCGAATCGCTTCAGCGCATCCCGGGCATCTCGATCCAGCGCGACGGCGGCGAAGGCCGCGCCATCACCGTTCGCGGCCTCGGCGCGCAATTCACGCGCGTCCGGGTCAACGGCATGGAAACGGTCGCGACCTCGACCGACGGCGCCAGCGCCAATCGCGACCGCGCCTTCGATTTCAACGTGTTCGCCTCTGAGCTATTCAGCTCGCTGGTCGTCCACAAAACGGCCGAAGCGTCGCTCGACGAAGGCTCGCTCGGCGCGGTCGTCGATCTCAACACAGGCAACCCGCTCGGCGGCAAGCGCGGTTTCTCGGGCGCCCTTTCGGGGCAGGCCTCGTACAATGATCTCAGCGACACGGTCGGCCCGCGCGTCGCGGGGCTGCTGTCCTGGCGGAACGATTCCGGCACGTTCGGCGCGTCGCTTTCCGCGGCCTATTCGAAGCTCGATACGCTGGAACTGGGCAACAACAGCGTTCGCTGGTCCCAGGCACGGTTCGATTCGGTCAATGGAACGCCGTGCTTCTACAATACTGACGTAGGTGCCCCGACCATCCCGACGACACCTCGCCCCAATTCAGGTGGCACCTATTTCCAGAATGCCGCCTGCGACAAGGCAACCCTCGCCTTCCACCCGCGCATCCCGCGCTATGGCGAGATCGAACATCGCCGCGAACGTCTCGGCGTGACTGGCAGCATCCAGTTCGCGCCGACCGACTCCACCAAGGTTTCGATCGACGGCCTCTATTCGCGCTTCAAGGAAGACCGCGAGGAGAAATGGGCCGAGGTATTGTTGCGCAGCAACGAGCGGTCGATCGACGTGGTCAATCCGGTCTATGACGGCAACAACAACATGATCTCGGCGACGCTCAACGATGCCTGGGTCCGCACCGAGCATTATCTGCGCAAGTCGCAGACCGAATTCTACCAGGTCGGCGGCAGTTGGGACCAGGATGTCACCGATAATCTGCGCTTTACCCTGCTGGGCGGCATATCGAAATCCGACGCGACCATCCCGGTCGAAACCACCTTCGTCTATGACGATCGCGACGCGCAGGGTTACAAATATGATTATACCAACATGGAGAGCCCGACGCTGACGTTCGGCACCAGCGTCACCGATCCGTCGAACTTCCAGCTGGCCGAGATCCGCGACCGGCCATCGAGCACGGTCAACAAGTTCCGCACGGCGCAGCTCCGCGCCGAGTGGGATGTCACCGAAGACTTCAAGATCAAGGCCGGCGGCGTGTATCGCCGGTTCAGCTTCGACACGGTCGGTTTCACTCGCGACACGGTCGTCTGCGGCAATGGCGGCAAGGACCGGGTACTCGGAACGATCACCTGCTCGCCCACGTCCTTGTTCGGGCCCACTGCGGTCTACGGCTATGCCGCGACGCCAGCGCTCTCGGAGATCGTGAACCTCGGCGATGCCGGCCAATCGGCGGGCAGCACCAGCAGCTGGGTGATCCCGAACATCGACGCGGCGGCGCAATATACCGGGCTTTACGGCCGCACACCGGCGGTAGACGTCAGCAACACGCGCGGCGTGGTCGAGAAGGTCACGGGCGGTTACCTGCAGTTCGATGCGAAGGGCGAACTTTTCGGCCTGCGCTACGCGCTCAATGCCGGCATGCGTTATGTGAAAACCGATCAGACCTCGACCGGTATTTCACAGTCGACCGTGAACACCGTTCTGGTCAATACGCCCGCGCTGGTGAAGCGATCCTATGACGACTGGCTGCCGTCGATGAACGTGGCCGTCTTCCCGCTCGACAATGTGATCATACGCGGCGCGATCGCCCAGGTGATCACGCGACCGACGCTCGGCAACCTGACGCCGGGCGGTACCGTAGACGGCTTCAACTACCGGGTCACCTTCGGCAACCCGCTGCTCGATCCGTTCCGCGCCACGGCCTATGATCTCGCGGTCGAATGGTATTTCGCGCCCGGCTCGATCGCCTCGGTCGCGGTGTTCAAGAAGGATGTCCAGAGTTTCCCGGTTCCGGGAACAAACCAGGGAACGTATGCCTCGACCGGCCTGCCGCTCTCAATCATTCCGCCCGGTTCGCCAGCCGCCGTCGATCCCGAGAGACAGCTCTGGACGATCAGTCAGTCGGTCAACGGCACAGGCGCCAGCCTGAAGGGCATCGAACTTTCGGTGCAAGCACCGTTCAAGTTCCTGCCTGGTTTCCTGTCGAATTTCGGCGCGATCGCGAACGCCACTTTCATCCGCTCCACCGCCCCCTACACCGTTTCCGGCCCGATCGTGGTGGCAAATACATCCGCTGGCGCGATCGGCCCTAACGTAACATCGACGCGCACCGGCACCTTGTTCGGTCTCTCCAAGAAAGCGTTCAACGGCACGCTTTATTATGAGGACAAGAAGTTCAGCGCTCGCGGATCGGTCAGCTATCGCGGCCCCTATGTCGATGCCAATAGCGCGACCGGCAACGTCTTCGAAGGCTATGCATCGACGGTCAATGTCGACGCTTCTGTGCGGTATCGCTTCACCGAATGGCTCGAAGTCTCGGTCGAGGGCGTGAACCTGACCGACGAATATCGGTATCGCTACACCGATCTCGACGCCAATCGAAACTATGAGAATAATCACTTCGGCCGCACTATCCTCCTCGGTGCGCGCGTGAAGATGTAAGTCCATCCCCCCTTGGACTAACCTGACGGACGCCTGCCCAATCGGGCGGCTTCCGTTTCTTTTTCGGGAGGTTCCATGTTCGATCGTCGCAGCCTGATCCTCGGCACCCTCGCCGCGGGCATCGCGGCCAGCACCCGGGCGCAGACGCCGCCTCCGGCGAGGCCGGGCGAACCCGCGGTTGGCGGTCTGCCGGATCCGGTCGAGACGATCGATCTGTGGCCGAATGGCGCGCCGGGCATGCCCGCGGTGCCGCCGGTCGAGACGGTGGAAGAGCGCAGCACCGACCCGGACCTGCCCGATCGCGCCGTGCAGGGCATACTGCGCCCGCGCCTGGTGGTGTTCCGGCCGCGCATCCCGAATGGCGCCGCCGTGCTGGCGATGCCGGGTGGTGCCTATCGCCGGATCGTGATCGACAAGGAGGGTTATGAGATCGGCCGCTGGCTCAGCGCGCGCGGCTATACCGTGTTCGTGCTGTTCTATCGCCTGCCCGGCGACGGCTGGAAGGCCGGGCCTGACGTCGCCCTGTCCGATTCACAGCGGGCGATGCGCCTGATCCGATCGCGCGCGCGGGATTTCGCGATCGATCCCGCCCGGGTGGCCGCCATGGGCTTTTCAGCCGGCGGGCATCTCTGCGCCGATCTGGCCACGCGCTTCGCGGCGCAAACCTATGATCCGATCGATGACGCCGACCGCCTGAGCGCGCGTCCGTTCGTGGCGGCGCCGATCTACGCCGTCCAGTCGATGACGCTCCCCACCGCCCATGCCGGATCGCGCGAGCAACTGATCGGGCGGAATGCCGGTCCCGATATCGAGCGGGCGCATTCACCGGCCAATAATGTCACCAGGCAGACGCCGCCCTGCTTCCTGCTTCATGCCGAGGACGACGCGACCGTGCCCGTCGAGAACAGCGTGCAATTCCGCGCTGCGTTGAAAGCGCAGGGCGTCACGGTCGAAACGCATCTCTTCACCAATGGCGGTCATGGCTTCGGCCTGCGCAAGACGATCGGCAAACCGGTCGAGGCCTGGCCCGAGCTGTTCATCGCCTGGGCGAGGACTCAGGGCCTGGCGTGAGCCGCTAAAGCGCGCGGTAAGTGAAGTCGCTGAAGCGCGCCTCGCCGGCGCCGGCCGAATAGAGCCCGGGCCGCAGCATCAGGAAACCGCCACGCACATTGTGGTGATAGCCCGACACCTCCATGCCGCGATCGAACCGCGTCCAGGTCCGGCCGCCATCTCCGCTGGTGTGGATCGCCACGATATGGCGCTTGTTGGCGATCCGCATCCGCAGGCGTCGGCCGTAGGGATTGGCCGGGCGGGCGCGTTCGATGCCATATTGATGCGTGACGAACCGCTCGGCGTCGAAACCAAGCCCGCAATAGAGCTTCTCGTCATAGAACAGCACCAGCCCGGCGGTACCGCCCGGCGCAATCTCGATATCGCATTCGAACTGATAAGCCGGATCGCCCGCGATCTGCAGCAGCGGCGAGGAATCGACCGGCGCGGTGCCGCTGGCCTTCAGGATCAGGGCAGCCTTTTCCGTGCGCGCCCGCGCCTGCTCCATCGGCCCCGGCTTGAAGAAATTCCATTTGCGCCCGAGCGCCAGCGTGCTGAAATCGTCCGACATCGGTTGGCCATGCGGCCCCGCCGTGCCACCCTTCGGCTTGGCGATCGGTCTGGACAGATCGCCCCCGGTCATCCTGAACCACCCCTCAGCGGTCCATTCGATCGGATCGAGTAAAGCCTGGCGGCCGAGCGTCCAGAAGCCATTCTCGAAACCGTGATAGACCGACCACCAGCTGCCATCCGGCGCCTCGACCAGCGAGGCATGGCCGCGCGACCACCATTGCTCGGCATTGTCCACGGTGCGGACGAGCGGATTGTGCGGGCAATTCTCCCACGGGCCGTGGATCGAGCGCGACCGCGCCGCAATCACCATATGCCCGGTCGGCGGCCCGGCGGTGCCGCCCACCGCGGTGATCATGTAGAACCACCCGCCATGGCGGACCAGCTTCGGTCCTTCGGGCGAGAAGCCCTCCACGTCCCAGTCGTCCGGATAGCGCCACGGATCATAGACATGCTCGACCTTGCCCACCGTCGACAGCCCGTCGTCGCTCAGCCGGATGCGGTCGCCGCCCGACAGGAACAGCCAGCGCGATCCGTCCTCGCCCACGGCGTGGCAGGGATCGATATGGCGGTGCAGGCCGAGATCGATGGGATCGCTCCACGGGCCGTCGATATGATCGGCCCAGATCACCCAGATCGAGTTGGGCGCGGCCTTGGTCGGGATATAGATGAAGTAACGGCCGTCATGCTTCTCGAGCGAGACCGCCCAGACCGATCCGATATTCCGCGTGAGCGCAGCGCCGCGCGGCCGCCAGTTCACCAGATCGCGCGAATGCCAGATCGGCACCCCCGGATAGGAATCGAAGCTGGAAAAGGTCATGTAATAATCGGCGCCGTCCTTCAGGATGGCGGGATCGGGATGGTCGCCGGCGATGAGTGGGTTGAGGAAGCGGCCATCGCCGAGATCGGCGATGCGCTGATTGTCGTACCCGCGACGCCAGTCCGCCGGACCATCGCGCGCCTGCGCTTGCGCTTCGGTGGGAAGCAGCGCGGCAGCCGTGCCGGCGAGGGCTGCGCTCAGCGCATCGCGGCGATTGATGCCGGTTTCCGTGCCGTTCGTCATCGTGCCGGCAGAGCCACGACATTGTTGAGCAACGTCGTCTCTGCCGCGCCTCCCGCCAGGGCGACGCGCACACGCACGGCGCCGGCCGGAAGGGCGAGCTTCACCGTCGCCGTCTTCGGCAACAGATCGAGCGGTGCGGCCAGTGGGGGCACCGGGGCGGTGGCGAGCACCCTGCCCGCCCCGTCTTCCAGCATCACGGAGCCGCCATCCGCATCCAGGGCGCCCAGGCTATGCACCGTGAGCGTGACTTTACGCTTCGCCACCACCACATCGTCAGTCCCGATCCCGAGATCGGCGCGCTGCTCCGTCGGCAGGCCCGGCGTCTTGAGTGCGAATTCGAAGACAGTCTCGCCCGGCGCGAAGACCAGCGGGATCGATGCGCTCCGCTCCAGCTGAATCTCGCGCGTTCCGGCGGCGCCTTTCATCGTCCAGCGCCCCGCGGTCACGTTCCACGCGGTCATGTCGACATGTTGTGGACGGCCGCTGCTGTTCCAGGCGATTACCTTGAACTTGCCCGGCGTTGCCCCCGGCACCAGGATCGCGACCTGCTCCGCCGCGCCCTGCTCGGCGAAGCGCCAGCTGACGCTGTTGCCCGGCCAGGTCTGGTTGCGGCGCAACGCGACGCCGCCCAGCCGTTCGCGCTGCAATATCTCGTTGGGCTGATCGACCCGGTCGGACCACCAATGCCCTTCGGTATACATATAGTCGTGCTGCGCCTTGTCCTCGATTGCATCGGCATGCAGCGCGTCGAGCCATTTGGTATCGCCGGTCGCGTTCCACGCGGTATAGCGTTCGAAGGCGCCGCCGCCCGCCGCCTTCGCGGTCAGGGCCTTGGCCCAGTCCTGCCCGCCCCCGAGCAGTTCAACGACATTCTCGTTCAGATCGGCGAGCGATCCGGGGCCGTTCTTCGCTGCGCGCGACCGCACCGGGCGGAGATATTTCTCGTCGCCGGTGAAGCGCCATGACGACCAGGCCGACTGGATCGGCGTCGATACGCCGCCGCCATCGCCGACGCGCTCGGCATCGCTGCGCCAGTTGATTTCGTTGGGGTAGCTCCACTGCCCCTGCGCATCCTGCTTGCCATGCGCCATCCATCCGTCGGTGACGCCCGTCACCAGCGCCCGCGCCGCCGGGCTGCCATTGTACAACCCCAGCAGCACTGGGCCGTGCATCACGGTGAAGCTATAGGGCTTCTGCCATTCCCACGGCCCCTCGCGGTACATCTTCGTCCCGCCATACCAGTTGCTGGCGAAGTGCAGATGCCCGGCCGGGTTCTTCAGGATCACGCCTTGCAAGGCGCGCGTCGTCGCCATCAGCCGCTCGACCGCTTTGGGCTCGCCCCAGTTGAGATAGAGCCGCTGGGCGTCGCTGTTGAGCCCTTCCTCATAGGCGTGCAGCTCGTCAGTGGTGATCGTGCCCAGGCCGTTGGTGACCATGCCATTGGCATAGGCAGCGTCGGACAGCGCCCGGACGGACGCGTTGATCTTGTCCGGCTCGACGCCCATCAGCGCGAGGCCCGGCCATTGCTGCACCAGATCGGTATCGTCGGAAATGCCGCCGCCGAAATCGCCATAGGGCACCTGCCGATGATCGATCCACCAGGTCACGAAGCGGCGGACCAGCTTCAGGTCCTCGAGCTGGCGAAACGCCCATAGCGGCACGCCGGCCGGTGCTACCGGCTGGCTGAAGGTCGGGAAATTCTGGTCGCCATAACTGATATCGGCCCAATAGCGCCGCCCCTCGACATGATCGGGATCGACCCGCAACAGATCGGAGATGTCGGCATAAAGGCGGCGGTACAGGCCAGCGCGCTTCGAAGAGGTATGTTCCTCGACCAGGGAGCCCCAATTGTCCTTCACCTGGGTGAAGCGGTCAGCGACATGCTCGGGCAGCGCCACCGCCCGGTCCTTGAACACGAGCCGGACGTTCATCCCGTCCAGCGACGCAGCCCCGAAATCGGGCGCGGCCGAGGCGACGCTGAGGAACAGGCTGTCGTCCGTCAGGATGCGGTCGCGCAGATCGAGCCAGATGGTCCGCTTCTGTCCGGGCCGGACCGAGACCGACACGTCGATCATGTCGCGACCGGGCCAGATCGGATCCTTCACGCGGATGTTGAGCGCGATCAGCCCATCCTTGCCCGGCGTCGCCTGCAGCGCCGGAAGATCGAGCGCGATGCCGTCGAGACCTTCATGGACATTCTCCCAGCCATAATTCCAGGAGCGCGCCGCCGGCCGCCCGGCAAAGGCCTCACCGAAACCGGACGGAATCAGCACATGGACGATCGGCGCACTGTCGGCTGCGCGTGCCGCCGCCTCGGTCGCAGCCGCGTTCCCCGCGCCCGCGGCAGCGCGCCCGGCCGAAGCGCCGGCCGGCAAGGCCACCACCGTCGTGCGTTCGTCGGGCGCATAGCGGCCCGCGATATACGCGTTGAGCGACGATAACGCCGCGAAGGCCGGGGCCGCGCTCGCCTGGACGGTGTAGCTGAGTTTGAAGCTGCCCGCCGGCTCCGCCGCGTCGGACACGTCATAGGCCCAGATTTCCTGGATCGGGGTCTCCTGTGCCGTATTGGCGAAGCGCAAATGGCCGCCGATCCTGGGTGCGAAGCTGTCGACGCTGCGCACTTCGCCCTGTGGCCGCTTCGCGAGCGGTGCATAGGAAACGCCGTCGCTGGACCAACCCAGCGCACCATAGGCCGCGCCCCGGATCTCGACCCGGTTGAACCGCTCGCCCGGGGGCAAAGTCAGGTCATAGGCCTTGCCGCCTTCGACATAGGTATTCCAGTCCGGCAGCGGGAAATAGTCGTTCCGGCCCGGCAGCCGCGATCGATTATAGACGCCCGGCCAGGTCGTCTCCGGGATGCCGTCGACGCCTTTCCAGTTCCACTGCTTGAGATCCTTCGCATCGGCGAATGCGATCTTGCGGATAGCGGTGGTCTGGCTGGTCAGTGCCGGCGGGGCGCCCCTGTCCCAGCCGAAGCGGTGAAGCCACGCCGCGCGGCGCGTCGATTGCGCCGGCACCGGTGCGGCGGCCGGCTCGCCAGTGCCGGCCAGGGCAGCGACATCCGCGGCGGCGAGCATGCGATCATACACGCGGATCTCGTCGACATCGCTGCCGCGCATGAAATTATAGCGGCTCTGCACCTGATGCGGGGCGATGATCCGCCCGGCCAGGCCGAACTGGTCGAGCCCGGCATCGAGATCCGCCGCGCCGTCCTTGCGCGCGACCTCCCGGCCATCGACGAACAGCCGCACGCCGACGCCCTCGTCCCAGGCAAAGGCAATGTGTGTCCATTCGTCCGGCGCGGGCAGCCGATCGATGCTGAACGATACGCGGCTCCGGGCCAGATTGGCGTCAGTGACGAAGGCGTCGAAGCCGTGGCCGTTCCAGTCGATGCGCAGGAACGCCATGTCCCAGCTCGAATGATCCGCGAAGCCGACGCGGAACAGCACGAACGGCGCCTCGCCGACCGGCGTGCGCGGGCGCCAGAAAAAGGAGAGCGTGCCGCGCTCAGCCAGGATGTTGCCGGGCGCCCGCCATGCGACATAGCCATCGTCCTGCCACTGGATCGCGCCGCCCGCCTTGCCGGTCGGCACGATCGAGACATTGCTCTGGAAATTCGGCTCGGCGTCGCCCCCGGCCCTTTCGGCGACCAGCCCGTTATCGGCCGATACGCGGAACAGAAGCCCCGTCGGATCGGGCGCTGCCTCGGCGCGGGCGCTGCCCGCCGCCAATGCCAGCCCCAGGGCGATCCAAGACGAGCGATGGCCCAATGTCACACATGCTCTCCCGTGCGGGAGGCAGTTCCATCCTGACCTTCCCGACATCACTATGGCAGCGCATGACACCGGTATCAATGCACGTCTTCGCGCTGTTCGGTGCGGTTATGGCGATTGCAAAAAGCGGCGGCGGGCCAAAGCCCGCCGCCCGCGGTCAGAACTTGGCGCCGGCCCTCACGCCGATCGTGCGCGGCGTGGCCGTTACGATATAGGGCCGCTGGATGCAGGTGCCGCATTGCTGGAAACGCGATATCTCAGCGCGCTCGTCGAACGCATTCTGCACGAACAGCTCAAAGGAATAATTGCCGAACTCAGCACCCGCCGCGAAATTGGCAGTGGTGTAGGATCTCAGGCGCCCCAGCGCCGCTGCGGCGTTGTAGAAGCTTGTGGGGTCGGCCACCACCGCCGGATCCGTCGCATCGTGCAGCGCCAGGATGAACACCTTCGACCGGATGTCGGCCGCGGCGGAGCTTTGATAGGCGACGAGGCCCTGGACATAGGCCTTGGCGGTGTTGCCGATCGGGATCGAATAGCGCGCGGTGGCATTCGCCTTGAACCGCGGCGTGACCGGCAATCTCGTCCCCTTCGCAGCAGCGACATAGTTGATCTGGCCGCCAGCCCCAGGCGCCGTGCAGGTGAAGCTCGGATCGTCATATCCGCACAGATTGTTCAGCGTCTTGGCGTCGGTATACGATCCTGACCCGCTGAGTGTCAGCTGACCGAGATTCAGGTTCGCATCGACCTCGGCACCGCGGATACGCGCGTCCGGACCGTTGTGGATTTCGGTGAAGCTATTCAGGCCGAGGAAGGAGAACTGGAATTTCTTCCATTCCTGCTGATAGATGGCGCCATTCAGGCGCAGCTTGCCCCCGGCCAGCGTCGTCTTCCAGCCTGCCTCGTAATTGGTCAGATAGTCAGCGGCATAGGGCGGAATTGTTCCACGCCGGTTGATGCCACCTGGCCTGAAGCCGCGCGACCACGTCGCGTAGAGCATCACGTCCTCGATCGGTTTCCAGGTAAGGTTCAACCGGTGGGTGAATCCTTGCCCCTGGGTTGTCTTGGGGCGGACCTGGCCGCTCGCATAAGTGCCGAGATTGGTACAAGGCGAACCCGCGACCGCCGCCGGAAGTAGCGTGCCAGTCGGATTGTCGCGCAGTTCCTGGCCGGTTGTCGTGAAGCATCCCGACACACCGGTACGCGAGCTGCCGGCCGCATTCGGCAACGGATCGAAATCATCCGGATCGAAGGCCGGATTGCGGCCGAATCCGAAAAAGCCGATCAGCGAGTTGTCATAGATGAAGGCGCGGCCGCCTGCCGTGAAAGTCAGCGTCGGCGTAATATCGAAGCTCGCCTCACCGAACATCGCATAATCTTTATCGACGCGGTGCTGCTGAGTCAGCCACAGGGTGCCCGGATGCCCGTTCACTGACATTGCGGGATCAAGGTTCGCGATCTTGTAGTCCTGATGGATCAGGTTGCTCTGCCGCTGGTAGAAGACACCAGCGGTGACGCGGAACCGCTCGTCCTGTGGCGAGGAGACGCGAAATTCCTGGCTCATCTTTTTGAAGTGATCGGTGCCGATCACATTTTGGCGTGGATCGACCGGGACGCCCGCCGCGTTCTTGAACCCATAATAGGCATAGCCCGCAATGCCGCCAACCGAAGCATAAAGCGAATCGTAAGCCTCTGAATAGTCGGTGTAATCGCTCGACTGATAGGCTTTGCGATCGAGATATGCGCCGGCATAGGTCATGTCCCAGTTGCCCAGCTTACCTTCGATCGTCAGCGCCGCCTGCACGAAGCGATCACGGCGATATTCCGGGTAGAAGCGCTGGACGTTCAGATCGCCCAGTCGCGGATCATAGCCATAGCTGCCATGCGTGCGCTGATCCTGGTAGATCACCGCTGGAGTCACGGTCCAATTGTCATCCAGGTCAATCTTCAGGGCGGCGCGACCGCCCCAAATCTCCGACTTATTATAGTCCTTCTTCACGAACGCGCTGTTGTTGACGACGATGCCACCATTGCTTGGCGTACAGCCAAGCGGATTGGTCGCGGGCAGGAAGCTGCGGCATCCCGGGATATTGTCGATGTAGCCGGCGTCCTTCTGGTAGAAGCCGACCACGCGCAACGCGACGTCCTGCGAGATGGGCGCGTTGATCATGCCCTCCACCTTGCCGCCCACGCCACCCTTGTGAACGCTGTTCACCTCGCCATCTACGCGGCCATAGAAGCCGCTGGTATCCGGCTTGTTCGTGATGATGCGGATCGTGCCCGCCTCCGACGAGGCGCCGTAGAGGGTCCCCTGCGGGCCGGCCAGGCTCTCGATCCGGGCGATATCATAAACGTGGACGTCAAGCGTGCCGCCGATCGTAGTGACCGGCTGCTCGTCGAGATAGACGCCCACCGAGGGCAGCGAGCCCGAGTGATTGCCATCACCACCCGAAGCGACGCCGCGCATATAGACCGTGGTCTGGCCAGGCTGGAGGCTCTGGAACGACACGGATGGCAGCAGTTGCGAATATTCGGCGAAGTTGGTGACGTTCAGCTGGTCCAGCTTGCGCGTGCCCAGCGCCTGGATGCTGATCGGCACGTCCTGGATATTCTCCTCACGCTTCTGCGCGGTCACGACCACTTCGTCGTCGTAGTTGGCTGTTTCCTGGCTCTCCGCCGGAGCAGACTGCGCGAAGACAGGCGTCGCGGTGCACGCGACGGATGCAAGCAAGGCAGTGACGGCGAGTTTGCGCTTCGTGACAAGCATCGTGAGGCCCCTACTTTATTTGTTTGGGAAGATGCTGTTCGCACTCGCAACATCCGTCAATCGGCCGAAGCACGGAAAATCATTTCGCGGCCGCATCGTGACAGTTTTGCAACGTTCAGAAGGGAACGGGCGCGTCCGGATATTGCGTCAGGACATCGCCGAGCGCCGCCTTTAGCGGATCGAGCCACGGCTCGAATGGCTTCCAGCTCTCGGTCCCCTCGCGGAAGATCGGCTGGCGCACCTGTTCCGAACTGGCGGTACGCACGGCCCGTTCGGTCTTGTGGAAATCGAGGCACGCCGGATCGAAATCGAGTCCGCATGCGGCGAGCAGGGCCCGCACCTCGGCCTCTGTATCCTCCACCATCCGCTCATAGATCACGCGGTGAACCAGCCCGGGCAGCACCGCATCGACATGCGCCATCAGCCGCACATAATCGCGGTAATAGCGCCCCATATCCTCCAGCGAATAGCTGAACGCCTGCCCCCGGGCGAAATGCTGCTTGAAGTTGGAGAAACAGCAGCCGAGCGGATGCCGCCGCGCATCGATGACCCTCGCTTTGGGCAGGATCAGGTGAATGAACGGCAGATGCGCCCAGTTATTGGGCAGCTTGTCGATGAAGAAGGGGCGGTCGGTGCGTCGCTGCACGCTCGCGCGGCGGAGATATTCTTCGCCGATCGCGCGCAAGCGGACCGGCGACAAAGCCTCCACTCCGGACGGATAGTCCGCGATTTGCCGCGCCAGTGCGGGGATATCGGGCAACTCGGACGTGCCCTCGACCAGCGGATGGCTCGACAGGATCTGTTCGACCAGAGTCGATCCGGCGCGCGGCATACCGAGGATGAAGATCGGGTCGGGCGCGTCATATCCCTGCCCTGCCCGTGCGGTGAAGAAGTCGGGCGTAAAGAGCGCCAGGCTGCGAGCGACGAACGCCGCGGTCTCGTCTGCGTCATAGACGATCTTCGTCCGGCGCAACGCATTGCCGGCAGCGTAGTGATCGAACGCCAATTGGGTCAGCTTCCGGTCCTCGAACGCCTTGCCGAGCGCAAAGTCGAGGTGAAAGCGGTCCTCGTCCGAGATGTCGTCACGGCCGAGCGCCGCTTGCATCGCGGCGATATCGGTTTCGTCGAACTTCACCGTCTTCAGATTGGCAAGGCTCCACCAGGCCTCGCCCAGTTCGGGCGTCAGCGCGATCGCGTGGCGATAGGCGGCGATGCCGTCCGCCTGGCGCCCCACCGTCTTGAGCATATGGCCATAGCTCATCCAGACCCTTGGCTGTTTCGGCGCGCTTTCCAGCACCGCCTCATACAGCTCGATCGCCTCGTCGAAGCCGCCGATGCGGCCGAGCGCCGCGGCCTTCAGATTGGCGTGACCGGGATTGTCCGGTTCGTCGTCGAGCACGAGATCGAGCTCGGCGATGGCCTCCGTCGGCCGGTTCTGCCGGTAAAGCGCAATGGCGAGATTGGCGCGGGCCGCGGTGAATTCGGGCGACAACTCGAGCGCACGGCGCAGGAGCGTCTCTGCATCCTTGTAGCGCCCGATCCGCCCCGCCAGCTCCGCCAGCATGCGGATCGCGGCGACGTCGAACGGATCTTCCTTGAGGTGCGCGCGCAACAGCGGCTCGGCGACGGACAGCGCATTATCGTGCAGCGCCAGCGCTGCCTCGATCAGGCGGGGCGGCCAGCGGCTGCTTGTCGGCTGCCAGTTCGATTGCGAGGGGGGGATGCTTGCCATGGGATGGCGCCCAAGAAACATGGTGCGCGCCGCCGATCAAGCCGTAGAGTGAGCGATCGGGAGATCGCTCGCATGTCCATACCGCCGTCACGTGCCGCTCTGGGCTTCTGGACCTGCCTCGCGCTCGTCGTCGGCAACATGATCGGCTCGGGGGTGTACATGCTGCCGGCGACGCTCGCCCCGCTCGGCTGGAACGGCATGATCGGCTGGTTCGTCACGATCGGCGGCGCCCTGTGCCTCGCGTTCGTCTTCGCCCGGCTCGGCGCGAAGCTGCCCTGCGCCGGTGGGCCCTATGCCTTTACCCGCGCCGCCTTCGGCCCGGCCGCGGGCTTCGCGGTCGCCTGGAGTTACTGGGTGCTGATCTGGTGCGGCAATGCCGCCGTTGCGGTCGCCGTGGTCAGCGCGCTCAGCCTGATCTTTCCCGCGCTCGGATCGACACCGGGCCTGCCGGCCATCGCGGCGCTCGCGGCGATCTGGGGGCTGATCGCGGTAAATATCCGCGGCGTGGCGCTGGCCGGCAAGGTCCAGTTCGTCACAACGGTGCTGAAGCTTCTGCCGCTGTTGGGGGTGATCCTGCTCGCCGCGTGGCTGTTGCTGCGCGACGGCAGCGGCGCCATCGCACCCTATACCCCGGTTCCGCTCGGTGCCGGCTCCATCGCCGGGGCGGCCGCGATCACCTTTTGGGGCTTTCTCGGAGTGGAGTCCGCAACCGTCCCGGCCGACAAGGTGGAGAATGCCGCGTCCATCGTGCCACGCGTCACGCTGATCGGCACCGTGCTGACGGGCCTGGTCTATGTGCTGGTCTCCGCTGCCACGATGTTCCTGATGCCGGCGGCGATCACGGCTGCCTCGCCCTCCCCGATCGCCGAATTCCTCGGCCGCGGCTTCGGCCCTGGCACCGCCGAGATCGTCGCGCTGTTCGCCGCGATCAGCGCGTTCGGCGCGCTCAACGGCTTCATCCTGTTGCAGGGCGAAGTGCCCTGGGCAATGGCGCGCGGCGGTGTCTTTCCGGCCTGGCTGGCCAAGGAAAGCAAGCGCGGCACACCCGCCCGCGCCCATCTCGTCTCGGGCGTGCTGGTCACCATCGTCACCCTGATGAATTACACCGGATCGATGGGGCAGCTGTTCCAGGACATCGCCTCGATCTCGCTCGCCTCCGGCATGCTCGCCTATCTCGCCTGCGCGCTGGCGGCGATGCGGCTGCTCCCGGACGATATCCCGCTGAAGATCGCCGCCGCCATCGCCGCCGCGTTCGTCGTGTGGATGGTCTATGGCCTTGGCCTGAAGGCCGATCTTTGGGGGCTCGTGCTGCTGCTGCTCGGGCTGCCGGTCTATTGGATGGTCCACCGCGAACGAGTCACGTCCGGCGCTGCCGCCGTCCAATGATTCCGCAGGTCTTTCGGGGCGCTATGCGGCGCCGATCCGTTATTGCGAGTGACTTGCATTATTGAATCCTCCCTGCTAGCCGGCCCGAGTCCGCGGCGTGTGGCCGGACGGGCGAGGGAAATATCATGCCGCTTCACCTGCCCTTCTCGCTGCCCTTAGTCGCGCTTGCACTCGCCGCGCCCTTTGCCCCAGCTCAAGCGCAGGAGACGGCACGGCCGGCCGATGAGACCGATGCAGCAGCGGAAGCGCCCGGCGAGATCATCGTCACGGCCGCGCGCACCGTGCTGCCGCCCAATGCCCTGCCGCTGACGATCGACCTGATCGACAAGGCGACGCTCGACCAGCAGATTTCCATCTCGGGCTCGATAACGGACGCGGTCGCCAACCTGACCCCGTCCTTCTCCCCGACGCGGCAGAAACTCTCCGGCGCCGGCGAGACCTTGCGGGGACGCTCGCCGCTCTATGCGATCAACGGCATCCCGCAATCGACACCGATGCGCGACGGCAGCCGCGACGGATTCACCATCGACGGCTTTTTCGTCGACCGGGTCGAGCTGATCTATGGCTCGAACGCGCTCCAGGGGATCGGCGGCACCGGCGGTATCGTCAACCAGGTGACGGTCGGCGCACCGCGCAAGGAAGGGTTCAGCGGCCGCGCGCTGCTCCAGGCCAATGCGGACAATGATTTCAGCGGCGACGGCATGGGCGGCAAGGCCGCCGGCCTCGTCCAGTACAAGATCGGGCGGTTCGATGCGACTTTCGGGGCCGCATATGAGAAGCGCGGCGTCTTCCGTGACGGCGATGGCCGCCGGATCGGCCTGAACCTGACTCAGGGCGAGTCGCAGGATTCCCGGACTCTTTCCCTGTTCTCGCGGCTTGGCTACCAGGTCGGCGAGACCGGCCGGATCGACCTGATTGCGAGCCGTTTCGAACTGAAGGGCGACGGAGACTATGTCGCGATCCCCGGCAACCGGCTGACCGGCCTGCCCACCAGCGCGGTGCGAGGCGACCCGCCGGGCCTATCCGCCGCCAGCCGCACCGAGAGCGTCGCGCTTTCCTATACCGACACCTCACTCTGGGGCGGCAACTTCATCAGCCAGGTCTTCTTCAACCGCAGCCGCGATACTTTTGGCGGGGAGATAGCGCCGATCCCGACCTTCCAGGACCCCAAGCTCGATCCGACGTTGAAGCTTTTCGATCAATCGCAGAACCGGTCGCGCAAGATCGGGGCGAAGATATCCTATGAGCGTGCCGTCCCCGGCCTAGAGGCCCTGACGCTGACCGCTGGCGTCGACGCCCTGTCGGACAATACCGCGCAGTTGCTCATCGCGACCAACCGCGTCTGGGTACCGCCAAGCCAGTTCCGCAGCATCGCGCCGTTCGGCCAGGCGAACCTCAAGCTGTTCGATGGCGTATTGCGCCTCGCCGGCGGTGCGCGCTGGGAAAATGTGCAGATCAAGGTCGACGACTATCACACCCTCGCCTCGACCACTTTTGTCGCCCCAAACACCGCAACCTACGGCGGCGTCGCGGTTTCCGGCGGCAAGCCGCGTTTCAGCGATCTGCTGGTCAATGGCGGCGTGGTGTTCGAGCCGTTGAAGGGCGTCCGCGCCTATATGAGCTATGCCCAGGGCTTCACCGTTCCGGACATCGGCCGCATTACCCGCGCAGTGAACAAGCCCAATCAGGATATCGATACCTATGTCGATATCCAGCCGATCGTCTCCAACAACCGCGAGATCGGCGTGGAAGTGAAGCGCGGGCTGTTCGACGCATCGGCCACCTATTTCTGGTCCTCGAGCGACAAGGGCCAGTTGCTCATCGCCAATCCTGGCGGCATCTTCGACGTGCAGCGCCAGCGGGTCGAGATCAAGGGGCTCGAGATCAACCTGGGCGTCCAGCTGCCGATCAAGGGCGTGCGCGTGTCGGCGGGCTATGCCCATCTCGACGGGCGTTATGACGCAAGCAAGGTGCCGGACGGCAAGGTCGATACCGACCTCGACGGCACCAATATCTCGCCCGACCGCCTGAACCTGGCCGTCAATTACGCCAAGGGGCCGCTGTCGATACGGGCCCAGACCCAATTATACGTGTCGCGCACCTTCCAGGGCCTTGTGCGCGATCCGGGCAACGATTTTGGCGGTTATACGCTGACCGATGCCTATGTCCGCTACGAGACCGGCCTTGGCGGCATCACGCTCAGCGTGTCGAACCTCTTCGACAGACACTATATCGACTATAGCAGCGATACCCGCCTCCCCACCGACAATCTCAGCTATTTTGCCGGGCGCGGGCGGTCCTTCACCTTGGGCTGGGACAAGCGCTTCTGATGAAGTGGCTCGACCTGATCCATCGCTGGACCGGCGGCATCATCGGCCTGGTGCTGGCGATCATGGGCCTGACCGGCGCGATCCTCGTCCACAAGGATAGCTGGATTGCCCTGCCCCATGCCGGCGATCAGCGCATCGCCGATCCGGCCCTGATCGCGGCGACGACGGAGAAGCTGCTGACGGCCAATCCGAAGGCGCAGGGCATCATCTATGCCAGCGACAGCTTCGGGCTCGACCAGCTGCGCCTTGCCAAGGGCGCGGGCGCCTATGCCGACCAGGCGGGCAATGTCGTGCTCCGCTGGTCGAGCCAGTGGGAACGGCCGGAGCTGTGGATCTTCGATCTCCACCATCACCTGTTCACCGGCGATGTGGGCGAGACGGTGATCGGCGTAGCCGGGCTGGCCGCGATCCTGTTCGTCGTGACGGGCACGATCCTGTGGTGGCGGACGCGGCGCAGCTTCAAGTTCCGCCTCTGGCCCAAGCGGCTGAGCCGGCCGGCGATCGTGATGCACCATCGCGACCTGGGTATCGTCATGGCACCGCTGCTGCTGCTCTCGGCGGTGACGGGGACGATGATGATCTTCAAGCCGTTCGCGGGGATTGTGCTCGCACCGTTCGGTTCGCCCAGGACGATGGCCGCGGCAATGGCGCCGCCCAAGGTGAAGAGCGGCCCCCTGTCGGCGGCGCCCGACTGGCGCGCCATCATCCGCGCCGCCCATCAGCGCTTTCCCGACGCGCAGATCCGAATCCTCACCCTGCCGCGCAAGGCCGGCGATCCGATCTCGATCCGCATGAAGCGGGCCGCTGAATGGCTGCCCAACGGCCGGTCGGTGCTGTGGTTCGACGCGGCCGATGGGCATCTGCTCGCCTCGAAAGACGCCCTGACGATGCCGATGGTCGCGCAGGTCTTCAATGGCGCCTATCCGCTTCATGCCGCCAAGGTTGGCGGCCTAGCCTACCGGTTGCTGCTCACCCTTTCGGGGCTGGCAATGGCGATGCTCGGCAGCCTGACGGTCTGGACCTTCTGGTTCAAGCGACCCAAGCCCCGGCCGGCACCGGTTCGCCCGCGCCCGATCCCAGCCTGATCAGGCACGCTTGCGGAACAGGCGACCCAGCACCGAGCGATCGGCCAGTATCTCGTGCGCGGCATTGTGCCCCGGCGCGCCGGTCACGCCGCCGCCGGGATGGGTGCCGGCACCGCACATATAGAGGCCGGCGATCGGCGCGCGGTAGTCGCCATGCCCGAGTACCGGCCGCGCCGCCCAGAGCTGATCGAGCGACATATGGCCATGCATGATGTCCCCGCCGATCAGCCCGAACTTGCGCTCCAGATCGAGCGGCGAATGGATCTGCCGCGCGATCACCGCGCCCTTGAAGTTGGGCGCGTGCTGCGTGACCGTATCGATGATCAGGTCCGCTGCCTTTTCGCGCTCGTCGTCCCAGCTCCGCCCGTCGGGCAGCACGGGTGCGAATTGCTGGCAGAACAGGCTGGCGATGTGCATCCCCGGCGGCGCGAGGCTGTCGTCGATCGAGGTGGGGATCTTCATCTCGACGATCGGCGCATCGGACCAGCCCTTCGCCTTCGCATCAGTGAACGCCTTGTCCATATAGTCGAGCGTCGGCGCGATGATGATGCCGCAGGTGTGATGCTCGGCCACGTCCTTGCCCGGCAGCACGCGGAAATCGGGTAGTTCGGACAGCGCGACGTTCATCCGGAACGTGCCCGACCCGGTCTTGAAGTGATCCATGCGCCGGGCGAATTCCGGTGTCATGTCGGCGCGGTCGACCAGTTGGCGGTAAAGCAGCGCCGGGCCGACATTGGCGGCGACGATATCGGCCGCGATCTCCTCGCCGCTTTCCAGCCGCACGCCTACGGCGCGGTTGCCGTCAACGAGGACCCTGGCAACGGGCGCCTCCAGGCTGATCTCGACGCCCAGCTCAGTGCACGCCTCCGCCATGAACTGGGTGATCGCGCCCATGCCGCCGACGCTGTGGCCCCAGGCGCCCTTCTTGCCGTTCACTTCGCCGAACACATGGTGGAGCAGCACATAGGCGCTGCCCGGCGTATCGACGCTGGCATAATTGCCGACCACCGCGTCGAAGCCGAACGCCGCCTTCACATGCTCATTCTCGAACCAGCCGTCGAGAAAGTCGCGCGCCGACTTGACGAACAGGTCCATCACGTCGCGCTGCGCCTCGATCGACAGGCCCGCCAGCCGCTTGCCCTGCGCCGCCGCCGCGATCAACGCGCGGATGCCGCCGCCGGCATTGGGCGGGGTCTTCAGCGCCATGTCGCGCAGCACCTCGGCGACGCGTTCGAGCGCTTCCTCATAAGCCGGGAAGGTCTCGGCATCCTTCGCCGAATAGCGCGCGAACTCGGCCTGGGTGCGCGCGGCGCCGCCGCCAAGCTTGAGATAGCCATTCTCGTGCGGGAAGAAGTTGGAGATGGTCCGCTCGATGATCCGCCAGCCGCGCTCGTGCAGCCGCATGTCGCGTATCACCTTGGGGCGGAGCAGGCTGACCGTATAGCTAGCCGTGGAGTTGCGGAACCCGGGATGGAATTCCTCGGTGACGGCCGCCCCGCCGACGACGTCGCGGCGCTCGAGGATGCGCACCTTGAGCCCGGCGCGCGCGAGATAGAAGGCGCAGACCAGGCCGTTATGCCCGCCGCCGATGATGAGCGCGTCGTATTTCTTCGTCATTCAACCAACCGATCGTTTCGAGCGAAGTCGATAAAGCGCGTCATGCGCCTCCGTGGCCGTGTCTCGACTTCGCTCGACACGAACGGTGCGGGGATCGTCAGTCCACCGGGCGCGGCCGCTTGCTCCACCCGGCAGGCGGCGCGCGGTGCAGCCGTGCTTCCGGGATCAACCCGCGGATTTTCTTCGCGAAACTGCGCAGGCACACTTCGCTCGCGCCGATCGGCCCGGCGGTGTAGCTGTGCGAGGCCATGCCCTGCTGCACGCGCGTGATCAGCCAGGTATCCTCGGCGTTGACCGTGCGGTTGATCCGCCAATTGGCATAGCGCACCAGCTTCATCTCGCGGCGGTCATCCGGCAGCGCGAACACCATCTCGCGCAGCACCGACACGGTCGGTGACAGCGGCAGCCACTGCATGAAATCGACCTGGTCCGGGTAGATGTCGAAGGCCATGTTCGGCCACAGCTTGTAGTAGAGCCACAGCTTCTGCTGTGCTTCCGGCAGATGGTCGGCGCGGGGCAGATGCGCCTGGTACAGCCGCTCCCACCGGTCGTTCGACGGCTTGTCCGCCAGATAGCCGGACATCTTGTCGACCCAGGGCTGGGCCTCGATCGCATAGCTCCTGCCGAACAGCCGGGTCAGCCCGGCATGCGCCACCGGGATGTGGAGATTGTCGGAATAATTGTCCCCGACATTCTTCCAGTTCACCGCCCGCTCGCGCAGCCGCACCGGGCTGAGCGTGCGCATCTCCTCGAAACGATAGGGCGCGATCTCCGCTTCGTACGGCGCCATCATCCCGGCGACCGACGGCCCGCCATTGTCTTCGAGACGAACGAACACGAAGCCGTTCCAGATTTCGACATCGACGGGCGCGAGCCCATTCTGCGCCATGTCGAGCGCCGGATAATCGGCCTTCATCGGGACGCCGGTCAGCCGTCCGTCGAGCTCATAGGCCCAGGCATGGTAGGGACAGACCAGCTTCTTCGCGCATCCCGCCGGCCCCTCGACCAGCCGCATCGCGCGGTGGCGGCAGACATTGGCGAAGGCGCGCACCCTGCCATCCTCGCCGCGCACCGCGATCACGCTTTCGCCAATATAGTCGAGCGTATGGTAATCGCCGGGTTTGGGGATGTCGCTGACATGGCAGACGATCTGCCAGGACGGCCGGATCACCCGCGCCACCTCGACATCGAAATATTCGAGATCGGTATAGAGCCAGCCCGGCAGGCTCCAGTCGGCGTCGGGATCCGGCGCCTCGATCATGTCGGCGAAGCGATGCGCCATACCGGTCTCCGTTGCTTGTTGGACGATCGTATAATAAGGCGATGGGCAATGCAATAGCTCGCCATCCCGGCCTCGTTCCGGCATGACGGCCAGGACGAGGGAGTGGAATGAACAAGCCCGCCTTCACCCGCGCCGAGCCCGATGCGCGCCGCCTCAGCCTGATCGAGGCAACCGCGCGCGTGCTAGCGAGCCATGGCGCGGCGGGGGTTTCGGTACGCACCATCTCGGCCGAGGCGGGTGTGTCGCCCGGGCTGCTCGGCCATTATTTCGAGGGCATCGATGCGCTGATCGCGGCGACCTATGCCCATGTCGACGCTCAGGTCTCCGCCGCCTTCGAAGCCGCGATGGCGGGCGCCGGCCCCGAGCCCCGCGCCCGCCTGCTCGCTCATGTCACCGCCAGCTTTGCCAGGCCGATCGCCGATCCCGGCCTGCTCGCGACCTGGATCGCCTTCTGGAGCCTGGTGAAGAGCAATGAAGACATCGCCCGGCTCCACCGCGATCTCTACGCGGCGTACCGGCGCGACCTCGAAACCCTACTCGCCGCGTGCGGCATGGCGGAGCAGGACCGCCGCCTCGCCGCGATCGGCATCAGCGCGATCGTCGACGGCCTGTGGCTGGAACTCTGCCTCGCGCCCGACGCCTTCACCCCAGCCGAAGCCAGCGCCATCGCCGAGCGCCATATCGACGCGCTGCTTCACATCCAGCTTTGAGAAAGACGCGAGCGGCATATTTCCCGCTACTGCAAACACGGTGGTACGCCGTGCTACGCAACGTTTGAATCGAACGCCCGTCGCCGCACTCTGTTGAGAATGTCATGCTAGTCGCTGACATTTATCGGCTCGGCTTAATCAAGCTATTTCCTTATTTTACATAGAATTATGTCAATCTTCATGTGAACCGCTACTGTCGCGCATGATGTGACCGGCCCGGGACATGGTCGATTGCTATAAAGCTGATGTGGGTCAGTCGGCCGGCTGGAAGAGCGCCTCACTAGGTTGACCGCCCTTAATGCTAACGCGATTGACTCGCATTATAGCTTTCCCCTACGGCCGCTCGACGACCCGACGACCGACGATCCGACTAAGGGGAATTCCAATGAAGCGCTCCCTGCGCCAGGCGCTGTTCGCCAGCGCGATGCTCATTTTGCCGACCGGATCGGCCTTCGCCGCACCCGAACCAGGCGAAGAAACGGCACAGCCGCAGGACAATGGCGACATCATCGTGACCGGCACGCTGGACACGCCCACAACCACAGCGGCCGGCCTGTCGCTCAAGCCCAGGGAAGTGCCGCAATCGGTGACGATCATCGATCGCCAACGGATCCAGGATTTCGCGCTGACCAACGTCAACGACCTGCTCAACCAGGTTATCGGCATCAATGTCGAGCGGGTCGAGACCGACCGGACCTATTTCAATTCGCGCGGCTTCGACATCACCAATTTCCAGGTCGACGGGATCGGCCTCCCTTTGCTCTGGGGCATACAGTTCGGCGATCTCGACACGGCCCTGTTCGAGAATGTCGAGGCGGTCCGCGGCGCCAATGCGATCATGAGCGGCGTCGGCAATCCGTCCGCCACGATCAACTATATCCGCAAGCGTCCGCTGGACTCGCTGAAGGCAAGCGTGACGGGGCAACTCGGCAGTTGGGACCAGAAGCGGATCGAGGCCGATGTTTCGGTGCCGCTGACCGATACGATCGCCGCGCGGCTGATCTTCGCGCACGAGGACCGCGATTCCTATCTCGACTATAATCATGTCAACCGGGAGGTGTACGGCGCACTGGTCAGCTGGAAGATCACGCCGGACCTCACCGCGACGGTCGGCTATTCGCGCCAGGAGAACAAGGCGGACGGCGTGCTGTGGGGGGCGCTGCCGCTCACCTACACCGACGGGACCCGCATCGATTATCCGGTGTCCGCCTCCACCTCGGCGGACTGGACCTATTGGAACGTCACCGATCAGAGCGTCTTCACCGAGCTGAACTATGCCTTTGGCGGGGGCTGGTCAGCCAAGGGCGTGCTCACTTACAAACGCTTCGAGGAGCATGCGAAACTCCTTTATGCCTATGGCTATCCGGACAAGGCGACGGGGCTCGGCGTCGGCGGCATGGTGGGCATCTATCCCTCCACCTATGACCAGTATCTGGGCGACTTCTACGCCTCGGGCCCGGTCCACCTGTTCGGCCGCGATCACCAGCTTGCGTTCGGCGTCTCCACGTCGCGCCAGGACGCGCTCGAATGGGAGAATTTCTCCGAGGACGCGATCGCCTATCCGGCGGTGCAGGACTGGGGCCGGGTCCAGGTCGCGGAACCCAGCTATCCCGGCGAGGATCTTGCCGCCGATTATAGCGACAGGCTGACCCGCGCTTATGGCGCCGCGCACATCAATTTCAGCGACAGGCTGAAGGGCGTCATCGGCGCCAGCGCGATGTGGATCAAATCGACCGGCACGTCCTACGGCACAGATCAGTCGCGCGACGACAGCGGCGTCAGCCCCTATGTAGGCGCGGTCTATGACGTGACGCCCAACGTCTCGCTCTATGCGAGCTATACCGGCATCTTCAATCCGCAGATCGAAGTGGACGCGAACAACCGCAAGCTCGATCCGGCCAAGGGCACCAGCATCGAGGGCGGCATCAAGAGCAGCTGGTTCGGCGGCCGGCTCTACGCCACGGCCTCACTGTTCCGGGCCAAGCAGAAGGGTCTGGCGCTCGCGGCAGGCACGTTCGGAGAGGACGAGGCGGGCCAGCCCGGCGACACCTTCTACGAAGGCGTCGACACCACCTCCAAGGGTTTCGAGCTCGAGCTGGCCGGCAAGATCACCGACAATTGGGCGTTGAGCGGCGGCTATACGGGCCTTGAGATCAAGGACCAGGCCGGCGACAAGACGCGTACCTTCCTGCCGACCAAGTCGCTCAAGCTCGCGACCACCTATGTCGTGCCGCAGCTCAACGACCTGAAGCTCGGCGCCCAGCTGCGCTGGCAGAACCAGATCAGCTATGCCGATCC
Source organism: Parasphingomonas zepuensis (assembly GCF_036663735.1). Taxonomy (NCBI): domain Bacteria; kingdom Pseudomonadati; phylum Pseudomonadota; class Alphaproteobacteria; order Sphingomonadales; family Sphingomonadaceae; genus Parasphingomonas; species Parasphingomonas zepuensis. Next base: position 584,823 of record NZ_JAXOJO010000002.1, on the reverse strand, counting down.
CTATGTACAGGATTACGGCGTCGTCACCGGCGACGTGATCCTGAAACAAAAGGGATATGCGGTGGTCGATCTGATGGCCGGCATCCGGCTGCTCGATCGGGTGCGCGCGACCGTCAACGTCCGCAATGTCGGCGACAGGAAGTATCTGGGCAGCCTGATGTGGGGTCAGGCCTTTTATGCCGCGCCGCGCAGCGCGACCGTCGCCCTCAACTTCGCCTACTGACCGCGACGTACCGACCGTGGCCGTTTTGAGGAGCAGTAGGTCGATCGGCTCGGGCAGCTTCGACGGTTCGATTTTGCGGGTAATGAGTCGTGCGATTCAAGCGACCGAGCTGTTTGCCATGCTCAGGTCAGTCCTTGAGCCGCCCCGCGAGTTTAAGCGCCACCAAGACGATAAGCGCGCCGCCGGTTGCAAGCGCTACCGCGAGAACGGACGCCTCGTGAGCCACGCGCCATGAGGCCGGCAAAAGCTCGACACGCGCTTCGAGGAACATCAACAGCGCGCCGGCCGGGAGTATCCACAGCCAGTGCCGCCAGTCCATTCGATAGCCGCGCCTAACCGCCTCATGCCTCTGGAGCGCGGCCACCGTCGGGCGTCGCGCTACCGCCGCCCACAGGTCCCGCCGGAACCTCCATTGCCGAAACTTGTGCCCGCACAGAATGACAAGCCAGATCAGCAATGAGGCGGGGACGGCTGGCGCCAATATCGGCATCCTGAGCGCGACGAGGAGAACGCCAAACAGCAGCGCGAGCAGGAATGAAGCCGTAACAGCCGGTTTCATGGATCTTGTGGCGCTGTCCACCAACAGATCATAGTCGCGTATCGCCTGCAGGCCGTCCGTTTCCGGTATCAGCCGTCCCTCCGCGGCAGGCGCGGGCGAATAGACGAGGCCGATCTTCTCGAGCCGGAACTGCCGCCGGAACGCGGCTTTGGCGTCGTTGCCGGCTGCAGTACGGGTATACATGTCCCGAAAATAGGGGCGTTCACTTAACGATCTGAAAACGGAGCTCGTCGCGCGTAAAGAGCGAGAGTGCCCTTCCTTCATCGCCTGCCCGCCGAGTGCGCATGGGGTTTGACGGTCTGTGCTTGAAGTGTGTCTTGCGGTTGACGCCTTCATGCAGAGCGCGGCCATCGCCATATCGACGCGCTGCTTCAGATCCAGCCATGAGAAAGACGCGAGGGGATGCTTCCCGTCGCCGCAATTATGTTGATACCCCCAACAGCGCAGTGTTTGAATCGAAGACCAGCATCGCGCTTCTGTCGAGAATGTCATGCAGGTTGCTGACATTTTCCGCCCTAAGCCGTCTTAGATATTATTATTATATTTCATATATATACATCGTTTTCACAGTTCATCCGGCGGCTGACGGAATGTCAGCCGCCGGATGACGTGCCGGTTAAACGCGCCGTGGCTTCCGGTCACCTCCGGACACCTCAACCGAGCCGGATCGACAGCTCGACATCGTCCGTGAACGACATCGACCAATAGCCGTTCTCGGCCGAGCTGACGCGTTCGAGATAGTCGGGGCAATAATCGGTGTTGTCAGCGATGATCACCGCGCCCGGCCGCAGGCGGCTCTCGACCAGCGCAAGCACGTCCATGTACAGCGACTTGGCGCCGTCGAGCAGCAGCAGGTCGATCGTGTCGGGCAGGTCCGACGCCAGAGTCTCCAGCGCGTCGCCTTCGCGGCACTCGACCAGATCGGACAGGCCGCCGGCAGCGAGATTCTCCCGGGCCCTGGCCAGCTTTGAAGGTTCGAATTCGCTGGTGATGAGGCGACCGCCGCCATTTTCGCGCAACGCGGCCGCCAGGTGCAGAGTCGAGAGGCCGAACGAGGTGCCGAACTCGATAATGGACCGCGCATTGCCTGCGCGGGCCAGCAGGTACAGCAACTTGCCGGTCTCGCGCGAGATCGGCAGCGCGAAGTCCTTCAGATCGGCATAGAGTTCGCGATAGCCAGTCTTGCTCGCCATGAGCCGGTGGCGTTCCTCGCCCGACAGGGAAGCGAAGGCGGGGCTCGCCAGCGGAGAGGCGGCGTCGGCCTCAGCGAACAGCCGGTCAAGCAGCGGCGCGACAGGCGCGCTGGTCAGAATTGTCATCGATTTTCTCCAGTTTCGAGCGGGTATTTGCTCGCCGGTAGAAATACGACTAGTTCGTCAGCTTTCCTATTCGCATTGGGCGAACCGCAGATGACGATCCGACGAAGCGCCCGTGTTTCCTTGCTTAAACAGCCCAAACAGGCGCGCTCCAACGACCTTGTCGCGGCGATTCTCGATGCGGCTGTTCAGGTTTTGACGGCGGAGGGGACGCAGCGATTCACCACCGCCCGGGTTGCCGAGCGCGCCGGGGTGAGCGTCGGTTCGCTCTATCAATATTTTCCCAACAAGGCCGCGATCCTGTTCCGCCTGCAGAGCGACGAATGGCGGGCGACCAGCGACCTGCTGCGGACTATCCTGGAGGATCCCGAAAAGCCGCCGCTCGAACGCCTGCGCCGGCTGACGCATGTCTTCATCCGATCGGAATGCGAGGAGGCGCAGATTCGCGGCGCGCTCAACGATGCGGCGCCACTATACCGCGACGCGCCCGAGGCAATCGACACCCGCGCGGCCAGTGCGCAAATCTTCCAGTCGTTCCTGCGCGAGGCCCTGCCGGATGCCACCGAGGCGGTGCGATCGCTGGCTGGCGACCTGATCGAGACGATTTTAAGCGAAGTGGGCAGCAGCTTTTCGGCGACACCGCGCACGGCCGACGAGATCGACGCCTATGCGGGAGCACTTGCGGATATGCTGTGCGCGTATCTGGAGCGGTTGATGGAGGTCCCGGTCCTTGATCCCGCGCCGCGTCAATCCACCGCGCTCGCCCCCGGCTGAGACCTCGCTACGGTCCGGGACATTTTGGGGCCCGGGCAGGCTGATGCGAAACACCGCGCCAGGCAAAAACACGAAAGCGACGAGCAGGAGTCGAGCGGAATTGTTGCTGAAACGAGAGCATGGCAGCCTTGATATGGCAGGCGTGTAATGATTGATTGCTGCGCTGCAATGAAGGGAACAGCGCAGCAAATTCGACGTCTAAGGACCCGAAGGTAGCCCGCCAATCCGGCAGCGGCACCGAATCCGAGGTCCGATTTTGTCGCTACCGCTATTGAAGACCCTGCGCGCCGATTTTCCTGCATCGATCGTCGTGTTCCTGGTCGCCCTGCCACTCTGTCTCGGCGTTGCCCTCGCCTCCGGGGCGCCGCTCTTTGCAGGCGTGATCGCCGGCATCGTCGGTGGCGTCGTCGTCGGCGCCTTATCGAAATCACCCTTGTCGGTCAGCGGCCCCGCCGCCGGCCTTACGGTGATCGTCTTCACCGCGATCGAACGGCTGCCGTCCTTCGAGGCATTTCTGCTCGCGGTGATGCTGGCCGGCATAATCCAGGTCGCGCTCGCCGCGACCCGTTCCGGCATTGCCGCCGAATTCGTCCCCTCGTCGGTGATCACCGGCATGCTGGCGGCGATCGGTGTGATCCTGATCCTCAAGCAGGTGCCGCACGCGCTTGGCTATGACGGCGATTTCGAGGGCAGCTTCGAATTCGTTCAGGCCGATGGCCGCAATACTTTCTCGGCGATCATAACCGCCATCCGTGAACATCTGTCACCAGGTGCGATCGTGATCGCGCTGGCCAGCCTTGCCTTCCTGTTCTGGTGGGACAAGGCACGCCCCAAGGACGGTCCGTTGCGCTTCGTGCCCGGGCCACTCGTCGTGGTGCTGATCGGTGTCGGCGGCAACGCACTGCTCGGCCTGATCAAGCCGAACTGGCAATTGAGTGCGTCGCACCTCGTACAGGTTCCCGTCGCCAAGAGCTTCGGCGAGTTCACGTCCTTCTTCGCCACGCCCGATTTCTCGCAGATCGGCAACGGCGCGGTGTGGACGATCGCGCTGACGCTGGCGATCGTCGCCAGTCTTGAATCGTTGCTCAGCGTGAAGGCAATCGACGAGCTCGATCCGCAGCGCCGCACCACGCCCAAGAACTGGGAAATGATGGCGCAGGGCGGCGGCAACATCGTCTCCGGCCTGATCGGCGGCCTGCCGATCACGTCGGTGATCGTGCGCTCCTCGGCGAATGTCGATGCCGGCGCGCAGAGCAAGGTCTCGACGATCCTGCACGGCACATGGCTGTTGCTCAGCGTCGCGCTGATCCCGTTCCTGCTCAACCTGATCCCGCTTGCCGCGCTTGCCGCGGTGCTGATCGCGACCGGCTACAAGCTGACCAAGCCCAAGCTGTTCACCGAGCGCTACAAGCAGGGCTGGACTCAGTTCGTGCCGTTCGTCGTCACGATCGTCGCCATCCTGTTCACCGATCTGCTGATCGGCATTGTCATCGGCCTGGTCGTCGGCTTCATCTTCGTCGTGGCGCGCAATTTCCGCTCGGCAATCACCTTCGTCTGCGATGACGGCGACTGCCTGATCCGCGCCCGGCGCAATTTGTACTTCATCCATAAGTACGAGCTGCAGAAGGAGCTGAACAAGGTTCCGGACAATGCCAGTCTGCTGATCGATCTGTCGTCCACCAGCTATGTCGATCTCGACAATGTCGACGTCATCAACGCCTTCATCAAGGGCGCGGGCTATCGCGGCATCACCGTCACGGTGCGCGGCGACATCGCCGAGCGCAGCGCGCCGCTGATCAACGCACCGACTTCGGGAATCCGTTTCGCATGAAGAACTACAAGCAATTGCTGCTCGCCAACCGCGCCTGGGCGATCGAACTGGTCGAAGAGAAACCCGACTTTTTCGCGCGCCAGACGCAAGGCCAGAAGCCGGAATTCCTGTGGATCGGCTGTTCCGACAGCCGCGTCAGCCCGGAACAGATGACCATGACTCCGCCCGGCGGCATGTTCCTTCATCGCAACATCGCCAATCTGGTCAATCACGACGATCTCAACCTGATGTCGGTGCTGCAATATGCCGTCACCGTACTGGGCGTGAAGCATCTGATCGTGTGCGGTCATTATGGCTGCGGCGGGGTCAAGGCAGCGCTCGACGGCGGCACGACGGGGCCCGTGGATACGTGGCTGCAGACCGCGCGTGACGTTGCCAGCGACCATTGGGAGGAGCTGGGCAACCAGCAAACGCCAGAAGCCAAGCTCAACCGCTTCGTCGAGTTCAACGTGCGCGATCAGCTCGTCAATCTCGCGCGCACGGCCACCGTGCAGGACGCGTTCGCCAGGAAACAGGATCTGTGGCTGCACGGCTGGGTCTACGACATTCGCGACGGCCGCATCAAACCGCTGATGGAGATCGACCGCGATACGACGCTGGAGGCAGTGCCGCATCCCCGGCGCGTGCTGCTCACCGACGACGAACTCAACGGTGCCCCGCAGACGGCGGACTATTGAGGATGGCCGCCGGCCGAAAACCACGGCTGGACTGGCACGCCTGAGCGGCAAGCGCATCCTGACCCGGCAACGACCGCAAGATCGAGCGTTATGTCACGCCATGGCAGGACGCGAGGATCATGCGCTGAACGAGGTGGCTGAAATCGCTCCCCCGGCATGACAGCGTCACCGCAGCTCAAGCCGGGTTTCGGATTCCGTCCGGCCCGACTTGCCAATAGGTCGCATATCGTTCGTGGGCGATACGGTAATATGGGATCAGCCGAACCGGTCTCCCCTGTTCCGAAGCAATCGTGAACTCCAATGGCTTGTTGCTGGCTCGAATGCTTTTTGCGAGCGCCTGCGGATTCCCGGCAAGCGTTGGCGCCGTGAAGGGCGAATCATTGTAGCTGCCATATTTGCGTTCGTTCACGACGATGTCGGAGCCGGCAGCCAATGCCTCCTTCCCGAACGCTCCGGCCAGTACCAATGGGCCATAGGTGAAGGCGACGATATCGGGAGCCGCAGGTGTGGTTTCGGCCGATGCCGCCATGACCAGCCTCAGGTCGATCTGGTCGTCGTTATTCCAGCTGCGCGTCAGATCGATATAGCTGCCGGGACGGGACGATAATGCTGCCTCGACGCCGTTGACCAGGACAGTCGCGGTACGGCTCCAGCCGGGATGGCGCAGCTTCAGGGTGAATTGCGTCGGCCGGAGCAGCTTCAAATGCAATTTTGTGGTCGCTGCGTCGGGGAAGGTGGTCATCTGGGTAAGAACCACCCCCTTTTCCTTCCACCGCACCGAGGATGGCACAAAAAGGTTCACATAGAGCGCCTGGCCGTCCCTGAAGTAAATCGAGTCCCTGTACTTGACGTGATTCTCCATGCCCGTTCCGGTGCAACACCAGAAGGAATCCTCGGGCGTATGGTAGAGCTTTATGTATCCGGGACGAGCGCCCTGGAAATAGGTCGCCATTCCCGAATCAGGATCCTGAGACGCCAAAATGCCATTGTAGAGCGTGCGTTCGTAATAATCGGCATAGTCGGCCCGGGGTTCGTGCAGGAACAGCGCACGGGTTAGTTTCAGCATATTGTGCTGGCAGCACGTTTCGGACCCCTTGGCGGAGAAGGCATGCTTGCCGAAGTCCGCCATCGCGAAAAAATGTTCGTTGTCGCCATGTCCGCCGGTGGCAAACGAGCGCGTGAGCGCCACCGTCCTCCAGAAGAACGCCGCGGCATCGTGATATTTCGCGTCGCCGCTCGCTTCGTAGACGCGCTGAAAACCGACGATCTTGGGAACCTGGGTGTTGGCGTGGAGCCCGTCGAGATGGTCACGCCCCCTGGCAAGCGGCTCCATGATGGCCTTGTGCGAAAAACGTTCGGCGACCGTGAGATATTCGGCCTTGCCGGTCATGAAATACAGATCGGCGTAGATTTCGTTCATGCCGCCATGTTCCGTATCGAGCATGGTCTCGAATTCGGCGTCCGTCAGCGGACGGGTGGCGACCACGCCCCAATCCGCCAGCCGCAACAGCACCGCTCGCGACGCCTCGCTGTCCGCGAGCAAGGCGGCGTCGCGGAGGCCGGCATAGACTTTATGCAGCGTGTACCATGGGACGCCGGTAATCTTATCCCCGCGCAGGTGCGCCGAGACCAGGGCTGCGCCTTTGGGAAACGCGCAGACCAGGCCGGAGCCGGCCGCCTCCTGACACGCCGCGAGTTCGCCGGCGATATACTCGATGCGCTGCTTGAATCGCTCTTCACCGGTCGAGCGGTACGCAAGCGCGCACGCCGAGAGATAATGCCCGAGGGTATGCCCGTGGCAGTTGATTTCCTCCCAGATCGCCTCGGACTCCCAGCCGCCATAGACCGGGGCTTTCGGCTCCAGGCCGGCGTTCGAGCGGAAATTGTGCAGCATCCGGTCCGGCTGCAGCTTCAGGAGATATTTTTCCGTCATTTGCTGAGCGTGGAGGAAAGGCCCGTCCTCCAGCGTCACGTCCGCCATGTCGAAGGGTTGCAGCTTGGCAACGGGCCGGACCGCACGCTGCTGCGGCGGCGTCGCCGCGCCTTGCGATTGGGCCGCGCCAGTCCAACCCGCAGCCAGCGCACCAATGCCAACATTGGCGAGAAACTGACGACGTGAATGACGGCCCCGCTCAGCCTGAATAGCCATGGCGAAAATCTCCTGCGACGTGACCGGACCCGCCCTGTTATTTCGACAGATCGGTGAACAGCGACAGATAATAGGTGATGCCCGGCGCGATGTTCGACACCAGAGCCCGCTCGTTCAGGCCATGGCTGAAATCGTCCGAATCCTTGCCGAAGGTCGGGCTTGCACCATAGCTGGCCACACCCCGCGAGCGGAACCACATGCTGTCGCTCGCGCCCGAGGACATGCTCGGGAATACCGGCACGCCGGGATAGACCGATTTCATCGCCTTGTTGACCGCCGCAACGAAATCGGGCCGCATGGGCGATGCGTCATTGGCGATCGAACCCTCGGTCACATCCTTGAACGTGACGGCGGGATCGGCCGCGACCTTCTGCAGTTCGGCCATGATGTCGGCCGGCTTGTGCCCCGGAAAGATGCGGCAGTTGATGTTGGCGGTCGCGCGCTGTGGCAGCGCGTTTTCGGCATGGCCGCCCTTGATCATGGTCGAGACGCAGGTCGTGCCGATCTTGCCGATTGTCGCGGGATTGGCGGTGAGCGTCGCGATCGCGGCCTTGTCGGCCGGGTTGGCGGCGAAGGCGCGCATCGCCGCGGCGGTTTCGGCATCCTCATATTTCGCCGCCTCGACGAAATAGGCGCGCGTCACGTCGCTCACCTCCGGCTTGAGCTGATAATCGCCGATCCGCACCAGCGCCGCCGACAGCTGGTTGATCGCGTTCACCTTGCGCGGCGCCGAGCTGTGGCCACCGGGATTCGTCACGGTGAGCTCGAAGTCGGCATAGGTCTTCTCGGCACCCTGCCAGGTCCACAGCACCGGCTTGCCGGTCGTCTCGTCGAGCAGCCCGCCGCCGCCATCGATGTTGAGCACGATCTCGGCATTGGAGAGCTTGTCGGCGATGAGCCGCGACGTCTTCATCACCGTTTCCTCGTCGCCCGAGAATTCGATGACGATGTCGCGCCGCGGTTTGTAGCCGGAGCGCTTCAACTCGATCAGCGCGGCGATCGCCATCGTGCCGTCAAGCTTCATGTCGCTGGCGCCGCGGCCGAACAGATAGCCATTCTCGACGACGGCGGTGAACGGATCGCGCTGCCAGTCGGCCGGGTTGGCAGCGACCACATCCATATGGCCCGAGATCACCAGCGGCTTCGCCGTCGGATCCGATCCGCGCCAGCGCCCTATCAGATAGGCGGTGTCATCGACCGGGGTTATCTCCACATCGGCGTCGGCGAACCCGCCCGCCACCAGCGCCGCCTTGTACAGCGCCGCCACCTGGGGCGTCTGGTTGCCAGGGCCGCGCACCGAGCGCAGCGCGATGGCCTGTTTGGCGAGATCGAGCGCCTGTGCCTCCGCCTTGGGATGCGCCACGGTCTTTGCCGTCGCCCCGGTTCCGAAGAGGAAGGCAGTCCCGATCGCCAGTGCCGTCAACGCCCGCATCTTCTTCATCGCTCGACTCCAATTACCTGAAACACTTGCGTAACGCTGGGGCCTTAGCCGTCAAGCGGATGGCGGCATGCCGCGGGGCGCGCTATGCCGTGAGTGGATCGATCGAGAGGTGACGGATGAGACTTGCTCCCCTGATCGCGCTGGCCATGATCGGCGCCATACCCTCCAACGCCGCAGCACAGGAGGCCACTTGCCCCGTCCTGCCGCTGGAACTCGCCGGCTGGGCATCGCCCTCGCCGGTCGTCGCCGCAACGACGGCGGCAGATCTGCCCCGGGCGATCGTGACCATCGGCCGGCGCGCCGATCTGGCGCTTTCGCCGAGCGCGAAGATCGTCTTCGCCGTTGCGCCGGGCAAGGCCCCGGCCGCGACCACCAACAGCGGCATGGCCGGCTTCACCGTCGCGGCCGCCGGCACCTATCGCGTGGCGCTCGGCACCGCCGCGTGGATCACCATCGCGAAGGATGGCGCCGTGCTGCAATCGGTCGCGCACAAGCACGGACTGGGCTGCGCCGGGGTACGCAAGATGGTCGATTTCACGCTGACGCCCGGCGCCTATGTGCTGCAGATCGAGGGTGCGCCCGCCACGGTCGCGGCCGTGCTGATCGCGCGGCTACCCTGATGCAATGCTGACGAAACGTCGCTAAGCGCTTTTGCCATGGCGAAAGCGCATCCTTTCTATTCGATCCACAGCCATGAGCTGATCCGCGCGGGCGCCTGCACCCCGCGCGCGACCGTCGGCGATCCGGCAGCCAACGCCGCGGCGACGATCGCGCTGGCAAAGGATGGGCACAAGCGCGGCGCGGACCTGCTGGTATTTCCGGAACTCAACATCAGCTCCTACGCGATCGACGATCTTCACCTGCAGGACGCGCTGCAGACGGCAACGCAGGATGCGCTGGCGGCAGTCGTCGCGGCCAGCGCGAAGCTTCGCCCGGTCCTGCTGGTCGGTGCGGCGTTGCCCCGCAACGGGCGGCTCTACAATTGTGCCGTCGTCATCGCGCGCGGCCGGGTGCTCGGCGTCGTGCCCAAGACTTTCCTGCCCAATTACCGCGAATATTACGAGAAACGCTGGTTCGCCAGCGGCGCCGGCCTGAGCGGCGAGATCGCGGTCGCGGGCCAGACGGCGCCGTTCGGCCCGGACCTGGTCTTCGCGGCGAGCGACCTGCCCCATTTCATATTCCATGCGGAGATCTGCGAGGATTTCTGGGCCCCTACCCCGCCCTCCACGATGGGTGCACTGGCCGGCGCGCTGATCTGCTGCAACCTATCCGCCTCCAACATCGTCGTCGGCAAGGCGCGCGAGCGGGCGCTGCTCTGCGCGTCGCAAAGCGCGCGCGCGATGTGCGCCTATGTCTTCTCCGCCGCCGGGCCGGGCGAAAGCACCACCGATCTCTCCTGGGACGGCCAGGGCATGATCCATGAGCTTGGCGAATTGCTGGCCGAATCGGAGCGCTTTCCGCAGCAAGCGGGCATGATCGTCGCCGATGTCGATTGCGGACGGTTGCGCCAGGAACGGATGCGCACCGGCACGTTCAACGATTCAGCTTTGGTAGCCGGCCATCCCGAAACGCGGTTTCGCCGCATCGCGTTCGACCACAAACCCGATTTCGCCGATGTCGGGCTGGTGCGCGAGTTGCGCCGCTTCCCGTTCGTGCCCAACACGCCCGAGAAGCTGGATGCCGATTGCTTCGAGGCGTTCAACATCCAGGTCGAAGGCCTGTTGAAGCGGATCGAGGCGACCGGGGTCGAGCGGCTGGTGATCGGCGTCTCGGGCGGGCTCGATTCAACGCATGCGCTGATCGTCGCGGCCAAGGCGATGGACCGGCTGGGCAAGCCGCGCAGCCATATCCTCGGCTTCACCATGCCGGGCTTCGCGACGAGCGACCATACCAAGGCCAATGCCTGGGCATTGATGCACGCGCTCGGCGTCGACGGCGACGAGATCGATATCCGCCCCGCCGCCACGCAGATGCTCACCGACATGGACCACCCGTTCGGCCGCGGCGAGCCAGTCTATGACGTGACCTTCGAGAACGTCCAGGCGGGCCTGCGCACCGATTATCTGTTTCGCCTCGCCAACCAGCGCAACGGCATCGTGGTCGGCACCGGCGATCTGTCCGAACTGGCGCTTGGCTGGTGCACCTACGGCGTCGGCGACCAGATGAGCCATTATGCGGTCAACGCCGGCGTGCCCAAGACGCTGATCCAGTTCCTGATCCGCTGGTGCATTCGCACCGACCAATATGACCGCGACACCGACGCCATCCTCGAGGCGATCCTCGCGACCGAAATCTCACCCGAGCTGGTCCCGGCCGGTGCCGACGGCGCGATGCAGAGCACCGAGGCGCGTATCGGCCCATATGAGCTCAACGATTTCTTCCTGCATTATGTCGTGCGCCACGGCATGGCGCCGTCGAAGATCGCCTTCCTGGCGCTGAACGCCTGGCGCGACGCGAAGGCCGGCCGCTGGCCACGCGATTTCCCACGCGCCGGCCGCCACCATTACGATCTGCCGACGATTCGCGGCTGGCTGGAGAAATTCCTCGTCCGCTTCTTCGTGACGAGCCAGTTCAAGCGCTCGGCAATCCCGAACGGGCCCAAGGTCTCGGCCGGCGGCGCACTGTCCCCGCGCGGTGACTGGCGCGCGCCATCGGACGGGACCGCGAAGCCCTGGCTCGACGAACTGGCGAAGAACCTGCCGTAACGTCCGTTCCTTCGGGGAGCGAGTCGACAGCAAGGGGAACAGGGCTGCCGGGCTCGGCTGGCCCGGTTATTTGCGCTTCTTGCGGGCGGCGTAGCGGGCGTCGCGCGCTGCCTTCTTCTCGGCTTCGGTCAGCTCGGCGCGGACCACGAGCTGCTCGGCTTCGGCCTTGGCGGCCTCTGCCTTGGCGATCTTGTCGAGCCTCGCCTGCTCGATCGCGGCCTTTTTGTCGGCGCGCTTCTGGGCCTCGGCGACTTCCTTTGCAGCACGAGCGGCAGCGCGCTCGGCGGAAACGGCCGGGTCGATCGGGGGCTTTGCTTTCAGTTTCTCGAGAGCAGCCTGCTTGGCCTGCGCGGAAAGCGCGGCGCGGTCCTTGAAGGTGGGTTCTTTATACGATGCCATCGGGGCCCCTTAGAGCGTTTTCGCCCGGGAGGAAATGCCGGAGAAGGGGAGATTATATGGCACTATCAGTGCCAGCAATTTCCGTGACGGATTCTATTTAATTGGTTATACGCGGGCGTGTAAATCCGCGGGGGCGGACGGAAAATTGGGGGGACAGGTCGATGGCAACGCCAGTATCGGACGATATCGATGCGGTGGGCATGGAAGATGGAATCATCTTCGTCACCCTGACTGCCTATGACCAGGAAGACGGCGATTCGATCCCCCCGATCTTCCGCCTGGACGACCTGCCGGCCAATGGCACGCTCACCGATTTCCTGGGCAATCCCGTCAGCGTGGGCGCGGATTACGTCGCCGACTATTTCGACGCAGACACGGGTCTCTGGACGCTCGTGCTCTATTTCACGCCCAACCTCGACTGGAGCGGCGCCACCGATTTCCATTATGTCGCGGTCGACAGCGAATCGGAGGTCTCCACCCCCTCAACGGCAACGATCACGGCGGATCCCATCGCCGACGCGCCACTGATCGACGTCAACATCAACGACCAGCCTGACGTGCTCGGTCCGGCCCTCAATGTGACGGGCACCTCCTCCCTTGAGAATGGGCCGGTCGTAACCGCGCTGGATGGCGGGCGGACGCTGGTCGTCTGGCAGCAAGGGCTGTTTCCTGGCAGCGTCAGCGCCCGGATTTACGACGCCAATGGCGCGCCGGAGGGCGCAGCGTTCGCCGTCACCGCCAGCGGCGGCGCCAACGAGATTCAGCCCACCGCGGCCGGCCGGGCCGATGGCAGCTTCGCGATCGCCTGGGTCGTCGATGGCGGATCGACCGGCGGCGGCGATATCGTCACTGCCTTCTACGCGGCCGGCAGCACGACGCCTGCCCTGACCGTGACCACGGCGGCGAGCACCACCGCGCGCGAGGCAGATCCGACCGTGACGGCGGTCGGCGACGGCTTCGTCGTGACCTGGGCAGTGGAGAATGGCGGCGGCGCCGACATCTATGCCCAGCGGTACGGCGCCGACGGCAGCGTCTATGGCGGCCCCTTCCTGATCGTGGCCAATGCCGATCCCGGCTTCGGTTCCGGATCGAGCTTCGATCCCCCCGCCCACCATGTCACCGCGCTGGGCGACGATGGCGCCTTCGTCGTTACAGCCCAGAGCGGCGGGATGATCGTCGCCACGCGAGTCGACGAGAACGACATCCCCGGGACGCAGATTCCCGCAAATGCGAGCGGCGGAGAATTGCCGGTCGTGGCGGGCCTGACGAGCGGCAATTTCGTGGTGGCGTGGCACCAGGACGACGGCTTCGGCAACGACGAACTGCATGTCGCAGTGTTCGCCGGGGACGGCACGCCCGTGGTCTCCGACTTCACGCCGCTCAACCTCTCCTCTTCGTCCGAATTCTCGATCGATGTCGCCGCGCTGCCCGATGGCCGCTTCGTCATCGCCTGGATCGGCAACAACGGCGTCGATGGCACCAACGACATCTTCACTCAGGTCTTCTCGGGAGACGGAACGCCGGCGGCGGGTGGCGCGGTGAACGTCAGCAACACCGGCCTGAACGGTTCGAGCAATCCGATCCAGGAAGTGCAGCCGACGATCATCGTTAATGCCGATGGCACCTTCACGGTCGGCTGGCTGCAGTTGAGCGCAGCCGGTGGGACCGCCCAGGACCTGTTCATCCGTCACTTCGATCCGACACCGGAGTTTATCCATGTCCGGGCCGGCGATACGGTCGAGCTGCCGACCACGATAACCCTCGCCGATCTCGACGGATCGGAGATGCTGAACGAGGTGACGATCGGCCAGCTTCCCGAAAACTTCACGCTATCGGCGGGGCATCGCCTGGACAGCGGCGATCCCACCAGCGCCTGGGTGATCGATCGCGGCGATCCGAACGATGCAGCCTTTCTCGATGCGCTGGCCGCCGGCACAGCGCACTTGACCGTGACGGCCGCCCCTGATTTCAGCGGAGGACTCCAGCTGGAACTCTATGCGTCAAGCGTCGAGATCGGCGACCCGTCGTCCGTCGGGGGCTCGAGCACCTACAGCATTCTGCTCGACATCATGCCAGCAGTCGACGCGATCGACGACGTGCTTGCCGCCACCGAAGACACCCCGATCGTTTTCACCGCTGCCGACATTCTGGGCAATGACGGTGTCGCGAGCAACGAGACCCTGGTGATCGACAGCGTCAGCGCCTGGGCGGGGGGCACGGCGGTGCTCAACGCGGATGGCAGCGTCACCTTCACCCCGGACGCCGATTTCAACGGCACCGCCTATTTCGACTATGTCACGAGCAACGGCGCCGGGATCACCGATACCGCCACCGTCACCGTCGCCGTCTCGGCGGTGAACGACGCGCCCGTGCTCGACCTCGACGTTTTCGAACCCGGCAACGACGCAGTCGCAACCTATTATGAGGGCGACCCGCTGATGAGCCTGGCGCCCTTCACGACCCTGACCGATGACAATATCAGCTATGATGGCGCCACCCTGACCATCTCGATCACCAATAACGGCTCCGCCGACGACCAGCTTACCGTGATCGATATCGGCTCCGGCCCGGGCGAAATCAGCTTGTCGGGCACCGCCCTCAGCTATGAGGGCGTCGTCGTCGGGACCCTCAGCGGCGGCGATAACGGCCAGCCGCTGGTCGTGACCTTCAACGCCGACGCCTGCCAGTGCGCGGTCGACGCGACGATCCGGAACATCGCTTTCTGGACCATCTCCGACACTCCCACGACCGACCAGCGCACGCTGGAATTCAGTCTGATCGACGGTGGCGGCACCGCTCTCGGCGGATCCGACACGGGCAGCGCGCAGATCGTGCTCGACATCGTCGCAGTCAACGACGCGCCGACCGCGACCGCGCCGCTCACCGATTATGCCGCGACCGAACAGGTCGCGCTCGACCTGAAGGACACCGGGCTTTCCGTCGCCGACCCCGATGCCGGGACCGGCGAGGTGACGGTAGTGCTGGGCGTCGATTACGGCGTGCTGCACATCGAGGCGGGCGGCACCAGCGTCGTCGTCACCGACAATGACAGCTGGGCAGTGACGCTGACCGGCACGATCGACGAGATCAACGCCCTGCTCGGCAGCGACGCCAGCAGCGTCGTAACCTATACCGCCGACGACGATTTCCCACCATCAAGCGCCACGCTGACGCTCGACATATATGACGGCGGCAACAGCGGCGACGGCGGCGAACAGAGCGGCGGGACGACCGCCAATATCGTCATCACCGCGGTGAACGACGCGCCCGAGCTCGATCTCGATTATTTCGCCGCCGGCAACGACGCCGTCGCCACCTTCACGGAAGGCGACGGGCCGATCTATCTCGCCTTCGATGCGGCCTTCGACGACGACAATGAAGATTGGGATGGCGCGACGATGACCATCGCGATCGCCGGCGCGACCGCGGGCGATCAGCTGACGATCGAGGATATCGGCACCGGTTCCGGCGAACTGGGCGTCGACGGATCGAACATCACCTATGAAGGCGAGATTGTCGGCACGTGGAGCGGCGGCGTCAACGGTGCGCCGCTGGTCGTCACCTTCAATGCCGATGCCTGCGCCTGCGCGATCGAGCTGCTTGCGGGCAGCATCCTCTACGAGAATATCGACGACCTGACCGCCGCCAGCACGCGCGACGTGTCCTTCACCTTCGTCGACGGCGCGGAGACCGCGAGCGCGACCGTCGCACTCGACGTACTTCCCTTTGCCGGGATCCTGACCGGCCCGGACGTCACCGGCGACGAGGACACGGCGATCGCGCTGACCGGCATCGTCGTCGACGGCGTCGCGGCCGATCCGGCGACCAGCCTGGTGACCGTCACCCTGCAGGTGGCGCATGGCACGCTCGACATCCGTACCGACGTCGTAGGCGGTATCGACTCCAGCGCCATCACCGCCGGCGCCGACGGCTCGGCCTCCATCACGCTCACTGCGACGCAGGACCAGATCAACGCGACGCTCGCGGCAACGAATGGCCTGACCTATCTCGGCGATCAGGACTATAACGGGCCGGACGAGCTGGACATCTCTGCGAATACCGCCAGCTCAGGCGGGGGCATCGCCTTTTCCTCCTTCCCACCCCTTATCCTTGGCACGTCGCCATCGGCGGTCGGCCTTTTCGATCTCGACGGAGATTCATCCGCCGAGCTGGTGATCGGACTGGATGGCGGCATTGCCGTGGTCGGCGGTGCGATCGGCGGCGGCTTTGGCATACCGGCGGGCGCACCCAGTGTCTTCGCCTTTGGCGATTTCGATGGCGACGGCCTGACCGATATCGGCTTTGCCAGCTATGATACGGACGGGACCGGCGACGGCTATGTCGGTTATGTTTCCTCGCTCACCGGCGATACCGAAGTCATTTCCGCGGTCCCTTATGCCTTTGATCTGCAGGTCGCCGATCTGAACGGCGACGGCCTGACCGATCTGGTCGTCACCGATGCCAATAATGGCCGTGTCGGCGTCATCCTGCAGAGCGCGCCCGGTGTCTTCCAGCCGCCGGCTTATGCCACCATAACCGGCCAGATCGTCAGCTCGGTCGCGATCGGCGACGTCAATGGCGACGGGCGCCTCGACCTTGTTACGGGCAGTGTCGGCACCTCGCCCGGGTCGAGCTCGCCGGGTTCAGTCAATGTCCTGCTCGGCAATGGCGACGGCACCTTCGGATCAGCTACTCAAGTGTTGACCGGCGCCGCCCATGTCACCGATCTGGTCGTCGCCGATTTCAACGGCGACGGCGAACTCGACATTGCCTTTTCCTCGCTCGCCGATCTGTCCGACCCGAGTTCGATCAGCGGGGTCCAGGTCGCGCTCGGCAATGGCGACGGCACCTTCGCCGCGGCTGTTGGTTATACCACCACCACAGACGGCGTCCCCTACCAGATCGTGGCGGGCGACCTGAATGGAGACGGTTTCATCGACCTGGTCGTGACCAACGGGAACGATCCGGGCACGATCTCGATCCTGGCCGGCAATGGCGACGGCACGTTCCAGGCACCGATCGATCTGGCCAGCGGTGCGCAACCCATCGGCATCGCCCTGGGCGATCCCGATGGTGACGGCGACCTGGACATCGTGGTCGCCAACGTGACGGACGGCACGATCAGCGGATACAACAACGACAGCGTCGGAGGCGGCACGGGCGTTACTGCGGTGGTGGGCATTACGGTCGACCCGGTCGATGATGCCGCGGTAGCGACCGACGACACAGGCTTCAGCCTGTTGGAAAACGCGACCGTCATCGTCGACGTGCTGGCCAACGACACCGATATCGACAGCCCCAGTGTAGCGCTGGCGACGGTCAACGGCGCAACGCTGGTCAACCCGGGCGATTTCACCACGCTGACATCGGGGGCGCGCGTGTCGCTCAACAGCGACGGCACGCTGACCTATGATCCGCATGGCGCGTTCAACGGGCTGATCGACATTGCGACCGCGGCCGCGACCGGCGCGGTCAACACCAGCGCCACCGACAGCTTCACCTACACCCTGGACGGTGGTGGCACGGGCACGGTCTCGGTGACGATCAACGGCGTGGCCTCCACCGGCGACCGGCTGGGCGGCGGCGCGGGCAACGATGCCATCGCCGCGCGGTCCACCGCCGACATCTACATGCTTCAGGACGGCGGCACCGACAGCGTGTCCGGCGGCGGCGGCAGCGACGGCTTCTATTTCGGTGCCGAGCTGGATTCGACCGACAGCGTCGATGGCGGCGTCGGGGATGACGATCAGGTCGGCTTGCAGGGCGATTACAGCGGCCCGAACGCGCTGACCTTCGGGGCTAACAACCTGGGCGGCATCGAGACGCTGGTGATCTTCTCGGGCAGCACGACGAGCTTCGGCGACACGAGCGGCAACCAGTATAGTTACGATCTGACCACGATCGACGCCAATGTCGCGGCGGGCAAGACGCTGACGGTCAACGCCAATTTGTTGCAGGCCGGCGAGAACCTGACCTTCAACGGCGCGGCGGAAACCGATGGCTCCTTCCTCATCTATGGCGGCCAGGGCGAGGACGACCTGACGGGCGGCCAGGGCAGCGACGCGTTCTTCTTCGGCGATGACGGGCGCTTCTCTGCCGCCGACCGGGTCGACGGCCAGGGCGGCAGCGACGATCAGCTGGGGCTGCGGGGCGATTATTCGGCCGGGGTCACCTTCCTTGCGACGACGATGACCAACATCGAGACGCTGGTGCTGTTGTCGGCGACCGATGCGCGCTTCGCGGCGCCGGGAACCTCGTTCGACTATGATGTCACGCTCGACGACGCCAATGTCGGCGCCGGTCAGGTCCTGACCATCTCGGCCAATTCGCTGAAGGCGGGTGAGGATGTGACGTTCGACGGCTCGGACGAAAGCGACGGTTCGTTCCGCTTCATGATGGGCGCCGGCGACGACACGCTGACCGGCGGCGCGAATGCCGATAACTTCTGGGGCAGGCTCGGCCAGGATGTGATGACCGGCGGCGGTGGCAACGACACCTTCTATTTCCGGGCAATCACCGAATCGACGACAGGCGCGATGGACCAGATCACCGATTTCAATGCGGGCGATCATATCGACCTCTCGGTGATCGATGCCAGCACCGCCGCCGGGGGCAACAATGGTTTTTCCTATATCGGCGGCGGCGCGTTCAACCATGTCGCGGGCGAGTTGCGGGTCTCGGGCTCGGGCACCAGCTGGACGGTCGAGGGCGATGTAGACGGAGACGGCATCGCCGATTTCGCCATCGCGGTAACGACACTGGGTGTATACAGCTTCACCGGGACGGATTTTGTTCTATGAATTACGGGTCATTCAAGTTTTGCAGGGAAAAACGCGCATGAAGCAGGTCGATAAGCCATCGCGGATTCAGCCCGCATCGGCACCGAAACTCCCGTGGGTCACCCCGCGGATCGCGAAAATGAAGGCCGGCGACGCTGAAAACAGCTTCGATCCAATCATTCCCGACGGTGCGCTCAGCTTCGGTTCCTGATCTGCCCGGTCCGGCGATGACCGCGCTCTTCGTGCGGCATCTGCCGGGTCTGGTCGCCGCGGCCTGACCAGGATTATGCTGGGTCCCCGTGGAGATGCGCCTCGACCGCGGCGATCGTGTCCGGGAGCAGCGCCGGATCCCATGGCCGTTCGAGCTCGAAGACCGGCACTCGGGCGGTGAGCGTCCTGCAGTCCGTCCAGTGCCGCCGCGTCTCCCCGAGCGGAGCGACATAGCGACCGCGATAGGTATGCGCGAGCACCGCGTTCAGCGCCTCGGCTCCCCGCAACCGCCTGATCCCGACCTGCCCGCCCCCCCCGACCTGCCCTTCCCGATCGTCGCCGGCCCGTTTCAGGACGTAGATCGCACCCAGCGCAGCCGGCGCGTCATGCCGCCGGGCCGGGACATAATATTTTTCCCGCCCATCCAGCGCCCGCTCGAAATCGCGCACGTTGCGGCCGGAGCGTTCTACCGCATCGTGCCACAGGCGCATCTGGGGAACGCCGGCCTGGGCGATCGCGCTCCCGGCACCATCGAG
The DNA here is from genome assembly GCF_036663735.1 of Parasphingomonas zepuensis. Classification (NCBI taxonomy): domain Bacteria; kingdom Pseudomonadati; phylum Pseudomonadota; class Alphaproteobacteria; order Sphingomonadales; family Sphingomonadaceae; genus Parasphingomonas; species Parasphingomonas zepuensis. The sequence goes on along the minus strand of NZ_JAXOJO010000002.1, from coordinate 565,224 downwards.
TCCGATCACGCATACGTCGTCGGACAGAAGGGGATAGCCGCGATCGTGCAGCAACGCCGCGAGCGTCGATTTGCCCGCGCCCGAGGCCCCTGCAAACGCCACCGCTCGGCCGCCGATCACGATGGCGTTGGCGTGCAGCGGCAGCAATCCGCGCTGATGCAGCAACGCGCCGAACGCCGAGCCGAGCAGGAACAGACGCATATTGCGCGACGACACGCCGTCCGCCGGATCGACGAGAATACGGCATCCCCGTTCGATCCGGTAACGGCCGATCTGCGGCACCCACAGCAGCGCACCATCCGCCGTCACGCTCAGGTCACTCGCGCCCGGCGCCGTGGCGCTGAGGTCGCGATAGGCGATGTCGACGTCGAAGGCGCCAGGATCGACCGGATTGAGCTCGGGAAGCTCGATCTCGGACCGAACGGTCAGGCCGAACACGGTATAATGAAGGTATCGGGCCGCCAGTGCCGGGGGGTCATCCATCGTCGTCAGGAGTTCCGCTGATCTGCCGCTACGCATCGCCCGGGCCATACCCGCATGCCGCCCCGCCATGCCATCGTCCGACAATGCTGTCGCGCAAAAGCGACCGGCAGCTATTCGTGCATCGACCGCGCCGCATCAAGAACGCAGCGACTACCTTACTGTAAAACAGCAACTTATACCGATGGAATTCTGTAGGATACGGAACGCTACCGATTTTTATAGTTGATGATCTGCCGCGATCAAGATAAGATTCCTCTCCAGGACCAATAACATCAAGAATCTTACAAAAATGGTCCGGTAATTTACCGTAACGGACAGCGGTCGGGCGCTATCCGGGGGGTATATAGAATTTTCGGGGGAAAGTGGCCTGTCCGGCTGCGGATCGTATCCGCGGCCCTCGGCAAGCGCTTGCAACTCGTTACCCGTTGTTAGGTAAACGTTAACCAAGCTGGGCCAGTTGAGAGCTACGGATGGAACTGAGGTCGCATACTTCCGGTACTTAGGAGTCTGGCGATGCTGTTCGTTAAGGATATTGACTGGCCGAACTCACCGGAGCTTCATGCCTTGATGGGCGTGCTTCTGGAATGTTGGCCAGCGCCGATGACGCTTACCTCCGAAAATGTCGGTCTGGACGGTCGCCAGGATTCAAATCAGAATTTTCTGCGCACCGTGCAGGCGCTCAGCGATGCCGGACTTCTTCAATATGAAGCGTTGCTGGTCGGCGCGACCCGTGGGCCCGAAGTCGTCGATGCGCTGCTCACCGCGCGCGGCCGTGCTGCATTCGGGTTACGCGCCGGCGGTTGATGCCTGCCCCACATATCTGGCCGCCGCCGTTCGCCATTCGACCATTTCGATGATGACGTCCCCCAGCCGACGCAACAGCGTAACCTCCTCGGCGCTCGCGTCGCGTTGCGCACGGTCGAGGATGACGACCTTACCGAGATCGACGCCGTCGCTCTGCAAGGGAACACAGGCGTAGAATACGAAACCATGGTCCTGCGCGACCATCGGGTTCGACAGCCGCCGCAGATCGGCGGGCGCCGGCAACGGATCGATGCCGCCGTGGCGAATGGCGATCGAGGTGCCAAGGACGGACCGATCGGCCCGGTGATGCCAGATGCCATGCCCATCAATTAGCTCGATCATCGCAACGTCGGCATGCAATGCGACCGCGGCAAGATGCGCGACACGGTCGAAGCTGCCGTCGCCCGGGGCGGCCAGTAGACCCGCAGGCGTGGCGGATGACCGCAAGGATGAAGCCCTTTCCCCGTCTGCCACCCTGTGCTCCCCCTTGGCGCCATCGCCGCATGTAGCGGCCGAATCTTTCGCGGCGATTAAAGGACAGTAGAGCATCCCGCCGGTTGTGCGGACAATCGACGTTTGCACCGAAGTGACATTTATCGGCCGACGGCTGAAGGCAAGATTTCGAACTCAGGGCGTAACCTATTGCCTCCGCGCAGTTCTCGGCCGATCATGAAATTCGCGATATCACGAACTACCGTGATATTTTCCGATGTAATTGCCCGCGCGAATTCGACTGTGCCAAGATTGCCGCGGGTATTGGCCTTCCACTGCGCAAAATAGAGCGTCTTGGCACAAGCAAAGGTTTTAGCCTGATCCACGCCGATCGCCCTTGCGACCCGGTTCAGAATATGGTGCGGGCGAGGATGATCGTGGCTCCTGCAGACCGACCTAGCACCCCGGTGGCGGGCATCGAAAGGGCGGCCTGCGGGCCTGGTTGGGAAGGCAATGAGTGATGGATGGGCTGGGAGCGATGGATAGGCTGGATTTCCTGCTTGCGTCCCGCCTGGCCCGCCGCCGGTTGCTGGCGCTGGGCGGCCTGGCCGGCGGCAGCGCGGTGGCGGCCGCAGCGACTCCGTCCAGCGTGCGGCTCGTGCTGAACCGGGGCGTTGAAAACCGGGCTCTCGCCACGGATTTTCCGCAGAAGAAGGCGATGATCGTCCAGCGCAACCGGCCGCCCCTGCTTGAAACGCCGATGGCGGTATTCGATCGCGGCGTCTTCACCCCCAATGACCAATTCTATGTGCGCTGGCACTGGGGTGATATCCCGCTTGAAGTGGACGCAACTGCCTTTCGCCTGGACATCACGGGTGAGGTGGGTCGGCCGATTTCGCTCGGCCTCAACGAATTGCTGCGCATGCCGCGCCTGTCCTACGCCGCCGTCAACCAATGTTCGGGCAATTCGCGCGCCTTTTTCGAACCGCGCGTGCCCGGCGCGCAATGGGCGCATGGCGCGATGGGCAATGCAATGTGGGAGGGCGTCAGCCTGCGTGCGGTGCTTGATCGGGCCGGCGTCCGTCCCGGGGCGGGCGCGGTCCGCTTCGGCGGCCTGGATCGACCGCTGACCGATGTCGATCCGTTCGAGAAATCGCTGGCGCTGGACCATGCGCGTGACGGCGAGGTGATGATCGCCTTTGCCATGAACGGCGAACAGCTGCCGATGCTGAACGGCTTCCCGCTCCGGCTGGTCGTGCCCGGCTGGTATTCCACCTATTGGGTGAAGGCACTCAACCGGATCGAGGTCCTCGCCGGGCCGGATGAGAATTACTGGATGGCGAAGGCCTATAAGGTGCCAACCGCCGCCGACGCCAATGTCGAGCCCGGGGCAAAGGATTTCCCCCACCGCACCGATCAGCACGATGGTGCCGCGATCATGGATCACGTCAGTGGCCAGCGGGGCCTCGCTGCCGTTCCGCCCGCAGTTGCCGGTGCGCGGCATCGCAATGGGCGGGGACTGCGGCGTCAGGCAGATCGACATATCGAGCGATGGCGGCCAGACATGGGTCGACGCGCCACTCGGGCCGGACCAGGGGCGCCATGGCTTTCGCCAGTTCGGCGCCACCCTGCCGGTTCCGGCACGGGGTCCCCTGACATTGCTCAGCCGCTGTACCAACACCGCCGGGCGAACCCAGGCGATGATCCCCAACTGGAATCCCGGCGGCTATATGCGCGGTTGCGTGGAGACGATTCATGTCACCCTGGCCTGAACGGACGAAGCACCTCGCTGGCCTGGCCGCAGCATTCCTGCTGGCAGGCTGCAGCTCCCTTGCGACGCCTGGCCCCGATCGGGACAGGCGGGCATTCCATGGGCCTTTGCGCACCACCAGCATAACCCTTCCGGCCGACGAGGCCCGGTTCACTGGTCCCGGCGCGGACATGCTCGAGCGCAATTGCCTCGCTTGCCATTCCGCGACGATGATATACCACCAACCCAGGCTGACCGCCACCCAGTGGCGGGATGTCGTGCGAAAGATGCAGAATGCTTATCGCGCACCGATCGCAGACGAGGACGTACCCGAAATCGTGGAGCGTCTTGCCGCGCTGAGGTGACATTACGCTCAGTTGGCAGATAACCGCGCGACTGCTCCCGGTCCTGCTCGACCCGAAGATGCTGCCTGGCCCAGGACACGACCCGGTAGGATCGTAGAACGACTCCGCCGACTCGCCGCCTTGGACTGCCGGGCTTTGCCGTGGCTGGCCTGCTGGGACGCCGCGCCCGCCGCCTGAACCATTTCTGGACAGTGTCGAACCTCGATCCAAGCCACGCGCAGATCGGCTGCATTCCGCTGATCGTCGCTGACCGCGCACCGCGTCGCTGGCGTGACTGAAACGCTCCGGCTAGGCTGGCGGGAATCGGGGGTAAATGTGGCGATCGGGAATCGGATAATCGGCGCCGGCCTTGTGCTGGCCCTTGGTGGCGCGGGTGTCGCGATCGCGCAGGACAAGCCATCGGCGGATGCGATCCCGGTTCGCCGTACCGTCCTTGCCGATCCGGCGATCCGGTCCGGCGTGTTGCCGAACGGCATGCGCTACTTCGTCATGCGAGCGACGCTTCCAGCCAGTGGGCTTTCGCTGCGCCTGGGCATCGACACCGGCAGCTTCGAGGAAGGGGAAACGGAGCGCGGCTACGCGCATCTGGTCGAGCATATGGCGTTTCGCGCGACCCGGTCCGCGCCGGACGGCGGACTCGATCGTCGCTTCGCGCCACTCGGCGTCGCGTTCGGCCGCGACCAGAATGCCCAGACCACGGTTTTCGCCACCACTTACAAGCTTGATTTCGCGAAGGCGGACGACAAGGCGGCGGACGAGGGCTTTCGCTGGTTGCGCGACGTCGCCGACGGCGTCATTTTCCCGGCTCCCGCGGTCATGCTCGAACGCAATGTCGTGCTGGCTGAGCGCCAATCGCGCGAAAGCGACGAGACCAGGGCGAGCGAAGCGGTGGGTCGCTTCAATACGCCGGAGATGCGCGCGATCAACCGGCTTCCCGGCGGCACGCCCGAGGCGCTGGCGGCGGCCACGCCGGACAGGTTGCATGCCTTCTACGATCGCTGGTACCGGCCCGACCACGCCGTGCTGGTGGCCGTTGGCGACCAGCCCGTCGAGGCGCTGGAGGCGAGAATCAAGGCGAGCTTCTCGACCTGGCAAGGAAAGGGCGACCGGCCGGAGCGGGCGCCTTTCGGCAAGGTCGATCTCGGCCGCGGACTAGACGCCTTCTCGACGGTCGCCCCGGGCATGCCGACGATCGTGTCGGCATGCCGGGTACGGCCGCCCATGCCGCGCGACGCCAGCGAGATCGACCGCACGACGCGAGCGGCGCGTGATGGCATCTGGCAGGCCATCCTGGCGGACCGGTTCAAGTCGCTGGTCAATGCCGGCGGCAGTGGTCTTGTCGGGGCCGCTGTCGTCGATACCAGCCAGCGCGAATATACCGGCACCTGTCTGATCGTGATGCCCTCCGCCGGGAAATGGGAAAAAGGGCTCGCGGCCGCGCAGGCCGAGCTTCGCCGTTTCGCGAAGGACGGGCCGACCGAACGGGAGCTGGAGGTTGAGCTGGAGGCCGGCCGCGGGGCGTTGCGTGGCGCCATCTCCCTTACCGAAGGCCGGTTGGGGCCATCGCTGGCCGACACTATCGTCGACCGCGCGCTGGATCGGCGCCCCACGCCATCACCGCGGGAAGCGATGCACGCCTATGATGTGGCCGTCGAGGATCTGGACCCCGCCGGCGTCAAGGCGTCCTTTGGCGAAGCATGGTCGGGTAACGGCCCTCTGGTGACGCTTGTGACGTCGAAGCCGGTCGAGCGGGAGGCCGTTCGCGCCGCATGGGTTGTCGGGGACAAGGGAACCGCGCTGGCCGCCTTCAGCGATCGCGAGAAACACGACTGGACCTATACCGATTTCGGAACGGCGGGCGCCGTCGTCCAGCGCGAAGAGATCAAGGTTCCCGGCTTCGTCCGCCTGCGCTTCGCCAACGGCGCGATCCTGAACTTCAGACGATCGGCGCTGGAGAAGAATGAGGTCGAACTCAGGGTACGGTTCGGCGCTGGAAGGCGTGAAATCCCCAACAAGGATCTGTTCGCGGCGAACCTGGCCTCAGGCCTGCTGTCGGCCGGCGGCCTCGGGCGCCTGTCTGCGGAGGACATGGCGGCGAGCCTGCGCGGCGTAGGCTGGGATTTGACGCTTCAGCTGAGAAACGAGGCCTTCGTTCTCGCCAGCTCGACGACCAGAGCGAATCTGCAAACCCAGTTGCAAGTGTACGCCGCCTTCATGACCGATCCCGGCTTTCGTCCCACTATCGACGAACGGCTTCCCGATGCCGTCGATTTGATGGCGCGCATGTATCGCAGCAATCCCGGCGCGGTTCTGGCCGATGCCTTTGTCACGGCCGTCGATCCCGACAATCCGGAGGTGATGCCGCCACGCGCGACGATGGATGCGTGGCGCACTGCCGATTTCGCACGACTGCTGAAGCCGGCCCTGGTTTCGGCGCCCGTCGAATTGACCATTGTCGGCGATCTGGAAGAGGCGACCGCGATCAGGCTGGTCGCGGATACCTTCGGTGCGCTGCCGCCACGGCAGACGGCGAACCGCGCGCTTCCCGATTCGCACTTCCTGCGGGTCGCCGATCGACCCGTGCCGCTCATCCGCGCCACCCATGAAGGCCCGGCGGATCGCGCGGTGGCGCGCCTTGTCTGGCCGCTTTACGTCGCGACGCCCGAACGCCGGGCAGAGGAATATGCCCTGAAACTGACAGCGGCGGTGTTCGACACGGAATTGCGACAGCGCATCCGGATTGATCTTGGCAAAAGCTATGCGCCTCAGGTGCTGACGCAGATGCCCGACTTTGCCGATCAGGGTGTTCTCATGGCGCAGATCGAGGGAAGCCCGACCGATCTGGACAGCCTTGTGGCGGAAGCGAGAATCGTCGCGCGGAAGATCGCATCGGGCAGCATCACGGCCGAGGCGCTGGAAGCCGCGCGCCGGCCGATGTTGGCCCAGATGGCATCGCTGCGCGGCCGCAACATCTGGTGGGCAGGAGCGCTTGACGGATCCGCGGGGAATCCAGCGTTCATCAGGGAGGCGATCGACTTCGAGCCGCTGATGTCGTCCATCACGCTCGACCAGGTGAAGGCGGCAGCGTCCAGGTGGCTCGCTCCGGCCCCCATCGTGGCGATCGCCAAGCCGGCTAACGGTGCGCCTCCGAACGCCCAGGCACCGACGGTGGATCGGGCGCGCAAAGGCAGCAAGGGAGGCGAGCGATGAAATATCGGGCGGTTCTGGCGGTCGCCATTGCGCTTGCCACGCCGGTCGCGGGGGCGGCCGAGGATGCGTCCGCGCTCGTGGCTCAGGCGATTGCGCAACTGGGCTCGAATCCCAAGGCGGCATTGCGCGACAGCGACAGGGCGCTGCGGCTCGACCCGTCGGTAAAGGGCGGCCAGCTGGCGCATGCGCAAGCGCTGGAGGCGCTCGGTCGCGATGCGGACGCCGGCGCCGCCTATCGCGCTGCGCTGGCGGCCAGCCCCGACGATCGCACCGCCGCGCTCGGCGTCGCGCGAACGGCACGGAAGACCGGCGATTCGCAAGCCGCACTGGCGATTCTCAACACGCTGTTGGGCTCTGGCGAGGACCATGACGCGCGGTTCGAGCGCGCGCTGGTCTTCGGTCGGCTCGGCCAGTCCGACAAGGCTCTGGCCGATTATTCCGCGGTCATCCAGGCTCAGCCGTCTCTTGGCGCGTTGTACAATCGCGGCTGGATCCTTGCCGACCGCAAGGAGAATGCAAAGGCGCTCGCGGATTTCGAGCAGGCGCATGCGCTACGCCCGAACGATGTCGACACGCTGAACTCGATCGGCAGCATGCTCATCCGGCTCGACCGGCATGAGGAGGCGCTGGTGCGGTTCGATGCGGCGCTCGCGATCGACGGCAGAAATGCGGAGGCGTTGTTCGGCCGCGCCGACGCCAATTACAATCTGGGACGCTGGCGGGCCGCGGCGACGGCTTATCACGCGCGGGCCGCGTTGCCCAAGCCACTCGATGCGCTGGTGCTGGAGGCGAAATCGCTGAGTCAGGCCGGCGACTCCAAGGCCGCGATGGCTGCCTATGATCGCGCGATCCGCCTGGATCGGCAATCGACGGCTGCCCTCACGGGCCGCGCCGCATTGTTCGAGGCGAATGGAGACACGGCGAAGGCCGTCGCGGATTACGGGCGGGCGATCGCGGCCACGCCGACGGAGGCGAGCTTTCGCGTCCAGCGGGCCTTTGCCTTGCGTACGAGTCAACCCGCCGCGGCGCGGGCCGACATCGATGCGGCGCTCAAGCTCGATCCCAAATCGACCTATGCGTTGAATGCGCTCGGCCTGATCCAGCACGATGCCGCTGAATATGACGAGGCGATCGCGGCGTTCGACAAGGCTCTGGCCCTCGAGCCCGATTATGAAGCCGCCTATTATAATCGCGGCAATGCCTATGCCGCGCAGGGGCGTCAGGATCGGGCGATCCGCGACTATAATGCGTCGCTCAGATTGTCGCCGCGCGATCCGGTCACGCTGAACGCCAAGGGCGAGGCCTATCGTCAGGTCGACGACTATCCACGCGCCATCGAGGAGTTCGACGTGGCCATCGAAGGCGATCCGGAGCTCGCGCTCGCCTATTGGCGCCGCGCTGAAGCGCGCGAAGCGCTGGGCGATCTGGATGCTGCCAAATCCGACCGTGCGCGCGCGGTTGAACTCGACCCGGACCTTGCCGATTCCTGACCTGGTTAGTCCTTCGGAACCGCGTTGAACCGCACGGATCCTTGCATCGGTGAGCAAAGTTTGCCTCCAGAAAAAAGTACCACGTTTTTCGACCGCCGATACCACGTTTGAGTCCCCGAACTTCGCCGGAAGGACACGAACGGATACGGACGGCCGCGGCCGAACTGATCGGCTAAGCGTCGGTTTTCAGGAGGAAAAAGTCGATATCTGTGACCCGGTACGGACCCCAGTGGAGGGGACCGTGGCGGAGAGGGTGGGATTCGAACCCACGGTACCCGTGAGGGCACAACGGTTTTCGAGACCGTCCCAATCGACCACTCTGGCACCTCTCCGCAGAGGTCTTTGCAAGCAACCCAGGCCTGTGAAAAGCGAGGGTGCCGGTCGAAGAGCGCGCGCCTCTAACGCAATCCCATCGACCGCACAAGCATCCCCGTCACGATCCCTGCCGTATCACTGCTTGTGCAGCGCAAAACAGTCATTAGATTGGAAACCATGCCCCGCGCCCATATCCCAGCCCATCCGTTCGACGCAGCGATTCCCCTGCCCGCGATATCCCATGCGCGCTTTGCGATCGGCGATATCGTGCGCCACCGTATGTTCGATTTCCGCGGCGTGATTTTCGACGTGGACCCGATCTTCGCCAACAGCGCTGAATGGTATGATGCGATTCCGGAGAATATCCGGCCGCGCAAGGACCAGCCCTTCTACCATCTGCTCGCCGAGAACATGGAATCGAGCTATGTCGCCTATGTCAGCCAGCAGAATCTGATCGCCGACGATACCGACGAACCGGTCGACCATCCGGCGATCTCGGACCTGTTCACTGATTTCGCCGACGGTCGTTACCAGCTGCGCCGCGAGCACAAGCACTAACGCCCGTATTTGTCCGCAGCGGTGGTTGACAGAATCGCCTGTCTCCCTTAGCTGCGCCCCTTCTCCCGCCGGGCTTGCCTGCGCGGGCATATGCATTTTGAAAGTGATGAGGGCCATGTTCGCAATCGTGCGCACAGGCGGCAAGCAGTATCGCGTTGCCGCCGGAGACAAGATCGTCGTCGAGAAGCTCGACGGTGAAGCAGGAGCGTCGATCACGCTCGCTGACGTTCTGCTGGCGGGCGAAGGCTCGGAGCTGAAGTCGGTTGAGGGACTGACCGTCTCCGCCGAGATCATCGCGCAGGCGAAGGCCGACAAGGTCATCATCTTCAAGAAGAAGCGTCGCCACAATTATCGCCGCAAGAACGGCCATCGCCAGCAGCACACGATCCTGAAGATCACCGCGATCGGTGCTCAGGAGAAGAAGGCCAAGGCAAAGAAGGCCGATGCGGCCCCCGCAGCTGCTGAGGGCGAAGCCCCGGCCGCCCAGGCGTAAGGAGTAGTATAGATGGCACATAAGAAAGCAGGCGGCTCCTCGCGCAACGGTCGCGATTCGGCCGGCCGTCGCCTCGGCGTGAAGAAGTTCGGCGGCGAAGTCGTCGTTCCGGGCAACATCCTGGTGCGTCAGCGCGGCACGAAATTCTATCCGGGCACCAATGTCGGCATGGGCAAGGATCATACCCTGTTCGCGCTCGTCGATGGCCGCGTTTCCTTCAAGGAAGGCAAGCTTGGTCGCAAGTTCTGCTCGGTAGACATTATGGCGGCCGCGGCCGAATAACACGGGTAACCGATCGGGTTGCCCACTTGGGCGACCCGGGTTTCCGTCAGGAAACCGCAAAAAGGGAGACGGGTCGCCCCGGTCTCCCTTTTTTCATGCTCCCTCCCCACCCATTGTCGCCTTCACGTCATCCCGGCGTGCGAGCGGCGATGCGACCGATGAGGAGAGTATCGATGTTCGCTCGGACGGCAAGATTGACGCTGCGCCCCGGCTGGCCGGAGGACGCACCGGCGCTGACTCAGGCGATCGCGCATGAAGCGGTCGTCGCCAATCTGGCCCGCGCGCCCTGGCCCTATACGCTGGACGATGCCGAGGAATTCCTCGCTCAGCCGCGTGCGGCCGACACGCCCCGTTTCGTGATCCTCAGCCATGAGGCGGAGTACCCGCGGCTCATTGGCACGATCGGCGCGTGGTGGGACGAAGACGCGTGGGAGTTCGGCTATTGGCTGACTCCCTCCGCCTGGGGCCGCGGTTATGCGACCGAGGCGGGGCAGATCGTGCTGCAGATGGTCCGCCACGCGCTCGGCGTGAAGCATATCCGCGCCGGTCACTTTCTCGACAACCCTGCCTCCGGCCGCGTGCTGACCAAGCTCGGCTTCCGGCCGACCGGCGCGGTCGTGCCGCGCCACTCCCGCGCTCGCGGCACTGCTGTGCCCTGCGCGCTGTTCGAGCTCGATCTCGACGAAGGCCGAATGGGCGACGTGAAGATGGCAGCATGAACCGGTCGCCCTTTCCCGCGGGGAGGGCGACCGTCATTTCGGGGCTGACTTTAATCCCCCAAATCTTTTCTTCACTTCAATTCCCATCCAATAAGTAGATTAACGAGAACCCGATCCGACCATGACCGTTGGCCAGGCCGCGCGGATCACTAAATATATAAAAGGGTTCCAGAAATGACGTCACGATCCGCCCTGGCAATCGCCGCATCGACCATCGCGCTCGCCCACGCGCCCTTGGCTACAGCGCAGGAAGCGCCGCAATCCGCTCCGCTCGCCGAGGCTGGCGCGGCGGCAGAGAGTCAGGACGATATCGTCGTCACCGGCACTCGCACCGCCGGCCGTTCGCGCTTCGACAGCGCGGCACCAGTGGACGTGCTGTCAGCCACCACCTTGCAGCGCCAGGGCACGACTGAATTGGGCGCCGCACTTTCCGCCGTAGTGCCGTCGATCGACTTCCCGCGTTCGTCCGCTGTGGACGGTACCGACTCGATTCGTCCCGCCACGCTCCGCGGCCTGTCGCCGGATCAGACGCTGGTGCTGATCAACGGCGTCCGCGCTCATACGTCTGCGTTGCTCAACACCAACGGCTCGGTCGGGCGCGGCTCGGCTGCGGTCGATCTCAACACCATTCCGTCAGTCGCGCTCGAGCGCATCGAGGTGCTGCGCGATGGCGCCGCAGCGCAATATGGCTCCGATGCGATCGCCGGCGTGGTCAATCTGCGCCTGCGCGAAGCCCGCAGCGGCGGCGGCGCGACGGCCACCTATGGCCAGTACATCACCGACGTGCAGACCGCGCGCGGCCAACGTAACGAGCATGACGGCGAGACCGTCACCGTTTCCGGCTGGCAGGGTTTCGCCCTGGGATCGCAGGGCTTTCTGACGCTGTCCGCCGAATATCTGAACCGCAACGCTACAAGCCGCGGCGATTTCGATCCACGCAAGACCCCGATCCGGGTGCGCTCGCGGTTCGGCGATCCGGAGGTGGAGCAGTACAGCATCTATGCCAATGCCGGCTATGGCCTGGGCGACAGCGGCTGGGAGCTTTACGGCTTTGGCGGCTACCAGCACCGCGACAGCACCAGCGCGGCCACGCCGCGGATCAATGGCGGCACCGACAACAATCTCAGCGCCGCCGCCCTCGCCGCCCTCTATCCCGACGGCTTTACGCCGCTGATCAACGTCAAGTCGGAGGACGTGACGCTCACCGAAGGCTTGCGGGGTGAAGTGTCCGGCTGGAAGGTCGATCTCAACCTGTCCTACGGCCGGAACAAGCTGAGTTTCTACACGCGCAATTCCGGCAACGCGACCTACGGCGCCAGCTCCCAGCGGGAATTCTATGACGGCAGCCTGACCTACGACCAGATCGTCACTGGTCTCGACGTTTCAAAGGAACTGCCGCTCGGCGAGGGCACGATCAACATTGCCACGGGCGCGGAATATCGCCGCGAAGGTTTCCAGATCGGGGCCGGCGAGCCGGCGTCCTATGACCGCAACCCGAGCCTCCCGACGCCGGCGCCGTCGACATTGGGATCGGGCGCTCAGGGCTTTCCGGGCTTCCAGCCATCGAACCGGGTCGACGTGCACCGTTCGAACGTCTCCGGCTACCTCGATATCGAGGCCAAGCCGGTCGAGGCGCTGACTGTTGGCGCTGCAGTCCGCGGCGAAAGCTACTCCGATTTCGGCGAGACCGTGAACGGCAAGTTCAGCGCCCGCTATGAATTCGCGCCCTGGATCGCGGTCCGCGGCACTGCCTCAACCGGCTTCCGCGCGCCTTCGTTGCAACAGCAATATTTCACCTCCACTGCATCGGTACTGACGACGGTAACGCTTCCCACGGTCCCTCCGACAAGCACGAACGTCATCGTCGAAACCGGCCTGTTCCCTTCGATCAGCGCGGTCGGTACGGCGCTCGGCGGCAAGCCGCTGCGGCCGGAAAAGGCCACCAACCTCTCGGCCGGCATCGTGCTGCGCTCGGGCGGGTTCGACCTGTCGGTTGACGCCTATCGCATCAAGATTCGCGATCAGATCGCGCTTTCGGAGAATCTCAGCGGTGCGGTCGTCGCGGCTCTGTTGCAGCCCTATGGCGTGACGGCGGGGCGCTTCTTCCTCAACGGCATCCGCTCGACCACCAAGGGTATCGACGTGGTCGCGCATTACCGCGCGGTGACTGACGGCATCGGCACCTTCGACCTGACCGCGGCGGGCAATTTCAACGACATCAAGGTTACGCGCGCGCCCGCGCCGGCGACGATCACCAGCGGCGCGACCAGTGTCACGCTGCCGATCTTCAGCCGGCAGCGCATCATCTCGTTCGAGCAGGGCACGCCGCGCACGAAGGTCGTCGGCACGGTCGACTGGTCGCTCGGCGATCTCGGCGTGACGGCGCGCGGCTCCTATTATGGCGACGTCACTCAGCCGAGCAGCAACGGCTTTGCGGAGGACGACATCCATACCGGGCGCCATACGATCTTCGATCTGGAGGCGCGCTATCAGGTGATCCGCAACGTCAGCCTGGCGGTGGGCGCGAACAACGTGTTCGACACCTATCCCGACTATGTGAAGCTCACCTCGTCGCGCGGAACGACGCTCAACGGCACCGGCCTGGTCGGCTTTCCCTATTATTCGCCGTTCGGCTTCAACGGCCGCTATCTGTACGCCCGGGTCGGCGTGACCTGGTAAACGGCGCGCGGAGGGCCGGCTCACCGGCCCTCCGCTTTCCGGGCCGCATCGCTTCAAGGCAAAAAGCCAATCGCGCTGCGTGGTGATGCAACCGTCAGGAGCAGTTGCTTTCGCTACGGAAACCGCCGAACAGGTCTGTTACAAACCGCTTACAAGCGGGTAACCGGGGCCGTATTTGCACTAGTGTCGATCATTCGAAAACGCCTGAGCCCGGAAGCATCGCGCGACGCCGCGATCGAGGCCGCGCGTGCGCTGCTCGTCGAGGAAGGTCCTCAGGCGGTCACGCTGAAGGCCGTCGCGGCGCGGATCGGCCGCACCCACGCGAATCTTCTCCATCATTTCGGCTCCGCCGCCGATCTGCAGCGCGCGCTGATCAAGCATCTGGCCGATTCCATCACCACGCAGATCGGCGAGGCTGCGAAACGCGCGCGCCAGACCGACCAGAATCCGCGCGAAGTGGTCGACATGACATTCGATGCCTTTGCCCGGGGAGCCGGCGCGATGGCGAGCTGGATGATCCTGACCGGCAACCAGGATGCGCTCGATCCGATCCTCGAGGCGATCCACCGGCTGGTCGACGACCTGGCCGAGGATCATGCGCCCGGCGGCACCTCGATCCATGAAGAAACCCTCCAGCTGGTGCTGACGGCGCTCGGCGATGCGCTGCTCGGCGGGCCGATGGCGAAGGCGCTGGGTCTGCCGCGCGAGAAGGCGCGGGAGCTCGCCGCGAACGCGCTGATGGCGGCACATCGCGCCGAACCGGTGTGATGCAAGCCTAAGCTGGATAAAATCGCGTTTTCCGTTAGAGAGCGGCAATGCATTTTCTAGACCAAGCAAAGATCTTCGTCCGCTCGGGCGCGGGCGGCCCCGGCGCCGTCGCCTTCCGGCGTGAGAAGTTCATCGAATATGGCGGCCCGAACGGCGGCAATGGCGGCAAGGGTGGCGACATCATCTTCGAGGCCGTGGCCGGCCTCAATACGCTGATCGATTTCCGCTACACCCAGCATTTCCGCGCGCCGCGCGGCGCCGGCGGATCGGGCTCGAACATGACCGGCGCTGGCGGCGAGGACCTCATCATCAAGGTCCCCGTCGGCACCCAGATCCTGTCCGAGGACAAGGAGGAAGTGCTTGCCGACTTCACGGTGGCAGGCCAGCGCGAAGTGTTCCTGCGCGGGGGCGATGGCGGCCGCGGCAATGCCAGCTACAAGACATCGACCAACCGCACGCCGCGCCAGCATGGCACCGGCTGGCCCTATGAAGAGGCCTGGGTGTGGTTGCGGCTCAAGCTGCTCGCCGATGCCGGGCTCGTCGGTCTGCCCAATGCCGGCAAATCGACCTTCATCAACGCCGTGACCAACGCCAAGGCCAAGGTCGGCGATTATCCCTTCACCACCGTGCGCCCGCAATTGGGCGTGGTGAGCCGCCACAATCGCGAATTCGTCATCGCCGATATCCCCGGCCTGATCGAAGGCGCAGCCGATGGTGCCGGGATCGGCGACCGCTTCCTCGGCCATATCGAGCGCTGCAAGGTTCTGCTCCACCTGGTCGACGCGACCGAGGAGGATCCGGTCGGCAACTATCGTGTCGTGCGCGGGGAGCTTGAGGCTTACGGCGCCGGGCTGGTCGACAAGCCGCAGGTGATCGGGCTCAACAAGATCGATGCGCTCGAGCCTGCCGAGGTGAAGAAACTCATCACCAAGCTCAAGCGCGCGAGCAAGGCGGAAGTGATGCCGATGTCCGGCGCCGGCGGTGCGGGTATCGAGGCAGTGCTGGATCGCCTGATCGACGCGATCGGCCCTGTCGCGGGCGCGCCCGTGCAGGATGACGGTGCCGAGGACGCAATCGAATGGTCGCCGCTGTGATCGCCCTCTCCCCTCGGGGGAGAGGGAAAACGGGCCAGGCAAAGTCGAGCAAGGGGCAGTGACGATGTTCTCCCCGCGCGCCTGTCCCCGGCTGATCGTCAAGGTCGGCTCGGCCCTGCTCGTCGACCCCGATGGCACCGTGCGGCGCGAATGGCTGACCAGCCTCGTCGCCGATATCGCCGCGCGGACGAAAGCCGGCCAGGAGATAGCGGTCGTCTCCTCCGGCGCGATCGCGCTCGGCGCGCGGCGGCTGAAGCTGCCCAAGGGCGGCCGCGCGAGCCTCGAGGACGCGCAGGCGGCCGCCGCGACCGGCCAGATCGCGCTCAGCCAGGTTTGGGCCGAACTGCTCGGCGCCGAAGGGCTCACCGCCGCGCAGATACTGGTAACACTCGACGATCTCGAGGATCGCCGCCGCTATCTCAACGCCGCCGCGACGCTCAATCGCCTGCTTGCGCTCGGTGTCGTGCCGGTCATCAACGAGAATGACAGCGTGGCGACCGCCGAGATCCGCTTCGGTGACAATGACCGGCTCGCCGCGCGCGTCGGCCAGGCGGCGGGCGCGCAAGGCGTGATCCTGCTATCGGACGTGGACGGCCTGTATGACGCCAATCCGACCACCAACCCGGATGCGACGATGATCGCGCGCGTCGACCGCATCGATGCCCGGATCGAGGCGATGGCCGATGGCGGCTCCGGCTCCGGCATGGGATCGGGCGGCATGGTCTCGAAGATCGCCGCGGCGCGGATCGCCACCGCCGCCGGTGCGCATCTCGCGATCGTCTCCGGCCATGTCCCCCACCCCCTCGCTGCCTTTGCCGATAGCGCCCATGGCACCGTGTTCGTCGCCGAGAAGACCGCGCCGGCGCGCAAGGCATGGCTGGCCGGCGGCCTCACCGCCAAGGGCCAGATTCATATCGATGCCGGCGCGGCGCGCGCTCTGGTCGGTGGCAAGAGCCTGCTTGCCGCCGGCGCGATCCGGGTCGAAGGCAAGTTCCGGCGCGGCGACCTCGTCGCGATCTGCGGGCCGGACGGCAAGCCGCTGGCACGCGGCCTCGCCGAATATGACGCCGCCGACGCCGCGCTGATCACCGGCAAACGCAGCGACGCCCTCGCCGCGATTCTCGGCTATGCGCCGCGCACCGCGATGGTCCACCGGAACCATATGGCGTTGCTGTGACCCTGATCGCCATCACCGGCGGCACCGGATTCGTCGGGAAGACGCTGATCGGGCGCGCCGTCCAGGCCGGCCATGAAGTCCGCGCGCTCGCCCGCCGTTCGCAAGCCGACATTCCCGGCGTGACATGGGTGTCCGGAGCGCTCGATACGCCTGCTGCGCTCGACAGCCTGGTGCGCGGCGCCGATGCCGTGATCCATGTCGCCGGCGTCGTCAATGCGCCCGATCGCGCCAGCTTTGCGGCCGGCAACATCGCCGGAACCCAGGCAATAGTAGATGCCGCAACCGCGGCGGCTGTCCGCCGTTTCGTTCACGTCTCCTCGCTGGCCGCGCGCGAACCGGCATTGTCCGATTATGGCTGGTCGAAAGCGGGCGCCGAACATGTGGTCGAGGCATCCTCGCTCGACTGGACGATCGTCCGGCCGACCGCGATCTACGGCCCCGGCGACATGGAAATGCGCGACATGTTCCGCTTGGCGAAGCGCGGCCTCGCGCTGCTCCCGCCGCCGGGCAGGATCTCGGTGATCGAGGTCGGCGATTTCGCCCGCCTCCTGCTCGTGCTGGCAGCGACCGATCCCGGCCGCGTGATCCTCGAGGCCGATGATGGAGTCGAAGGCGGCTGGACTCACGATGCGTTTGCCCGCGCGATCGGCGCCGCGGTCGGCCAGCGCGTGCTGCCCCTCGCCTTGCCGAAAGGCTTGCTGTCGCTGGCGGCGAAGGGCGACCGGCTGGTGCGCGGGTCGAAGGCCAAGCTGACGGCGGACCGTGTCGGCTATCTTTCGCATCCCGACTGGACGGTCGATCCCGCGCGCCGGCCCGATCCCGCGCTATGGCAGGCGGAAGTGCCGACGGCAAAGGGCCTGGTCGCGACCGCCGCCTGGTATCGCACGAACGGCCTGCTCTAGATCGGGAACTCCCTGAGCCTGGATTCGCGCGAAGGCTGAGCGGTCAGGACAATGGCCGCCCAGCATGGCGGGGCCAGGCGATGTTCTTCCGCCGCGCATCAGGGTGGTCAGAATCGTTCATGACCGCCGATCGATTCAATCCTGCACGTCTTCGCGCCAGCATCCCGCCATGCTCAGCCCGACCCCAGTCGCCGTGACGCCGCTCGATTTCCCGGTCGCGGAATACGCACTCGCCCGCTCGGGAACGGAATTTTTCTGTTGTTCGATAACAGGGAATTTTCAAATAAACGCCTGTTATTCGACGATTATTTATGAAGAATCGGCTGAGAATCCGCTCAAAAAGAACGAAAATTCCCTGTTATTTTCTCTTAACAGGGAAAATCGGCCACCTTCCGCTCAGCGGCATTCGATCCACTCCGCTACCAAACTCAATGTGACCATGCGGTGGCATCGCGGTCACGGGGTGCTATAGGATCGTCAGAAAGCCGCCGCATTTCCTTGGCAGGTCTCAGCTCCAATCTTCGAGGATTCATCTTGACCGACCGCGCACAAGTTTTCGACACCGTCACCGGCCTGATCGAACCGTTCAACAAGAAAGGCGTCGCGCTCTCCGATGCGACCACCTTCCAGGGCGATCTGGAATGGGACAGCCTGACGGTGATGGATTTCGTCGCGGCGATCGAAGACGAATTCGAGATCATCATCACGATGAACATGCAGGCCGAGATCGAGACGGTCGGGCAGCTCGTCGACGCGGTGATGAAGCTGAAAGCCTGAACCGATGACTGATTCCGCCCAGACCGCCGATGCCCTGCCGATCGACCCGCCGGTGATTGCGCCGGAGCGCGACCTGTTCAGCAAGTTCGATCCGCTGATCGCCGAGCGCCAGGCATTGCTCGACACCGGCGTGCGTGATCCCTTCGCGATCGTGATGGACGAGGTGAAGTCGCCGACCGTCGCGGTGATCAAGGGCAAGGAGACGATCCTGCTCGGCACCTATAATTATATGGGCATGACGTTCGATCCCGACGTCATCCAGGCCGGCAAGGACGCGCTCGACCGATATGGCTCCGGCACCAATGGCAGCCGCGTGTTCAACGGCACTTTCCACGGCCATGCCGACGTCGAGGCGGCGCTGCGCGAATTCTACGGCACGACCGGGGCGATCGTCTTCTCGACGGGCTATCAGGCCAATCTCGGCATGATCTCCGCGCTGGCCGGCAAGGGCGAGTACATCATCCTCGACGCCGACAGCCATGCGTCGATCTATGACGGCTGCGCGATGGGCAATGCCGAAGTGGTGCGCTTCCGCCACAATTCGGTCGACGATCTCGACAAGCGGCTCGGGCGCCTGCCGCCGGAGCCGGGCAAGCTCGTCGTCCTCGAAGGCGTCTATTCGATGATGGGCGACGTCGCACCGCTCAAGGAAATGGTCGCGGTCGCGAAGAAGCACGGCGCCATGGTGCTGGTCGACGAAGCCCACTCGATGGGCTTTTTCGGGCCGCATGGCCGCGGCGTCTATGAGGACCAGGGGCTCGAGGATCAGGTCGATTTCGTCGTCGGCACCTTCTCAAAATCCGTCGGCACGGTTGGCGGCTTCTGCGTCTCGAACCACCCCAAGTTCGAGATCATGCGCTTCGTCTCGCGCCCCTATATCTTCACTGCGTCGCTGCCGCCTTCGGTGGTCGCGACCGCAGCAACCTCGATCCGCAAACTGATGCATGCGCACAACAAGCGCGCGCATCTGTGGGAGAACAGCAAGCGCCTGCACGGCGGGCTGACCGAAATGGGCTTCACCCTCGGCACCAAGACGCCGGAATCGGCGATCGTCGCGGTCATGCTGGAAGATCAGACCCAGGCTGTCGCGATGTGGCAGGCGCTGCTCGAGGGCGGCCTCTATGTGAACATGGCGCGCCCGCCCGCCACGCCGGCGGGGACCTATCTGCTCCGCTGCTCGGTCTGCGCCGAACACAGCGCCGAGCAGATCGAGACGATCATCGAGATGTTCCGGACGGCGGGACAGGCCACAGGCGCGATCCGCTGAACCGCGACGCGCCGGCTTTTCACGAGTCGCGCTTGCGGGTAGAAACGCCGCCAATGAGCGGAATCGAAGGCGAGGCCGTGGCTCCGCGGGAGCCTGGAGGCGCCTGGCACACCATCATGCTGGTCATGATGGCGTTGCTGGGTGCGCTGGTGCTCGTCGCTCTGATCCTGACGCTGGACAGTGCGAACCGCCAGCGCGACCGCGCACTCGGGCTGCAGCGGCACAGCTATGAGGTGATGATCCTCGCCCGCACCTTGTCTGGCACCATCGCCGGATCCGAAGCATCGCTTGGGCGCTACGTCATCAGCGGCGACAAGCTGCTCGGCCGCCGCTTTACCGACGAGTGGCGGATAGCGGGACAGCAGATCAACCGCCTCGATCGCGTGACCGGAGACAATCGGACGCAGCAGCAGCTAACCGACGCGCTGCGCCAGGCCTATGCTGTGCGCGGCCGGGAATTGGCGCTGATCGCGCTCAGCACCAACTACCGCAAGAACGATCAGGCCCTGGCGCGCTATTACCAGGCCCGTGATGCCGCCTCGCTGGGCCAGATCCATCGCCTCCTCGATCAGATCATCACCAGCGAACGCGATCTGCTCGATCAGCGCACGGGCGACGCGATGCGGTCGGTCGCGCAGTCGAGCCGGGCGGCGCGCGTACTCGGCGGTTTCGGTATCCTGCTCGTGCTCGGCACCATAGCCCTGGGCTGGCTGACGGTGCGGGCACTCGGCGAACGCGCCGCGGCCAATGCCGCCGCGGAATCGGAGCGGTTGCGTGCCGAGGATCTCGAAATCGCCGTCGCCCACGCCACGGCCGAACTGGTGGATAAGGAAGCGCGGCTCCGCCAGGTTCAGAAGATGGAAGCGATCGGTCAGCTTACGGGCGGGATCGCCCATGATTTCAACAATATGCTTTCTGTCGTTCTTGGTGGGCTGGAACTGGCACGCCGCAACATCGCCGATCGGGTGCAGGTCGCGCGCCATATCGACAACGCTACTGAAGGTGCCACGCGCGCCGCCGCGCTGACGCGCCGCCTTCTCGCCTTCTCGCGCGAGGAAGCGCTCAAGCTGGAACCGATCGAGCCCGGTGCACTGGTCGCCGGCATGTCCGACCTGCTCGATCGCACACTGGGCGACGGAGTCACGGTCGTCGCGCGCGACGCCGCTTCCGGGTGGCAAGTCCGCGCCGACCGGTACCAGCTGGAAAATGTCTTGCTCAACCTCGCAGTTAATGCGCGCGATGCGATGGACGGTCGCGGTCGTCTGACGATCGCCACCGGCGGTGCGGCCTTGGCTGAGCACGCAGTCGGCGGCTGCCCGGCCGGCGACTATGTGACGATCGCGGTAACCGACACCGGCTGCGGCATGACGCCAGAGGTGATCGAGCGCGTATTCGAGCCCTTCTTCACCACCAAGCCTGTTGGCAAGGGCACCGGCCTTGGCCTCAGCCAGATTTTTGCCTTTGTACGGCAGGCCGATGGCGAAATCCGCATCGATTCGACACCCGGCAAAGGCACCACGGTTACCCTCTATCTGCCGCGCGACGGCGAGATCAACGAACTGGCCGTTCCGGAAGAAGAGCTGGCGGCACCCGCGATCGCCGCGGCGCTGGACATCCTGGTCGTCGAGGACGATCCGCGCGTGCTCGCCGCTACGATGGGTGCGCTGAGGGAATTGGGTCATCGCCCGATCCCCTGCGAGAATCCGCTAACCGCGCGCGCGACGCTTGATCGGGCGCCCGGCATCGATCTGATCATGTCCGACGTGCTGATGCCGCAGCAGACCGGGCCAGAGATGATCGCTGCGCTGGCCGACAGCCATGGCCACCTCGCGGTATTGTTCGTGACCGGCTATGCCGGCGAGGCCGGCGGCGAGAGCGAATTCGGCGGATATCATGTGCTGCGCAAGCCCTTCACCATCGCCGCGCTCGAACGCGCCATTGCTTCAGCCATCGCCATGGCGCGCACGCGCCAGCCCACCAGCATCGCCGCGGAGTGATTTGGTAGCTGACGTTGCCCTCCGCCCCCGATATAGCCGCCCGACCGGGCATCTTGATCCTGCCCAATCGCAAAGGCCGCAGCCGCTAGCTCCATGAAATCAATCGACCGCTACATGGCCCGGCTGATCGCGGTGCCGCTGTTTTCGACCCTCATCATCTCCGCGATGCTGCTGGTGCTCGATCGCATGCTGAAACTGTTCGATTTCGTCGCGACCGAGGGCGGCCCGGTCGCCGTCGTCTGGAAGATGCTGGCCAATCTGCTGCCCGAATATCTCGGGCTCGGCATTCCGATCGGCTTGATGCTCGGCATCCTGCTGGCCTTCCGCAAGCTCGCCACCACCTCGGAGCTCGACGTGCTCCGCGCGGTGGGAATGAGCTACACAAGGCTGCTGCGCGTGCCGTTCATGTACGCGATCGGCCTTGCGATAGTGAACCTTGCGATTGTCGGCTTCGTCCAGCCCGACGCACGCTACGCTTACGAAAAGCTGCGCTTCGAGTTGCGCACCGGCGCCCTGGGCGCTTCGATCAAGGTCGGCGAGTTCACGCATTTCGGCGACAAGATGACGATCCGGATCGAGCAGAGCCGGGAACAGGGCCGCAGGCTTTCCGGCATCTTCGTCCATATGGTCGACAAGAAGGGCGGCGACTATGCGGTCACGGCAGACCACGGCCAGTTCCTCGCGACCGACAATCCCGACGAGATCGTGTTCCGGCTGACCAACGGCACGCTGGTGCGCAACGAACCCGGTGTGCCGACGCCGCGTGTGCTCACCTTCAGCCTGCACGACCTGCCGATCGCGCTCCCGAAATACGAGAATTTCCGTCAGCGTGGCGGCCGAAACCTCGAGCTGACCCTGCCGGAACTGGCGCGAATCGGCGGCAACCACAACACGCCAGAAGAATTGCGCGACACCAGCCGTTCCGCCTTCCACTTCCGGGTGGTGGAAGTGGCGACGATGCTGCTGCTCCCGCTACTCGCGCTATCGCTCGGCGTACCGCCCAAGCGCTCGACCTCGGCGCTCGGTGTGTTCCTCTCGATCGTGATGCTCGTCACCTATCACAAGGTGAACCAATATGCGGAGGCGGTGGGCGGCCTCGGCAAGATCGATCCGTTGATCGCGCTATGGGTGCCCTTCGCCCTTTTTGCGGGGCTGATCCTCTGGATGTATTACACGATCGCCTATGTCCCAGGCGGCCAGCCGATCGGCGCGCTCGAACGCGTGTTCGCCAAGGCCGGCAAGCTGTTCGCCCGCTGGTTGCCCGGTGCCCGCCCTAAGGAAGATGAGGCGACAACATGATCGCGCTGCAGCTTTTCCCGTCGCGCACCGTATCGCTCTACATGGGCCGGATGTTCCTGATCCGCACCTTCGCGATCCTCGCGGCGCTCGTCCTTGTACTGCAGGCGCTCGATCTGCTGGGCGAATCCGGCAGGATCCTGGCGCAGCCCGGCAATGGCGATGCCGAGATCTGGCGCTATGTCAGCCTGCGCACGCCGGAGATCATCGCGCGCTTCCTGCCTTTCTCGGTGCTGCTCGGCACGATCATCACCCTGACGACGCTGAACCAGAACAGCGAGATCGTTGCGCTCAAGGCGTCGGGTCTTTCCGCCCACCAGGTGCTGGCGCCGCTGCTGCTCGCCAGCCTCGGCGTCGCGGTGATTTCCTTCACCTTCAACGATCGCATCGTGGCGCGCGCGACGGCGACTCTCGATCGCTGGCAGGATGCCGATTATGCCCCGGTCAAGATCGATCGCGGCGACCGGTCGAACGTATGGGTGCGTGACGGCGACGATCTCATCCAGGCCGGCCAGATCCGCGGGCGCGGTGACGCTGCGACCCTCGGCAACATCACTCTGTTCGATCGCCGCGGCGGCAACCTTGCCGGAATCATCAGCGCCCCACGCGGCAAGCGGGAGGGCGACGGATGGCGGATCGGCCCGGCAAAGCGCTTCGACGTGGCGAGCGGCAAGGTGACGGAATTGGGTTCGGTTGTCGTCGCCAAGGGCGTGCGGCCTGACCAGTTCACGCTCTCATCGGTCGATCCGGATGGATTGTCCTTCGGCACGCTTCAGTCGGCGATCGCCGATCTGTCCGATGCGGGGCGGCCGACCAAGGCGCTGGAAGGCTCCCTGTGGCACAAGCTGTCCGGGCCGTTGTCCTCGGTGCTGATGCCGCTGCTGGGCGCGGTCGCCGCTTTCGGACTGGCACGATCGGGCAAGTTGTTCGTCCGCGCGGTGATCGGGATGATGCTCGGCTTCACCTATTTCGTGGCCGACAATTTCGCGCTGGCGATGGGCAATCTGGGCGCTTACCCGCCCTTCCTCGCCGCATGGGCGCCGTTCCTGCTGTTCCTGCTGATTGGCGAAGCCGTGCTGATCCGCACCGAGGAGTGAATCAGCTCGGACGCGCACCCATCGTGCTGCGGACGAGCCGGCTGACCAGACCCGGCAGCCCGGGATAGCTCCCCTTGTGATAGGGTGACTGGGCGTCGAGCGCTGCCGACAGGCGCCGATGCGCTTCGCCAAGCGCGTGATAGGGCACACCGGGCAGAAGGTGATGGAGCGCATGATAGCGCAGGCCCACCGGGGCCCACAGCGCCGGCAGCAGTGCGGGCGGCGGCACGTTGACGCTGTCGAGATATTGCGCCGTGACGGTCATCGCCTCCCCTTCATTCTCCCACAGATGCGCGACCAGCGTGCGCACCTGGTTGAGGATGGCGACTCCCGAGACGACCGCCAGGAAGATCGCGAACGCGCGCAGAGGCACCACGCCGGTCGCGACCAGCGTCAGCAATGCGATCGCCCACAGGCTCGTCGCTGCCTCCAGCCGGCGCCACTGAGTCCGGAACGCGCCTTCTGGCGCACGGCGGCGAAAGGCCGGATTGATCGCCAGGCCCGAATAGCGTGCGTCGAGCCAGCTCCGCATCGCGGGGAACACGACCGATAATGGCGCCAGGACCGCGAACCGCACCAGCAGCGCGACGGGCGCAAGCAGCGACGCGACGACGAACAGCGGCAGAGTCCAGAATTTCATCAGCGCCAGCGGCAGATATTCGGGATCCTCCGCCGTGCCATAGCGGGTGCGCGCATGGTGCAGGTTATGCACCCCCTCATACATGAAGGACGGCACCATCAGCGGGATGCCCACGACCGCGTTCCAGCCTAGGCGGAAGCCGGGCACCGCCGCGTGTTTGATATGGGTAAGCTCGTGGATGAAACTCCCGGCACGGTACAGCGCCAGGATCGCCACCACGCCGGCCACGATCGCCAGGCCGGTCGGAGCGAGCAGGATCGCGGCGGCCAGCGCGGCATAGCCGATCGCGACCGAAGCGAGCATGTCGGCCCAGTAGATTGCCGGCCGCGGCGCATTGAGATCCCGCGTCAGATCGGCCGCGGTGCGTAGCATCGCCTTGTCGTCGGCGATGCGCTCAGCGCTTGCCCGCAGGGCGGAGGTCGGGGTCGTCGCAGTCGCGCGACCATCAAAGGCTAGCGTGTTCATGGCGTCAGGCATTGCCAATAGATAGTGGCTATATGGTGGCATAACAGGGTCGGCCCCGTGCCGCACGCGCCTGACGCTTGACAGGTCGGAGCGGAGGACGGAGGGGCGCGTTGCGTTATAGAGAGGCTCATCGTCTTGGCTCATCCGCTTTCCATCCGTCCGATCAGCAGCAAGGCCGATCGCAAGAAGTTCGTCGACCTGCCCTTCCGGCTCTTCAAGGACGATCCCAACTGGGTGCCGCCGCTGAAGGGCGAAGCGCTTGGGCTGATCACCCCGGAGAAGAATGGCTGGTTCAGCCATGCCGAGGCGCAACTGTTCCTCGCCGAGCGCGACGGGCGTGTGGTCGGGCGGATTTCGGCCCATATCGATACGCTTGCGCTCACCATGCCGTCCGAACAGGGCTTTGGTCCGGGCTGCGGGCAGTTCGGCCTGTTCGACGCTGAAGACGCCGACACGGCGAAGGCGCTGATCGATACCGCCGAGGAATGGCTCCGCGGCAAGGGCATGACCCGCGTGCTCGGGCCGATCAGCATGTCGATCTGGGAAGATCCGGGCCTGCTAGTCCAGGGCTATGATCATCCGCCGACGGTCATGATGGGCCATGCCAAGCCGGAATACCGCGAATGGATCGAAGCGGCAGGCTATACCCACGCCAAGACGCTCTACACCTATGAACTCGACATCACGCAGGAATTCCCGCCGATCGTGAAGCGGATCATCCAGTCGGGGGAGCGCAACCCGCGCATCAATATCCGCGAAGTGGACAAATCGAAGTTCGACGAGGAAGCCGCGATCATCCTACACATCCTCAACGATGCCTGGTCGGACAATTGGGGCTTCGTCCCGCTGACGCCGCCGGAGATCGCCGATGTCGGGGTCAAGTTGAAGCCGATCGTGTTCAACGATCTGATCCGCATCGCCGAGCTCGACGGCAAACCGGTCGCCTTCATGATCACGCTGCCTGACCTCAACGAGGCGATAAAGCCGCTCAACGGCAAGCTGCTGCCATTCGGCTGGGCCAAGCTGCTGCTATGGCTACACAAGCCCCAGGTACGGACGATGCGCGTCCCGCTGATGGGCGTACTGAAGGAGCTTCAGGCCTCGCGCCTGGCGAGCCAGCTGGCCTTCATGATGATCGAATATATTCGCCGCGCGGCGGTCACGAAATACGGCTCGACGCGCGGCGAGATCGGCTGGATCCTCGATGATAACCAGGGGATGCGCTCGATCGCCGAAACGATCGAGAGCAAGGTCAACAAGACGTACGAGGTCTACCAGAAGACACTGTGATCGGGTCCGGCCAGGGCCGGAAACACTTACTTCTTCGTCGGGTCCTGTCCGCGATTGAGCCACTCCTCGCGCGTGAGGCAGGTCTTTTTACGGGCATGCGAGCCGGTCGGCGTTTCGATGATGCAATATTTGGTCTTGGCCTCCACCGGTGCCGGCGCGGGGGCGCCCGTCGTCGGAGCGCTGGTCGAATCCGATGCGGTCGCCACAATCGGGGTGGCGGCGGCCAACATGGCGCCTGCGACGGTGAACAAAAGGGACTTGGTCATGGAATATCTCCGCTACAACGGATCAACACTGGTTGCTCCGCAAGCGTACTACTGCATTACCCATGCCAAACACTGATATCGTATTATTTCAATAGCTTACAGGAATCACCCTTAGGTCAGCGTCCGTTTTGGTGACCGATTTCGGGCGTTTCACACCAACTGTTGGGAAGCGTCGCGCCGGTGTCGGCCAGGCTCCGCGCGCCTGGCGTCAGCGTAGCCGAATCCAGGTCGGGGCGTGGTCGCTGGCCTTTTCGCGACCGCGATATTCCTTGTCGACGCCGGCGTCGGCGAGCCGGTCGGCAGCCAGCGGGCTGAGGAGCAGGTGATCGATGCGGAATCCCGCGTCGCGCTGCCATGCACCAGCCTGATAATCCCAGAAGGTCCATACGCCGCCCTTGGGATGCCGCGTCCGTAGCGCATCGGTCCAGCCTTGCGCTGCCAGCCCGCGATAGCCCGCGCGGCTCTCCGGCTGCATCAGCGCGTCATTGGCCATGGCACGAACGGAGAAGGTGTCATCGTCATTGGGGATGACGTTATAGTCTCCCGCCAGAACGACGGGGCGCTCCTCGGCAAGCAGCGCGCGCGCCCTATCCGCGAGGCGATCGATCCATTTCAGCTTATAGTCGAATTTCGGCCCGGGCTGCGGATTGCCATTTGGCAGGTAGATCGACGCGATCACCACGCCATCGACCTCGGCCTCCAGATAGCGGCTATGCTCGTCATCCGGATCCCCGGCGAGCCCGCGATGCCGCTCTACCGGATCGGTCCCCTTGGCGAGCACGGCAACGCCGTTGAAACCCTTCTGACCATGCCACACGGCGCCATAGCCTGCAGCCCGAATCTCGGCCTCTGGAAAGGTCTCGTCGCTCGATTTGAGTTCCTGCAGACACACCACATCGGGCGCCTGTTCTGCGAGATACTCCAGCAGGCGCGGCAGGCGCGCCTTGATGCCGTTGACGTTGTACGTGACGATCCGCAACGTCAGACCGAGAAGCTCGAACCGCAGCCACAGCCGGATGCCGCGTTGGGATTGGTCACCTTGAACGCCGCGCCGCCGAGGTCCTCGACATAATCGACAGCGGAGCCGCGCACGAGATCGAGGCTGATGGAATCCACGACCAGCTTCACGCCGTGATTCTCGGCGACGGCATCATCTGCCTCGATCGAATCGGCGAAGCCGAATTTATACTGGAACCCCGAGCAGCCGCCGCCGTCGACGGAAAGGCGCAGGATGGCGGGCTTGCCTTGCTTGCCCGCAATCGCCGCCACGCGCGCGGCGGCGGAATCGGTGAGCGCAATCTCTGAAGCTGTAACGGTGGCCATTACGGGCAGATAGGCGTTCCCGGGATCATCGGCAACCGATGCCCGGTCGTTCCACCGATCAGTCCGCCGGGCCGCCAACCGAGGCCGGCGTCGTCTTCAGCGCACGATCCTGGACGGCGAGCAGATAATCCGCCGTCTGGAGGAAGGGGATCGGGTTCACGGCATGGCCGTCGATCCGGACTTCGTAATGAAGATGCGGGCCGGTCGAGCGTCCGGTCGACCCCATCAGCGCGATCAGCTGGCCGCGGCGTACCCGGGTATAGGGAGCGACAAGAATCTTGGAGAGGTGGCCGTAGCGGGTCTGGATGCCCTTGCCGTGGTTGATCTCGACCAGATTGCCGTACCCACCCGAGCGCTCGGCACGATCGATGATGCCGTCAGCCGTGGCATAGATAGGAGTGCCCGTCGGGCCCGGAATGTCGACGCCGGCGTGCATCGCAGCGGTGCCGCGGAACGGATCGGCGCGAACGCCGTAATTGCTGGTGAAGGCGAGACGCTCCACCGGTTGGGCAGACGGGATCGCGATCACACCCTGCTCGAGCGAATCGAGCTTCTTCCAGGTCATGAACAGCGAACGGAACTGCATGTCAGCGCGAAGATCGGCTTCAGCCTCGACGCTGTCGGCTGCCTCGAACGGCCCGCCCATCGCCGGCATCCGTGCCGCAAAACGTTCTGGCGTGATGCCCAGGCGGCGGACATGCGCCACGGTCATCGCATAACGCTGCTCTGCTGCCTGGCGCACCTTGACCGCCATGGCGATCTGACGCTGCTCGACCTTCTTGAGCGGGGCAAGCACCTCGGCGGCGATCTGGTCTGCATGGCTGTTGACCGACGGCGCGGTCAGCGCCAGCGCGCCCGGATCGCCCTTGCCCGACATCACGGCGGAAATCAGCGCCTGGCGCTGCTCGACGCGAGTGGCATGGGCCTTGGCGGCTTGCTTGATGGTTTCGACATCGGCCTGCATCGCCGCGACCTTCGCCTGCATCTGCGCGACCTTGGCTTCCGGCGAGAGCGGCGCATCGACGATGCCGCTCAGCGCGACCGCGCCGACCGCTGCCTGCGCAACGCCATAAGCTGAAAAGCACAGGGTGATCCCGGCAACGCCGGCCATGAGCGCCTGGGTGCGCCCCCCGACGCTGAAGCGGCGCAGATCGCGACCGTCGTGAAAGATGAAATCGCGGGTGGTGAAATGCGTTTTAAGCTGCGCAACAAATTGCGCGCTCGACGCGATGGAAATTTTGCTCATCAATCCCCGGCGACCGTTATGCGATTGCCGGAAACCCAGCGCCCGCCCCTAATTGTCCTGGCCGCAGCCCCTCCACGCCCTGGACATGTCGCAATTGACCTAGTTTTTCAGAAGGGGGCAAGCGCGCTGTAATATTCTCGCGTCAAACCGGCTGAGTCGCGCGCCGAGTCGTTGAACGGCGGCTTAATGGGACCCCGGAAGTAGCGCGAGACCAGCGACCGCCAATGTGATTCGGGTATTAGCTCCTTGCCGGCACACGCAAATTCGAACCATTTCGTCCCGGCCCGGACGTGCCGGATTTCGTCGGTGTAGATGCGTTGCAGGATACGCGCGCTCGCCTCGTCCGGTGCCGCCCGGAACCGCACGATCGTCTCCGGCGTCACGTCCAGTCCGCGCGCTTCGAGCACCATCGGCACCACCGCGAGACGCGCAAGCGGATCATGCGCCGTCGCCTGCGCCGCTTCCCACAGGCCGTCATGCGCGGGCATCGCGCCATAATGGCTGCCGAGCCCGCGCAGGCGCCGGTCGAGCAGCGCGAAATGCATCGCCTCGTCTGCGCCGACGGCAATCCAGTCATCGGTAAAGGCGCGCGGGAAGCCCACCCCGAAGCGCCCGGCCATATCAAAGGCCAGATCGATCGCGATGAACTCGATATGCGCCAGCGCATGCAGCAGCGCGATTCGCCCGCGTTCCGACCCGCCTTTGCCGCGTCGCGGCATCTGACTGGGCAACAGCAGTTCGGGCCGTGGCGGCCGCGCCGGGCGATCGGGCATGGCGAGATCGAAATCATAGGCCAGTTCGCCGCGTCGCCAAGCCCGCGCAACCGATCGGGCGGCGCGCACCTTCCCCGCCGGATCGGAGGTCTCCAGCACTTCCCGCACAGCAGCCGCGATGGTGCGATATCCGGTCAGCTGAGGTCCTTCAGGGCTTCTAGTACATCGTTTGCGTGGCCCGGAACCCGCACCTTGCGCCACGCCCGCACCAGCGTTCCGCGCGGGTCGAACAGCCAGGTCGAACGGTCGATCCCCATATAGGTCTTGCCGTACAGCGACTTCTCCACCCACACGCCGAACGCCTCCATCGCGAGGTCTTTGTCGTCCGTCGCGAGCGGCACGGTCAGGTCGTATTTTTCGATGAATCTGCGGTGCTTGGCCGGGGCATCGCGCGAGACGCCGAGCACCTCGGCGCCCAGCGCCTTGAACTCGTCATAAAGCCGGCTGAAATCCTGCGCTTCGCGGGTGCAGCCGGTCGTATCGTCCTTTGGATAGAAATAAAGGACCAGCGGCTTCCCGACATAATCGCGCAGATTGATCGTGCTGCCGTCCGGCGTCGTCAGAGCGACGTCCGGAAGTGTCCCGCCCTCTTCGATCGGCTTCGCCATCATCCGTCTCCCACACTCTGTCTCGGCTGTTCGGCCACGCTGGCCCAGAAATCGGCCACCTCCTGCCGGGTCGCCGCGAACGACGCAACCACCGCATCCCAGTCAGCGACATCGAGCGCGCGGGCGATGAGGGCGCGCGTAGCCGGCGCCGGCGGCTGGGCATCGGGTGCTACCAATCGCAACGTCACCAGGAGGCGCGTGAGGAAATCATGCGCGGCGGCGATTGCGGGCGGTGCCAGCCCCGCGACCACCAGTTCCCGGATCGCCGCGCCCAGATGCGGATGGAAGCCCGCATGCCGGGTCAGCTGCACGACATGCACCGCGAACTCCAGGTCGACCAGCCCACCGGGCGACAGCTTTGCGTCAAGCGGCCCCGTCGGTGGTTTGTGCCTGGCCATGTCGGCACGCATGCCGGTCGCATCGGCCACGATATCGCGGGCAGGCCGGTCGCCCGACAGAACTGCGTCGATTACGCCCTGCGTTGCGGTGCGTGCGCCCGGCGATCCGTAAACAGGCCGAGCCCGCGTCAGCGCCATATGCTCCCAGGTCCAGGCATCCTCGCGCTGGTAGCGCGCGAAGCCATCGAGCGAGACGACGAGCGGCCCTTGCGTGCCCGAGGGGCGAAGCCGGGTATCGATGTCGTAAAGCGGCCCAGAGGCCGTCGGCGCTGACAGCGCACCGCTGACACGCTGAGCGAGACGATTGTAATAAAGCACTGCACCCAATGGCTTTTCGCCATCGGACTCACCCATATAATCCCCGGTGAACAGATAGACAAGGTCAAGGTCCGAGGCGTGGGTAAGGGCGCCGCCTCCCATCCGGCCCAGCGCCAGGATGACGAGTTCGCTGTCCGCCACCGTCCCGTGCTTCACGGTGAATTCAGCGACCGTCGCCTCGGCCAGCACGACGATCGCGGCTTCAGCCACGCGGGCATAGCCGGCCGACACGTCGAGCGGATCGCTGACACCCGCGACGATCTGGGTGCCCAGCGCGAAGCGCTTTTCGCCGACGACGCGGCGGACATGATCTAGCCGGGCCTGATAGTCCCCCGCCTCCCCGCGCATCTCGTCGGCAATCGCATCGACCGAGCCGACCGGGTCGAGCGCGCTCGCATCGATCAGACCGTCGAACAATTCGGGTCGCCGCCCGAGCGCCTCGGCAAGCGTTGGCGTATGGCTGAGGATCGCGCCCAG
The DNA here is from genome assembly GCF_036663735.1 of Parasphingomonas zepuensis. Classification (NCBI taxonomy): domain Bacteria; kingdom Pseudomonadati; phylum Pseudomonadota; class Alphaproteobacteria; order Sphingomonadales; family Sphingomonadaceae; genus Parasphingomonas; species Parasphingomonas zepuensis. The sequence goes on along the minus strand of NZ_JAXOJO010000002.1, from coordinate 533,465 downwards.
CAACCGCGACAGCGCCGGCCGCGCTTCCAGCAGGCGGAAGAAATTGATTGCACTCGACAGCTTCGCCAGCATGGCATCGAGGCGGAGGATCGCGCCCTGCGGGTCCGGTGCATTCCCCAATGCCTCGATCAGGCCCGGCAGCACCGCCTCCAGCGCCTCGCGCGCGGCCGGGCTGCGCAATGCCGGATACGTACCGGCACGCCATTGTTCGATCCGCCGCGCAGCCGCCGGCGGATCGGCGAAGCCGGTCTCCGCCAGTTGCACCTCGAGTTGGGCCGCATCCTGTGACAATGCCCCCTCATCCTCCGGATCGAGCGCATCATAGGCGCGCGCCGTCGATAGGACGTGGGGACGCAGCAGATCGAGCAGCACCGCGCCATCGGCTACCCCATGTAGCCGCGCCAGGCCGTCAAGCGCCGGACCAGTCGGCAGATGATGCGTCTGGCGATCGTCGATCATCTGCACGCGGTGCTCGATCGTCCGGAACAGCGTGTAGGCTTCCGTCATGGCGTCGGCCTCGGCAGGCGCAATCCACCCTGACTCGGCCAGCCGGGCGAGCGCGTCGCGGGTGGCCGGCACCCGCACCGAGGGATCGCGCCCACCATGGATCAGCTGGTGGATCTGGGCGAAGAACTCAATCTCGCGAATGCCGCCGCGCCCGCGCTTCAGATCGAAGCCGGGACCGAACGCCTGGCCCCGCGAATGATGGTCGCGAATCCGGCGGGAAATGCCCCTGATCTCGCCGATCGCGCCGAAATCGAGCGCTCGGCGCCAGATGAATGGCCGAATCGTCTCCAGGAACCGCCCGCCCAGCGCCAGATCGCCCGCCGCCGCCCTGCCCCGAATGAACGCGGCGCGTTCCCATGGCAGCGCCAGCGATTCATAATAGGAGATTGCCGCATCCATCGGCAGTACGATCGGCGTCACTTCGGGCGACGGGCGCAGCCTCAGGTCGACGCGGAGCACATAACCGTCACCGTCGCGCGCCTGCAGGATCTCCACCACGCGGCGCCCGATTCGCACCGCCGCCTCGTCGGGCTCCTCGCGCGGGCGGCACGGCAGAGTCGCTGGATCGAACAGCAGGATCGGGTCGATATCCGACGAATAGTTCAGCTCGTGACTGCCCTGCTTGCCGAGCGCGATCGCGGCGAAGCCGAGCGGCTCAGCTCCCGGCGTGCGCTCGGCAATCGCCGCGACGATCGCTGTGTGGAGCGCACGGTCGGCAAATCCCGACAGAGCAGCGGTTACCGCAGTCAGGTCATAGGCTCCGGCCAGATCGCCCACCGCGACGAGCAGCGCCAGACGCCGCCGCTCGAGTCGCAAGCGCCGCATCACCGGCATGGCCGGATCGTCGATCGTCACTGTCGAGAGTGGTGGAAGCACGCCCTGATCGAGCTGCGCGGCGACTGCCGGCTCGCGATCGAGCAACAGCGTCAGGAAGGGCGATTCCGCCCTCGCACGGCGCACCGCATCTTCGACAAATTCGCCAGGCAAAGGATCAGCCATGCAACAACCGGGTATAATCCCGGCAATTAACACGGTTTTGCAAGCAACGAATTGACTCGCTCGTTCGTTCTTGATTCATGTCGATCAATATCGCCCCCTCCAAGGACACATCCCATAAAGGATATGTCGTTGTTGCGCCGCAAGCGAGCGACGTGATCAGTGCTGCCTTGCAGGCTGCATTCGGGCGTGAGGACGCGGCACCGGCCGAGTTCGGCGTATTGCTACGCCAGATCGATCTCGCCGAGAGCGAGAGCGGCCGCTGCTAGCGGCGCTCCCGGCTCAGGTCCTCGACCTCTCCCATGATCGTATCGAGCGCCGTCATGCCAGGTTCGTTGCTGTGGGTGCGGCGCGACGGCAGCGAATTGTCATTCATGATGGTTTCCAGCGCGACACGGCCACGCGCTACCCGGCTCTTGATCGTACCGACTGCAACACCACAGATTTCCGCCGCTTCTTCATAAGCGAAGCCACCCGCCCCCACTAGGATGAGGGCTTCCCGCTGGGGCTGCGGCAAGTGGAGCAGCGCCCGTTGCATGTCGCCCAACTCCACATGCCGGTCTTGGCTGGCTGGCGCAGCCAGCAGGCGATCGGCAACGAGATCGTCCCACTCGCCCTTGAAGCGCGCGCGGCGCATCTGTGAGAGATAGAGATTGCGGAGGATGATGAACGTCCAGGCCCGCATATTGGTACCAGCCTGAAAGCGTAGGCGCGCGGCCCACGCCTTCATCAGCGTCTCCTGCACCAGATCGTCGGCAAGATCGCGGCTGCCCGAAAGCGAGCGACCAAAAGCGCGCAGATGCGGGATCACCTGGGCCAGCTGAGCCTTGAATTCGGTATCGGACAGAGCGACGTGCTCCACCGCTTCGGCCGGCGTTTCTTCATCATCATGCTCGATGGCGTCGGTCATCAACATCCGTTTCGTGTTCAGGTTAGCGGATATGGGGTGGAGCCGGGCGGATCACCACCCGGCTTTGTTCAGCTACCTGAGAATCAGCGGTACAGCAGGAAAGCGAAGATCACGATCACCAGGACCAGCGATATTCCAAGGATATAGCGGGTCATGTGTGGCGTCGCGCCTGCACGTGCCTGTTCACCAGAAAGGTGAGTCTCTTCGTGTGGATCAGCCATGGTCGTACAACCCCCGAAAGTTGTTTTGGGTCCGTATCAGTTGGAACTCAACTTCCGGGGGGCAGGCAAAGTTCCCGTCAGATCGTGGGAACAGTGGCGGAATCGAAGAACAATGCCTGGCTGATCGCGGCCTTCACGGTCGAGCGCTGGAACGGCTTTGTGATCAGGAAGGTCGGCTCCGGTCGTTCACCGGTCAGCAGCCGCTCCGGGAAGGCAGTGATGAAAATGACCGGGACCTGGAACTCGGCCAGGATGTCCTTCACCGCGTCGATCCCGGAGCTGTCGTCGGCAAGCTGGATGTCGGCGAGCACGAGGCCCGGGCGATCCTCCATCGCGAGCGCAACGGCCTCGTCGCGCGTCACGGCGACTCCAGTCACGTCATGGCCAAGGTCGCGCACGATCGTCTCGATATCCATCGCGATGATCGGCTCGTCCTCGATGATCAGCACGCGCGCGCGCGTCTGCTTCTCGATTTCGGCCAGCGCCTCGTTGACCAGTGCGTCGACCTCGCTTGGCTCGACCTCGATCAGATACGCCGCGTCTTCGGGTGTGAAACCTTCCATCGCGGTGAGCAGCAGCGCCTGGCGCGACAATGGCGTCATCCGTGCGAGGCGGGCACGCGCGATCGATTCCTGATTGGCAACCGAATCGGCGCCCGAATTTTCGGGCGTCTCATCATAGTTGGTCGATGCCCAGATCGCCTGGAACATACGGTACAGGCCAAGCCGCGGATCGACGTCGCGCGGGAATTCAGTCGGCGCCGCGACGATCGCTTCGAGCGTGGCGCGGACATAACGGTCGCCATGCGACTGGCTGCCGGTCAACGCACGGCCATAGCGGCGAAGGAAAGGAAGGTGGGGGGCAAGCTGCTGTCCAAGCGACATGGCTGACGGGGTCTCCTCCAAGAAAAAGCGAGGGTCCTTGTGGAAGCAGCCCCCCGCCTTTGCAACGCGTTTCCGGAACCCGAGCGTGTGTGCCGGGCTTTTTCGCGTAGGGCATGGAACAATCGACGCGATCTTTAGTTTCATGCATTCGTCGTGGATTGTATGTACGACGTGCCTTGCCGTTTTCCTCGGCTGGGATTCTCGATCATGCCCGGCTAACACCGGATGCTCAGGGGGGACGATTTTGCGTTCGGGCGACGAGTCTTCAAAAAAACCGCGGGCCACAAAGGCGGCCAAGGTCCACAGCAAGGACCGTGATATGGGGGCCGCGCTGCGTACCGTGTATCAAAAGACGGTGGACGAAGCGATTCCGCCCGAAATGCTCGACCTTCTGGGCAAGCTCGACTGAGCACATCCATGGCGGATTCAACTGCCGAGCCCGTGGCCACGGCAGGGCACCCCAGCCTCGTCGCGCGTATCCCGACCGGTGCCAAGATCTTCCTGATCCTGAGCGCGGCATTGCTGCCGCTCGCGATCATCGCCTTTTTCGCGTCACTCAAAACCACCCAGACCGCCGATGAGAGCGCCCGTGCCCAGCTGCGCGTGGCGTCTGCTGAAAGTGCCCGCAAGCTCGCGATCGAGCTGGTCGGCGACATGACCGCGCTTCGCGTCGCGCTCAACGCGCTGAATACGGACCAGGGCGACGCGCCGAGCTGCGCTCGGGCGCAGGGCATATTCGCGCAGCAATCGGCCAGCGGCACCCGCTTCGTCATCCGCGATGGCCGCGGGCGCGCGCTGTGCGGTGCCGACTTCCCACCAGACCTTGTACCTTCGGCGACCGAAGCCGATCCGATCGCGGCGCGGGTCACGCCGGGCCGGGGCCTCGGACTGGCGATCGCAGGCGGCAGCGGCGCCACTGCGGCCGTTTTTTTCCCCGCAGCGTTTCTTGCCGAAACGAGCAAGCCGAGCGATTTCGCGCCGCCATATGAGGCCACCCTGCTGGTGGACGGTAACGCTCTCACCTTGATGCGGCTCCCCGCCCGCGGCGCCCTCGAACGTCGCGAAACACGGCGGACGGCGCTGGGCATCGGCGGTTTGACGCTCCAGATGAGCGTCCGCAGCGCGCCAATCACCTCGCCCCTGATCATCGCTATGCTGCTACCGATCCTGATGTGGGCGGCCGCCGCCGGGATCGGCTGGTTCGTGGTCGATCGGTTGCTGATCAGGCCGCTGCGCCGGTTGCGCACCAGTGTCGCCGCCTATGTTCCGGGCGAGGAGATCGATCCAGCCGAGGTCCGATCGCTTCCTGCTCAGGAGATCCGCGAGCTTGGCGATACCTTCCGCATGATCAGCCGGACGGTCGCGGCGCACGAAGCCGGCCTGGCGGAAGGGCTATTGCGGCAGACGCGGCTGACGCGCGAAGTCCATCATCGGGTCAAGAACAACCTTCAGGTGATTTCCAGCCTGATCAATTTCCACGCCCGGGGCGCCCGCAGCAAGGAAGCCACGGCTGCCTATTCCTCGATCCAGCGTCGTGTCGATGCGCTCGCGGTGGTCCATCGCAACCATTTCGCCGAACTGGAGGAGAATCGCGGGCTGTCGCTACGCTCGGTCATCGGCGAGTTTGCGTCGAATATCCGGGCGACGGCACCGGAGGGATCGACTCAGCTCGGCATCGCGATCGATATCGACCCCTTCCTGGTCAGCCAGGATGTGGCAGTCGCAGTTGCCTTCCTGATCACCGAGATCGTTGAGCTGGCGATGACGTTCAATCCCGCCGCGCAGATCCGCATCTCGGTGAAGCCGGACGCTACGGAGGGCCGGGCATTGCTTCGGGTCAACTCCCCTGCCCTGGTCGATGGCGATGCCCTGCGCGAAGTGGTCGAGGAACGGTATGGCCGAGTGATGGAAGGCCTTTCCCGCCAGCTTCGATCACGCCTGCATCACGACCCCTTGGTCGGTGCCTATGAAATCTCGATTGCGGTCACCGGACGCGACTGAATCAAGCGATTCAAAAGAATCGAAAAAAATTTTGAAATCGTTGGAACCGGCTTTCAGGAGTGACGTTGTTAGCTTCGGATAGTGAATTTATGCCCCCCCGCTCTCGCTATCCAAGACATGGGCCCGGAAGCGTCAACCCTCCCCCCCCGGTGGCGCTACCGGGCCCAAATTCTTTCAGCCCAGCAGTATCGCGCCGTTTCCATCACGGAACGAACGCGCCTGCCATTCATTGAACCAAGGGCAAAAGCCTTTCAGGAGATAGTCGATGCGTAAGCTTGTTGGACTCGCCCTCGTAGCTGGAGCGCTGATGATCAGCGCGTGCAATACCGTCGAAGGTGTTGGCAAGGATGTGTCCTCGGCCGGCAGCACCGTCGCCAAGACGGCTGACGACGCGAAATAAGCGCCCGACCTTCGGGCACGAAAAAGGCCCCCTCCATGTGGAGGGGGCCTTTTTTTATCAGGCGCTTTCTGGTTCGGCCGGCGTCTTCGCGCGTCTGCGCTCGGTAAACCAGATGCCGATCAGGGCGAGCTCGTAAAGAAGACACAGTGGGATGGCGAGCAGCAGCTGCGAGCCGATGTCGGGCGGAGTCAGCACCGCCGCGATCGCGAAGGCGCCGACAATGGCATAGCGACGCGCGCTGATCAGCTGCTTGCGGGTCACGATCCCGGCTCGCTCGAGGAGCATCAGGACGACGGGCAGCAGGAACGACACGCCGAACGCGAACAGGAACTGCATGACGAACGACAAATAGTTCGCCACCGACGGCAGCGCTTCCTGCTGGATGCCGCCCAGATCACCCTGGTACGATAGCAGGAAGTGCAGCGCCATCGGCACCGCGATGTAATAGGCCATGGCCGCGCCGCCGATGAACAGCACCGGCGTGGCCAACAGGAAGGGGAGCAGCGCCTTCTTTTCCTGGCGGTACAGGCCCGGCGCCACGAATTGCCACAGCTGGTTGGCGATCACCGGGAACGACAGCATCATCGCGGCAAAGAACGCGACCTTCACCTGGACAAAGAATGCCTCGAAAATCTGAGTGTAGATGATCTTGCTCTGGCCGGCTGCGACCAGCGGGTGCACCAGGAAAGCGAAGATCGGGCGCGCGAAATAAAAGGCGATGAAAAAGCTCAGAACGATCGCGGCGACGCAATAGAGCAGGCGCCGCCTCAGCTCGATCAGGTGATCGAGCAGCGGCGCCCGGCTGGCTTCCAGATCGTCGACCGGCGCGTTCATGACGCGGCCTCGTCAGATGCGGGATCAGCCGCGGTCACCTTTGCCCGCGGCTTGCGCGGCGCGCGGGGCTTGGTCGCCACGACCGGCGGCTCGACCATCACCGGAGGAGCATCCTCGTGATCGACAGGCGCTGGCGCCACGGCGTCCACGCTCCCCTCTCCCTGCGGCTCGACAAGCGGCGCCATCGGCAGCACCTGCTGCGGGGTGGGCGGATGCTCACGCATGATCCGCTCATTCTCCTCCGCCCACTTCTTTTCCATTTCCTGCAGTTCGGCCTCACGCATCATCGAATCGAAGCCTGAGCGGAACTGGCGCGCCACGCCACGCGCACGCGACACCCAATAGCCGACGAAACGCATCGCCTTGGGCAAATCCTTCGGGCCGATGACGAGCAGCGCCACCATCCCGACGAGCAGCAATTCGGTGGGCGCGATATCGAACATGCGAAAACTCTATGGAGCGGTCAAAACGGGAAACGGCCGGCCGGCGCGCTCGCGATCGCGCCAGCCGCCCTCAATCGTCATGCCGGGCCCGTCCCGGCATGACGCCTCTCGAAACGCTCAGCGCTCCTCGCGGAGCTTCTCGGACTCGACTTCGATCACGGGTTCGGTGACCTTCTTGGTCTCGATCCGGCTTGGCTCGCGCACGGCCTCGTCTTCCTCGGCCATACCCTTCTTGAACTGCTTGATGCCCTTGGCGACATCACCCATCATGTTCGAGAAGCGCCCGCCCCCCAGCACGAGGATCGCGATCACGCCGAACACCAGCCAATGCATCAGGCTGAAACTACCCATCACCATTCTCCTAGGACAGGCCTCTATCTAGGCTTCCTCGTCGGGGTTTTCTACCTCGACGTTGTCCTCATCGGCATCGCCGGCATGTTCGAGCGCCAGATCGATCGGATCGAGCAGCCCGGCCGCCTTGAGATCGTCGATTCCGGGCAGGTCACGCCTGCTGGCGAGCCCGAAATGCGCGAGGAATTCCGGCGTCGTCGCATACAACAGCGGCCGTCCCGGCACTTCGCGGCGGCCTGCGGGCCGAATCCAGCCCGCCTCCATCAGCACATCGAGCGTGCCCTTCGATATCTGCACGCCCCGAATCGCTTCGATCTCGGCGCGAGTCGCCGGCTCGTGATAGGCGATGATCGCGAGCGTCTCGATGCCCGCCCGGCTGAGCTTGCGCGGTTCCTCGCGGTCGCGGCGGAGCAAATGCGCCATGTCGCCCGCCGTCTGGAAATGCCAGCGATCGCCACGCCGCACCAGTTCGATCCCGCGGCCTGCATAGTCGGCCTGGATCTCGTCCAGGACGACACGGATATTGTCCGCATTGCCCAAATGCGCGCGCATGGCATCCACCGTCATCGGCTCGGTCGCCGCGAAGAGCACGGCCTCGACGGCGCGGGTGAGATCGTCGGCCGTCCTCACCGCTGCGCCTCGAGCGCCGGGGCCTTGAGATAGAGCGGCGCGAACGGCGATTTCTGGCGAAGCTCGACCCTGCCCTGCCGCGCCAGTTCGAGCGCCGCGACGAAACTGGAGGCGAGCGCTGACTTGCGGAAGATGCCGGCAGCCGATTCGGGGAGGAACGTCTCGATCACGCTCCACTCTATCCGTTCCCCGATCAGGCGGGATACCCGTTCGAGCGCTGCCTCGAGCGTCATCACCGGCCGGTTCGCGACGATGTGCATCACCGGGCGGGTGCGCGCGTTGATCTGGCCATAAGCGGCGATCAGGTCATAGATCTCGGCCTGCCACACCGCCTTGCGCACCGTTCGCAGCCCCTCAGGAGCCCCGCGCGGGAACACGTCGCGACCAAGACGATCCCGCACGAACAGGCGCGCACCGGCCTCGCGCATCGCATTCAACCGCTCGAGCCGAAGCTGGAGGCGGAGCGCGAGTTCCTCCGGACTGGGCTGCTCCTCCGGATCGCGCGGCAGCAGCAGCGCGGATTTGAGATAGGCGAGCCAGGCCGCCATCACGAGATAATCGGCCGCCAGCTCCAGCTTGATCGCCTTCGCCTCCTCGACGAAGCGCAGATACTGGTCGACCAGCGCGAGGATCGAAATCTCGCGCAGATCGACCTTCTGGTTGCGCGCCAGCGCCAGCAGGAGATCAAGCGGACCCTCCCAGCCATCGAGATCTAGCGTCAGGGTTTCGGGTTCGGCCTCCATAAGCTGGTTCTGACGGTAGGCCGGCCCCAACACAATCCGTTTAGAAGTTGAACCGTACCCCGGCGTTCACCGTCACGCTATGCAGGCCCGAGCCATCATTGACGTTGCCGACCAGGAAGCCGGTGATCTTACCCTCGCGGGCCTTGGCCACCAGACCGACCGAATAGCGGATCGCATCGTCCCAAGTCGTCGTTTCCAGCGCGAAGTTCGTTGCGGGAACGCCGAAGGTGAACGCGGCCCCGTCACGGTTCGACCAGTTCTTCAGCGCCGAGGCGCTCGCGAACGGCTCGATCACGACGCCGGTATCGCTTCCGGCCCGATAGGAAAGCCGCAGACCCGCCTCGCCCATCTTGGTCCTGTCCTTGCCCGGAATATAGACGCTGAGGGGATCGATCGGCAGGCTGTCGATGCTGCTGTCTGCATAGTTGAAGCCGAGGAACGGCGTTGCCCCGAAGCCACCGACGCCGACACGATAGGACGCGTGGACCGATCCGGCCGTCGCGCTGCCGTCCAGCTTCTGGCGCTGCGCAACGAACAGAGCGGGCAGGACGATGTCGTAATGGCGCCATTCCTTGCGCAGCGTGCCGTCGAGCTGGAACGCTCCGTTGTCGATCGCCAGATAGCCCCCGACAAATGGCGTTTCGACACCGATCCGCTGCGTTGGAGACATGATGGCCTGGCCATCATACCAGCCGCCCAGCACACCGACATGGAAGTTCCAGCCGCTCCCGACGTTGAGGATGCCCAGATCGGCGCCCATGGTCAGCGCCTGGTGCTCGGTGCGGATGGAGCCAACCGAGGCGACGGTGACACCGCCACCGGTAAAGGTCGATCCGATCGTCTGGCGCGTATGGCCGCTGGCGCCACGCATCCACAGGCTGAACGTCTTCTGTCCGGCCGATGGGTTGGATCTGGTGCTCAGATACGGGCTGATCGGTTCATCCAGCACGGCAGAGGCGGCCTCGGCGATATAGCTGATGCTGCCCAGTGACGCGGATTCGGGGTTGATCGTCTGGATCAGGCCGAACTGCTTCGCATTGGCCGGGTTCTGCCCGAAGCTATCGAGGATGAAGCCCGTCGTCGCGAACGGCGTGTTCGAGGTGAAGGCGGTCGAGGGGGCGCCGCCCGTTACCGTCACCACCGGCAGGAAACCGCCTGCGACGAAGGTACGAACCCCAACGCGGTTCATCGCGACGTTGGTGTTGCCCGATGCAGTGCCCCCGATGTTCAGGCGATCGGCGCTTGCCGTCAGCGTGCTGTAATCGACCCAGACCTGGCCACCGCCGACATAATTGCCGCCCACGGTGACCACATTGCTGGTCAGGCCGTTCTGGGCGTTGATGATACCCGTATTGGTCATGGCACCATTGGTGGTGAAGGTCCCGGCTCCGCCGAAGTTGATTCGGCCGTTGTTGAGCGTGCTGCCGAGGAACGTCACCGAGCCGCCCGCGCCGATATTGGCGACGCCGGCATTGGAAAGGCTGCCGGACACGCTGGAGACGCCCGATCCGAAGTTGATGGTACCGACTGTCGCGTTGGTCACCGTCGATGCCGCCACATTAGAGCCCGTGATGTTGAGCGCACCGTTCAGCGTCCCGCTATTGTTCAGCGTGAAGCTTCCGTTGTTGAAGGTGCCGAACACCGCATTGGCGCCGCCGGAGATCGTGCCGGAATTGGTGATCGAGCCCGTCCCGTTGCCGCTGGCGGCCAACCGTACGCCGGTAATCGTTCCCGTGATCAGACCGGCATTCTCGACTGCTAGCGCGCCGCTCGCAGTGGAGAGAGCGACGCCGAAGTCGGGGTCGATCTTGCCGCTCGCCATCACCTGCACGGTGATGTTGCCCGTCGTGGACTTGCCCCACACACCGGCATGGCCGGCACCGGTCGCCTGGACCTCGCCTGCGACGATAATCGCGGTTGCCCCGGTAGAGGTGCCGCTATCGGTCTCGATGCCGTTGCCGTTGGTCGCCGTGATCAGCGTGCCCGCGGCCTGCCTGACCGTGATCAAGCCGGCACCGGCGCCCTGTAGCGTGGCGGAGATCCCCGTGCCGTTGGACGCGGAGACATTCCCGTTGGCGTTGACGAAGACGCTGCCGCTGCCCGTTGCGTTGCCGACGATGCCCGCGCTGACCGCCGAGACATCACCATTGGTCGTGGTCGTGGAGGACCCGTTGTTGGTGATGGCCACTATGCCGGCCCCGCTGCTGGTCACCTTGCCCGCCGTGGTGATGATAACACTGCCAGTGGCACCGGCCTGGCCGCGAATGCCCTCGGCGCCCGTGGTCTTCACGGTCGATGCGGGGGCGATGATGACATTGCCCGCATCGCTGACGCCGACGATGCCGAAACCGCTGGCCGCGGTGACCGGACCGGCGCCCGAGATCGTGACGTTGCCGCTGGTGGAAGCCGCCCTGATGCCATCGGTCGCGCCCGACACCGAACCGGTGGCGAGGATATCGATAGTGCCGGTGCCCGATTGAGCGGCGATGCCGGCCTTGGTGCCGCCGGAAACGGCGCCGGCGCCAGTCACCTTGATCGCGCCCGCCGTGGAAAGCGCGCCAATGCCATTGGTGCCGCCCACGACGTTGCCACCCAGGGCGATGGTGGTGAGCCCGGTCGAGAGACCGGAGTCAGTGAAGATGCCGTTTGCGCCGGTCGCGGCAACGGTCCTGCCGGTCGCGACCGACACGTCGATCTTGCCGGCACTGGCCGCCGCGTTGACGTTGCGGACGAAAATGCCCTCGCCATTCGTGCCGGTAACATTGCCCCCTGCCGCAACGGTTATGTTGCCGCCTCCGCTGGTCTGAGCGACGATGCCTGTCGTGCCCGAGGCGGCACCGCTCGTCGTCACGTCGATCGTGCCTGCACCACCAGCCTTGATCTGCTGCGCGATGATCGCGGTGCTACCGGTGGACGTCGTGGAACCAGCCGTCACCGAGACGTTGCCGCCAGTCGACAAAGCGAAGATGGCGTTGCCGCTGGTGGCCGTGACCGGGCCCACTGTCTTCACTACGGTCGAGCCGGAGCCGAAATTCTCGGCATCGACACCGAAGCGCGCGTCGACCGCGCCATTGGCGGTCACGTCGACGTTGCCGGTGGCGGCGGCATCGACGAGCGCGCCGACGATGCCGGCATTGCCTGCCTTCACGTCGCCATTGGCCACGACCGTCACGTTGCCGGCCAACGAGGCTGAAACCGCGTCCACGCCATTAGCGCCCGCATCCAGCGCGGTGACCGCACCGGTGGCCACGGACATCGAGCCGGCCGCCCCGGTATCGCGCACATGGATGCCGTCTCCACCCGTCGCGGCGCTGGCGCCGGAGATGTTGACGGTGGTTTTGCCCGAACCGTTGTTGAGGATGTTCGCCCCGTCACCGTTGAGGCCGACAAAGCCACCCACGCCAGTGACGTTGATGTCACCCGCGCCGCCCGATCCGCCTGTCAGCGTAAGGCCCCGGGTCGCGCCCGTCACCACGCCGGTGACTGCCACGCTGACGGCGTCGTTACCGGTCGCCTTGATGCCTTCGGCGAAGGTGCCGGTGACCGTGCCGGTCGCCACTACGTTGGTCGCGCCGGTGCCCGTATTGGTCGCCACGATGCCGGTCGTGCCGGAGACCTTGCCCGCGGTGACATCGATCACGCCGGCGCCGGCCGCACTGGTCTGCTGCGCGACGATTGCGGTGTTGCCGGTCGCGGTCACATCGCCTGCGGTGACCGTGACGTTGCCGCCCGTCGCCAGCGCGAAGATGCCGTTGCCGGTCGTTGCCGTCACCGGACCAACCGTCTTCACGCTGGTCGAGCCGGTACCGAAGTTCTCCGCATCCACACCGAACCGCGCATCGATCGCACCATTGGCGGTGATGTCGATGTTGCCCGTCCCGGCGCCCGGGAAGATCGCGCCGACGATGCCGGCGTTGCCAGCCTTCACATCGCCGTTCGCGACGATCGCCACATTACCCGTCAGCGACTGGGTCTGGACGTCGATGCCATCCTTGCCGCCTGACAATGCGGTTACCGAGCCGGTCGTGACGCTGGTGTTGCCGGCAACAGCCGTGTCCCGAACGGTGATGCCTTCGCCACCAGCCGAGCTGCTGGCACCGGAGATGTCGACCAGCACGTTGCCCGAGCCGTTGTTCTGGATCGTTGCCCCGTTGCCCGTGCCACCGACGAACCCACCGGTGCCGGTCACCGTGATGTCGCCCGTGCCGCCGGTGCCGCCGGTCAGCAACAGGCCGGTCGTCGCACCGGTGACCGTGTCGGCCACGGCCACGGTTACGGCGCCGTTACCGGTGACCTTGATCCCCTCGGCGAAGGTGCCGGTGACCGAGCCGGTCGCCGTCACATTAGTCGCGCCGGTGCCCGTGTTGGTGGCCTCGATGCCGGTCGTGCCGGAGACCTTGCCCACGGTGACATCGACCACGCCCGCACCAGCCGCGCTGGTCTGACGTGCAACGATGGCGGTGTTGCTGTCGGCGCTGACATCGCCTGCGATGACCGTGACGTTGCCGCCTGTGGCGAGCGCAAAGATGCCATTGCCGGTCGTCGCCGTCACCGGACCAACCGTCTTCACCGTCGTCGAGCCGGTGCCGAAGTTCTCGGCGTCGATCCCGAACCGGGCGTCGATCGAACCGTTGGCGGTGACATCGATGTTGCCGGTGCCGGCAGCCGGGAAGATCGCCGCGACGATGCCGGCGTTACCCGCCTTCACATCGCCGTTTGCGACGATGGTGACATTGCCCGTCAGCGACTGGGTCTGGACGTCGATGCCATCCTTGCCACCCGACAAGGCTGTCATCGAGCCGGTCGTGACGTCGATGTTGCCGCCAGCGGCCGTGTCACGGACGGTGATGCCCTCACCATTGGCTGAACTGCTCGCCCCCGAGATATCGACCAGGACATTGCCCGAGCCGTTGTTCTGAATGGTCGCGGCATTGCCCGTGCCTCCGACGAACCCGCCGGTGCCGATGACCTTGATGTCGCCCGCGCCGCCGGTGCCGCCGGTCAGCAACAGGCCGGTCGTCGCACCGGTCACGGTATCGGCGACCGCCACGGTTACGGCGCCGTTGCCTGTCACCTTGATCCCCTCAGCAAAGCTGCCGGTGACCGTACCGGTGGTCGCGACGTTGGTCGCGCCGGTACCGGAGTTCGTTGCCTCGATGCCGGTCGTGCCGGAGACCTTGCCCGCGGTCACGTCGACCACGCCCGCACCAGCCGCGCTGTTCTGACGTGCAACGATCGCCGTGTTGCTGTCGGCGTTGACATCGCCTGCGGTGACCGTGACGTTGCCGCCTGTGGCGAGCGCGAAGATGCCGTTGCCCGTGGTGACGGTCACCGGACCGACCGTCTTCACGCTGGTCGAGCCGGTGCCGAAGTTCTCGGCGTCGATCCCGAACCGGGCGTCGATTGCGCCGTTGGCGGTGATGTCGATGTTGCCCGTTCCGGCGCCCGGGAAGATCGCACCGACGATGCCGGCATTGCCCGCCTTCACATCGCCGTTCGCGACGATCGTGACATTGCCGGTCAGCGACTGCGTCTGGACGTCGATGCCGTCCTTGCCGCCCGTAAGGGCCGTGACAGAGCCAGTCGTGACGCTGACACCGCCAGCCGCAGCGGTGTCGCGGACGGTGATGCCCTCGCCACTGGCCGAGCTGCTCGCCCCCGAGATATCGACCAGGACATTCCCCGAGCCGTTGTTCTGGATGGCCGCGGCATTGCCGGTCCCGCCAACGAAGCCGCCCGCGCCAGTAACCGTGATATCGCCCGAGCCGCCGCTGCCCCCAGTCAGCAACAGGCCGGTGGTCGCGCCGGTCACCGTATCGGCGACCGCCACGGTGACCGCGCCGTTGCCGGTCGCCTTGATGCCTTCGGCAAAGCTGCCGGTGACCGTACCGGTCGCCGCGACATTAGTCGCGCCAGTACCCGCGTTGGTGGCCTCGATGCCGGTCGTGCCCGAGACATTGCCCGCGGTCACGTCGATCACGCCGGCGCCCGCCGCGCTGGTCTGGCGCGCAACGATGGCGGTGTTGCTGTCAGCGCTGACATCGCCTGCGATGATCGTGACGTTACCGCCGGTCGTGAGCGCGAAGATGCCATTGCCAGTCGTCGCGGTCACTGGGCCGACCGTCTTCACGGTCGTCGAGCCAGTGCCGAAGTTCTCGGCATCCACTCCGAACCGCGCGTCGATCACACCATTGGCGGTGATGTCGATGTTGCCGGTGCCGGCCGCGGGGAAGATCGCCCCGACGATGCCGGCATTGCCCGCCTTTACATCGCCGTTCGCGACGATCGTGACATTGCCGGTCAGCGACTGAGTCTGGACGTCGATGCCGTCCTTGCCGCCCGACAAGGCGGTCACCGACCCGGTCGTGACGTCGATATTGCCGCCAGCGACGGTGTCCCGAACGGTGATGCCCTCGCCGCCGGCCGAGCTGCTCGCGCCCGAGATATCGACCAGCACATTGCCCGAGCCGTTGTTCTGGATCGTCGCGGCATTGCCGGTCCCGCCGACGAAGCCGCCAGTGCCAGTCACCGTGATATCGCCCGAGCCGCCGCTGCCCCCAGTCAGAAGGAGGCCGGTCGACGCACCGGTCACCGTGTCCGCAACGTTGATGGTGACGGCGCCGTTGCCGGTCGCCTTGATGCCCTCGGCAAAGGTCCCCGTAACCGTACCGGTCGCTGCGACATTGGTCGCGCCGGTACCGGAGTTCGTTGCCTCGATGCCGGTCGTGCCGGAGACCTTGCCCGCGGTCACGTCGACCACGCCCGCACCAGCCGCGCTGTTCTGACGTGCAACGATCGCCGTGTTGCTGTCGGCGTTGACATCGCCTGCGGTGACCGTGACGTTGCCGCCTGTGGCGAGCGCGAAGATGCCGTTGCCCGTGGTGACGGTCACCGGACCGACCGTCTTCACGCTGGTCGAGCCGGTGCCGAAGTTCTCGGCGTCGATCCCGAACCGGGCGTCGATTGCGCCGTTGGCGGTGATGTCGATGTTGCCCGTTCCGGCGCCCGGGAAGATCGCACCGACGATGCCGGCATTGCCCGCCTTCACATCGCCGTTCGCGACGATCGTGACATTGCCGGTCAGCGACTGCGTCTGGACGTCGATGCCGTCCTTGCCGCCCGTAAGGGCCGTGACAGAGCCAGTCGTGACGCTGACACCGCCAGCCGCAGCGGTGTCGCGGACGGTGATGCCCTCGCCACTGGCCGAGCTGCTCGCCCCCGAGATATCGACCAGGACATTGCCCGAGCCGTTGTTCTGGATCGTCGCGGCATTGCCGGTCCCGCCGACGAAGCCGCCGGTACCGGTGATCTTGATGTCGCCTGCCCCGCCGGTACCGCCGGTCAGCAACAGGCCAGTCGTTGCACCGGTCACCGTATCGGCGACCGCTACGGTGACGGCGCCGTTGCCTGTCACCTTGATGCCTTCGGCGAAGCTCCCGGTGACAGTGCCAGTCGCCGCGACATTAGTCGCGCCAGTACCCGCGTTGGTGGCCTCGATGCCGGTCGTGCCGGAGACCTTGCCCGCGGTCACGTCGACCACGCCGGCGCCCGCCGCGCTGGTCTGGCGCGCAACGATCGCCGTGTTGCTGTCAGCGCTGACATCGCCTGCGGTGACCGTGACGTTGCCGCCAGTCGCCAGCGCGAAGATGCCGTTGCCGGTCGTTGCCGTCACTGGGCCGACCGTCTTCACGCTGGTCGAGCCGGCGCCGAAGTTCTCGGCGTCGATTCCGAACCGCGCATCGATCGCGCCGTTGGCGGTGATGTCGATGCTGCCCGTTCCGGCTCCCGGGAAGATCGCCCCGACGATGCCGGCATTGCCCGCCTTCACATCGCCGTTCGCGACGATCGTGACAGTGCCCGTCAGCGACTGGGTCTGGACGTCGATGCCATCCTTGCCGCCTGACAATGCGGTTACCGACCCGGTCGTGACACTGGTGTTGCCGGCAGCGGCTGTGTCCCGAACGGTGATGCCTTCGCCACCAGCCGAGCTGCTGGCACCGGAGATGTCGACCAGGACATTGCCCGAGCCATTGTTCTGGATCGTCGCCCCGTTGCCCGTGCCGCCGACGAACCCACCGCTGCCGGTCACTGTTATATCGCCCGTGCCGCCACTGCCGCCCGTCAGCAACAGGCCAGTTGTCGCACCGGTCACCGTGTCGGCTACAGCCACGGTTACGGCACCGTTGCCGGTCGCTTTGATGCCTTCGGCGAAAGTGCCGGTGACCGTGCCAGTCGCAGCGACATTGGTCGCGCCGGTGCCAGTGTTCGTGGCCACGATGCCAGTCGTGCCCAAAACATTGCCCGCCGTGACATCGACCACGCCCGCACCAGCCGCACTTGTCTGTTGCGCGACGATGGCGGTGTTGCTGTCGGCGCTGACGTCGCCAGCGGTAACGGTGACATTGCCGCCGGTGGCGAGCGCGAAGATACCGTTGCCCGTGGTGACGGTCACCGGACCAACCGTCTTCACCGTCGTCGAGCCGGTGCCGAAGTTCTCCGCATCCACGCCGAACCTGGCGTCGATCGCCCCGTTCGCAGTGACATCGATGTTGCCGGTGCCAGCAGCCGGGAAGACTGCCGCCACGATACCGGCGTTCCCAGCCTTCACATCGCCATTCGCGACGATCGTGACATTGCCGGCCAGCGACTGAGTCTGAACGTCGATGCCGTCCTTGCCGCCCGCAAGGGCCGTGACCGTGCCGCCGACCACCACATTCACGCCCGTGCTGGTGGTCACATCGCGAACGGTGATGCCTTCGCCGGCCGCCGCCGAGATATTGCCGCCGACATTGATATCGACTGAGCCGACGCCGCCCGTCTGGGCCGCATCGAGCCCGTTGCCGCTGCCGTTGTTGATGACGTCGCCACCGGTATAGGTGATCGGCCCACCGGCGGCCTTCAGCGTCAGGGCAGCCGTGCCGCCCGCCGTTGGGGTATTGCCGGCATCGACGCTGATCGTACCGTTATTGGTCACGGTGACGCCACCAGTGCCAGTGTTGGAAACCGCAAGGCCATTGCCGCTGACCGTCTTGCCCGCGTCGACGATGATCTGGATCGGACTAGCCGACGCGCCCTGATAGTCGCGATCGGCCGGTGGATTGGCCGGAAATGTCGTATTGGTGGTTGAGGTATCGGTACACTGCACGGTGACGCCGCCGACGATGCAGTCAGCCCAGGCCTGGCCCGGCGCAATCAGCATCATGCCGGTGGCAGCGGATATCCCAAGCGTGGAACGCAGCGCGAGGCGGCTGGCGTGAGAAAACAGATCGCGGCGTCTTGCTGCTTTCGCGGAGGCCGCTGCCGACGGAATCAGATAACCAGCCGTGTTCTTAAAACGCACCATTGTTCTGCCCCTTTGTGCAGTAAATATGTGCGACCCGGAAGAACCTTTGGAAGTATTCTTTCTATTTTTTTCGCCTTTATGACTCAACTTTGCCAGAGTCAACCAAGCGAAATCGTTTATATAATTAAGTTAATATTATCCTCTAATAAGCCAGCACTGGCCATTCTCGCCAGCAATGTGGGAATATGCTCTTGTGCAATGTCTCGCAGAGAAACCTCATCTGTCACAATATTACCATCTCTGGAAAAGCTTAGCCGCCCGCTCAGCGCCTCGCCCTCAAGCAACCGGGCCAGCGCGACGTGGTCGAGCGTGCCGTCCATCGCCGGCAGAATGGCGCGAGTCGCCGGGTCGATCGCGATCGTCTCATGACGGATGTTGGTGGTAGATTGGCCGCCGTCGGAAGCATCCGTGCGGGCAAGCGCGATCGCTTTCGGATATTCACCAACCGAACCGGCATGGATCGGCTCGGAGGATAATGTCACCATGCCGACCAGCGTCATGCGATAGAGTGCATCGAGCAGGAGCCCGCGGCCCGCCTCGCGTTCCTCTTCGGGAATCGCTCCGGCGCAATCGTCCAGGCTTGAGGACGACGGGAAGCGTTCGAAAAGTCGGGCGAGCCCCTCGGCGACCGCGCTCGAGTCGGTCGAAAGCGTGCGGCCGCACACATCGGTGATGAGGTACTTGTCGCCGTCGCGGTCGAGATTCATGCCCGCCTGCGTCAGGAAGTGCAGTCGATCGATACTCTCCGGCCTGAGCGCGCGGTTGACCGTCGGCATGCGCTCGTTCGCGATCAGCAAGGTTTGGCGGAAGGTTCGACCGGACAGGAGGTCGAGATATTGCTCCGATCCGACCAGATCGTTTCCGGACCGAGCGCGCACCTGCTGCGCCACCTCCGCTCCGTAATTCTCCAGGATCATGGAGGCGAGTTCGCATTCCGCCAGGAAACCAAGCCCGTTGTGCGAGGCGTTTGCGGCAAAATCCCGGACCGTGCTCGGGTGGTTCATTTCCTCGAGGAATTCATGGGCCAGATAGTCGTCAGGCAGCGTCGAAAGCCGCTCCGCCCAGATACGCAGCATGTTCCCATAAGGCCCCGTGTCCGGGGTGGCCGATGACAGGAAGGTGAGCAACTCGCGCGCCCTGGCAACGCGGCCGAGCGAATCGATATGGTCGGGCACCTCCAGCAGGAAGGCATCGCGCAGCGGCTGCAACATGCGCCATCCCGGCAGCACATTATAACTGATACAGGCGATACCCACCGGCGACAGGCGCGCTCGGATGATCTTGAAGATCGCGTCCTGCACCGCCGCCGGCACCCAGCTATAGACGCCGTGGCAGATGATATAATCGAAGCTGCCGAGCTCATCGCCGATCTCGGTGAAGCTCTGGCAGCGAATCTCGACATTCGTCAGGCCAAGCCTTGCGATGCGCGACCGGCCTGCTGCGACCTGGGTCCGCGCCAGATCGACTCCGACGAAGGTGGCGTCCGGATAGCGTAGGGCGTGCGGGATGATGTTGCCGCCCGATGCGCAGCCCAACTCCAGCACCCGCGCCGTGGCGAGCGGCGCGACGTCGAGCCCGAACAGCTGCGCGATCGCCCCAAGTCGCGCCGGCTGGCTCTGCGCAAAGGCCTTCGACTGATAGGGCAGCAGATCATATTTGAGCGCAGTCCGCGCGATGATTGCCTCGATCTCTTCAGTCGGCGCAGTCACGCTCATCTTGTTCTCCTTCCCCGGATCCCGGTGGCGACCGGGAAGGTCAGCGATGTGTGCCCCGGGGAGCGCTCCCATATTGCAATGACGGTCCGTGGGATTGGTCAAAGGCGACATGAAGTCATTATCGGCACGCCACGGATGTCATCGGTGCCGAGTGCCGGGCAATATTTCCGTACGGGAGAGAAAGGACGCCCTCTGATGCTCGGCCGTCGCGAGTCGCTCGCAATCAGGTTCGCGCGCACGTCTTTGGAATCGTCACCGATTCTGAGCGGAAAGATTTTCCACGATGGGGCGCACCGATTGTACGTCGCGATTACGCTACGCCACCGCCAGCAACGCATCCCGTTTTGCGATCAGCGCGGCGATCTCGCCCTGCGGCGGCGCGCCCGCGATCGTCGCCATCGCGCGGTCGAGGCGCTCGCGCGACCGCGCCGACATCTCGCCGAGCCGCGACGCGATATCCTGCATCTCGTCCATCCGGGCCCAGCAATCGAGCACAAGGTCGCACCCGGCGGCAATGGCGTCTGCCGCCTTGTCGCCCGCGCTCCCCGACAGCGCCTTCATGTCGATGTCGTCAGTCATCAAAAGTCCGTCGAAGCCGATCCGCCCGCGAATCACCTGCTCGATCACGATCGGCGACAGGGTGGCGGGCCGATACGGGTCCCAGGCCTCGAACAGGATATGCGAGGTCATGCCCATCGGCGCGCCGGCAAGCGCCCGGAACGGGGCGAGATCGATTTCCAGCTCCTCTTCCGACGCGGTCACGGTCGGCAGGTGATAATGGGTATCGACCTTCGCACGGCCATGGCCCGGCATATGCTTGACCACGCCGACCACGCCGCCGGCGCGAAGCCCGTCGAGGATCGCCCGCCCCATCGCGGCGACTCGCATCGGTTCGGATCCCAGTGCCCGACTGGTGATCGCCTCGGTCGTGTCGGAATGGGATACGTCGAGCAGCGGCAGGCAATCCACCGTGATCCCGACCTCAGCCAGCATCAGCGCGATCGCCTGGGCATTGGCGCGCACCGCCTCGATCGCCGAAATCGGCGCGGTCTCGTACAGCGCGTCGAAGGCCGGCCCGGCGGGGAAAGCAGGCCATTCCGGCGGCCCCATCCGGGATACCCGCCCCCCTTCCTGATCGATCAGGATCGGCAGGTCGTTCCGGCCCGACAGCGACCGCAGCGCGTCGGTGAGCGCGCGCAGCTGTGTCCGGTCAGCGATGTTGCGCTTGAACAGGATGTAACCGGCCGGATCAGCCTGACCGAAAAAAGAGCGTTCTTCGGGGTTGAGGGTCAGGCCGGACAGGCCGAAGATGACAGGCTTCATGCGATGACGCTTACCAAGCCAGCCCCGTGCTGAGTAGAGGCTGCGCCCCTCCCCAACTCAGATCCCCGATAATTGAGTTCGTGCGGTCCGCGATCAGTCACCCGCCACGAAACACGCCTCGCCCGCCACCTTCAGCTTTCCGCACAGCTCGGACGCCTGATTTGCGCTGCCGGCGTTGACGCGCAGCCGGTAGACGGTGTTGCCGTTCACTTCTGCCTTCTGCACCGACTTGCCGAGCGGCGCGAGATAGAGGAAACGCGCCGCCGCCCGGGCCCAGGCGGCGTTGGCCGAAGCCTCGTTGGGGAAGGAACCGATCTGCACCAGCGATCCGTGCAAGACGGTGCTGCCGACGGGCACCGCGGGACGAGCGGCAGCGGTCAGCTTGCCGCCGGACGCCGGGATCGCTGAGACCGCCGTGCTCGCGCCGCTGGCCGCCGGTGCCGCAGGCGTGGCGCGGGTGCCGAGCATCGGCGATTCCGGCGTAGCGTCGAGATCGATCGAGGCGTTGCCGATGCCGTCGCCATTGCTGGTCGCGACGGCGATTTCGCCCTCGCCTTCGACCGTACGCCCGCCGGGATCGCCGGGCCTTACCTTGTAATCCCCTTCCTGCGCCTCGATCAGCGCGCCGTTGCCGTCGGCGTCCTGACTTTTCTGATACCAATAATAGCCGAAGATCGCCGCTGCGATGATGGCGAGACCCAGGACGACCAGCAGGATCACCCGCAGGGCAGAAATTCCTTCTGCAGGATCCGCCTCGACCGTTTCGAGCCAGGGCAGCCGGTTGTCGTCGCGGCGATCATAGTCGCTCGACTCCGCCATCAGTTCATCTCCTGGACCGCCTGCACCCCCATGATGCCAAGTCCGTTGCGGATAATCTGCCCGATTGCGTCAGCAAGGAAAAGCCGCGCGCATGTCACAGCAGGGTTGTCGGCAATCAGGAAACGGCGATCGGGCCGGTCATTGCCGACATTCCAGAGCGCGTGGAATTCCGCAGCCAGATCGAAGAGATAAAAGGCGATACGATGCGGCTCGCGGGCCGCCGCCGCCGTCTCGACGATCCGGGGAAACTGTGCCGCGCGCTTCACCAGCGCGAGGTCCTCGGTTTCGAGCTGGCCCAGATCGACCGCGCCGCAGACGATACCCGCCTCCGCCGCGCGCCGATGCAGCGACGCAACGCGCGCATGGGCATATTGCACATAGAAGACGGGATTGTCTTTCGACGCCTCCACCACCTTGGCGAAATCGAAGTCCATCTGCGCATCCGACTTGCGGGTGAGCATGGTGAAGCGCACCACATCCTTGCCGACTTCGCGGACGACATCGGCGAGCGTCACGAAATTGCCCGAGCGCTTGGACATCTTCACCGGCTCGCCGGCACGCAACAAGCGCACCATCTGGACCAGCTTCACGTCGAACCGCGTCTTGCCGCCCGTCAACGCCTGCACCGCTGCCACGATCCGCTTCACTGTGCCGGCATGGTCGGCGCCCCAGATATCGATCAGTGCGTCGGCGCTCTGCGCCTTCTGGTAATGATAGGCCAGATCCGCGCCGAAATAGGTCCACTGGCCATTCGATTTCCTGATCGGCCGATCCTGATCGTCGCCGAACTGGGTCGAGCGGAACAGCGGCAGCACTACCGGCTCCCAATCTTCCGGCGTTTCGCCCTTCGGCGCCTCGAGCACGCCGTCATAGATCAGGCCCCGCGCCCGCAGATCGGCCTCTGCCGCCTCGGGCTTGCCCGCGGCCTGCAACTCCGCCTCGGACGAGAAGAGGTCGTGATGGATACCCAGCAGCGCGAGATCTTCCTTGATCAGCACCAGCATCGCGGCGACCGCCCGAGTGCGGAACAGCACCAGCCATTGCTCTTCAGGCGCATCGACATAGGAATCGCCGAATTCGGCCGCGAGTGCCTGCCCGACCGGCACGAGATAATCGCCCGGATACAACCCTTCGGGAATCTCGCCGATATCCGCGCCCAGCGCCTCGCGGTAGCGCAGGTGAACCGAGCGGGCGAGCGTATCGACCTGTCCACCGGCATCGTTGACATAATATTCGCGGATCACCTTGGCGCCCGCGAATTCGAGCAGGCTGGCCAGCGCATCGCCCACCACGGCGCCGCGGCAATGGCCCATATGCATCGGCCCGGTGGGATTGGCGGAAACATATTCGATATTGACGGTCGTGCCTGCGCCGCTGGTCGAGCGGCCATAATCGGCCCCCTCGTCGCGGATCGTCGACAGTTCGCCCCGCCAGGTTTCATCGGTCAGCGCGAGGTTGATGAAGCCCGGCCCGGCGACGGAGACGGATGCCACTTCGGCCAGCTTGCCGAGCTCGGCGGCGATCTTCTCCGCCAGCACGCGCGGATTGGTTGCGGCGGGCTTGGCCAGCACCATCGCGGCATTGGTGGCGAGATCGCCATGGCTCGGGTCGCGCGGCGGCTCGACCGTGATGTTCGCGCGGTCGAGCCCGGCCGGCAGGTCGCCCTGCGTAACAAGGGTATCGAGCGCCGCATCGAGATGCGCGGCGAAACGGGTGTACAGGGTCATTGCGGGTCCGGTCGATTGAAGCGAGCGCGGCCCTTAGCTGATGCGGGGCTCACACTCAAATCATCGGCATCACGGAGGGCAGGTGAAAAACGGGTTGGCGGCGCGGCCCGCTATCGGTGTGAGCCTTTTAGACCGGCTCCGCCAACCCACCCCCGTCGCCAGGGGATCTCGAGTTGGCATTACGCACCAGACCATATGTTGGATGCAGTATTGTTCGGAAAATACGGTTGGTCGTTCGTTTCGTGCAATCGGTCGCGCAATCTTTGCGGTTGGGATTTTGCTGCACTGCAATATGTAGGCCCCACAATAGAAATGCGGGGGGATGCTGATCTGGCTTTCGATCGACGAAAGGAAAGATCATGTTCAAGACCATCCTCGCCGCAGCAGCAGCGGTCGCAGCGATTTCCTCCCCCGCTTTCGCCAAGGATGCCGGCCCCGAGCGGTCGTTCACCCGCGATGGCCAGACCTACGTCTATACCGTCGTCAGCACCGGCAAGCGCGTCGTCATCAGCGGCCGCCACTATCCGTCGGGCAGCGATTTCGAACTGATCGTGCGCGGCGACCGGATCACCGGCGTGTCGGGCGGCCAGCCCGTGTCGTTCAAGGTGCCCAATGCGCAGGCCAAGCTTGCGCCGACTGCCCTCGCCTCGCGCTAAAAGCCCTCGGGCAGATCGATCGGGCCGACTGCCTCGCGATAGCGGGTGACGGCGTACCGATCGGTCATCCCGGCGATGAAATCGGCAATATGGCGGCTGCGCGCGGGATCGTCCGCGGGCAGCCGTCCATACCAGTCGGGTGGCATCAGGCGTGGATCGTCGCGGTAAGCCGCGAACAATCCTGCAACCAGTTCGCCCGCGATCCGCGCCGCCTCGAGCTGGCGCGGATGATGATATAGATTCCGGTACATGAATCGCTTGAGCGAGCGCTCCGCATCCCGCATCTCGACGGAGAAGCCGGCCAGGCAGATCCCGGCCGCCCGGACATCCTGACTCGTCTCGACACCGGCATCGGCGATCCGGTGGCGCGTTTCGGCGATAAGATCATTGACCATCGCGCCGATCTGCGAGCGGACCAGTTCGCCAACCAACCGCTCGGGCGCGATATCGGGGAAACGCGCCGTCGTCGCTGCCCAGCCGGTTGCGACGACCGGCACCGCCAGGATCTGGTCGAGCGTCAGCAGCCCGGCGCGCAGACCATCGTCGATATCGTGATTGTCATAGGCGATGTCGTCGGCAATCGCCGCGACCTGAGCCTCGAGCGACGACCAGCGCGTGAGATCGAGCGGAAACGCCGCATCCGCCTCGGCCAGCGCCCAGGCCGGGTTCCTGACCGGCCCATTATGCTTGGCCAGCCCTTCCAGCGTCTCCCAGGTCAGGTTCAGCCCGTTGAAGCGCGGATAGGGGCTGTCGATTTCCATCAGCGCGCGCAAGGTATGGCCATTATGGTCGAAGCCGCCCTGCCCCTGCAACGCGACTTTCAGCGCATCCTCGCCGGCATGGCCGAAGGGCGGGTGGCCGATATCATGGGCAAGGCATAGCGCCTCGGTCAGATCCTCGTTCAGCCCGAGCGCGCGCGCGACCGTCCGGCCGATCTGCGCGACTTCCAGGCTGTGCGTCAGGCGGACGCGGAAATGATCGCCGTCGGGCGCCATGAACACCTGAGTCTTGTGGCGCAGCCGGCGGAAACTGATCGAATGGATGATCCGGTCGCGATCGCGCTGGAAGGCATCGCGCGGCCCGCGCACCGCATCGCGCTGGTCCTCATGGAGTCGGCCACGGCTGGACGCCGGGTCCGATGCCCATGGCGCGTGGCGCGGATCGGCGCTCACTTTATGGCCAGCTTTACGATCTTCTGGCCGGCATCGCTGGTGAAGGTGAAAGCCGAGATACCCTCCTTGGCAAGCGCGTTGACGAAGCCGCGCGCCTCGTCGTTGGTCTTGAACGGTCCTGCGAGTACCCGATTGGTCGCCCGAAGCGGCGTAGTCCAGCCCGATTTGCCCTTGAACGCTACCGGCGCCTTGGCGCGGACCTTCTCCCATTCCTTCGGCAGAGACCCCTCGTTCGCGCCGCCAGCCACCTGCACCCAGATACGCGACGGTTCCAGGAGCTTCGGATCATTCTTCTTTTTCAGCTCGGCCGCTTTCTTGGCCTCAGCTAGCTTCTTTGCCTCAGCGAGTTTCCTCGCCTCGGCAGCCTTTTTGTCGGCCAGCGCCTTCTTGTCCTCGAGCGCTTTCCGTGCGGCCGCTTCGCGCACCGCCGCCGCGGGTTCGGCCGGCTGGGGCGCGATCCGCGTGGGCGCGGGAGCCGCCGGCTCGGTCCGGACCGGCTGGACCGGCGCGACATCCAGCTCGGACCCGGGGACGGCGATATTGGCGATGATGCTGGCGAGGATCGAATCCTCGCTCCGTACCGGCACGGGCGCGGCCGGCGGCGGGGCGGCTGGCGGTGGCGTGACGTCCGCTACGACAAGGGCATCCGATGGAGCACTCGCGCCGGTGTTCGCCGGTGCCGACGTTGTGCCCGCAGGTGTCACGGCGGCCGGCGTTACGGGGCCGGCGAAGGGCAACGATGAGGGCGACGTCGTTCCAGAAGCCTGAGTCGCGCTCGGAACTGACGACCCGGAAGTGGCCGGAGAGGTCGGCCCATTCGGTACTGGCTCAGCCGCGGCGATGCGCGAAGGTGCCTGCAACGCTGGACCGACCGTGGCCGGCGAGGACGCCACCGGCCGGTTCGCGGAGGCCTGTACCGCTGCCGCCTCAGCTGGGGCGGCCCTGTCCATATCGGCCCGCAGCCTCTCCCCGTTCAGACTGGAGGTTGGAACGGCGGCCACGACGGGTGCCGATTCTTTCGGCCGCCCGGCCACGACGCGCGACCGCTCGGGGGCCGGTGTCAGCGTCATGGTCTGTCGGCTCGATTCGGGCGCACGACCTGGCGTGACCGGAAGCGGCTGCACCACTTCGGTGCTGGCGACATATACCGGCGGCGGCGGCAGCGGCTCGGGCTGGGGCGCGGGCGGCGGGGTGGCGGCCACCTGGATATCGTATTTCCGGCCGCGCTGCTTGCGCTGGCTGCGGCGATCTTCTTTCCTCGCCGGCGCGGCCTGCACTGCGGCGACAGCCACGGGCGCTGCGCCCGGCTCGGGCGACAGCGGCGCGAGCGTCGGGATCAGCCGGGCATCGGCGAGCCGTTCCGGCGTGGCCCGCAATTCACCGAAATGCACCGCAAAGGCGCGGTCGGTCGGCGCCAGCGTCGGCAGGCGTTCGAAAAAGGGCTGCAAGCCCTGGGCGAGCCCGGGCGGCATCATGTTGGTCGCGATCCGCTCCGCGCCCTTGTCGTCCCCGTTCATCGCCAGGATGAAGGCCCGTGCGCGCCACGCCCCGCGGTCGTTCTTGCGAAGCAGCGGATCGAGCTGCTGCAGCGCGGGATCGCGCTTGCCCGAAATGCCGAGCGACAGCGCGTAACGCCGGACCGTTTCGTCGGCCGATCCATCCTGCAGCGCCAGGCGGTAATCGCGCTGCGCACGCTCCTGCTGGCCGATCAGATCATAAGCGAGCCCGCGATCGGCGGCATAGGCGCGCGGATCGAGCCCGAGCCCTTCCGCCTCGCCGAACCGGCGCAGCGCCTCGCCGGGGCGCTCGGCCTGGACGAGCAGGCTGCCCATCCCCGCCTTGATCCGGGCATTGCGCGGATCGAGCCGTTCCGCGCGGGCGAAGAAGGTGGCAGCCGCAGTCGAATCGCCAAGCTTCAGCGCCAGCTCGCCCGCCCGAACCAGCGCGTTGATGTCGAGTGGATTGGCCGCCAGCAGCCGCATCTCCGCGGCGAGCTCATCGCCCAACGGATTCAGCGGCTGGACCATCTGGGCCTGTGCGGCCACGGGGGAAAAAGGCAGTGCGAGAGCGATCGCAGGCCGGAAAAGACGAAAAAAAACGCGCATGGGACCTCAGCCTAGAGCCCAGTCACGGTTAACCGGCAATGTCCGGCCAACCCGCAGCGCGGCAGGGCGACGCGCGCCGGCGATGAACCGGGCGCGCGCGCTCGCGTCATTTCATTGATTGTTCTGGCGATGCAGGAAACGCGGGATATCGAGCGCATCCTTGTCGGCCGGCTCGTCCTCACGGGCGGCCCCGCGCGATACGCTCGACATGCGTTCGAACAGGGTCCCGCCAAGCTTCACGCGCGGCGCGACCGCAACCGGTTCGACTGCCGCGACGGGCGCTTCCTCGACGGCGGCGCCCGGCGACAGCCAGCGACGGCGCACGGCGAGTTCCGGCTCCGGCGTCGCTTCGACGGGCGCAACGGCCTTTTCCTCGGGCTCGTCACCGAACACCGGCAGATCGGCCAGCTGAGTCTCGCTGCCCAGCACCAGCTCGTCATTGTCCTCGGGCGCGTCCGCAGCAGCCTCGTCCGTAGCGAGGGTCGAAGGCCCAGCGCTTTCGGGCTCGGCCACAGCGACCGGTGCTGGCTCTTCAGCCTTTTTCGGCGCGGAGAAGGTGAACGCGCGCGATACCGGTGCCGCGGCGGCAGCCGGGCGGGCTTCGGCTTCGATGCCGGTCGCGACGACCGACACGCGAATCTTGCCTTCGAGTTCGGGATTGAATGCCGAACCCCAGATGATGTTGGCGTCTTCGTCGACCAGCTCACGGATATGGTTAGCGGCCTCGTCGACCTCGAGCAAGCGCATGTCGTCGCCGCCGGTGATCGAGACGATCACGCCCTTGGCGCCCTTCATCGACACGCCGTCGAGCAGCGGGTTGGCGATCGCCTTGGATGCGGCTTCGATCGCGCGATTGTCGCCCGACGCTTCGCCGGTACCCATCATCGCCTTGCCCATCTCCTGCATTACCGAACGGACGTCGGCGAAGTCGAGGTTGATCAGGCCGGGCATGACCATCAGGTCGGTGATGCCGCGCACGCCCTGCTGCAGCACCTCGTCCGCCATCTGGAACGCCTCCTTGAAGGTGGTGTTCGCATTGGCGACCAGGAACAGGTTCTGGTTCGGGATGACGATCAGCGTATCGACGTACTTCTGCAGTTCCTCGATGCCCGCTTCCGCCGATTTGGCGCGGCGCGTGCCCTCGAAAGCGAACGGCTTGGTAACCACACCGACGGTAAGGATGCCCATGTCACGCGCCGCCTTGGCGATGACCGGCGCCGCGCCGGTACCCGTGCCGCCGCCCATGCCGGCGGCGATGAAGCACATATGCGCGCCTTCCAGCATCTTGCTGACCTGCTCGAGCGTCTCCTCGGCCGCAGCGCGCCCGATCTCCGGCCGCGATCCGGCGCCGAGCCCCTGCGTGATCTTCGCCCCGAGCTGAATCTTGTGCGCGGCGTTCGACTGTTTGAGCGCCTGCGAATCCGTATTGGCGACAAGGAAATCGACGCCCTGAACTTCGGCGCGCATCATGTTCGCGATCGCGTTGCCGCCGGCGCCTCCGACGCCGATCACGGCGATGCGCGGCGTCAGCTCGTCGACTTCGGGGGGAAGGAATTCGATGCTCATCGCCTGGTCTCCGCACCACCCCAAACATCGGGGTGCTCATAATGATGATGGTGGCTGTTCTGCACTATCCCTTGCGGTGACTCCAGCACGAACAGCTAAATCTTGTCGTATTTCTTTAATAATTCGCCCGGGCGGTTGCGATCAGCCGCCTGAAGATCGCCAACCCCTTCGGCCGGTGAACCAACTGGTTCGTCGGCGACAGCGATCGCAGATCGACCGGGTCCGCCGCCGCATAAAAAGCCAGCCCTGCGAGCGTGGCGAAGGCCGGCCCGCCATGCGCCTCGGGCAGTGCCGTCAGCCCGCGCGGGCGGCCGATCCGGACGGAGCGGCCAAGCGCCTGTTGCGCATAATCGGCAATGCCCTTCAGCTCCGCACCGCCGCCAGTCAGCACGACCTGACGACCCACCGGCCCTTCGAATTTCAGTTCGACCAGCGCCTTCTGCACTTCGCCCATCAGATGATCGAGCCGCTGACGGATCACCGAGATCAGCTGAGCGCGTGTGATCCGGCTGCCTTCGCCGGCGCCATCCTCCGCGGAGATCGGCGCCACGTCGATCATGTCGTGATTGTCGCGCGGGCTGGCATTGGCCGAGCCGTAGAAACACTTCATCCGCTCCGCCTGAGCGCGCCGCGTGCCGAAGGCCGAGGCGATATCGTCCGTGATGTCAGCCGCGCCGATCGGGATCGACGTCAGCCCGACGAGCATCCCGCCCGCGAACAGCGAGACGTTGGTGATGCCGGCGCCCATTTCCACCAGTGCGACGCCAAGCTCGCGCTCTTCCTCGGACAGGCAGGCCATGCCGGTGGCAACCGGCGAGGCGATGATTGCCTTGACCTCGAGATGCGCATTGGCGACGCACAGGCCGAGATTGCGCACCGGCGATCCATCGGCGGCGACAACGTGGATGTGCACGCCGAGCCGGTCGGCATGCAACCCGAGCGGCCGCTTCACCCCCGTCAGCCCGTCGAGCGTGTAGAGCGCAGGCTGAGCATGCAGCACCATACGCCCGGCCGGATCGATCGATTCGCGGCCCGCCTGGAGCAACGCGTCGATGTCCGACTGCTCGACGCGGTGACCGCCGAGCTCGAACTCGATCGAGGCGACGTCGGAGACGAGCCCGCCGGCCGAGAAGCTGACCCAGACATTCTCGATATTGGTCCCGGCGATCCGCTCGGCCTGCTCGACCGCCTCGCGCACGGCGACCTCGGTTGCGGCGGCATCGGCGATATAGCCGCGCTTGACGCCCCGGCTCTCGCGCTGCCCGGTGCCGAGCACGATCAACTCGCCGCCGTCGCCCTTCTGCGCGATCATCGCCGAAACCTTGGACGATCCGATATCGAGCGCCGTGATCAGGCCCTCGGGTGCTGCCTTCGCCATACGCCTTACCCCTTTACCACGGCAAATACCGTGTGCTTCGCTTCGATCATGGCCGGCCGTGGCGGCGCCGCCCCGTCTTGCGGGTTGGTTATGGCACGATTGACCACCTGACCAGGCTTGCGCCCGACGAACTTGGTCGGATCGCGCATATCGAAGCGGATCCAGCCCTTGCCGAGCAGCGGCTGGACACCGTCTAGCTGCGCGAACTTCACCAGCGCCTTGGCCGCTTCGGCATCGCCCTCCGGCAGCGCCAGCGTCTCGCCGGATTCGAACAACAGGTTCCAGCGCCGGTTGCCGACCCATGTCGCTGCCTTCACCAGCGGGCGCAATGCCGGCGCCGCCTGGAGCAGCTTCTGGTAATTCGCTTCCTGCTGGTTCGCGCCCGGGCCGATCACCAGCGGCAGATCGGGCATCGCCTCCGCCCTGACCGGCTCGAGCCACACGCCATTGTCGGAAATCAGCGAAAGCCGGCCGCGATCCTGCCAGACGGCGGTCGGCTTGCGCTCGACGATATGCACCAGCAGCGTATCGGGCAGCCGGCGCGAGACATGCGCGTCGGCGATCCAGCCATAGGACAGGAGCTTCTGGCGCACATCCTCCAGATCGACCAGCGGCATCGCCCGCGAGCGCTGATCGACCGCGACGGCATAGACGGTCATGCGGTCCATCCGGCTGAGACCAGTCACTTCGACCTGCTCGACGCGGAAGCCGGCTCGTCCGACGCCCTCAGCCAGGGCAACACCGATCGCGCCGGGAATGCCGAGCCAGGCCGCCGCGGTGAGCGCAACCGCCCCGACCGCGCCGACGATCGACCATGTCGCGATCTTGCGCAGCGTATCGTGGCTGATCGGCAACGCCGCGATGGCGCGGTCGATCATCGATT
Organism: Parasphingomonas zepuensis; assembly: GCF_036663735.1. Lineage (NCBI taxonomy): Bacteria > Pseudomonadati > Pseudomonadota > Alphaproteobacteria > Sphingomonadales > Sphingomonadaceae > Parasphingomonas > Parasphingomonas zepuensis. The sequence continues at coordinate 501,858 of NZ_JAXOJO010000002.1, read as the reverse complement.
CCTTGGGCTGCTGTCGGCGCCGCTGCTGCTGCACCGGGCGGCGCGGCGGCGCGCCCCGCTTGATCGTTCGGCTCATAGCGCCTCCTCGACGATCTTCTGGACCAGCTCGGCATAGCTCATGCCGATATGGCGCGCCTGTTCGGGCACCAGGCTGAGTGGGGTCATGCCCGGCTGGGTGTTGACCTCCAGCAGGAACAGCCCCTCGATGCCCTGGTTGTCGTCCCAGCGGAAATCGGAGCGCGACGCGCCCTTGCAACCGAGCAGCCGGTGCGCGTCGAGCGCGATGCGCTTGCACGCCTCGGCGATCTCGTCGGGTACATCGGCCGGGCAGATATGCTCGGTCATCCCGTCGGTATATTTTGCATCGTAATCATACCAGCCGCTCTTCGGCCTGAGCTCGGTCACGCCCATCGCGGCGCCACCGAGCACGGCCGTGGTCAGCTCGCGCCCGCGGATATAGGGTTCGGCCAGCAGTTCCTCGAATTCGCCCCACGGCCCGCTCACGCCGCGCGCGATCGGGTTGCCGTAATTGCCTTCCTCCGTGACGATCGCGACGCCGACCGACGATCCTTCATTGACCGGCTTCAGCACATAGGGTCGCGGCAGCGGGTCGCCCTCGAACAGCGTCTCGCTCTTCACGATCCGGCCGCCCGGCATCGGGATGCCGTGCGGCACCAGCGCCTGCTTGGTCAGTTGCTTGTCGATCGCGATCACCGAGGTGACGAGCCCCGAATGGGTATATTTCAGGCCCATCAGGTCAAGCATGCCCTGGACTGACCCGTCCTCGCCCGGCGTGCCGTGCAGTGCGTTGAACACGATATCGGGCGCCGCCTCGGTCAGCTTCGCCGCGACGTCGCGGCCCATGTCGATCCGCGTGACACGGTGGCCAAGGCTTTCGAGCGCATCGGCGACGCCGCTGCCCGACATCAGCGACACTTCGCGCTCGGCCGACCAGCCGCCCATGAGGACTGCGACGTGCAAACTCACTTCTTCACCCCCGATGATTCCTTGTCGGCGGCGGCGGCGAACACGCCGACCCGCTGAATCTCCCATTCGAGAAGGACGCCGGACGTCGCCCTGACCTTCTCGCGCACTTCCTCGCCCAGGGCCTCGATCTCGGCGCTCGTCGCGCTGCCGAGGTTGAGCAGGAAGTTGCAATGTTTCTCGCTGACCTGCGCGTCGCCGCGCGTCAGCCCGCGGCATCCCGCCTGGTCGATCAGCGCCCAGGCCTTGTGACCTTCCGGATTCTTGAAGGTAGATCCGCCGGTGCGCGAGCGCAGCGGCTGCGATGCTTCGCGCTCGGCTGCGATTCGGTCCATCTCGGCGCCGATCGTTGCCGGGTCGCCGGGCACACCCTCGAACAGCGCCTCGACCACCACGGCGCCGGCGGGAACGTCGGAATGGCGATAGACATAGCCGAACTTCGCCGCCGGCCAGGTCTCGACCTCGCCCGACCGCGTCACCACCGTCGCCTCGATCAGGATGTCGGAGGTATCGCGGCCATAAGCGCCGGCATTCATCTTCACCGCGCCGCCGACCGTTCCGGGAATGCCGCGCAGGAATTCGAGCCCGGCAATGCCGGCATCCCGCGCGGCGCTCGCCACCGTGATGCCCATCGCGGCCCCGCCGGCGCGTACTCTGTTGCCCGGCTCGACAACAACCTTCGCCATCGCCTTGGGCAGGCGCACCACCACACCGGGCACGCCGCCGTCACGCACGATCAGGTTCGATCCGACCCCGACCGGCAATACCGGCGTCGCCGGATCGAGCCCGGCAAGGAAGACGGACAGATCATGGACGTCCTGCGGGCGCACCAGCCATTCCGCCGGCCCGCCGGTGCGAAACCAGATGAAATCGGCCAGGCTGCCCTCATGCTGGCCAGTGCCGCGCAGCGGCGGCAAGGCAGTGCAGACCGCGCTCATCGTGCCGCCCCGATCGCATCGGCGAGCCCGGCTGCCCATTTGGTGATGTCCCCGGCGCCCAGGCACACGACCATGTCGCCGGGCTGCACGATCCCGGCGAGCGTCGTCGCCAGCGCCCCGGCATCGGCCACGACCGCCGCCGAGCGATGGCCGCGCGTCTTCAGGCCATTGGCCAGCGCCTCGGCATCGACGCCATCGACCGGCGCTTCGCCCGCTGCGTAGACCGGGGTGACGAAGACGATGTCGGCATCGTTGAAGGCCTGCTGGAATTCCTCCATCAGATCGCCGAGCCGCGAATAGCGGTGCGGCTGGACGACCGCGATCACGCGGTTCTCGACGCCCTCGCGCGCCGCGGCCAGCACCGCCCGGATTTCGACCGGGTGGTGGCCATAATCGTCGATGATGGTGACGACTCCGCCGTCGAGCGGCACCTCGCCGACCTTGGTGAAACGCCGCTTCACGCCGCCAAACTTGGCGAAACCCTGCTGAATCGTCGCATCGGCTATGCCGAGCTCGAGCGCCACGCCGATCGCGGCCAGCGCATTCTGGACATTGTGGCGGCCCGGCATTGGCAGTTCGATCCCCTCGATCGAGCGGGTCGCGCCGTCGCGCCCGCGGACGATCGTCTCGAAGCGATTGCCGCCCGGGATCGGCGTCACGTTGACGCCGCGCACATCGGCCTGGGCCGAAAAGCCGTAGGTCACCACCCGCCGGTCGCGCAAGCGCGGGATGATGCCCTGCACTTCGGGATGATCGAGACACAGCAAGGCAGCGCCGTAAAAGGGCACATTCTCGACGAACTCGACGAACGCGTCCTTCACTGCATCGAACGAGCCGTAGTGATCGAGATGCTCCGGATCGATATTGGTCACGACCGCGATCGTCCCGTCGAGCCGCAGGAAGCTGCCGTCGCTCTCGTCCGCCTCCACCACCATCCAGTCGCTCGCGCCGAGCCGCGCGTTGGAGCCATAGCTGTTGATGATCCCGCCATTGATCACGGTCGGATCGACGCCGCCGGCATCGAGCAAGGCCGCGATCATCGAGGTCGTCGTGGTCTTGCCATGCGTGCCGGCGACCGCGACGGTCGATTTCAGCCGCATCAGTTCGGCCAGCATCTCGGCACGGCGCACCACCGGAATGCGCCGTTCCAGCGCTTCCTCCAGTTCGGGGTTGCCGCGCTTGATCGCGGTCGAGGTGACGATCACCACCGCGTCACCCAGATTCTCGGCGCGCTGCCCGATATGGACGGTGATGCCCTTGTCGCGCAGGCCCTGCACGACATAGCCCTCCGCCATGTCGGAGCCCTGCACCTTGTAGCCGAGATTGTGCATCACCTCGGCGATGCCGGACATGCCGATCCCGCCGATGCCCACGAAATGAATCGTGCCGATGTCGGTTGCCACGCCCCTCATGCGTAAACCGGCTTTCCGCCCGGACCGGCCGGCAGCGGCGCGCCGATCGGCATGTCGCCGCGCGTATCGTTCAGGCTTTCGACCAGATCGGCGAGATCGCGCGCCGCATCGGGCCGGCCGCAGCTGCGCGCGCGGCCCGCGGCATTCTGCAAGGCAACCGGATCGAGCCCCAGCTGGGCCATCTGCTTGGCCAGTTCGACTGGCGTGAAATTGCGCTGATCGATCGTCCGCGCACCGCCGGCGGCCGTCATCTCACGGGCGTTGACGGTCTGGTGGTCGTCCGTCGCGCTGGGCAGCGGAACCAGGATCGCGGGACGACCCGCCACGGTGAGCTCAGCCAGGGTCGAAGCGCCGGCGCGGGCGATCACGACATGGGCCCAGGCGAGCTGCTCGGGCAGATCGGGCAGATAAGTCGCGAGGTCGGCCGCGATCGACAGCTCGGCATATTTCGCGCGCGCCGCATCGATATCCTCGATCCGCGCCTGGTGCGTGACCTGCAGGCGACGGCGAAAACCCTCCGGCAGCAGCGCAAGCCCGTCCGGCACGACCTGGCTCAGCACGCTCGCGCCCTGGCTGCCGCCAGTGACGAGCACGCGGAAGATGCCGTCCTCCTCGAGAAGCGGATAGGGCTTGGTACGCAGCGCCAGCACCGAATCGCGCACCGGATTGCCGACGAGATGAGTCTTGCGCTGAAATCCGGGCTTGAGCCGTTCTACGGTGGCGTAGGACGTGGCGATAGCGGTCACCTTGCCGGCGACCAGCCGGTTGACCCTGCCCAGCACCGCATTCTGCTCGTGCACCGCGGTCGGGATATTCTGATTGAAGGCGGCAAGCAGCGCTGGCAGCGCCGGGTAACCGCCAAAGCCGATCACCGCGGCCGGGCGGACGGCACGGTACAGATCGATCGCCATCGCCCTGGCCTTGATCATGCTCGAGGCGGTGCGCGCCCAGCCGATCGGCCCACCCGCCAGCCGCCCCGCGGGGAGCACATGAGTCTGGATGTCCTCGAACAGCCCGGGGAAGCGCACGCCGCGCTCGTCGCTGATCAGCGCGACATGATGGCCGCGCTTCACCAGCTCCGCAGCGAGGGCGGCCGCCGGGACCATATGTCCGCCCGTCCCTCCCGCGGCGAGGACGAAATGCCGTGGCTGGTTCATTCGCCGCTCCATCGTGCGATATAGGGTGATCGCGATACGAACGGATTGCGCCGCGTGAAAGCCAGCAGCAAGCCCATCCCGATCGAGAGCGCGATCATCGACGATCCACCATAGCTGATAAACGGCAATGTCATCCCCTTCGACGGCGCGAGGCCGGTATTCACCGCCATGCTGATCAGCGCCTGCACGCCGAACTGGCTGGCCAGGCCCGCGGCGGCGAACAGGCGGAACTCGTCCTGCTCGTCCAGCAGCTTCACGAACACGCGCACCACGATCGCCAGGAACAGCACGGCGATGATCATGCACGCGATCAGCCCGAATTCCTCGCCGATCACGGAGAAGATGTAATCGGTATGCCCCTCGGGCAGGCGGAACTTCATCGATCCGCCGCCCGGGCCCGTGCCGCGCCAGCCGCCGGCGGTGATCGTGTCGTGCGCGGCATTGGTCTGGAAATGATCGGACGCGCCGGCGCCTTCATGGTTGGGGAACAGGAAGGCGTCGATCCGTGTGCGCGCCGTGCCATAGAACATATAGGCCATGACCAGCCCGACCGGCGCGCAGCCGATCAGCGCGGCCATCACCTTGGGGGACGTGCCCGCGATCATCAGCAGCACCAGCCACACCGCGACGAACACGACGGTCTGCCCCAGATCGGGCTGGAGCATCAGCAGCAGGGCGACGAGCGCGGTCATCGCACCGGTGATCGCGACGACGGGCAGCGCCTCGTCTTTCGCGCGCATCGACAACAACCAGGCAGTGGTCACGATGAAAAACGGCTTCAGGAATTCGGAGGGCTGGATCAGCGACACGCCGAAATTGAGCCAGCGAGTCGATCCGTTCTTCTCCACACCGAAAAAGGGCACGGCGATCAGCAGCACGAGGCACGCGGCCGAACCGATCAGCGCCATGCGGCGCGCGACCGCCACGGGCAGCATCGAGACCGCGAACAGGATCGGCAGGGACACGCCGACCCAGGCGAGCTGCCACCAGAGATAGAAGAGCGGCGGGATATGATGCTTCTCGTCCGAATAACGCGTCGCTGCGGCGGGCGACGCCGCGCCGACCGCGATCAGCCCGATCGCGATCAGCAGCAGGGTCAGCAGCAACAAGAGGCGGTCGATGTCCCAGAACCACATGCCGAGCGCCGAGCGGTCGCCGCGGCCGCCTCCGCCCTTCATGCGCTTCCACAAAGTCAGCGTCTCGGTCTGAGTCTTGATCATGCCAGCGCCTCGACGAGCGCGCGGAACTGATCGCCGCGATCCTCGAAACTGCGGAACTGATCGAACGAGGCGCAGGCCGGCGACAACAGCACGGTCTCCCCGGCCGTGGCGCGGGCAGCGGCGCTCGTCAACGCGGCCGCGAGCTGGCCGCTCTGCTCGACCGGCATATGCGGCGCGAGTAAGGCCGCAAAGCCGGGGCCCGCCTCACCGATGGTGTAAGCCCGCGCGACATGTCCGAACCACGGTGCGCAGGCGTCGAGATCGTCGGTCTTGGCCTGCCCGCCCAGGATCCAGTGGATATGCTGGAACGCGGCGAGCGCGGGGGCGGTGGACTCGGGATTGGTCGCCTTGCTGTCGTTGATAAAGGCGACACCGCGGTGCGTGCCGACCCGCTCCATCCGGTGCGCCAGGCCGGTGAAGCTGACCAGCGCGCGGTCGATCGCATCCTCGGGCACGCCGAGCGCCTGCGCCGCCGCGATCGCGGCGAGCGCGTTCTGCGCATTGTGCGGGCCCTGCAGCGAGGGCCAGCGCGACTGATCCATGCACACACCGGGCGCGATCTTGGTGAGATGCTCGCCCCGTGCCGAAAGCGAGCGGGCGATCGCGGCGGAGGCGGCATCGCCGATCCCGACGATCGCGGCATGATCGGCCGACTGCATCGCGAACAGCCGCGCCTTGGACGCCGCATAGGCATCGAACCCGTCATAGCGATCGAGATGATCGGGCGTGACGTTGAGCAGGATCGCGACCTCGCAATCGAGGCTGGTGGTCAGATCGATCTGGTAGCTCGACAATTCGAGCACATAGACGCCGCCTGCCGGGAGCGGATCCTCGCCCAGCACCGGCTTCCCGATATTGCCGCCGAGCCGCGCCGGGACGCCCGCGGTTTCGAGGATATGGTGGATCAGCGCGGTCGTGGTCGACTTGCCGTTGGTGCCGGTGATGCCGACCACCTTGTGCGGCGGCAAGCCGCCCCGGGCCTGAGCGAACAGCTCGATATCGCCGATGATCGGGACGCCGGCGGCGCGCGCCTTCGCGGCCACCGGGTGGCGATTGATCGGCACGCCCGGGGAGACGACGAGGCCGTGGAAGCCGGCAAGATCGATGTTCTGGGGATTGGCGATCGTCGCCCCGGACACCGCCATCCGCGCCGCCTCGTTCGAATCCCACGCCGTCACCTCGGCCCCGCTCGCCACAAGCGCGCGCAGGGTCGCTCCGCCCGAGCGCGCAAGCCCCAGCACAGCGTAGCGTTTGCCGCGCCAGATGGGGCTGGTGATCACCGCAGCTTCAAGGTCGACAGGCCCGCCAGCGCGAGCACCAGCGCGATGATCCAGAAGCGGATGACAACGGTCGGTTCGCTCCAGCCCATCTGCTCGAAATGGTGGTGGATCGGCGCCATCTTGAACACGCGCCGGCCGGTCCGCTTGTAGAAGAACACCTGGATGATGACCGACAGCGCCTCGATCACGAACAGGCCGCCGACGATCCCCAGCACGATCTCGTGATGCGCGACGACGGCGATGGTGCCGAGCGCCCCGCCCAGCGCCAGGCTGCCGGTGTCGCCCATGAACACGGCGGCCGGCGGCGCATTGAACCACAGAAAGGCGAGTCCGGCGCCAACCATCGCGCCGCAGAAGATCGCCAGATCGCCCGCCCTGGGCACGTGCGGGATGCCGAGATAGGTCGCGAACTTCGCGTTGCCCGCCAGATAGACGATGATCATGAAGGTGACGGCGGCAATGATCACCGGCATCGTCGCCAGCCCGTCCAGCCCGTCCGTCAGGTTCACGGCATTGCCGAAGGCGACGATCGTGAAGGCAGCGAACACGATGTAGAAATAGCCGAGATCGATCCACCAGCCATTGGTGAAGGGCAGGTACAGATGCGTGCCGGTCGCACCGTTCTGATGGATGATCAGGCCGGCCGCGATCGCGGCGATGGCGAACTCGCCGAGCAGGCGCGTCCGGCCGGACACGCCCTTGGTGCTGGCTTTGCGCACCTTGTCGTAATCGTCGAGGAAGCCGATCGCGCCGAAGCCGAGCGTAACGAAGGCGCAGGCCCAGACGAACGGATTGGTCAGATCCATCCACAACAGGATCGACAGCATCAGCGAGGTCAGGATCATCAGCCCGCCCATGGTCGGCGTGCCGCGCTTGGCGAGATGCGTCTGCGGCCCGTCGCTGCGGATCGGCTGACCCTTGCCCTGGCGCACGCGCAGCCAGCCGATGAAGCGCGGCCCGATGATCAGGCCGATGATCAGCGCCGTCGCGACGGCACCGCCCGAGCGGAAGCTCAGATAGCGGAAGAGATTGAGAAGACCCGGAAAGCCCAGATATTCGGCGATCAAATAGAGCATTATGCTGTCCCGTTCGCCAAACCGGCGACCACGCTCGCCAACCCGACTCCGTTCGAACCCTTGATGAGAACCGCGTCGCCCGGCGCCAGCATTGCCAGCAGGCTCGTCCGCGCGGCAGCGGCATCGGGCACATGGACGAAATCGACCCTGCCCTCAAGCGCGTTCGCCAGCGGCCGCATCGCTTCACCGACGAGAATGACCCGTTCAACCCCCGCCTCGAGGATCGGACCCGCCAGCGCCGCGTGATAGGCGTCGCTCTTCTCGCCCAGTTCGCGCATCTCGCCCAGCACGGCGAGCTTGCGGGTGGCGGATTCGGCCCCGAGCACCGCCAGGGTCGCGCGCATCGAGCTCGGGTTGGCGTTGTAGCTCTCGTCGATCACCAGCGCGTGGCCGCCCGGCACCGCGACCGTCATCTGCGCGCCCCGCCCGGCGAGGCCGCCCAGATCGGCCAGCGCCAGCCCGGCCAGCGCGAGATCGCCGCCGACCGCATCGACCGCCGCCAGCACGGCGAGCGCGTTGGAAACCCAGTGCATGCCCGGCTGGCCAACGGTGAAGCTCAGTTCCTTGTCGCCGAGCGACGCGGTCACGAAGGTTCCCCCGGTCGCGGTCCGCATCACTTCGATCGCGCGCACGTCAGCGCCCGCATCGAGGCCGAAGGTCACGATCCGCGCCGCGTGCGGCGTGGCCGCGGCGATCAGCCGGTCGCGGTGCGGGCTGTCATAGGGGATGATGGCGATGCCGCCCGGCTCAAGCCCGGCGAAGATCTCGCCCTTGGCATCGGCGATGGCGGATTCGTCGGGGAAGAAGGCAGTGTGCGCCGGTGCGATCGCCGTCACCATCGCGACATGCGGGCGCACCAAAGTGGTCAGGTGCGCCAGCTCGCCGGCATGGTTCATGCCCATTTCGAACACGCCAAAGCGGCTCTCCGCCGGCATGCGCGCGAGGCTGAGCGGGACGCCGGTATGGTTGTTGTAGCTCTTGACCGAGCGATGCGCCGCGCCCGGCGCACCGCGGTCGAGCGCCGCGAACAGCGCCTCCTTGGTGCTGGTCTTGCCGACCGATCCGGTGACGCCGATGATCTTCGCGGCGGTCCGCGCCCGCGCCGCACGGCCAAGCGCGTCGAGCGCGGCGGTCGTATCGGCCACGAGGACATGCGGGTGCGGTGTCGAAGAACTGACAACCGCACCCGCCGCTCCCCGCTCGGAGCTCTGATCGAGGAATTTGTGCCCGTCGCTCGTCTCGCCCTTCAGCGCGACGAACAGGTCGCCCGGGCCGACTTCGCGGGAATCAAAGGTGACGCCAGTCGCGGCGAAATCGGCCGACGCAGTGCCGCCGGTGGCCACCGCGATTTCGGCTGAGGTCCAGAGACTCACGCCGCCATCTCCCGCGCCACGCTGACATCGTCGAACGGCAGCACCAGATCGCCCACGATCTGCCCCTGCTCATGCCCCTTGCCGGCAACCAGCACGATATCCTGCGGCCCCGCCTCGGCGATCGCCGCGCCGATCGCGTCGCGCCGCGATCCGATCTCGGTCGCGCCGGGCGCGCCCTCCAGCACCATCGCGCGGATCGCCGCCGCATCTTCCGAGCGCGGGTTGTCGTCCGTGACATAGACCTTGTCGGAAAGCGCCGCCGCGACCATGCCCATCGGCGCGCGCTTGCCCTGGTCGCGATCCCCGCCCGCGCCGAACACCGTTATCAGCCGCCCCGAGACATGCGGCTTGAGCGCGGCGATCGCTGCTTCGAGCGCGTCGGGCGTATGGGCGTAATCGACATAAACCGGCGCCCCGCTGCGCGCGATCACCGCGCGCTCGAGCCGCCCGCGAACCGGCTGGAGCCGGGAAAGGTTGGCGAGCGTTGCCGCGACGTCGCCGCCAGTCGCGATCACCAGCCCCGCCGCGGTCAGCGCATTCGCTGCCTGATAAGCGCCGATCAGCGGCAGCATCACCTTGTGCGCCTTGCCCGCTGCCTCGATCGTCAGCCCCTGCCCCAGCAGGGTTGGATCGCGCGACACCAGTTTCAGCGTCTCGCCCTGCGTGCCGACCGTCAGCACAGTGAGGCCCCGGCCCCGCGCAATCTCGATCACGCGCGCCGCATGGGGATCGTCCGCCCACACCACCACGGCGCCGCCATCGACCACCACTTCGGAAAACAGTCGGAGCTTGGCCTCGAAATAGGCCTCCATCGTCCCGTGATAATCGAGATGATCGCGGCTGAGATTGGTGAAGGCCGCGGCACGCACCGGCAGGCCCTCGGTGCGGTATTGCGACAGGCCGTGGCTCGATGCCTCGAAGGCGAGATGGCTCACGCCTTCGCGTGCAAGGCCCGCGACGTTGGACAGGAAGGTCACGATGTCAGGGGTGGTCAGGCCGGTGGAAACCTGGTCGTCGGCGGTGGTGACGCCCAGCGTGCCGATCGACGCGGCATGGAAGCCCGTCATCCGCCACAACTGCCGCGTCATCTCGACGGTGGAGGTCTTGCCGTTGGTCCCCGTCACCGCGACCGCGGTATCCGGGAAGGGAGCGAAATAGCGGGCAGCCAGCCCGGCAAAGCGCTGGCGCGGATTGGCGTCGGCGATATGGACCGCACCCTCCACCTTCGCCTCGGGCCGCGCCACCACCGCGATCGCGCCGCCGGCGACCGCCGCGGGAATGAAATCCTCGCCGTTCACCTGCGCGCCGGCAAAGGCGCCGAAGATCGTGCCCGGGGCGACCTTGCGGTGATCGATCGCGAAGCCGGTGACGATTGCGTCCTCCGCTCCACCGGTCAGTGCGCCCAGCTTCATTCGGGATCGGCCGTGTCTTCGCCCGGCGCATGCCAGAGCAGCGGCAGCAGATCGGACACGTCGACGTCGCGAGCGCCGTCGGGCGTGACGCCGAGCATCGATCCGGTGCGCGAGATCACGCGGCTCACCACTGGGGCCGCCGTCCAGGCGGCGGTGGTGAGGCCGAAGGATTCGGCATTGCCGATGGGCGAATCGAGCATGGCGATCACCACATAGCGCGGTGCGTCCATCGGGAAAGCCGCAGCGAAGGTCGAGACGTTCGCGCGCTTCGAATAGCCGCCTGCCCCGGCCACTTCCGCCGTGCCGGTCTTGCCTCCGACACGGTAGCCCGGCGCCTCGCCCTTGCGGCCGGTGCCCTGGGTCACGATCAGCCGCAGCAACTGGCGCATCCGCGCGCTGGTCGATTCCGACAGGACGCGGCGTCCCTGCGGCGCCTTGCCCGGCGCGACCTTCAGCAGCGTGGTCGGGCGCCATATTCCGCCATTGACCAGAGTAGCATAAGCATTGGCGAGATGCAGCGGCGTCACCGCGATGCCGTGGCCATAGGCAGTGGTCATCACCGTGGTCCGCGCCCAGAAGACCGGCCAGATCGGCTTCTGCTTCTCGCGCAGCTCGATCTCGGGCTTGGTATCGAAGCCCATGGCCTTGAACATCGCCGCCATCCTGTCCTTGCCGATCTCGTCCGCGATGCGCGCGGTGACGATGTTGGACGAATGGATCAGCGTCTCGGGCACGTTAAGGAACCGCTTTTGCGGGTGATCGTCATGGATGGTGAAGCCACCGACATGCAGCGGCTGAGTCGCGTCGAAACGCTTCGCCATCGACGTCACCACGCCGCTCTCGATCGCGGTCGCCATGGTGATCGGCTTGAAGGTCGATCCAAGCTCGTAAACGCTCTGCGTCACGTTGTTGCGCAGCGCATCGCTGCTCGTCCCGGCCAGCTTGTTGGGGTTGTAGACGGGCAACGAGACCATCGAGATCACTTCGCCCGTGTTCACGTCGAGCACGATGCCGGTCGCCGACTTCGCCTTGAACGAGATCATCGCCCGGCCCAGTTCGCTCTCCATCGCGGCCTGCACCCGGCTGTCGATCGAGAGCGTCACCGGCGTGCCACGCGACGAGGGGGCAGTCAGCTGGTCGTCGAACGCGCGCTCGATCCCGGCGCGGCCCATAATCCGCCGGTCGTCCCCGGTCGGGCCGATATAGCCAAGCACATGCGCCGCCATGGTCGATTGGGGATAGAGCCGCTCGGGCTCGCGCGCGAACGCCAGACCTGGTTCGCCCAGCGCATGGACCGCATTGACCAGGCCCGGCGAGGCATGCCGCTCGAGATAGGTGAAATTCACCGGCAGGGTCAGCTTGGCATAATACCAGGCCTCGTCATGCGCGGGCAACGTGGCGGCGAGCTGCGCCGCCAGCGCACGCTTGTCACCGAGCAGCTTGCCTGGATGAACGCCGATCGTCCACGCCTCGATCGTCCGTGCCAGCGGCTCGCCATTGCGGTCCAGGATATCGCCGCGCGGCATCGCGCCGGAAATCGGCCCCTGCGCGCTCGTCGGCTCCGAGACCAGCCCAAGCATCGCGATTCGGCCCACCACCAGCGTGAAGCCGGCCGCAAGCAGCAGCATCAACATCATCAGCCGCACATGCGCCGTCGCGACCAGCGCGTGGCGCTGGCCGGTCTGGCGCCGTTGCGGCAAGGGACGGGCGACGAGTGCGGTCAACGCATCCGGCCTGCTTCCGCCCGTGCGCCGCTGAACAGATCGCCGACCGTCGAATCGCTCAGCAGCTTGCGATCCAGCAGCGCCACCGCCTGTGGCTTGCGGCGCTCGACCGGGCGCTCACGCACCTGCGCGACCACCGGAGCAGCAGCCGGCGCGCTCGTCTCAGCCTTGGCCGGGCGGGTCTCGATGATGTTGGTCGCCACCGCTGGGGTGATCGCCGGACGCATCGTGCTGCCATCCGGCAGCGCGGGCACGACCAGCGCCGCCGTCTGGATCGTCGCGCCCTGGCCGTTGACGTCGTAAGAGGCGAGCGCGGCCTCGTCCCGCACGAACTGCGCCGCCGCCGGCGCGATCAGGCGCAGCGTGTCGCCGTTCCAGCGCTCGAGCTGGGCGAGGTTGGCGCGGGTGTCGAATTCGGTTTCGAGCGCGCGGATGTCGCGCTGCGCCTGGGCGATGTCAGTCACCGTGCGATCGAGCTTCTTGCGCTCCGCCGCGACCTGCAGCGGCACGAGCAGGAAACCCAGGGCAACGGCAACGCCGGCCAGGAACCATCCGAGACTCTTCCAGGCATAAGCAAGCATCACAACGCTCCTTCACTATTCCAGGCCGCGGCATCGGTGCGCCGGGCCGTCCGCAACGTCGCCGAACGGGCGCGGGGATTTCGGGCAATCTCGGCTTCGTCGGCGCGCACCGGGCGGCCGACTTCGTCGAAGCTCGGCTTCACGCTGGCCATCACTTCGGGGAGATGCCGGGATCCGCCCGGCAACGAACCGCTCCGCTCGCGCAGGAACCGCTTCACCATGCGGTCCTCGAGCGAATGGAACGTCACGATCGCCAGCCGTCCGCCGGGCTTCAGCACGCGCTCGGCCGCAGCCAGGCCGTCGGCCAGCTCGCCGAGCTCGCGGTTGATGTGGATCCGGATCGCCTGGAAGGTCCGCGTCGCCGGGTCCTTCTTGTCGTGTGCCTTGTAGCCGAGCGCACGACGCACGACGTGGGCCAGCTCGCTCGTCCGGGTGATCGGCCGCGCCGCGACGATCGCCCGAGCTACCCGGCGCGAGCGGGGCTCGTCGCCATAATCGTACAGCACATCGGCGATCGCGGCCTCGTCGGCGTTGTTGACGAAATCGGCGGCGGTCTCGCCCTCCTGGCTCATCCGCATGTCGAGCGGCCCGTCCGTCTGGAAGGAAAAGCCGCGCCCGGCCTGGTCAAGCTGCATGGAGGATACGCCGATATCCATCGTCACGCCGTCGACCGGCACGGCGTCGCGCGCCGCAAGTTCGGCGTCGAGCGCCGAGAAGGTCGCCGGCACCAGCGTCAGGGCGCCGTCCGATGCCGCTTCCAGCGCCCGACCGGCTGTGATCGCATCGGGATCGCGATCGAACGCGAACACCCGCGCGCCGAGCGCAAGCAGCGCGCGGGTATAGCCGCCTGCCCCGAACGTCGCATCGACATGGCGTTCGCCGGGGGTAACGGCGAGCGCGGCGACGACCTGGTCGAGCAGCACGGGGATATGGGGGTCGGGCAACACGGAGAGTTCGGGGCTCACAGCGCGATCCCCTTCGACTGGCAGTGATAGCGCGCGCAGGACTTCACCAGCTCGGCGACGCCCTCCGCTTCGATCAGCGTCTTGGGATCCCAGATCTCGAAATAATCGAACACGCCGTAGAAGAAGGCGTTCGCGCCGATCCTGGCGTGGAAGCGCGGAAAGCCGGGCATGATGAAGCGACCGCTGCCGTCGAACGGCGTCGCCTCGCCCTGCGCGGCACGGCGCTTGATGTTATAGTCATACTCGCCGTCATCGGCGGTATAGGCCTCTTCGCGCGCGTCCAGCTTGGCCTTCAGGATCGGGACGAAGGCAGGGTCATAGGCGATCAGGCAGGGGTGCTTCTGATGGACGCCGATGATGACGGTGCCGCCGTCCTTACCGTCGGGACGCGGGCTGTTCTGGGCCAGGATCGCCCTGAGGGACGCAGGGATGGCGACACGGCCCTTGTCGTCGACAAGGCCCAGTCCGTCTCCCTGATATTCAGCCCTTTGCGCCACGCCATAACCCCGAACACCAGCAGGCATGACTCTCCCGTCCTTGAAAGACGGCTTTCACCGCCCTCCAGCGCCGTACCGCGCAGGCGAGATGAGTTTACCCCTGTTGGCACAAGGGTTACCTCGGGTAGGTCAGGGATTCAAGGGGAAAGCCGGGGAAAAGCGGGGTATAAACTCTAATATCTTCGATTCGCCGGGGAATTATTTGCAGTCATATCAATCTGTTCTCTATGCGTTCTAGCGATACGGATGTCTTGTGGGCGATTTCCCCGGCTTTACCCGGCGATGGACCAGCCCCACCCTAATTCTCCCCGCCGGACCCGCGGGTCGCGACAGGATCGGGCGAGGTCATTTAGGTGGCGCGTTCTTGCCCGTGCCGGGCGCCGCATCCGGATCGGTCGCGGTGCTGGGCGCTACGCCGAGTTCGGCTAGCGGTTCGCTGCCGGCGATGACGGGCGAGGCCTGATTGCCGGCCGCCATGTTGGCGACCACATCGGGGTGCGCACCGCCGACGACGATCAGCGGCCGTTCCTTGCTGGCGGTGGAGAAGATCGCGGCAGCCAGGCCGATCAGCAGCAATACCGCCGCAAGGCCGATCATCCCGACCTTTACCCGCTGCGACGTCTGCGCCGGATCCTGAGCCATGATTTTCATACGTGTGGCATAAAAGTAACGCATGAAAAGACTCTTGTCGATGGCACGATTTTTTCCGGGCCACCGACCCCCTCAATCCGGTGTGTCAGTCACGCTGCAGCCAGGCCGGAACCGCCAGCCCTTTCGCCGCGAGCCACTCGCGATTGTACAGGGTGGAGAGATAGCGAAAGCCCGTGTCGCACAGGATCGTCGCGATGCGCTTGCCCGGCCCGAGTTCCTTCGCCAGCCGCACCGCGCCCGCCACGTTGATGCCGGAGGACAGGCCGAGGCATAGCCCCTCCTCACCGAGCAGCCGGGTCACCCATTCCATTCCTTCGGAATCGGAGATGCGGAACTGCGTGTCGATCGGCGCGCCTTCCAGATTGGCGGTGATCCGCCCCTGCCCGATCCCTTCGGCGACCGAGCTGCCCTCGGCCTTCAACTCGCCACAGGCGTAATATTCGTAGAGCGCGGCGCCGTACGGATCGCTCAGCGCAATGCAGATCTGCTCGTCCCGGGCCTTCAGCCCCAGCCCGACGCCGGCCAGCGTCCCGCCGGTCCCGACCGAGCAGGTGAAGCCGTCGATCCGGCCCTCCATCTGTGCCCAGATCTCCTCCGCCGTGCCGACGATATGCGCGCGGCGGTTGGCGATATTGTCGAACTGGTTGGCCCAGATCGCATTGGCGGTCTCTTCGGCGATCCGGCGCGAGGTGTGCACGAAATGCCCGGGGTTCGAATAGGGGGCCGCCGGCACCAGCACCAGTTCGGCGCCGAGCGCGCGCAGCGTATCCATTTTCTCCCGGCTCTGCGTCTCCGGCATCACGATGATCGTCTTGTAGCCCTTGGCATTGGCGACCAGCGCCAGGCCGATGCCGGTATTGCCCGCCGTCCCTTCGACGATCGTGCCGCCGGGCTGGATCGCGCCGCGCTCTTCCGCATCCTCGACGATGAACAGGGCAGCACGGTCCTTCACCGACGCGCCGGGGTTGGCGAATTCGCATTTGCCGAAAATGTCGCATCCGGTCGCGTCGCTCGGTCCGTTCAGCCGGACGAGCGGGGTGTTGCCGATAAGAGCGAGCGTGTTGGGGGCGGTGTGCATGGAGCCTAGATGGCGCGCGATCGCGCAGCGGGCAAGCAAGCTGAACCATCTATCTGCCAAGTTCGACGTTGCCGCTCGCGAGCCACGATGGTAGAAATTTCTCCAGCGGAGGTATAACCATGGGCGTCCAGCTCAATATCAAGGACGAAGAGACGGTTCGCCTCGCCCGGGAGCTTGCTTCGGAGATGGGTGAAAGCGTGACCCAGGCGGTGCGTATTGCTCTTCAGGAACGCAGGGCACGCACGGTACCGCCCCAACGCCGCGCGGCCGTGGAGGAGATGCTGGAAATGGTTCGCGGCTTGCGCGACCATTGGAAGCCTCAATTTGAGGACCAGGAATTGTCGATCACGCACGGCGCGCTGCTCTACGATGAGGACGGTCTGCCAAAGTGATCGTCGATACGTCGGCGATCATCGCCATCCTGCGCGACGAGCCCGAGGCCAGATCCTTCCTTGAAGCGATGTCCGCTGCGTCGACCATAAGAATGTCGGCTGGCTCATGGCTCGAACTGACGGTGGTGACGACGCGCAGCGGCGATGCGCGGATCAGTGAGGGCGCGGACGCCTTGCTGGCGGGCTTCGATGTGGTGATCGAAGACGTCACCAGGGAGATCGCAACGATTGCGAACCACGGCTATCGAAAATATGGCCGCGGGACTCGGCACGCGGCGGATCTGAATTTCGGCGATTGCTTCGCCTACGCCCTTGCCAAAGCGACCGCCGAACCCCTCCTCTTCAAGGGCGATGATTTCGCCCGGACGGATGTAGTCCCCGCGCTCTGATCAGGCCACGCCCGCCGCGCGCAGATGCGGGCCGAGCCGCCCGGTCAGCCACAGGAAGAACATCCGGTAGTCGCTGAACAGCGACCAAAGCGGGTAGGTGAAGGTCGCCGGCCGATTCTTCTCCACCCCGAAATGCGCCGCCCAGGCGAAGCCATATCCGGCAATCGGCACCAACGCCCACCACCAGCCGCCGCGCAGCAACGCAATCGCCAGGAACAGGAACGTCAGCGCCGTCCCGGCATAATGCAGCCGTCGCGTCTCAGGCTTTGCGTGCTCGCGCAGATAATAAGGCCAGAATGCGGCATAGGTGGTGATCGGCTTTACCATGGCCCCAAGCTAATGCGATCACCGCGCGTGTCGAGTGATTAATTTCTCACACTCCGCAGAGAGGAGGAACTGCGAAAACCCACGGTTTTCCGCCGGAAATCAATTCCCCCTCATGAGATAGGAAAACACTTGCCAGCCCGAAAACGGCGTGTCACAAACACGGCCATAATAAGGCAAGAATGTGGCAACCGACGCTAGGGAGCATCATATGAAAGTCTCGAAACAGCTTGGATCGATCATGGGCGGTGTCGCCCTGTTGGCGCTTATGGCCGGCTGCTCAAAGCAGGATGGCGGCCGCTATCAGCAGCCGGGCGAAACGGCGGAAATCGCTGCCGACTCCACCGCCCCTGCCGGCGCCCGCGAAACCTATAAGCCCAACGACGTGTCACCGGTCCACATGGTCGCCGACGCCCCGGTCTCCACCTTTGCCGTCGACGTCGACACCGCCGCCTATGCCAATGTCCGCCGCTTCCTGAACCAGGGCCAGCTGCCCCCGGCCGATGCCGTGCGGACGGAGGAGATGATCAATTATTTCCGTTATGATTATCCCCTGCCCGACGATCGCACGACTCCGTTCAGCGTGACGACCGATGTCGCGCAATCGCCATGGAACACGCAGACCAAGCTGCTGCGCATCGGCCTGCGCGGCTATGACCTCCCCTATGCGCGGCGCCCGGCGGCGAACCTGGTGTTCCTGATCGACGTATCGGGATCGATGGACGAGCCGGACAAGCTGCCGCTGGTGAAATCCGCCCTGTCCACGCTCGCCGACACGATCGGGCCGAACGACAGCGTCGGCATCGTCGTCTATGCCGGCGCCGCCGGCGTGGTACTCGATCCGACCAGCGACCCGGCCGAGATCAGGGATGCGCTCGACGAGCTGAGCGCGGGCGGCTCTACCGCGGGCGGCGAAGGGCTTCAGCTCGCTTATGCCCTCGCACGCGACAATTTCATCAAGGGCGGCGTCAACCGTGTGGTGCTGGCGACCGACGGCGATTTCAATGTCGGCATCACTGACCGGGCCGAGCTGGAAAAGCTGATCGAGCACGAACGCGACACCGGCATAACCCTCACCGCACTCGGCTTCGGCCAGGGCAATCTCAACGATGCGATGATGGAATCGATCGCCGATCTCGGCAACGGCAACTATGCCTATATCGACAGCGCGATGGAGGCGAAGAAGGTGCTGTCCGAGGAGCTCTCCTCGACTTTGTTCACCATCGCCAAGGACGTGAAGGTGCAGGTCGAGTTCAACCCGGCCTATGTGAGCCAGTATCGCCTGATCGGCTATGAGAATCGCGCGCTGGCCGAGCAGGATTTCGACGACGACAAGATCGATGCCGGCGATATCGGCGCCGGCCATCAGGTGACCGCAATCTACGAAGTGGTCCCGGCAGGCACCAAGGGCTGGCTGTCCGATCGGCGCTATACCGATAACCGGCGCCCCGCCGCACCGGCCGCCGCGGGCCGGCCGGGCGGCGAGATGGCGTTCGTCCGGCTGCGCTATAAATTGCCGGAGGGCGACACATCGCGGCTGATCGAACAGCCGGTTTCTGCAACCCAGCTCGCCACGCAAAGCCTGCCGCGCGGCGACATGGCCTTCGCCACCGCCGTTGCTGCGTTCGGCCAGAAACTGCGCGGTGACACGCGGCTCGGCGATATCGGCTTTGCCGACATCCGCCGCCTCGCCGGAGAGCCCGACGGCTATTGGCGACAGGAATTCATCAAGCTGACCGAGCTGGCGGAGGCGGGCTCACCGCGGACGCGGCGCGACACCGGCACCTAATTGAGCCGGGCGCGCGATCGGCTATCGCGGTCGCGAGAGAAACTTGCCTGACCTTTGCGCCGCGCTCCCGCATAGGGCGCGCGGCGCAAAGGATGATGGATGGAATTTCGCATATTCAAACCCAGGCTGGCCGGGGCGACGATGGTCGACCGGCTGGTCGCCTGTTGCGGGGCAGCGGTCTGCCTGGCGCTGACGATCGTGGTCTGCAGCCAGATTCCGCTTGCCGGGGCCGATCTCCCGATCATCGTCGCGCCGCTCGGGGCCTCGGCGGTGCTGGTGTTCGCAATCCCGGCGAGCCCGCTGGCACAGCCCTGGCCGGTGGTGGGCGGCAATGTCATTTCGACGCTGATCGGCGTCGCGACCTTCCGCCTCATCCCCGATCCCACCATCGCCGCCGGTCTTGCCGTGGGCGCCGCCATCCTGGGCATGTCGCTGCTGCGCTGCCTCCATCCGCCAGGCGGCGCGGCAGCGCTGACCGCCGTCATCGGCAGCCAGGGCATTCATGCCGCAGGCTATAGCTTCGCCTTCGCGCCGGTGGGGATCAACTCGATCGCGCTGGTCTCGCTGGCGATGTTCTTCCACCGCGCGACCGGCCACAGCTATCCGCACCAGCCGGCCGCGGTGCCCGAAACGGTGCAGGCGACGCTCATCGAGACGGGGCTTCACCTGGAAGATATCGATAACGCACTGGCAGAATCGCCCGACGCCTTCGACATCAGCCGCGAGGACCTCGACATCCTGCTGTCGCGCGCGGAACATCACGCCGCCCGGCGGAGAGCCGCCCCGGCCACGATCCGGAAAACCATCCCGGTCGAGTGACCCCCTCAATAAGCGAGGGCGCAGCCGTCGGCGCGCATCTCGCTGGCTGCGGCGTAGACCCGCGTCGACCCGTCCATCCGGTGCTCGACGCATTCATAGCGGCCGAACCCGCCATCCGGGTCGCCGATCGTCCAGCCGATCTCGGCGAGGCGTACGCGGGTGGCGAGCGGCACGCCGCTTTCCAGTCGCAACAGCCCCTGCTGCCCCATGCCGGGCGCATCCTCTCCCATGGATTCGGATGATCCCTCATGATGCCAGCGCGGCGAATCCCCCGCCGACTGGATCTCGAGCCCATAATCGACCCGGTTGATGATGATCTGCGCCTGGCCCTGGGGCTGCATGTCGCCGCCCATCACGCCGAAGCTCATCCACGGATCGGAACCGCGCGTCGCGAAGCCGGGAATGATCGTCTGGAACGGCCGCTTGCCGGGCGCATAGATATTGGGATGGCCGTCCTTCAGGCTGAACAGCTGGCCGCGATCCTGGAACATGAAGCCGAGGCCGTCGGCAACCAGCCCGGATCCCATGCCGCGGAAATTGGACTGGATCATCGACACCATCATGCCGTCCTTGTCGGCACAGCTGAAATAGGTCGTGTCGCCGTGGCTCGGTGCCTGGCCCGGATATACGGGGGAGAGCAGCCGGTCGGGCCGGATCAGCTTCGCCCGTTCGGCGGCATATTCCTTCGAAATCAGCCAGTCGACGGGCACCTTGGCGAAATGCGGATCGGCATAGAAACGCGCGCGATCCTCATAGGCAAGACGCTTGGCCTCCGCCTGAAGGTGGATCGACAGAGGCGACTGAAAGCCTGCCCCCTTCAGGTCGAAGCGTTCCAGGATATTGAGCATCTGCAGGGTCGCAATGCCCTGCGTATTGGCGCCGAGCGCATGCACGGTCGTGCCGCGATAGTCGGCGCGGCTGGGCTCGATCCATTCGGCATGGTGCGCGGCCAGGTCCGCCGCCGACAGCCAGCCGCCGATGCGCTTGAAATAGCGATCGATCCTTTGGGCGATATCCCCCTGGTAAAAGGCGTCGCGGCCGCCCGCGGCGATGGCGCGATAGGTGCGCCCGAGATCGGGATTGCGGAACACCTGCCCCGCCGACGGACCCTTGCCGTCCGCCAGGCCATAAGTGCGCAGCGCATTGGCGGTTTCCTCGACGCCGTTATTGGCGCGGCGGAACGAGACGAGGCTGCGGCGGATATAATAAGCGATGATATCCGGCACCGGAGCGCCGGTCTCGGCCAGCGCGATCGCCGGCTGGAACAGCTAGGCCCAGGGCAGCTTGCCGTAGCGCTGGTGCATCGTCCACCACGCATCGACAGCGCCGGGCACCGACACGCTGACGGCACCCAGCGGCGGCAGCACGCCGTTCTTTGCGCGTGCGCGAACCGTCTCCAGGCTCAGCCCGCGCGGGCTGGCACCGGAGCCGGCCAGCCCGACGACCTTCCCCGCCTTCGGGTCCCAGATCATCGCATAGGCATCGCCGCCGATCCCGCTCGACGTGGGTTCCAGGAATCCGAGGCACGCATTGATCGCGATCGCCGCGTCGGCCGCCGAACCGCCGCGCCGGAGGATATCAATCCCGGCCATGGTCGCGAGCGGATGGGCCGTGCCCGCCGCACCGTTCATGCCATAGACCGCGGTGCGCGAAGCGAAGCTGGCGCCGACCGGCCGGTCGCCCGCATGGACATCGGGCCGGATGAAACGGCCCTCACCGCTTTGCCACACGCCGGGAAGCGGTGGCTCGGCTGGCGTGCCCCCCTGCCCGGTTGAGGTCTGGATGCCGGGCGCGGCGCCCTTTGCCAGGGCAGCAGTCGGCAACAGCGCCGCAGCCGGCAAGGATGCGATGAAGGTACGGCGTTGCATGGTTATTCCCCTTTCCTCATCCTCGCGTGCCGTGCGCGGCATCGCAAGACCGGCCTCACCCCGCGGACATGGCGAGCAGTGCGAAGCTTGCCAGCCAGTGAGTCCCCATATAATCGTCGGCGATGTGCGGCAGGCTGGCGGCGATATGCCGGTCCGCCGCCTCCCGTGCCGCGATCGATACCGCATGCCCCTCCCCCAGCGCAGCGGCGGTGAGCCGCCAGCACCACGCCCGACTGAGGTTCAGCCCGTCGAGATGCGCGATCTTGCCATCGCTCCGGTCGGAGACCGTCGCCGGAAGGAACAAGGTGGCCGGCGCCCCGGCCGCCAGATGGGGAAAGAAGGCGTTGAACCATGCCGCAAAGGCCGGTCGCGCCAGCAGCCGGCTCATCAGGGCCGCCTCCACCAGCGACGGCGATAGGAATTCGTCGCCGCCCGGCTCCCACGCCTGGCAGTCGCGATCGGCCAGGAACCAGTCCCGCCCGCGCTCGGCAATCAGTCCCGCGAGATCCGTGTCGTGCTCGCGCGCCCAATCATATGCCAGCAGCAAGGCAAAGGCGCTGTTGCCGTGCGTGCCGGCGCGGATCGGATAGGTCAGCTTGGGCAGGAAGGTGGTGAACCGCGCAGCGAACGCCCGCGCGAGCGGCTCAAGCGCGGCACCCCAGGGCGCATCATGGTGCACTGCCTCCCCGTGCAGCGCGAGCGCCCAGGCCCAGCCATAGGGCCGCTCGAACCCGCCGGCACTGGGACGGGCGAGATAGGCGAGTTCTCCGGCGACCTTGTCGGGCGTCAGCATCGTATCGGCCCTGGCTCGGATGCTGGCTGCCTCGGGCAGATGGGGGAACAGCCGCACCAGGCACAGCAGTTGCCACCAGCCATGCACGCAGCTGTGCCAGTCGAAACTGCCATGGAAGATCGGATGCAGCGCCGACGGAGTCGCCGCATCGGCCGGGCCTTCGAGCACGTGATCGAGCTTGTGCGGATATTCCTGGCCGATATGGCCGAGGGTCGCGTCGGCGAACCGGCTGGCAAGGATCGGGTCGAACGGAGTCATCGGATCACCAGCCATAGCAGGACGAGGTTGAATGCGAGCAGCGGCAGCGCCGTTGGGATCTGCGCCTTGATCACGCCGCTGCGGTCCTTGAGATCGAGCAGCGCCGCCGGCACCAGATTGAAGTTCGCCGCCATCGGCGTCATCAGCGTGCCGCAGAAACCCGCGAGCATGCCGATCGCCGCGACCGGCGCTGGATCCGCGCCATAGCCATGGACGAGCAGCGGCATGCCGATCGCCGCCGCCATCACCGGGAAAGCGGCAAAGGCGTTGCCCATCACCATGGTGAACAGCGCCATGCCCACGCCGTACGCGATCACCGCGCCGACCAGGCTGCCATGCGGAATGGCCTGTCCCGCAAGCGACCCGACGACCTCGCCCACGCCCGACAGCGCGAACACAGCGCCGAGGCTCGCCAGCATCTGCGGCAGCACCGCGGCCCAGCCGATATCGTCCATCAGCCGCAATCCTTCGCGAAACGGCGCGGCGGGCGCCGGCCGCAGCCATGCGTAGCAGGCGCCGAGCGCAAGCAGCACGCCGAGCGTCAGCGCGACCAGCGTGCCCTGCTTGGGATCGACGATCGACGGGATCTGCTTGAACAGCAATGTGCCGAACAGGGCAGTGGCGGGGATGATCAGCGCCGGCGCGAACAGCCAGGCATTGCGCGTCGGAACCGGGACGATATCGTCGGTCCGCCGCGCGCGCATCCGCCCTGACGCGGCGACCGCGATCAGCGCAAGGACGATCAGGCCGTTGCCGGCGTCCCCGATCAGATCGCCGATCAGGAAGCTCGCCGCGAGCAATCCGTGAAAGGCGGCATTGGCCCAGCGCCCGGCCCGCAGCCCGAGCAGCGCGAAGATCACGAAGGTGATCCCCGCGACCGGATAGACCAGGTTCAGCCCGATCATGCCGCGCGCCGCTTCGCGCGACGATCGAGCAGCAGCAGCCTCCCGCCATGGATGACGCAGGCGGCGATCGCGGTCGGGATCGCCCAGAGCGAGAGCTGGAACGGCTCGACCATGATGCCATAGCCCTGCAGCACGCCCTTCATCAGCAGGATCGATCCGACGGCGATGAAGATGTCCTCGCCGAAGAACAGCCCGATATTGTCGGTCGCGGCCGAGAGCGCACGAAGCTTTTCGGGATCGTGCACACCCGGCGCGTCGGTCTCGGCGGCGGCCTCGACCATTGGCGCGACGAGCGGCCGCACCGTCTGGGCATGGCCGGCGATCGAGATCAGCCCCAGCGCGGCGCTGATCTGGCGGAAGACGAGGTAGAGGGCGAGCAGCCGGCCTGGCGTCGCCCCGCGCAGCCGCCGCACCAGCGCCGCGGCGCGCGCCTGCAGGCCATGGCGTTCGAGCAGGCCGATCACCGGCAGCACGATATAGACGACGGTAACGAAGCGGTTGTCGTTGAACGCCTTGCCGAACACCGCGAGGATCCGGAAGGGATCGAGCCCCGCGGCAAGGCCAGTGACCAGGGCCGAAACCGCGACCACCAGCAACGGGTTGAACCGCAGGAGAAAACCTAGCGCGATCACCACGATGCCGGCGAGCACCAGCATTCTACGCGTCGTCGCTCACGAACAAGTTCAGCCCCATCGTCCCTGCCTAACCGGCATGGCCCGGCCGCGCCAGTACGGGGCTTTCATCGCTGGGCGAAAAACTCCAAGGACGCACCATGGCGAACCTTCCTGGCTGGCAGTTCTGGATCGACCGGGGCGGCACCTTCACTGATATCGTCGCGCGCTTGCCGGACGGCAGCATCCGCACCGCCAAGCTGCTCTCCCACGATGCCGCCCGCTATGACGACGCGGCGGTCGCGGGCATCACGCGGATGATCACCGCCGGCGGTGCGACGCTCGCCGATGTCGATTCAGTCAGGATGGGCACGACGGTCGCGACCAACGCCCTGCTCGAGCGCACCGGCGAACCGACCCTGCTGGCGATCACGCGGGGGTTCGGGGACGCGCTGCGTATCGGCTATCAGGCGCGGCCCGATATTTTCGCCCGGCATATCGTCTTGCCGGAGCAGGCCTACGCCGATGTCGTCGAGATCGACGAGCGCGTGACGGTGGAGGGCGACATATTGGTCGATCTCGACGAAGCGGCGGCCAGGCGGGCCCTGTCGGCCGCGTTCGACCGAGGCCTGCGCGCCGTGGCGATCGTGCTGATGCACAGCTATCGCCACGCCGCGCATGAGCTCAGGCTAGCCGACATCGCGCGGGATATCGGCTTCACGCAGGTATCGGTCAGCCATGAGGTGACGCCGCTGATCAAGCTGGTCGGTCGCGGCGAGACGGCCGTGGTCGATGCCTATCTCTCGCCCGTGCTGCGCCGCTATGTCGATCGCGTCGCGGCGGCGCTGGGCAACACCGAATTGCTGTTCATGCAATCCAATGGCGGCCTGGTCGGGGCGCGACTGTTCCGAGGAAAGGATGCGATCCTGTCGGGGCCGGCGGGCGGGATCATCGGCATGGCGGAAACGGCGCGTCTGGCGGGCATAGATCACGTCATCGGCTTCGACATGGGCGGCACCTCGACGGACGTATCGCATCACGCCGGAACGCTCGAACGCACGGGCGAGGCGATCGTAGGGGGCCTGCGCGTGCGCGCGCCGATGCTGCAGATCGAGACGGTTGCGGCGGGCGGCGGATCGATCTGCCGGTTCGATGGCATGCGGCTGCGCGTCGGTCCGGAATCGGCCGGGGCCGATCCGGGTCCTGCCTGCTACCGCCGCGGCGGGCCGCTGACGATCACGGATTGCAACCTGCTGCTCGGCCGGCTCCAGCCGGCGCATTTCCCCGCATTGTTCGGCCCGGACGGCAATCAGCCGATCGACCGCGCCATCGTCGCCACGCAGTTCGCGGCGCTGGCCGACGAGATCGCCGCCGCGACGGGCAGCCGTCCCACGCCCGAGGAGCTTGCCGCCGGTTTCATCGAGATCGCCAACCACGCCATGGCCAATGCGATCCATTCTATCTCCGTCGCGCGCGGCCATGATCTGTCCCGCTATGCGCTTGCCAGCTTCGGCGGCGCCGGCGGGCAGCATGCCTGTGCGATCGCCGATATGCTCGGGCTCGATCGCGTGATGATCCATCCGCTTGCCGGCGTGCTGTCGGCGTTCGGCATGGGCATGGCGGCGCACCGCACCGTCCGCGAAGCGACCATTGCGTCGCCGCTCGATCGCGGCGGCGATATCGACGCCGTGCTCGATAGAATGGCGGACGAAGCGTCTGGCGCGCTTGCCGCGCAAGGGGTTGCGATCGACCGCGTCGAGCGCCGGTTGCGCGTGCGTTATGCCGGGGCGGACGCGGCGCTGGCGCTCGACGCCGCGCCGCTCGCGACGCTGGCCGCGCGCTTCGCTGCGGCGCATCGCACGCGCTACGGGTTCGTCGATCCGGGCACCGCGCTGGTCATCGAGGCGGCTGAAGTCGAGGCCATCGGCCGGACGAGTGCCGCCGACGCGCGCTTCGCTGCCGGTACCGGCGATCCGGTGTCCGAGTCCGTCGCGCTGCATCTCGATGGCGCAACGATCACCGCCCCGCTGTTTGATCGCGCGACGCTTCCGGCAGGGTGGGCGGCCGACGGTCCGGCTGTGGTGGTCGACGCGTCGGGCACGACCTTCATCGCACCGGGGTGGCGCGGGGCGATCGATGCGCAGGCCAACCTGATGCTCGCCCGCGTGAGCCCGCGCACCGCGCGGATCGCGGCGGGCACGGCGGTCGATCCGGTGCGGCTCGAGCTGTTTGCCAATCTGTTCATGGCCGTCGCCGAGCAGATGGGCGTCGCGCTGCAGCAAACCGCCTGGTCAGTGAACATCAAGGAACGGCTCGATTTCAGCTGCGCGCTGTTCGACGCCAGCGGAAACCTGATCGCCAACGCGCCCCATATCCCGGTGCACCTGGGATCGATGGGCGAGAGCATCCGCACGGTCATCGCCAATCGCGGCGCCACGATGCAGCCGGGCGACGTCTATGCGCTCAACGATCCCTATCATGGCGGCACGCATCTGCCGGACGTCACCGTCATCATGCCGGTCTTTGCCGGCCGCGCGGCGCCGGTCTTCTTTGTCGCCGCGCGCGGTCACCATGCCGATATCGGCGGCACCACGCCGGGATCGATGCCGGCCGACAGCCGCACGATCGATCAGGAAGGCGTGCTGATCGACGATTTCCTGCTCGTCGAGGCGGGTCTGTTCCGTGAAGAACCACTGCGCGCCCTGCTCGCCTCAGGCCAATGGCCGGCGCGCAATCCGGACCAGAATATCGGCGACATCCGCGCCCAGATCGCCGCCTGCGCACGCGGCGCCGAAGCCCTGCTCGCCGCGGCGGCCGAACACGGCCTGGATGTGGTCGAGGCCTATATGGGCCATGTCCAGGCGAATGCCGAAGAGATGGTGCGGCGCCTGCTCGACAGGATCGAGGGCGGTCGGTTCCGCTACGAAATGGACAATGGCGCAGCCGTCCAGGTCACGATCGAAGTCGATCGTGCGAGGCGTGGCGCAACCGTCGATTTCACCGGCACCAGCCCGCAGCGCGACGACAATTTCAACGCGCCCGCCTCGATCGCACGTGCCGCCCTGCTCTATGTGGTGCGCGTGTTGGTCGATGAGCCGATCCCGCTCAACGACGGGTGCCTCGCGCCCTTCACCATCGTCCTGCCCGAAAATTCGATGCTCCGCCCGCGCTGGCCCGCCGCGGTGGTCGCGGGCAATGTCGAGACGAGCCAGGTTGTCACTGACGCTTTGTTCGGCGCGTTCGGGGCGATGGCGGCGGCGCAGGGCACGATGAACAATTTCACCTTCGGCGATGCGACCCGGCAATATTACGAGACGATCGCCGGAGGCTCTGGTGCCGGACCCGATTTCCCCGGTGCCGATGCCGTACAGACTCACATGACCAACAGCCGCATGACGGACCCGGAAGTGATCGAGCAGCGCCTGCCGGTGCTGATCGAGCGCTTCGCGATCCGGCCCGGCTCCGGTGGTGACGGCGCGCAGCCCGGCGGCAACGGGACGATCCGGCGCGTCCGCTTCCGCGAGCCGATGACCGCCACGATCCTGGCCAATCGCCGCCGCATCGCTCCGTTCGGCTTTGCCGGCGGCGGCGATGGCGCCTGCGGCCACACCAGTGTCGAGCGGACTGACGGCAGTATCGAGACGCTGCCCTCCGCCGCCAGCGTCCAGGTCGCGCCGGGCGACGTCTTCGTGATCGAAACGCCCGGCGGCGGCGGATGGGGTTGCCCGGACCGTCGCCCGACCTAGAGTATGCCCATGAAAAACCTCCGCCTTGCCCTAACCGCCGCGCTTCTCGCCGGCGTCGCCCAACCCGCATCAGCCAAAATGGAGGTCGATCCAGCTCGTCTCGCCGAGACGGTGAAGACGCTCGCCTCCGATCCGTTCGAGGGTCGCGCGCCCGGCACTGCGGGCGAGGAGCGCACCGTGAACTACCTCATCGAGCGTTTCCAGGCACTCGGCCTGGAACCCGCCGGTCCGGATGGCTCGTGGGTGCAGAAAGTGCCGCTACTGCACACAAGGCTCGGCACGCCCCGCGCACTCGCTTTCGCCACGCCAAAGGGCGCGATGCCGGTCGAGCAGGCCAACGGCGTCTATCTCTCGACCATCCGGCCCGACGACACGGCGCGGATCGCGAAGGCACCGGTGGTCTTCGTCGGTTACGGCGTGAAAGCGCCCGAGCGCGGCTGGGACGATTTCAAGGGCATCGACCTCAAGGGCAAGGTCGTCATCTTCCTGGTCAACGATCCCGATTTCACGGCCGCGCCGGAGGAGCCGGTGGCCGGCAAGTTCGGCGGCCGCACGATGACCTATTATGGCCGCTGGACCTACAAGTTCGAGGAAGCCGCGCGGCAGGGCGCGATCGGCGCGCTGATCGTGCATGAAACCCAGGGTGCCGGCTATGGCTGGAACGTCGTGATCAGCCCCGGTGGCGAGAATTACGATATCGCCCGCAGGCCCGATCAACTCACCAGTCTTGCGCTGCAGGGCTGGATCTCGGGCGAGACGAGCACGAAGCTGTTCGCAGCGGCCGGGCTCGATCTGGCGGCGCTGGAGACAGCGGCTCGCTCCCCCGGATTCAAGCCTGTCGAGTTGAAGGGCGTGACCTTTGACGCCGACGTTCCGGTGGTCCATGACCAGGTCGAAAGCCGCAACGTGCTCGCCCGCATTGCCGGCACGAAGCGGCCCCACGAAACGATCATCTACGGCGCGCACTGGGATGCCTATGGCCAGGGCAAGCCGGACGAGCAGGGCCGCATCTACCGCGCTGGGGCCAATGACGATGCGCTCGGCATCGCCGGCCTGTTCGAGATCGCCCGGGCGCTCAAGGCTGGTCCCGCGCCCGATCGCAGTGTGGTCTTCGCGGCATGGACGGCCGAGGAGCGCGGGCTGCTCGGCTCCGAATATTATGCCGCGAACCCCGTCTTCCCGCTGGAGAAGACGGTCGCCAATCTCGGCATCGACATCCTTCAGACGGCGGGTGCCGCCAACAATGTCGTGCTGGTCGGCAAGGGGCAGGACACGCTGGAGGACGACATGGCGCGGGTCGCGGCGACTCAAGGGCGCCGCGTGACGCCCGAAAGCCTGGGCGAACGCGGCCTGTTCTACCGCGCCGACCATTTCTCCCTCGCCAAGCGCGGCGTACCGGTCTTGCTGCTGATGGGGATCGCCGGCGCCGCCGACCTGAAGGAAGGCGGCCTGGCTGCCGGGCAGGCCTGGATCGATGCCTATACCGGCAAATGCTATCACCAGGCCTGCGACCAGTGGAGCGCGGACTGGAACCTGGCCGGCGCGGTGCAGGATATCGAACTGGTCGGCACGATCGGCGAGGAACTGGCGCGATCGAACGCCTGGCCGCAATGGAAGCCTGGATCGGAGTTCAGCGCCGCGCGCGAAAAAAGCGCAGCGGCGCGGCGGTAACAGCGAAACTCGGCGACTGAGGTCTCATCTTCCGTTCGCCCTGAGCCTGTCGAAGGGCTGCCCTTCTTGCGCGGAAGAGTAGGGCTTCGACAGGCTCAGCCCGAACGGAGGTGGCGGATCAACTCAGTTCGACAAACGCCCTAAAAAGCAAAGCTCGCCCGGGCGTAATAATAACCCCCGTTGATCCCGAACGCCGAGAAGTTCGGATACACCTCCACCGCCGGGCTGCCGGCAGCCGCCGCGACGCTGAGCCCAGCCTCGTTCACCCGGTTCGGGCGCTTGTCGAACAGGTTGTTGGCGCCGATGCTGAGCGTCAGCCCCTTGGTGAGCTTATAGGCGATGTCGAGATCGGTGATGAACGCGGTGCCGGTCTTGTCGAGATAATAAAGGCCGTCGCCCGGATCGGCATAGCGCGATGCGTTGCCGTACAGGCTTTCCTTGAACGCCACCGCCCATGGCCCCTGCTTGTACACCCCGGCCAGGATGATCTTGTACTCGGGTGATGCCGTTTCGAGCGTCGACAGCGCCACCTTGTCGAACAGGCTCTGTCCGGACGCTGCCAGCTCGGCCGGGGTCGCGCGGATTTCGGTGACCTTGGTCTTGCTGTAATTGGCCGCCAGCGACCAGTCGATCCGCCCCGCATTGCCCAGGCTGGTGGGCAGGTTCAGCACCACGTCGATCCCGCGCGTCCGTGTATCGATGCCGTTCGAAAAGACGTTGATGCCGGAAAAGGGCACATTCTCCAGCACATTGCCGTTGGCGACGATCGCCGCATTGACCGCGGCCGACCGCACGACGCCGGCATAGGTGCCGTACAGCGTGCCGCTGGCGACCACCCGGTCGCGGATGCCGATCTGATAGGCATCGACCGTCAGCGTCACGCGCGGCGCCAGCGTCGCCACGGCGCCCAGGCTGAAATTGGTCGAATGCTCGGGCGAGAGCGGCTCGATCCCTATCAGTCGTGCCGCCGCGGCATTGGGCGGCAGCTGGACGAAGGCGGAATTGGGCTGGACGTTGGTTGCCGAATAATAGGCTTCGGCCAGGGTCGGCGCGCGGAAACCGGTGCTCGCGGTCCCACGCAGCGCGAAGCCAGGCGTAAAGGCATAGCGCCCGCTGATCTTGCCCACCACCGTCTCGCCGAAGTCGGAGAAATGCTCGAGCCGGCCGGCCAGGTTAATGGTCAGCTTCGGCGTTGGCAGGAAGCTGGCCTCGGCATAGACGGCGGCGTTGCGGCGGCTATGGCTGCCGGCATCGGTCAGCCCGAAGCCCGGAAACGACTGCGAGCCTGCCTTGTAGCGCGAGGCCGGATCGCCTTCCTGCAACTTGTAGGTCTCGCGCCTGAACTCGGCGCCCAGCGCCAGGTTGACCGGCTCGGCCAGGCCGAGATCGAGCTGGCGGTTGAGATCGAGATTCGTCGTCCACTGGGTGGCCTTGAAGGCACCCGCGTCGAAATCGGTCGGCGTCGCGCCAGTGTCGGCGAACAGGTCGATATTGGCCGATCCGGTGACCGCGACCTTGTTGTCGTTGACGCCGTAGGTGCTGCTCAGGTCCCACGCCCAGCCCGCGAAATCGCCGCGCAGGCCGATCGTACCGGCGACATCGTCCGTCTTGAGCCGGTCGACCGGGCTGAACCCGAGCGGATACAGCTGCGGCAGACGCGTCGGCAGCCGGAAATTGGCCCAGCCACCGGCTTTCTTGTGGCCATAGGTGCCGAAGCCATAAAGCTCGACATCGGGCGACAGGTGATAACCCGCATTCACGCTGAACAACTGAAGCGTGTAGCGCGCATCGCCGAACACGCGGTTGAGATTGGGGTAACCCGGCAGGTTGCGCCATTCCGGATGAGCGCCCGAGGCGATCGCCTGCTCCACCCGGGCATCAGGCCCGCCCGCATTGCTGTAATCGTGGAACCGCGTCTCGGCGGTCAGGTTGAGGAACCCGCCTTCGCCGAGCTTCAGGCCGAGATTGGCCGAGGCGCCCCAGGTCTCTCCGTCGCCCTGGAAATATTGGCCGCCATGGGCGCTGATCTTCCCGCCGGCCGCATCGTCGCGAAGGATGATGTTGATAACGCCCGCAATCGCGTCCGATCCATATTCGGCCGCCGCGCCGTCGAGCAGGACTTCGACCCGGCCGACCGATGCCATAGGAATGAAGGTCAGGTCCGGCGCCGCACCGCCCTGGAAGGCGCTGGACACTACCGACAGGTTTGCCGAGCCATGCCGGCGCTTGCCGTTGATCAGCACCAAAGTGTGATTGGGCGAGACGCCGCGCAGCCGCGCCGACAGAGTCTCGTTCGCCAGATCGTTGCCGACCGCCTGAGTGTTGAACGAAGGGAGCGTCGTCGACAGCGCCGTCATCAGGCTCGGCGATCCGGCACGCTCCAGCGTGATCGCGTCGAGCACCTGCACCGGCGCCGGGCTGTCGATCGCGCGCAACCCGGTGGCGCGCGTGCCGGTCACGATGATCGGGCTTTGCTCTGGTTCGTCCTGGGCGAAGGCGGGCTGCACTGATCCAATCACCGCCAACGCGGTGCCCAAGCTGATCCTGATCATTCATTCCCCCCTACACGCCGATCGGACGAGCCGAACGACGATCGACGCATACGGCTCTCGCCCGCGGATACAATAGCAGCGACCATGCCGGCCTAACCATAATGGGTATGCCGTCATGGTCGCGCCGAGGCGCGTCACCCCGCGCCTATGGTCGTCGCCGCGCCGGTCGCGCGCCGGCGCGCGAACACCATGGCCGCGTCCCACCCTTCGATCAGGCCGGGCACCAGCCCGCGCGCCATCGCCCGGCCGAACAGGAAGCCCTGCCCCTGGTCGCACCCGCGCGCCCATAGCAGCTCGGCCTGTTCCGTCGTCTCGATTCCCTCGGCCACGGTCGCGATCCCCAGATTCTTCGCCAGGTCGATCAGCGCCCCGACGATCGCCGTCGCATCGTCCTGCTCCGCCGCAAGCATCCGCGATACGAAGGACTGGTCGATCTTGATCGTGTCGACCGGAAACTGGGTAAGGTGAATCAGCGAGGCATAGCCGGTGCCGAAATCGTCGAGCGCGATGGTCACGCCCTCGGCCCGCAACGTGCGCAGCGTCCGCTCGACCACCTCGGTCTCCTTGCCCAGGAACACGCTCTCGGTCACCTCGAGCTCGAGACAGGATCCGGGCACCCCGGCCCGCGCCAGCCGGCCCAGGATTCGATCGGAAAAATCGCCGGTGCGGAAATCCTCGGCAGAACCGTTCACGGCGATGCGCTCGAACGCGACGCCCTCCGCCCGCCACGTCGCCATGTCGGCGATGATCCGGTCGAGCATCCGGTCGGTGAGCTGGACCGAGAGCTGCCCGTCCGCGAACGCCGCCAGCAATGCGCCGGGAGGCTGGAGCTCCGCCAGATGGCTGTGCCAGCGCAGCAGCGCCTCGAACCCGGTGATCAGGCCCGTCTCCAGGCTGACCTTGGGTTGATAGAAAGGCACGATGCGATCGTCGCCAAGCGCCTCGCGCGCTTCGTATAGCATGGTCTTCTCGCGCTCGGCCGCTTCGCGCATCGCCGGCACGAAACCGCGCGTCCGCCCCGGCCCCTCGGCCTTGGCCGAATAGAGCGCCAGGTCCGCGCTCTTCAGCAGTTCCTCGGGCATAGTGCCGTCCCGCGGAAACATTGCCGCGCCCGCGCTGATGCTGATCTCGATCCAGCGCTCGTCATGGACGAACGGCATGTCGATCCCAAGCAGCATCGCCTCGACCGTCTCCGACCGCGCCTCGTCGGGCAGAAGCCGCGGCAGGATGATCGCGAATTCGTCGCCGCCCAGCCGCGCCACCGTGGCGCCGGGCGGGGCGCGGTGGGCCAGGCGGGACGCAACCTCGCGGAGCAGCGCGTCGCCGGCCAGATGGCCCAGCGTGTCGTTCAGCATCTTGAAGCGGTCGAGATCGAGCACGATAAGACCGACGCAGAGCGCCCGGGGCCGCGCTTCGTCCAGCGCCTTTTCCAGGCACGCGGTGAACAATTTGCGGTTGGGCAGTTTCGTCAGCGCGTCATGGTTCGCCGCCCAACGCAGTTCCTCCTCGCCGCGCTTGCGCGCCGTGATGTCGACCATCGATCCGATCAGGCGCACGGCCTTGCCCTGATCGTCGCGCACCACGAAGACGCGCGACAACAGGTCGAGATACCGCCCGCTGCCGGAAAGGAAGCGAAACTCGTTCGTCCAGTGATCCAGCCCCGCGATCAATATCCGGTCGCGCGTGGCGATCACTTCAGCCCGGTCCTCCGGATGGACCCGGTCGACCCACCATTGCAACGATGTGCCCGCGGTCACCTGCGGATAGCCGAGGACCGTTTCCGCCGCCCCGCTCCATTCGACTCGATCGGTCGCCAGCAGCCAGTCCCAGATCACGTCGTTGGTCGCGCGCGACGCAAGGCGATAGCGCTCCTCGCTTGCCCGCAGCGCCAGCTCGGCGTTGACCTGGTCGTCGATATTCTCGACATTGCCGTACCATTTGACGACCGCGCCGTCCGCATCGCGCCGCGCCTGCCCCCGCACGCGGAACCAGTGATAGATGCCCGCTGCATCGCGCAGCCGATATCGCGTATCAAGCGCCGCGTCGCCGGTCCGGAGCGCACGCTCCCACAGGGTATAGACGGTCGGCCGGTCGTCCGGATGGACATAGGCCCGCAAGCCCGCGCTCAGCGCCTCCTCCGTCGGCTGGCCCGAAAACTCGCTCCAGCGCGGGCCGATTTCGATCAACCGGCCCTGCGGATCGGCAGTCCACGGAATCTGGGGATTGAGCTCGATCGAATAGCGGTAATTCTCCTCGCTCTGGTGGAGCCGCGCGCGATCCTCGGCGGTCGCGCGGGCGAGATCCTGGTCGTGATAGGCGAGGCCGAACGCCGCGACGAGGATCACTGCCGAGGCAGCGATGACCATAGCGGTAAGCCCGTTCAGCCCAAGGTCGAGCCTGCTCGCCATCAGCACCGGTCCCGGAATGATGGTGACGGCCGCCATCGCCACGAAATGCAGCACCAGCACGCCGCAGCCGAGACACAGTCCGGCGAGCAGCGGAATACCGGTTCGCTCCTCGCGCTGCAGCAGTGTCCCCGCCAGGATGCACAGCGGCATGCCGACCGCGATGGCGAGCAGGATCAGGTCGGGGTCGTAGCGGACGAGCCCACCGACCCGCAGCGCGCTCATGTCGAGGAAATGCGCGATCATCAGGGCGATGCCGACGACGCCCCCGGCCAGTGCACCGCGCCGCCGGCCCGGTGCATCGAGCATCAGCCAGCCGGCGGCCGCGACCAGGCAGGCGAGCACGAGCGAAGCCATCGCGGCCAGAGCGTCGTACCGCACTTCTATGCCCGGGTCATACGCAAGCATCGCGGCGAAATGCGTGCTCCAGATCGATGCGCCGGTCAGGCACCCGCCGAGCACCAGCCCGCGTCGCCGCGCCGGACCGGCGGCCAGCGCGCGGCGCACGATGGTCAGCGAGATGATCGAGCTGAAGAAGCAGAGCAGCAGAACGACCACGATCATCGCAGGATCGTGCTCGGTCGCGATGCACGCATAGATTCGCCACATAACCACTCGCCCGACCGGCGCGGCAGCCCCTCTCTCAGGCCCCGCGCCAACGGCGCTCGTACGCCGGACGATAGCGATAGGCGTTTGACCGCGCCGCGTATATCCCCCGACGATTGCGGCATGCGGCCGGGCTATACGCCTTTCTAACGCCGCGGCCGCCAGCTCGCTCTCGAACCTTAATGCGCCCAGCGCCTATCTGATCGCCACGACGCGATCGCGCGCCGCGCCACCGCCGGCGGCTTCAGTGCCGGCGCAGGAGCATCCCCATGCAAACCGGTCCCGCCTCCGGCGCGACGCCCCCTGTCCTGCGTGTCGGCCAGGATGGCCGCGGGCGCTGGATGGTCCAGGAAAGTCGCGGCCTGCTCGAAGGTATCTTCGTCTCGCGTGAGGCGGCGCTGCATTTCGCGCATCTCGAACGCCACGCCTTTCCCGGCGCCCGGATCGAGTTGGCGAACGCCGCGCTCACCTCCACCCTCGCCGCCTGACGGTGACCGGCGATGATGAACCCGGATCTCACCGGCGTCCTGGTGATAACCCTCATCGGCGTCGTCCTGATCGCCTTGTCGCTTCTCTGCCGCATCGGCCAGCGACCGCGGATCGATGCCGATCGGACGAAGACGCCGCCACCCGACACCACGCTCGGATTCAGGGATCCCTTTCGCTGAATCGCGTACCCTGATTTCTCTTTACAGGAGCTTATGATGGCCACCCGCCAGATACCCTTTGCCCAGGACGACGAAGTCCCGCCGCTGTCACGCTCCGGCACGGAGGTTGCCCGGGCCTATGACAATGCCGGCGCCGATTACCGCGACTATGCCGATGGAGACGCCTCCGCCGCCTTCGCCTTTTCCGGTCGCTACGGCTTTGCCGACCGCGAGGTCTGGGCGCGGATCGACGCCGCGCTGATCGATCTGCGCGCGCAGGGTCGTCACGCGATCCGGATCCTCGATCTCGGTTGCGGCCCGGGCACCTGGCTGTTGCGCGCCGCCGCCCGCGCACGCGATCTCGGCTTCACCGCGATCGAGGGCCGCGGGATCGACATCTCGCCGGCAATGATCGCCCTCGCCCGCGATGCTGCTGCGAGCCTGGCCGATCCACGTGTTGGCCTCACCTTCGACGTCGGCGACATCCTCGAAGAACTTGAACGCGAGGGCCCCCACGCCTGCGATCTCGCTCTGTGTCTGTACGGCGTGCTCAACCATGTCGCGCCGGCGACCCTTCCGGCGGTGTCCCGCGCGCTCGCGCACTCGACCGACGGCGCGCTGATCGCCACCGTCCGCACCACTGGCAGCCTGCCCTCGATCTTTATCGCAGGGATCGAACAGGCGCGGCGCTTCCACCAGGATCACGACCATGACCGGCTGGAGATCGATCTGGTCGATGGCCGGCATATCGAATTCGGCCTTCACCTGTTTCGCGCGACTGAGGTCAGCGCCCTGTTCGCGCCGCATTGCACGGTGCGCGAGCTGATCGGCATCGATCTGTTCCACAGCCGGTTCCGGCCCGAACTCGACTGGAACCCGGATACCGACGATCCCGCGCTCGAGGCCGGCCTCGCCCGGCTCGAGCATTTCTGCGGGGCGGACCCTGCCTTCATCGACCGGGCGGCGCATATCCTGCTGGTGGGAGGCCCGACGCCGGCTTGATCAGCGTCGGAGGACCGATCACGCGTCGCCCAGCGTGCAACATCCCTCTTCGCCGAACACGGTCGCCCTGAACGTCTTTCCGATCGGCGACAGTTCCTGATTGTGCACCAACCATAACGAACTGGTCAGCGGCACGTCGAACGCGCGGTTGACCAGATTGTCGACGTGCAGCCGCGCCATCGAACGGGCGATGATCGTCGGCCCGAAACCGGCGGCCACCAGCCCGAGCAGAGTCGAGAGGCTGGGCGCCTCATAGGCGATATTGGGGACGAAGCCGGCTTCCTCGCACACGGCAAAGAGATGGACGTTGAAGTCGGTGCCGCTCGGCGCGCCGTACAGCACCAGTGCCTCGCCCGCGAGATCGGCGATGCTCGGATCGGCCTCGCGCACCGCGAGCGGATGGTCCGAGCGGAGCGTCAGCACCATGTCCTCGGTCAGCAGGCGGTGCGCCGCCATGCCGTCGGGCAGGACCGGCGGCACATAGCCGCGGATGATGCCGATATCGAGCTGCCGGCTGCGCAGCCCCTCAATCTGCTCCTCTCGCCCGAGCTCGCGCAGGGTGAGCGCGACATCCGGAAAGCGCTGGCGGAAACGGTACAGCGCACCGGCGATCTGCGGGACGAACGGGCCGGACGTGGTGAAGCCCAGGCCGAGCTGGCCGATCTCGCCGCGCTGCGCCTGCCGCGCGGTCTGTACCGCGCGCTCCGCCTGGATCAGCGTCTGCCGCGCCTCCGGCTCGAACAGGCGCCCCGCCTCGCTCAGCCGCACGCGCCGGCTGGTGCGCTCGAACAAGCGCACCCCCAGTTCCTGCTCCAGCGCGCGGATCTGCTGGCTGAGCGGCGGCTGCGAAATGCCGAGCCTGACGGCGGCCCGCCCGAAATGCATCTCTTCCGCCACGCACAGGAAATAACGCAGGTGCCGCAAGTCCATCGATCATGTCTCACAAGATATTGATCGAGCCATATTATATATTAGACGCAAAATGGCCAAGCGCGCATGAGCGATGCGATGCGGGCCACTCGCTCGCCCTAGAACAGAATGTCCCTTGGAGAGGTGAGTTTCCCATGTCCCGGCGCTCCCGCGCCGGCGGCATCGCCCGGAGTCGTGGATGATCGGTATCGTCAGGGTTGCGCTGCACCGCCCCTTAACCTTCGTGGTCATGGCGATCGTGATCGCGATCGTCGGCGTGCTCGCGGCGGTACGGATGCCGGTGGACATCTTTCCCAACATCCGCATCCCGGTGATCGCCGTCGCCTGGCAATATGCCGGCCTGCCGCCGGAGGACATGGCGAACCGCATCGTCAGCCCGTACGAGCGGATCCTGACCACCACGGTCAACGATATCGAACATATCGAGAGCCAGTCGATGCAGGGCATCGCGATCGTGAAGATCTATTTCCAGCCGGGCGCCGACATCCGCACGGCAACCGCGCAGGTCGCCTCCGTGTCGCAGACCGTGCTGCGCCAGTTCCCGCCCGGCGTGAATCCGCCGCTCATTCTGAACTACAACGCCTCCACCGTCCCGATCCTTCAGCTGGCCCTGTCCGGCAAGGGGCTGTCGGAACAGGAATTGTTCGACATCGGCCAGAACCAGGTCCGTCCTGCGCTGGTGACCGTCCCCGGGCTCGCCATGCCCTTCCCTTCCGGCGGCAAGCAGCGCCAGGTCCAGATCGATCTCAACCCGCAGGCGCTTCAGTCGAAGGGGCTGTCCGCGCAGGACGTCGGCAACGCGATCGCTGCGCAGAACCAGATCAATCCCGCCGGCTTCGTCAAGATCGGCGAGACTCAGTACAGCGTCCGGCTGAACAACGCGCCCGGCTCGATCGCCGCGCTCAACGATCTGCCGGTCAAGGTGATCAACGGCGCGACCATTTATATGCGCGACGTCGCCTATGTGCGCGACGGCAGCGCGCCGCAGCAGAATGTCGTCCATGTCGAGGGCAGCCGGTCGGCGCTGCTCACCGTGCTCAAGAACGGCGCGACTTCGACCCTGGCGATCGTCGACGGCGTGAAGCAGGCGCTGCCGCGCATCGCCGCGACCCTGCCGGACAATCTGCGC
This sequence comes from Parasphingomonas zepuensis, assembly GCF_036663735.1. Taxonomy (NCBI): domain Bacteria; kingdom Pseudomonadati; phylum Pseudomonadota; class Alphaproteobacteria; order Sphingomonadales; family Sphingomonadaceae; genus Parasphingomonas; species Parasphingomonas zepuensis. Next base: position 462,674 of record NZ_JAXOJO010000002.1, on the reverse strand, counting down.
ATCCTGCCGATCGGCGATCAGTCGGTGTTCGTGAAGGCCGCGGTGATGGGCGTGATCCATGAAGGCGCGATCGCGGCCGCGCTAACCTCCCTGATGATCCTGCTGTTCCTCGGCTCGTGGCGCTCGACGGTGATCATCGCCCTGTCGATCCCGCTGGCGATCCTGGCGGCGGTCGCCGCGCTGGCGGCGTTCGGGCAGACGCTGAACGTGATGACGCTGGGCGGGCTGGCGCTCGCGGTCGGCATCCTGGTCGACGACGCGACGGTGACGATCGAGAACATCAACTGGCATCTCGAACAGGGCAAGGGCGTGACCGAGGCGATCCTCGACGGCGCCGCGCAGATCGTCACGCCGGCGTTCGTCTCGCTGCTGTGCATCTGCATCGTGTTCGTGCCGATGTTCTTCCTGCCGGGCGTCGCCGGCTTCCTGTTCGTGCCGATGGCGCTGTCGGTGGTGTTCGCGATGATCGCATCGTTCGTCCTGTCGCGCACGCTGGTGCCGACCATGGCGATGTATCTGCTCAAGCCGCATCGGCCCGGCAGCGAGGACGAGCATCTCGCCGGCTCTGCTGAATCGCGCAACCCGCTGGTCCGTTTCCAGCGTGGGTTCGAACAACGGTTCGAACGCGTGCGCAGCAATTATGTCGGCCTGCTCCACCGCGCGCTCGGTGCGCACAAGCCGTTCCTGCTCGGTTTCCTCGCGATCGTGCTGCTGTCCTTCGGCCTGATGCCCCTGCTCGGCAGCAATTTCTTCCCCAGCGTCGATTCAGGCCAGATCGCGATGCACGTCCGCGTGCCCGCCGGCGCACGGATCGAGGAGACCGCCGCTGAGTTCGATCGCATCGGCCGCGAGATACGCGCGCTCGTCCCGGCCGACGAGCTCGGCTCGATCACCGACAACATCGGGCTGCCGGTCAGCTCGATCAACGCGGTGTACAACAATAGCGGAACGCTCGGCCCGCAGGACGGCGACATCCTGATCGCGCTCAAGCATGGCCACCGCCCGACCGACGAGATCGTCGCCGGGCTCCGCCGTGAACTGCCGACGCGCTTCCCGGGTTCGACCTTCTCCTTCCTGCCCGCCGACATCACCAGCCAGATCCTCAATTTCGGCGCGCCCGCGCCGATCGACATCCAGGTCTCCGGCCGGGACGGCGCGGCGAACCGCATCTATGCGCAGAAGCTGCTCGCCCGGGTCGCGAAGATTCCCGGACTGGTCGATGCGCGCATCCAGCAGCCGGCCCGCGCGCCGCAGCTCGACGTCGCGGTCGATCGCTCGCGCGCCGGCCAATATGGGCTGACCGAGCGGGACGTCACGACCAGCCTCGCCAGCTCGCTGGCAGGCACCTCGCAGACTGCCCCGGTGTTCTTTGTAAATCCGGAGAACGGCGTGTCCTATCCGGTCGTCGCCCAGGCGCCGGAATATCTCGTCGGCACGATGGGGGAGCTGTCGAACCTGCCGGTCTCGGGCGCCGGCGCCAACGGCGTGCAGCCGCTCGGCGGCCTCGCCACGATCACGCGGTCGAGCACCGTGCCGGTCGTTTCGCACTACAACATCGCGCCGGTGCTCGATCTCTACGCCACCGCGCAGGGCCGCGATCTCGGGGCGGTCGCGGGCGATATCCAGCGCGCAATCAAGGCACTCGAACCCGATCTGCCCAAGGGCACGCTCGTCACGATCCGGGGCCAGTACGCCACCATGAACACTGCCTTTTCGGGCCTTGGCTTCGGTCTCGCCGGCGCGATCGTGCTCATCTACCTGTTGATCGTCGTCAACTTCCAGAGCTGGGTCGATCCCTTCGTCATCATCACCGCGCTGCCCGCAGCGCTCGCCGGCATCGTGTGGATGCTGTTCACCACCGGCACGACCCTGTCGGTGCCGGCGCTGACCGGGGCGATCATGTGCATGGGCGTCGCCACCGCCAATTCGATCCTCGTCGTCAGCTTCGCGCGCGAGCAGCTGGCGGTGCTCGGCGATGCGACCGCGGCGGCGCTCGAGGCTGGCCGGGTCCGTTTCCGCCCGGTCCTGATGACGGCGCTCGCCATGATCATCGGCATGGCGCCGATGGCGCTCGGCCTCGGTGAAGGCGGCGAGCAGAACGCCCCGCTCGGCCGCGCCGTGATCGGCGGCCTGATCTGCGCCACCATCGCCACGCTCTTCTTCGTGCCAACCGTTTTCGCCTTCGTCCACCGCCGGCGCGGCGCGGCGACCGCAAGGGAATTCAAGCCCAGCCATGCCTGATCAGATTCACCACCCCGCCCCGGAAGATGCCGGCCCGAGCAGCCGCACGCTGAAGCGCGTCGGGATCGGCGCTGCCGTCGTCGCCATCGCCATCGTCGGGATCGGCACGATGACCCGCATCGGCGCGACCAATGAGCTCCGCTCTACCGCCGCCGATGCCGCAGTGGCGACGGTCGCGGTGGTCTCCCCGCAGGGCGCCGATAGCGGCGGCGCGCTCGAGCTGCCGGGCAACGTCCAGGCCTATAGCAGCGCCGCCATCAACGCGCGCACCAACGGCTATGTCCGCCGCTGGCTCGCCGATATCGGCGATTCGGTACGGACCGGCCAGACGCTCGCCATCCTCGATGCGCCCGAGGTCGATCAGCAACTCGCCCAGGCCCAGGCCGATTACCAGACCGCCGTCGCCAACCAGCAGCTCGCGGGCACCACCGCGACCCGCTGGCGCGCCCTGCTCTCGCAGGACGCCGTCTCGCGCCAGGAGGCTGACGAGAAGGCCGGCGATCTCGCCGCCCGCACCGCGCTCGCCAATGCCGCGCTCGCCAATGTGAAGCGGCTGCGCGCGCTGCAGGGCTTTTCGCGCCTCGCGGCCCCGTTCGACGGCGTCGTCACCAGCCGCTCGGCCCAGATCGGCGCGCTCGTCGTCGCCGGCAACGCCGCCGCCCAGCCGCTGTTCACCGTATCGGACGTCCACCGCATGCGCATCTATGTCCGCGTGCCCCAGGCCTATTCGGCCGCGCTGCACCCCGGCATGACCGCAACGCTCGCCCTGCCCGAATATCCCGGCCGCGCGTTCGCCGCGACGATGACGCGCAGTGCCGGCGCGGTCGATGCGCAGTCGGGCGCGGTGCTGGTCGAGCTCCAGGCCGACAATGCCGATCGCGCGCTGAAGCCGGGCGCGTTCGCGCGGGTCAGCTTCAACCTCGGCGATCGCGGCGCCGCCGGTCTTACCCTGCCGGGCAGCACCATCCTCTACGGCAGCAGCGGCCCAAGCGTCGCGGTGGTCGGGGGCGATGGCCGGGTCACCGTGAAGCCGGTGACGATCGCACGCGACGAAGGCAGCACCGTTCAGATCTCGGGCGGCCTCTCGCCGCGCGACCGCGTGATCGATTCCCCGCCCGACGCCGTGCGCAGCGGCGATCACGTGAAGGTCCAGGCGCCCAGCGCTGGAAAGGGCGCGGCCGGTGCGCGCTAAGTCCCGCGCCGCCGCGCTCGCGGCGCTCCTGCTGTCGGGCTGCACCATGACGCCGGCCTATCACCCGCCGGAGACACCCGCGCCGCAGGACTATAAGGAAATGGCCGGCTGGACGGCGGCCGCCCCGGCCGACGCCGCGGCTCGCGGTGCCTGGTGGCGGGCGTTCGACGATCCGGTGCTCGACGATCTCGAAAGCCGCGCCGATCGCGCCAGCCCGACGCTCGCCGCCGCACTCGCCCGCTACGATCAGGCGCGCGCCGCCGCGCGGATCGATTCCACCGCTCTCCTCCCCCAGGGCGATCTCGTCGGTGATGCGAGCCGCCAGCGCCAGTCGGCGAACCGTCCTGGCAGCAGCTCGGCCTCCACCTACAATGATGTCGCGATCGGCGGCTCGCTCGATTACGAGATCGATCTCTGGGGCCGGGTCCGCGCCACCGTCGCGGCGGCCCGCGCCGACGCCGCCGCCAGCGCATCCGATCTCGCCTCGGCCCGCCTCAGCCTTCAGGCGGCCGTCGCTGACGGCTATGCCCGGATCCGTGGGCTTGATGCCGAGGCAGCATTGCTGCGCCAGTCGAGCGAAGCCTTTGCCCGGGCCTATGATCTGACGGTAAGACGTCATGACGGCGGCATCGCCTCGGGCATCGACGTCAATCGCGCCAGGACCGTGCTCGGCAATGCCCGCGCCCAGATGTCGGCGATCGCCAATCAGCGCGCCGCGACAGAGAATGAGCTTGCCGCTTTGGTCGGCGCGGTCGCGTCGGATTTCTCGGTCCCCGCAAAGGGCAGCCCGCTCGAGGCGCCGCCCGTCCCCGCCGGCGCCCCCTCCGAACTGCTGCAGCGCCGGCCCGACGTGGCCGCGGCGGAACGCCGCATGTTCGCCGCCAATGCCCGCATCGGCGTGGCCCGCGCTGCCTTCTTCCCGGCGCTGACCCTCGGTCTGAGCGGCGGCTTCGAGGCGACCCGCGGTGATCTGTTCAGCACCGCAAGCAGCTTCTGGGGCCTCGGTCCGCTCTCTAGCGTGCTCACCCTGTTCGATGGCGGCCGGCGCCGCGCGCAGGTCAGCCTCTCGCGCGCACAATATGACGAGCTCGCCGCCGGTTACCGCGATACCGTGCTCGCCGCCTTCCGCCAGGTCGAAGATGCGATCGCGGCCAACCGCTATCTCGGCGTCCAGGCCGTCGACCAGCGCGACGCCGCGACCGCCGCCGAACGCACCAGCGATCTTGCCCTGACCCGATACCGCGAAGGCGCTTCGGACTATCTGGAGGTGGTGACGGCCCAGACCGACGCGCTCGACGCCAAACGCGCGCTCCTCACCGTCCAGACCCAGCGCGCCCGCGCCAGCATCGCACTGGTCAAGGCGCTGGGCGGGGACGCGACGGGGCAGCCGTAGCGGTGGGGCGGCGATGGCCGGCTGGGTGAAGCGAGACCGCGCGACAGATTGATCGTTGCGCGCGAGCGGCCACCTTGCGAGTGTGGGCGATCGTCGAAGGGGTTCCTGCATGCGCCGACTGATTCTTGCTGCCCTGCTCACCGCCACCGCGCCGACCGCCGTCCTGGCGCAGACGCCCAAGGCGGAATTGATGACCGCGCCAGCCGGCGCGCGCCATTACACGATCAGCTCGACCGCCGGAAAACACGGCGATGTCTGGTCATGGACGCTGCCGGACGGGCGCGTCGCCTATCGCATGTCGATGTCGCTGCGCGGCTGGGTGACCGAGACCGACCAGGTGACGACGCTCGACGCCCGGCAGCGCGCGACGGCGATCGCGATCCGCGGCGTCACGGATGTAGGCGGCGCGGATGAGGATTTCAGCGTTGACGCCAGTGGCGTCGGCCATTGGAAGACCTCGGTCGATTCCGGTTCCGCACCGGCCGCCGGCAAGCGCTACAACAGCTATGGCGGCCCATGGCTGGCGAGCGAGAAGGATATCGAGGCGCTGGTCGCGGCGGGCCCGACCGGTATCGATCTGCTCCCCACCGGCCATGCCAGCATCGCCATCGGCAAGTCTTTCCAGATCGACGGTCCCGGCGGTGCAAAGACGGTCAAGCTCGCCTTCATCACCGGCTATGGCTTCTCGCCGTCGCCGGTGTGGCTCGATCAGAATGATCGCTTTTTCGGCAATGCCGGCGGCATCTCGCTGCTGCCCGAGGGTTTCGAGGCGGCGGGGCCGAAGCTCAAGGATATCCAGGAAAAGGCCACTGCCGAGATGGTGCGCGATATCGCGCATCGCTTCCTGAGCGCTGGCAACCATACGCCGACCCTGATCGACAATGTCCTGCTGTTCGATTCAGTCGCAGGCACATACCTGCCCAACCGCGCCGTGCTGATCGCCGACGGCAAGGTCGCCGCGGTCGGCGCTGCCGGCTCGATCAGGGCGCCGGCGGGCGCAACCACGGTCGATGGCCGCGGCAAGACTCTCCTGCCGGGCCTGTGGGACGCGCATCAGCATGTCGGCGGCGACTGGAACCTGCTCCAGAACCTCGCCACGGGCATGACCAATTATCGCAGCCCCGGCTCGCTGATCGAGGAGGCGCAGGACATGCTGAAGCGGCGCGCCACCGGCGACCTGCTTGCGCCCGACGGCAAAATCTCCGTGATCATCGACCGCAAGGACCCGCTGGCCGCGCAAGGCGCCCTTACCATCTCGTCCGAAGCCGAAGCGATCGAGGCAGTCCGCAAGATCAAGGCGGCGGGCATGTGGGGCGTCAAATTCTACACCTCGATGAATCCGGCATGGATCGCGCCTGCCGCCGCCGAGGCGCACCGGCTCGGCCTGTGGGTCCACGGCCATGTACCGGCCGGCATGCGCCCGCTCGATGCGGTCCGCGCCGGCTATGACGAAGTCACGCACATCAACTTCATCATGATGCAGGCGATGCCCCAGGCGGTGGTCGACAAGGCCAACACCGCGGCCCGGCTGGAGGGGCCGGCGCGCTACGGCAAGGATGTCGATCTCGATTCGCCGGAGATGAAGGCGTTCTATGCCGAGCTCGCGAAGCGCCGCACGGTGATCGATCCGACGCTGACGGTGTGGGAGCCGCTGATGACATCGGACGGCACCGCGATCTCGCCCGAATATGCGCCCTTCGCCGATGTCGCGCCGCCCTCGGTGGTGCGCGGGTGGAAGGTTTCGGGCTATCCGCTGTCCGAAGGCCTGACGCGCGACGATTACCGCAAGAGCTTCCGCAAGATGGTCGATGTGGTCGGGCGGCTGCACAAGGCCGGTGTGCGCATCGTGGCAGGCACCGATGGTTATGGCCTCGAGCTGGTCCGCGAACTCGAACTCTATCAGGAAGCGGGCCTGACCAATGCCGAGGCATTGCAGACCGCAACGATCATTCCGGCGCGGATCACCGGCATGGACGGCATCGCCGGATCGATCGCGACCGGCAAGAATGCCGACATCATCCTGGTCGACGGCGATGTCTCGAAAGACATAACCAATCTGCGGCACGTCGATCTGGTGTTTCTGGATGGGTACCGGCTGAACGGCGCTGAGCTGCGGACGGCCAGCGGATTGAGTGGCATGCCGAAGTAGAAGATCCGTCCCGATCGATGACGGCCATTCCCGAAGAATCATCGACGCCCTGCACCCGCCCCGCTACAGGCCGCGCATGACCACACAGCTCTATGATCTCACCGTTCCCGTCTTCCTGCGGGGCTTCTCGGCAATGTCGGCCTTCCTCGCCAAGGGCGAGGCCTTTGCCGCCGAGAAGGGCATCGATCCGGCCGAGCTGCTCACCGCGCGACTGTATGAGGATATGGCGCCGCTCACCGGCCAGGTGCAGCGCGCCAGCGATGCGGCGAAGTTCACCGTCGTCCGCGTCGGCGGCGTCGAGAATGTCGCCATGGCCGATGACGAAACCACCTTCGCCGCCCTGCAGGAGCGCATCGCGAAGACGGTCGCCTTCCTCGAGGCCGTGCCGCGCGACGCCATCGACGGCAAGGAGGACGCACCGGTCAAGCTCACCACCCCGCGCGCCACCTTCGATTTCACCGGCCGCTCCTATGTGCAGAATTTCGTCCTGCCGAACTTCTATTTCCACATGACGACGGCGTACGGCATCCTGCGCCACAAGGGCGTGCCGATCGGCAAGCTGGATTTCCTCGGCGGCATCTGAAGCACCGCGGGCAATGGTAGTGCCGCGCCGCGCCCGGTAGACAGGCCATCGTGACCACCAAAAGCTCCTTCCCGCCCGTCGTCGATGCGCAGACCCGGCTGCTCCTGCTCGGCAGCCTCCCCGGAGACCGCTCGCTCGCCGCGCAGCGTTATTACGCGCACCCGCAGAACCAGTTCTGGCAGCTCATGTCCGGCGTGATCGAGCGCGATCTCGTCGCGCTCGATTATGAAGCCCGCCTCGCGGCCCTGCTCGCGGCGCATGTCGGCCTGTGGGACGTCGTCGCCAGCGCCCGGCGCGACGGCAGCAGCGATGCGGCGATCCGCGATCCCGTCGGCAACGATCTCGTCGGCCTGGTCGGTTCCCTTCCCACGCTCCGCGCCGTCGGCTTCAACGGCACGACCTCGTTCCGCTACGGCACGAAGCAGCTCGCTCCTGCCCCGGGCATCGCGCTGATCCCCTTGCCCTCCAGCAGCCCGCTCCACACCGTCGGCCTCGCCGCGAAGCAACCCTTATGGGATCGGCTGCGCGAAGCCCTGCGCTGAAGCTCAGTTCAGCGCTGCTCAGCCGCTTCTCCAAGCCCCTTCTCCAGGACGACGAAACACAGATCGTCGCGCAGCGGCGTGCCGAACCGGTTGTCATCATACGGAAAGGGCTCGGTGGCGCCCGTCAGGCGATACCCGCGACGGCCATACCAGGCGATCAGCGGCGCCCGGACGTTGACGACGGTCATGCGCACCCGCGTCCCGCCCCGATGGCGCACCCAGTGTTCGGCGGCGCGAAGCATCTCGCTGCCGAGCCCGCTTCCCTGCTGCTCCGGATCCGCGGCCAGCGATCCGAGATACCACGTCCCATCGGCCTCGGGCGCCAGATAGACGCAACCAAGCATATCACCCGAAGGCGCCACCCATTTCAGGAAACAAGCCTCAGGCTTTGCGATCAGGTCGGCCCGGAGCAGATCGCCGTTGGTCCGGTCGCCCGAAAGAAAATCCGCCTCCGAGGTCCAGCCAGCCGCCGCGCCAGAGCCGCGATACGCCCGGTTCATCAGCTTGACGACGGACGGCACGTCGTCGTCGGTAATCGGTACGAACATTCCGTCTCGCCTTGTGGACACAAGGCCCTGACTTATGGTGAGCGGCAGCATTTCGCCAGAGGCTGAAAACGGATTGGTTACGGCGGTCTCGGAACCGTGGAAGCCCGCCCGACGGCGAGGCCGCTGCGTCGCAGTCTCGCCGCCGGGCCCGGCGATAGCCCTCAGAGCCTGCCCTCTGTCAGCATCTCCCGCGTGCGCTTCAGCGTCGACAGCAGGGCGGCCTTATACCCCTGGTCACTGTCGAACTGCGCCTGCTCCGCCTGCTCCTCCGGACCGTCCGGCGTCTTGCCGCGCAGGCCGAGATAGCAATAGAACCGCAGCTGAAGCGCGCCTGCATCATCCTCGTACAGTTCGTTGACGATCGCGCCTTCGCGCGGGCCGGTCGCCTGAAAGAAGGTCACCTTGCGTTCGGGCTCGAGCGTGATGATCTCGCGCAGGTCCGCCCCGCCGATCGTGGCTTCGCGCACGAAATGCGTTTTGCTTTCTTCCACGACCTCGCACCGCGTGCACAGGCCGGGCGGGAGGAACAGCCGGGCATCACGTGCCTTCAGCTCCAGGCCGGCCCAGGCCTGCGCACGGGTCAGCGGGGTTTCGCCCGCCGGGTTCACCGGGACGCTGGCAGTCGAATAGATCATGGCAATTCTCCTCGGTGTCGGTTGGATCAGGCCGCGAAGTCGGCGGCGAAGGCGCGATAGGAGCGCAACGGGCGTCCCAGCATTGCGGTGAGGCGATCGACGTCGCCCGCTTCGGGGATCATGCCCTCGCTCTGGAAGCGCTCCGCCATCAGCCGCATGTCGAACGCCATCCAGGCCGGCGAGAACTGGCGCAGAGTCTGCTCGAACCCGGCGGTATCGTCGCCCGGATAGGTAATCGGGCGCCCCAGCGCCTCAGTCCAGATCGCCGCCACATCAGCACCGGTCAGCGTATCGGGGCCGACCAGCGCGATCCGGTCGAGCGGCAGCGGCGTCGCGCCCCGCTCCCGGCGGAGGAGCTCGATCGCCGCGATCTCGCCCACATCGCGCGCGTCGATCATGGCGAGCCCCTTGCCGCCGATCGGCATCGGATACACGCCATGGCCGGTCACCACGTCGGCGATGGTGAGGTCGTTCTGGATGAAATAGGCCGGGCGCAGGATCGTCGCGTTGAGACCCATCTGCTCGATCATGCGCTCGACGGCGTGTTTTACCGCGAAATGCGGCACGTTCACATACAGGTCGCTGTGGATCACCGAGAGATAGACGATACGCTCGATCCCGGCTTCGCGGGCGAGGTTCAGCGCGATGAGCGCCTGGGTGAATTCGTCGGCCGCCACTGCGTTGAGCAGGAACAGAGTCGAGACACCCGACAACGCACCGCGCAGCGCATCGATGTCGAACAGATCGCCCTGGACGATATCGACGCCCGCCGGAAGCTCGGCCTTTGCCGGATCGCGGACAAGCGCCCGCACATCGGCGCCGCGCTGGACGAGTTGGTCGACGACATGGCGGCCGATCCTGCCGGTGGCGCCGGTAACGAGAATGGTCATTGGATAACTCCTGGTTGATGCCCGAATTGGCATCCCCAAATTAGTGATCCATATTCGAGCCAGTAGACGCTATATCTGGACATACCGTCTCACAGGTGGAACGTATGGACCTGCTCGCTCTCGCCGATTTCAATCTCGTCGCCCGGCATGGCGGCTTCGGCCGCGCCGCGCGCGCCGCCGGTCGCCCCAAAGCCACTTTGTCCCGCCGCGTTGCGGAACTTGAGGCCAGCCTGAACCTGCGGCTGTTCGAGCGCGGCGCGCGCCTGCTCAAGCTGACCGAGGAAGGACGCGCGCTCCATCAGCGCACCGGCGCGCTGCTTACCGAGCTCGACGAGACGGCGGCCGCCATCGCGTCGGGCGGGCATGTACCTCGCGGGCGATTGCGGATCAGCGCGCCCCTGCTGTTCTCGCAGATCGCGATGGGAAAGCTCGCCGCCGGGTTCGCCGCCCGGTTCCCGGATGTCCGGCTTGAGGTAACGACGGAGGACCGCCCCGTCGACATCGTCGAAGAAGGCTATGATCTCGTGATCCGCGTCAATCCGGATCCGGACGAGAGCCTTGTCGGCCGCGCCTTCCTGCGCGATCGTCTGGTGGTGGTGGCAAGCCCTGCCCTCGCCCGGCCGGCGGCCGGCGTGGCGGCGCGTGTCGTCGTGCGCGGATCGCTCGGGCAGGGCGAGACCTGGCAGGTGAAGACCCCGGATGGCACGACACGCCTCGCCGTCGAACCGGTACTCAGCCTGTCCTCGATGATCATGATCCGCGACGCCGTCCGGGACGGCGCCGGCACCGCCCGCCTCCCCGTGTCGCTGGTCAGCCGCGATCTGGCCGCTGGGCGGCTGGCGCATTGGGGCGATATCGACGCGCCCGACACCGCCCTATGGGCGCTCTACCCCTCGCGCCGCCTGCTCAGCGCCCGCGTATCGGCATTCCTCGATTACCTCAAATCCGCCTTTCCGACCGGAGAACCGGATGAACTGGCCGCCTTTATCGATCGGTGAGACGCCGCTCAATCGAGTTTGAGGGCATCCCGGACGATGTAATGAAGGTCGGTCTGGTCGAGCAGGCCGCTGACATTGACCGCATGCGGGCCATAAGCGGCGATGCGCAGTTGCGTCCCGGTATGGGCCTGCGATCCTTCCTCCGCGGTGCCATAGCTCACCGTCATCACGCCGCCTTCGCGTGTGTTCAGCGCGGCGGTAAGGCCCGGTGCGCGGGTACCGTTGCCGACGATCTGGCTGCTATGCGCGTGATCCGCCGTGACGATCACCAGCGTGTGACCGTCCGCCCTGGCGAATTCCAGCGCGACCTGGACCGCCTCGTCGAGATCCACCGTCTCGCCGATCTGGCCGCATGGATTGGCGGCGTGATCCTGCTTGTCGATCGAAGCGCCTTCGACCTGGAGGAAGAAGCCCTTCCTGTCCTTCAGCAACGCGATCGCCTTGCGGGTCATCGCCGCCAGCGTCGGCGTGGCCGCGGTGCGCTCGGCATTGGGCTGACAGGTGATGGCGGGCTTGTCGATATTGCCGTGGTGGCTCGCGCGCGGCCCGCTCCAGCGTATCGGCATATTGCCTTCGGCGAACAGGCCGATCAGCGGCTGCCTGTCATCGGCGCGGCGCACGGCCTCGAGCTCGGCGGCATCGCGCACGATGCGATAGCCGCGCGCCTGCGACTGCTCGAACAGCGTCATGCCCTGCCACTTGCCTGCCTTTGCCGTCTCGACGAAGCTCGCCGCGCCCCCGCCGAGCACCAGGTCGGCGCGCGTATCCAGCAATTGCTCGGTGATCGATCCGGCGCCGCCATTCTCGATCGCGTTCAGCGGGCAGGTCTTGCTGGTCGCGACAGGAGCGTAGCAGTTGCGAAAGGCGACATGGGCCATCTGCGCGGCCGGTGTCGCATCCTGGATCTCGGCGGTCGACACGTTGCCGGTGCCGAGCCCCGCCTTTCGGGCCAGCTCGATCAACGTCCGGTGCGGCTTGCCGCCAAGATCGACGCCGATCGCGCCGTTATAGCTCTTGACCCCCGAAGCCCATGCCGTTGCGGACGCCGCGCTGTCCGTCACGTAATTGGGTTTGCCGGTTTCGCGGTCGAGCGAATAATGCGTGTACTGGCCGGTGAAGGGCAGCGCATCGATGCCCTTGAAATAGCCGCCGGCCCCTTCGGCATAGTTGCGCGCGACGGTGATCTCGGAATCGCCCATGCCATCGCCGATGAGCAGGATGACGTTGCGTACCCGGCTGTTCGCGCCGAGCTTGCGATAGCTTTCGCGCATGTCTCCGGCGAGCCGCCGCGCCCCACCGGGTTCGCGCACATCGCCGCGTGCGCCGCGCGCCAGATCGGGCGCGGCCTGCTGGGCGAAGGCGGGCCCGGCTGAGAGGACAAGCATGGCGGCAAGGGCGATACGCGAGATCATTGGCGGCACTCCAGGAGAGGTCAGCGGACGGGGCTGATCCAGTATGTCGGGACCGGCGTGCCGCAGGCGCACGCCGGTCCGAGGCATCAGAACTGCGCGCGGACACCAAGGCTGATGCGGCTTCCGGAGGATTCGTACACCGCTGGGAAGGACGGATCGATCGTGTAGCCCGTAGTCTTCGCATTCCCCACGTTGATGCCCTGGAGCTCGACGCGGAAGTTGCTTGTGACCTGATAGCTGGCCGCAACGTCGAACTGGCCATAGGCATCGCGATAGACCGGATACATGTTCCGCTCGATCCGCTCCACATAGGCGCCCTTGCGGTTGTACGAGACGCGCAGCGAGAGCGGGCCCTTATCGTAGAACAGGGTGGCGTTGTAGGTGTTGTCGGACAGGCCGATCGGCGAGGTCGGAATGTTGAGATCCGATTGGCCGGTCAGCGAGCTGTCGAGGAAGGTAGCGTTTGCGTTGATGCCGAAACCATCCAGCCAGTCGGCGACCATCGCGAACGGGATCACGGCGTTGAGCTCGACGCCGCTGACCTTGTACGAGCCTTCGGCATTGACCGGCTGATAGACGTCGAAATCATACACGCCGTTGACCGTGCCGTTGGCGTTGTACACCGTCACGTTGGGCACCTCGCCGGTCAGCCGGCTCTGCACCACGCCCTTGATCTTCTTCCAGAAATAGGACGCAGCCAATATGCCGCCACGGCCGAGATATTTCTCGACGCCGACTTCCCACTGATCGGCATAGGTCGGCTTCAGGCCCGGATTGCCGTCGGTGTACCGGAAGCTGCTGTAGCTCGCGGTGCGCTTGTAGGCGAGATCGGTCAGCGCCGGGCGGATCAGCGTCTGCGATGCGGCAGCGCGCAGGAACAGGCTGTCGGTCACCTCGGCATGCGCGTTGAACGCCGGCAGGAACTTCTCGTAGTGTCCCTCGCTCGCGATCGGCGCGGGGGTAAGGCCCGTCGTGCCGTTCGGGTTCTGGATCTGGTGGAAGCCCTCCGAGTGGATATCGGTGCGCACGTACCGGGCACCCAGGTTCACGAAGACCGGTACCGCGATGTCGAATTCGAAATCCGCCATCGCATAGGCGGCCAGCGTCTCTTCCCTGACCTTGTAGTAATTGGCATCGTTGAACGGCGTCACGAACCCCTTGGGGCGGAAGAAGTCGCGGGCATATGCGTTGGAGACTTGCGACCAGGCGAGGTCGCGCACCTGATAGTCCTTGCCACCGACGATGTCGGTCACGTTGGTCAGCGGGCTGTCCGCGAGGGTGCGCTTGTTGACATAGGCCGTGCTGCCGCGCGTCGGGCCCTGGATCTTCTCCTCGCCATATTCGCGCTCATTGGTCTTGTTGGTGTAGCGGCCGCCGACATTGATGCTCGAGAGCACCGATGAATCGAACTTCCGGCTCAGGTCGAGCTGGGCCGCGTATTTGTCGTCCTTGATCTGCTCGCGCGTCGTCTCATAGGCTTCGAACAGATAGGAATTCGGCGCATTGTACATGTCGATCGTGCGCGGATTGGCGCTCGGGATCGTCTCGCCGCCAGTCTCGGTGTAGCGTGTTCGAGATGGTGCATAGGCTACGTGCTTGAGATTGGCATAATCGAGTGTCTTCCTGGCCCCGGAATAGCCGCCCAGCGCATTGATCCTCCAGCCGCCGGTCTCCCAGTTCAGCTCGCCCCCGAACTGACGATAATCGGTCTCGTTGATATATTCCTTGCTCAGGAATTCATGCTGGGTGTTGGTGTAGGAAACGTCGCGCAGCACGACGATGCCGGCGCTCGCCAGGGTGGTCTTGTCGAATTCGTGGATCGTTTCCAGCGTCGAGTTGCTTGATGCCGAATAGCCAGCGGCATCATATTCGTCCTCGACCGTGTCGTACGAACCGACAAAGGCGTCGAAGGCGAGGCTGAAACTGTCGCTCGGCTTGTATTGGATCGAGCCCGACAGGCCGAGCCGATCCTGATCATTCTGATAGACCCGATCGCCGACCTTATCGAGGAAAACGATCTTGTTCTTGTCGGCATCGGTGAACGTGATGCCGGCGTCGCGCTGGAGCACGGCGATCGCCTGGTTGCGATAGACGCTGCCCGCGCGATCGGTCCAGCGCGCGATCGGACGGAAGTTGATGCCCGAATTGGAATCGGTGCGGTTGGTGCGCTGCTGCTTGGCGACTGAGACCAGCACGCCGAAATCGCCAAACGTCTTGCTGGCCAGGAACGAGAAGTTCGGGTCGATCTTCTCGGAGATCGAATTGTACGCGCCCTCGACGCTGCCGACGAGGCGCAGGCCCGGATTGTCGAACGGCCGCGCGGTGCGGATCGAAACCGATCCGGCGATGCCGCCTTCCTCGTCGGCCGCCGTCGGGGACTTCTGCACGGTCACCGACTGGATCAGCTCGGAGGCGAAGATGTCGAACTCGACGTCGCGGCCGCCCGAGCCCGAGGCGGTCGCCAGCTTGTTGATCGAAACGAAGGTGAACTCGCTCGGCAGGCCGCGGACGTTCACGCGGGTGCCAAGGCCCCTTTCGCGCTCGATCGTCACGCCGGGCACGCGCTGGAGCGCCTCGGACAGATTCTGCTCCGGAAAATCGGCGATGTCGGTTGCGACGATCGAGTCGGAAAAGCCGATCGTGGTGCGCTTGATGTCGATCGCTTCTTCCAGGCTGCGGCGGTAGCCGGAGACGACGATGTCCTCACCGGTCTCGCTGGCGTCGGCCTCGACAGGCGGCTCGGTCTGCGCCGCGGCCGGCACGACCGCCAGGGCGGCGCTGGCCGCTCCCACAAGAAGATGCGTCGTGAACTTCGAAGCGCTGAATTTGCCGTGCATGCGTGACCCCTTTTCGGAATGCCCGGACATCCCGGTGCGTGTTTCTTCGTGGCGAGCGCCTGCGCCTCCCGATCTCGGGAGAGATCGGGATTGCGGCACCTCTGGTAACTCTGCGTGCGGAGCTTCAGCGACCTGACGGCCTCTGTGCTCCTTTGCCTCCCCGAGCCGGGCGGGCATTGCTGTTGGATCCGGCGCCGTGCCGCCCCGCACCCCAAACCCGCGACGATGCAGTGCGCCTTGCGACGACAGCGATCGGCGACGTGCCATCTTCCAGGGTGGTTGCTTCCCCCATCCGGCTCGCAATGCCCGGTGCGGCAGAGATATTACGCCCGCGTGACGACGGGGACGATTTCGGTGTCAACGGCGTGGTAGTGATCGGGGTCATCAGGAGCCGCTGCGTGCGGTCAGCCGTAATCCGGATGTCGGGAGGCTCGCGTTTCCGACGCGGGCTGGCCTATCGCGCAGACATCTCCAAATCCCCGTTGGCGGCCTCCGCGGCTTGCGCCGCAACAAGACCATCGATGTTGCGAAGAAAAACCGCAAGGATCGGTGACGGATTGTCCGCGCGGTATCCGGCCGCGACCTCGATCACGGGCGCGTTGCCGGCGAGCGGGCGGCTGACCAGCGAGGCGGGGAGCAGCGCCTTCACATAGGCGGGCAGCAAGGTGACGCCCTTGGTGGACGCGACCAGCGAGATGCCGGTCGCATAGCTGTCGAGAAAATGGGTCGGCGCCATCGCAAGGCCGCGCTCGCGGAAATAGCGGTCGACGATCGCCCGCAGGACGTGCGGCGTGTCGCCATAGCCGATGAACGACTGCGGATCGATCTCGCCGGGGTCGATCTCGCGGCGCGCGGCGAGCGGATGCTCGCGCGGCAGGATGACGACGATCGGCTCGTGCGCGATGATCCGGTAGGTCACGTTCGGCTGAGGTTCGATCCGCGAGAAGCCGAGGTCGATCTCGCCGCGCTGCACGGCCGCGCCGATCGCGGGGGAGAAGTCGCTGGTCACCCGGAAGTCGATCGCCCGGAGCTCGTCGCGCAGCAGATGGGTAACGTGCCGCAGCCACTCCACCTCCTGCCCCGTCAGGAAGCCGACGGCAAAGCTCGCCTTGACAGGCCGCGCCGCGCGCCGTGCAGCGGCGACGGCCTCGCCGGCCTGGAGCAGCGTGAGCCGGGCATGGTCGAGAAAGGCGCGCCCGGCTGGCGTGAGCGTAACGCCGCGCGGACCGCGCACGAGCAATTCGGCGCCGACCTCCACCTCGAGATCCCGCAGCTGGCGGCTGAGCGACGGCTGGGATGTGTGAAGCCGGTTGGTCGCTGCCTCGGTAAGGCTCCCGGTTTCCGCCACGGCGACGAAGTAGCGAAGATGGCGCAGCTCCATGAGCGATGCTTTACAGGCATGGCAGCCGGACATGCAAAGTCTTTGTCGCGGCTTGGTGCGCGCCCTATTTCCACCGTGTAGAGAGAACCGACCTGCCTCCAGCTTATGACAGGCGCTCGTGGGCCGACCTGCTTTCCAGGTACGGGATATGCTTCCCCGTAGAGGCGAGCGTGCGTCCGCGAAGGAGCGCCTTCGCCCTGGGCGGGACGTGCGGCGACCTCGGTTTGGAACGGCCGGAAGGAGCCAGGCTCCAAGCGGCTGCATTTTTGAAAAAGGAGACCTGCAATGACCAATATCCTCATCGTATTGTCCGCTGCCGACACCTGGACTCGCGCCGACGGCTCGAAATATCAGAGCGGCGTCTGGGCCGAGGAGTTCGTCGTCATGGACGAAAAGTTCATCGCCAAGGGGTGCTCGGTCGATATCGCCACCCCCGGCGGCATTGCCCCGAAGATCGATCCCCACAGCATGAACCCGGCCGTTGTCGGCCAGGAAAATGTCGATCATTTCAGCCGCTATCTCGATTCGATCGCCGGGCGGCTGACCCATCCGCTGGTGCTCGCCGACATTGACGGGCGCCGGTACGACGCCATCGTGATCCCCGGCGGGCACGGCCCGGTCGAGGATCTGTACAAGGACAAGGACATGGGGCGCATCCTCGCCGAGGCTGACCGCGCCGGCATCCTGATCGCGCCGGTCTGCCACGGCCAGGCTGCCCTGCTCGCGGCGCGCGGCCCGAACGGCGAATGGCTCTTTGCCGGGCGGGCGATGACCTCGTTCAGCGATGAGGAGGAGGTCGAGCTCGGAACCGCGGACAATGCGCCGTGGCTGCTCGCCGATACGTTGCGCAAGTCTGGCGCGCGCTACGAAAAGGGCCCGAACTGGGGTCCCTATGTCGTCCGGGACGGCAACCTCCTAACCGGACAGAATCCGGCCTCGAGCGAGCCTCTGGCCGACGCGGTGCTGGCAGCGCTGCGCTGAGCGCAAGCGCGACACGCCCGTGCTGCGCAGGGCGGGAGTGGTCCGTGCCGCTCCCGCCCTGCGATGATGCGGAAACGCCTTAAGGATCCGGGCGACAACAGCCCGGTCCGCAGCTTCTTCGCGACGTCCAGATTCGGGCCGAGGCACGAACCCGCTGCGCGGGAGTGGTGCGCACGGTGAGCTATCCGTGGCAACGAGAACGTTCGGCCTGGAATGAGCGGTGCCGGTGACGGACGAACCTTCGGCTCCTTCAACCTGAGGAGTCGAACGATGAACGAGCTTGTTCCGATTGGGCCAGTCAGCCCGCTTCGCCAGCGGTTGATCGACGATATATCAAAGCAATCGCAGCAATATGTTCATTGTAGAGCAGGTCCGCCGCGTTGTAGTCGATGGCTGGGGGGACACATAATGACACGCATCGTATACGTAGCCGCTTCGGTCGCCTCGGCAGCCTTCGCCTTCACAGACGCGACCGCACAGTCGTTGCCGGCAGGTGAATTGGATATGCTGAAGCCAGCCGATCAACTTATCCTTCCCAATGCGTCCCCGCGTATCGAGAGGACCTATGCCAAAGGCGTCGCCATCCTGGCCACACCGATCATGTGGCGCAGTGGCGCGACATTGGCCGAAGATGTGACGATCACCGCTGGCACAGAAAGCCGCGCCCTTAAACGCGGTGCGGTGCTCCAGGGGGCCGTGCTGACAGACAAGACGCGCGTTCAGCGCATCGATGCCTATTGCACACCGCGCATCGCGGCTGAGCGCAAGGCCGATAAGGGCGTGGCCGGTGTGCTGCTTGGTGGTGGATCGTTGTGGCGCGGGCTTATTAAGAGCGCGACCGACGGGCAGTTCTGCCTGATCGATGCAGACCGGGACGGCATCGCCGAGGCGAGCGTATTAATCAACGCTGGCCCTCCTGCGGCGCGTTTTGCAGTTCCCATTGCGAACGTTCGTCTGACGCCGGAGACGATGCTCCCGATTTCCAGCGGCGACGAGGTACGTATCGTACTGACCGGCGTATCGACCAAGAACAAGGATGCGACCTTCCGTCTCGACATCGTTCAGCAAGGCGAAACGCGGGTGTTTGATACGGCTGGCCCGACAAGGCGCATCACCAAAGTCGACGTCAAAAACGGGTTACCGGCGCGATACACAATATATGGCGCACCATTTGATATCATTGGCATCGATGGTGCTGCCCAAACCGTCTCGATCCGTTGGCCGCAGGATGTAGATACCGTAACGCCAATTATTGTTGATGACGGACTTCGCGTCGTGGTGCGGTACGGCTATTATTGACGGCGATGAACTATCGCACCTTCCGGAAGCGACGACCTGCCTGGCGATCATGCGCATTGAAGCGACCTCAGGGCACGAATGCCCGCTTTCCAGCCTTCACGCCTGGACGCTGCAGGAACACTCTCCACGATCGTGCCTATCGCTGCAATATGAACGAATGTCGGCTCCGGGATCAGCCGGCGGGCTGGGTGACCGAGAATGAACACTGAGCTACCGATCTCATGCCCCTTTCGATTGCGACGACCCAGGCGCAGGGAATTCACTATCGTTGGCCGCCTCCTTCCCGCCCGCAGTGACTTGAGCCTTCACCTGATCTCCAGCCTCAGACCGACGCATTCGGCCATCTCCCCTATCGCCCGCCCGTCGAGCCTCCAGTGCCTCAGCCCCCGCGACGCGCAGCGATCCAGCCATCGACCTGCCGCTCAAGGATCGGCAGCGGCAGCGAGCCCGAGCCGATCAGCAAATCATGAAACCCACGAATGTCGAACTTCGGGCCAAGCTCGCGTTCCGCCTTGCGGCGCAGCTCGACGATCTTGAGCATGCCGATCTTGTAGCCGGTCGCCTGGCCCGGCAACGTGATGTAGCGCCGGACCTCGGAACGGCCCTGATCGGGCGCTGCGCGGCCGGTGTTCACGATATAATCGATCGCCTGTTGCTCGGTCCATCCTTCGGCATGGATACCCGTGTCGACCACCAGTCGCGCGGCACGGAACAGCTCCGCGTCGAGCCGCATGAAATCGTCGGACAGTTCGGGGAAAGCGCCCATCTCCTTGCACAGCGCCTCGGCATAGAGCCCCCAGCCCTCGCTGAACGCGACATAGCGCGCGCTCTGGCGGAATTTCGGCCCGCCGCTCTGGCCGACCTGGATGTCGCCCTGCATGACATGGCCCGGCACGCCCTCATGGCACATCAGGTCACGCAGCGCCGATGGCGGCGTCGCATCGGTGGTGCCGAGCAGGTGGACATAGACGCGGCCCGGGCGTGAACCGTCGCGGCTCGGCCCGGCGGCATGCGCCGCGCCGCCGGCAACTTCGCTGAACGACGGCTCGCGGACGACTTCCATCGTATGGACCGGCAGCTTCCCGAAATATTTCGGCAGCAACGTGCGGTTGAAGGCAAGCGCGGCGTTGGCATCCTTCAGATATTTCGCGCGCAGTTCATCGGTCCACGGGGTCACCGGGAAGCGGCGGGTGATCTCCGTGTAGAAGGCCTCCCGGTCCTTCAATCCCGCGGCGCGGGCGAGCGCGTCCTGCTCGCCTTCGATCCGCTTCACCTCGGCAAGGCCGATCTGGTGGATCTGGGCAGCGGTCAGGTCAGTCGTGGTATTGAGTTTCAGCGCGGCCGCGTACCAGGCGGCGCCGTCGGGCAGCGTCAGCGCACCGACCCGCCCGCTCGGCGCGGTCGGCAGGTCCGCCTGGGCCCAGCCGATGACTCGGTCATAGGCCGGCTTGATCGTCAGCAGCGCCGCGCGGGTGTCGGCGAGCAAAGCCGTTGCCTGGGTCGCATCGATCTTCCCGCCCGCCTGCAACTTCGCGATCTTGGCCTGGGCGTCGGCCCATAACGGCGATGTCGGGCCATCGTCGAACGGCGCGCCCGTCACGATCGCGCGGCTACCGCTGATGACGCGCTCGATCTGGAATTTCGGCGCGCGCACGCCGGCCGCGTCGGACACGCGGCTTTGCTGGATCGCGGTGTCGAGCACCGCCGGGATCGCCCGCAACCGCGCGGCATAGGCGCGCATGCCGTCCGCATCCTGGGCGGTATGGGTGTTGATGAGGAAGTTCGGCAGCTGCGCATGCGCCGAATAGAGAAAGGAATAGAAGGGCGGCGTCTGCAGCCGGAAGCGGTAGCTCAGCTCGGCCCGGTCGAGCTCCAGCGCCCAGATGTCGTAATTCACCTGCGCGTCCGTCGAGAGCTTCGCCCGGTCGAACCCGGTCTTCATGCGCGCGACGCTGGCACGGCGCCATTCGAGCCGCCGCAGCGCCGCGGCGTCGCTGATATCGTCCAGCCGGTCCTGCCCGTCCTTCAGGCCAAGCTGCGTGGCGAGTTGCGGCCGGTCACGCAGTTCTTCGGCAAACTCCTTGTCGAGAAACGCATAGAGCCGCGCATCCTCGGCCTGGGCCGGCGCGACGGTCTGCGCCTGGGCAACGAGCCCGCCCGGTACGGCGAACGTGAGGGCGGCGGCTCCGAGCCAGTGCAGTCTGCGCATTCTGATCCCCTTTTCGGTGTTGCGCCGGACCCTATCGTCGCGATGGTCGGCGGTGAAGCGCTAACGCGTTTAGGCAGCTCAGGCGGCGCGAGGGCAAAAGGCGGGCGAAAAGCGGGTGTCAGATCGTGAACCCCAGATACGCAATCAGTCCCTCGACGGTTTGCGGGAGAACCCCCTGCGCTTCCATCTCGCCAAGATGGACCGGCCTCCACCGCTTGCCCGCTCGGCGTCGCCGCTCCGCCAGCGTCGTCTCGGCAGATCGCCTGAGCCAGGATATTATGATCTCCTGCCCGTCCGCACGGGACTCGCGCCTGCTTATTCTGACATTTCCGGAAGCGTCGGCCTCAACGATCAGCTTATCGCCGGCACCGGAAAAAACGGCCAGCTCCGGCTCTTCGCCCCAATGTTCGAGATATGACCGTGCATCGGTGAAGCTGCGGAAGACGGAAACATCCCCCGGCTGCGACTCATCCGCGCTGTCGTTCACAAGCACGAGATCGTGCAGCCAGTTGCTCATCGTCATGCCCTGATAATGACGGATGCGGAAATGCCTTCAATGGCAACGCCAATGCCGCTCGTACAAGGTGCGGCAGGTTCATATTCCCGTAACGCTGTTAACGCGGCGAGCGCCACTTGCTGGTTACACAATCCATCTGCGCAGTTGGTAATCTGACAGGGAGGGTACGCCAATGAACTCAAAGTTGGTGGGCATGGCGGCGTTCGGCGCCATTGCGGCGCTCGTCACATCGTGTCCGTCAGTGCGTGCGCAGGCGTCACAAGCAAGTGGCCGTCCCGCCAACGCCGAGGAAAATCGTCCCGTGATCGAGGCGATGTGCCGTCGATGGCAGCCGGTGATGCAGGAATTGATGAAGGCCGAATGGCCGGCACTGACGCCGCAGTTTACGGTGGAGAAACGGCCAGGCAGCGTCACGTTCCACGGAAACGATATGGATTGGTCGAATGCGGCGCCATTCTTCGAAAAGGCCACGGAGCGCTTTCAGCCCGCGTGGAGAAAGCGTCGATCATCCGATTTTCGGCGACCGCTGATCGCATGGATGCATCATGTGCTCGAAGCACCTGACGGGCGTTCCAAGGTGAGCATGGCGCATGCCGCCGGGGTGCTCGATTATCATCTTCGCCGTGGAAAGGTCAGGGTATGGACGGTCCGGCTCCCGGTTCCCTTCCTGGAACTGAACAGGCGCTACACGCGATATCGCCAGGTTACCCGCATCCAGTTGGATGCCGTCAAAGGTGAGGTGCCGCAGAGGGTGTTCGACGACGTATTGTTGCCGCATGCCAACTTCTACGTCATCAGCGATGGGGTGTTGCACCCTGAGGAAATAAGCCCCGACAGTGCGCAGCCCGCCTTTCTTTTCCTGTTCCGCGGGCAACCCTATGTCCTGACGCCGTACATCAACCAGATTTATGCGCCGGACTTCGACGGACCTTGGCCGCCGCCACGGCGCTATCGGCAATATCACTTCTCTTGGGCCTGTTCGGGCCCTGGCGGCTAGCGGTGACGAGGCGGTGATCGATCGCCGTCCCGGTCCTCACCGCGTGAGTACCCTTGGCGCGGCGCATGCCGCCATGCTACCTATCCTGCGCCACGTCAGGAGTGCAGAACGGCGTTGTGCCGGGCGTGCCCATGGACCTCGGATGTGGCACCCTTGTCTATCGGAGGTACGTTTGCAGTCTGGCGTTTGGCTTTGCTCCTGCAGTCTACTGCTTCTTTCGCATCTATCGATTGGCGGGCAACCTCCGATGGATAAGGATCTTGCCGCCATGCAGGGGATCTGGAGGCTTGAGTCTACGAGAAGCGACGGGATCAAACAGGCCGTAGGCAAGGCGACCTACGTCTTTGAAAACGCGACGCTGACAGTTTATCCGGAAAGTCGGCCCGAGAGCTTTTACACGCTAGCTGTGCATTCGGATTCCCGACCGAAGCAGTTAGATATTGTTGCGACGTGGCCGAACGGACGCTCGCAAAAGGCTGAGGCGATTTACGAGCTAAGCGAGGGCGAATTGCGCTGGTGTCACGTTGACGGAAGGCGGGGTGGCCTGTCTGAATGCAAGCCCGAAATGGCTGGAACGGTGATAACGCTTCGGAGACGATGATCTGGGCGGTGGAAACGATGACCGTTTCGGCTTCCGGTCGGCGTCGCCATTATCTTAGCATGCACAAGCGCCCAATCTGACGAACCTACCCGGTAACGGATATGTCCGCTATCGGCGTTGGGTATCAACGGCCTGAACGGCAGCAATTGGGACGGCTCTTGCCCGGCCGCTATCGCTCCTGTTTCCAGCCGGTCAGCTTCTGCGCGCCGAACGGGTCGCTGAAGGGGGTAATTGGGTGGGGAACGGCATGACTGCTTTTGGGCTGGAATGTCGGATCGCCACCGTTCAGCGCCGAGATGTTCCCTCAGCGATCTCCCAGAACAAGCGTGCTTCAAACTTGTCCGGGCTCATTGGCTCCGTGCCATGCTCGAAACACCCGCTGATCATGCCGCCTACGTCACTAGCTTGTCCGGGCGACAAGTTCTTCCGAAAGGCGATGGCACATGTCTGCTCTGGGATAGCCACCTCGTAATTTGCCCCAAGGGCCTCATCAAACAAATGCGGGAGCAGAAGGCGAGAAGGACCTAGGGCGTCTTCGTGCAGCATGACTTTCACGAACGGCAGGCCGTCGTCGTCGCACTTTTCCCCGGATGCCGGTAGATTTTCCGACATTCTTGAAAGGTTTTCCATTGCAGTTGCTCGCCAGTCGATGCCGGCCTCGTCCCAAAACTGCGCTTCACGCTCCGTGACATAGAAGAAATTGTTCATCTCCCCGCACGTCGCCCAAGCGACGCAGAAGGGAAGCTCTCCAATCCGAACGATTGGACCGGGCCACGATGCGCTTAGCAATTCCAAAGGCAGGATGATCGGCATGACGCGCGACAGATCGCGATCGGCGGGTTCGCCGCGACGTTCAGCCTCTGGCACCTCCATTGAGGTAAGCGGTTCTGTCTTCCTCCTAAACCAACTGAGAAGACGCAGCATCATCCATACGATATGCTCGCCGTGAGCGACCGCCGCAACCGACCATTTCCTGCCGTCCGCGCTCCATTCCGTAATTTCGTCGCCCCTCCCACGGACCACCCGTTCCGCACGCATCCCGACCGGCCCCGGTCCGCACTGGGAAGCACCGCCGAAACATCGAAGCCCGACTCCTCAAATCACAATGTTCATGATACGTTCCGCCCCGTGCCGGACGATTCGCCCCTCCTGCCCCCGCGGCCGCTGCGCTGGCTGTTCCTCGATCTGAACAGCTATTTCGCGAGCGTCGAGCAGCAGCTTCAGCCCGAGCTGCGCGGTCGCCCGGTGCTGGTCGCGCCGGTCGACAGCGACACCACCGTCGCCATCGCTGCCTCGGTCGAGGCGAAGCGCTTTGGCATCTCGACCGGCACGCCGGTGTGGGAAGCGAAGCGGCTGTGCCGCGATCTGGTCATCACGCCGGCCCGGCACGAGAAATATGTCGAGTTCCACGATGCGATCGTGGCGGAGATCTGGAAACACATCCCGGTCACCCGGGTCTGCTCGATCGACGAAGTCGCCTGCCGCTTGCTCGACAATGAGAATTCCCCCGCCGCCGCGGTGGCGCTCGCGCACCGCATCAAGGCCGGCGTCCGCGCTCATGTCGGGGAGTGCCTGACGAGTTCGGTCGGCATCGCCCCCAACCGCCTGCTGGCGAAGCTCGCCTCGGACATGATGAAGCCCGACGGGCTGGTCGTGCTCGCCGCCGATCAGCTGCCGCAGCGCCTCTACGACATGCCGCTGCGCGACATCGCCGGGATCGGCGCGAAGATGGAGCGGCGCCTGGCGCGGGACGGCATCAACGACATCCGCCAGCTGTGCGAGCGCCGCCCGCGCGACGCCGGCACGGCCTGGGGCGGCACCAATGGCGATCGGCTCTGGTATCTGCTCCACGGCGTCGACCTGCCCGAAAAGCCGACGCAGAGCCGCAGCATCGGGCACAGCCACGTCCTCTCGCCCGGCAAGCGCGGGGTCGAGCCGGTGCGGCTGACGGCGCGGCGACTCGCGCTCAAGGCCGCGAGCCGTTTGCGGCGCAAGAGCTGCCGCAGCCGGTTGCTGGTTCTCCATGCGAAGTTCGAGGACGACAAGTCGGTGTGGCGCGCGAGCATCCGGCTGACCGCGACTCAGGATAGTTTCGCGGTGCTGGCCGGGCTCGAGGCGCTCTATCCGCGGCTCGTCGCCGACGGGCGGCGGCGGCCCGGCGATTTCCAGATCCGCATGATCGGCGTCACCCTCGCCGAGATCGAGCCGGTCGCCGGCGAGCAGCCCTCGCTGTTCGCTTTGCTCGATCCGGACGATCCTTTGGCGCGCGAGACTCGGACCTTGTCGCTCAGCCGCGCGATGGACCGGATCAACGCGCGATTCGGCCGCAATGCGGTCAGCGTGGGGCCGTTGCACGGCGGCCGATTGGACCGGGTCGGGACCAAGATCGCCTTCGGAAGAATCCCGGAAATGAGCGAGTTCCACGAATAATCGGGCACTTGTTGGAAGCTATAGGATATGACGTTTTTATGACCTCTTAAAAAGCATGGGAGAATCCTATAGGATGTAACTATACCCCCTTGACGGAGCTGATTTGGTGAGCAAAGCAACGCCCGACATGCAGACCCGCTTCCTCCCCGCTATTGCCGTCGCGCTCCTGGCGCTCTCGGCCTGTAACAACGACAAGCCGGAAACGGTGACGCTGACCGCGCCCGATCCCGCGGCCGCAGAGATCGCCAACCGCGCGCCGATCGAGCTGCCGCCGGCCATGAAGGCCGAAGCGACGATGCGCTGCAAGGACAACAGCCTTGCCTATGTCACCTTCTTCGAAGGCGACAAGATGGCCGTGGTCAAGCTCGGCAAGGACGGTCCCGCGACCACGCTCAAGGCCGAGAAGGCCGGCGATCCGCTGGTCGCCGAGGGCTATTCGCTGACCGGTTCGCCGACCAGCATCACGCTCACCGCGCCGGGCAAGGGCACGCTCACCTGCCACAAATAAGCCGCGCGGCTTTTTCCAACAAATCCAACAGGCCGGCGGAGCGATCCGCCGGCCTTTTTGCTGTCCCCCGGTTGCCTCATCCGGACAGCTCGGGCACTGTTCCCGTGTACGGAAACGTGTACGGAAAAACAGGGGCGCGAATGGCGACGATCGCGATCTACAGCCTCAAGGGCGGCGTCGGGAAGACGACGCTGGCGGTCAACCTCGCCTGGTGCGCCGCTACGCTCTCCGCCCGCCGCACCCTGCTCTGGGATCTCGATCCCCAGGCCGCCAGCAGCTTCCTCCTGTCGAGCCCGGCCAAGGCCAGGGAGCAGGCCCAGTCGGTCTTCTCCAAGGATGTCGAACCGGCCCGGCTGATCCACCACACCGCGATTCCCCGGCTCGATCTGATCCCCGCCGACGCCTCGCTGCGCGGGCTCGACCTGCTGTTCCACGAGCTCGACAAGAAGAAGCGGCTGCAGAAGCTGCTGACCGGCCTGCGCAAGGATTATGACCGCATCCTGCTCGATTGCCCGCCCGGCCTGACCGAGACGAGCGATCAGGTGATGCGCGCCGCCGATCTCATCGTCGTGCCCGTCATTCCCTCGCCCCTCTCGGAACGCGCCTTTGCCGAGGTGGTGAAGCATCTCGACGGCAAGGCGCAGGTGATGCCGGTCCATTCGATGGTCGATCGCCGGCGCAAGCTCCACGCCGAGGCGCTGGCGCGACATCCGGACTGGCCCGTGGTGCCAATGGCAAGCATCGTCGAGGCCATGGCCGTGCGGCGAGCGCCCGTCGGTGCCTTCGCCGCCAGATCGGCCGGCGGCCAGGCCTTCGCCCAGCTGTGGCAGGCGATCGAGCGGCGACTGGTCGGATGAAAGCGCCGCCGCCCGACATGGCGGCCGCGTTCGCGCCGCTCGATCCGCAACTGGTGCTCGGCGCTTACGCCATCGGCGTGTTCCCGATGGCTGACGCGCGCGACGCCGACGGCGTCTATTGGGTCGAGCCGAAGCAGCGCGCGATCCTGCCGCTCGACGGTTTCCATCTGTCGCACTCGCTGCGCAAGACGATCGCCTCGGATCGCTTCCGCGTGACGGCGGATACAGCATTCGAGCAGGTGATCGCGCTCTGCGCCGAGTCCGTCGAGGATCGCCCGGATACGTGGATCAACCCGCAGATCGAACACGCGTCGATCGAGCTCCACCGCATGGGCTTCGCGCACTCGATCGAGGTTTGGGAAGGCGACCGGCTGGTGGGCGGGCTCTACGGCATAGCGCTGGGCCGCGCGTTCTTCGGCGAATCGATGGTCAGCCGTGCGCGTGATGCTTCGAAGGTGGCGATCGCGTGGCTGGTCGCGCGGCTCAGGGCCGGCGGCTTCACCCTGCTCGACTGCCAGTTCATGACGGAGCATCTCGCATCGCTCGGCGCGATCGAGATCCCGCGCAACGCCTATGTCGCGTTGCTGTCCGCGGCGGTGGAGGGCGTGGTTGGCGCGGGCGCCTCGCCGGAGGGCGCTGCCTCGGCGGGGGATTTCTTCGCGCTCGACCGCGTCTCGCTCTCGACCGCGACCGAATCGGGGCCGCCGACCGGGAAGGTCATCGCGCAGCTCTTGGTCCAGACGTCGTAGATCGGGTGCTGGACGACGTTCAGCGCCGGGCGCTCCTTGTACAGCCAGCCCGAAAAGGCCCGCTTCCACGTGCGGTCGAACTGCTGCACGTCGAGCTGGACGAAGGCGCCGGTATAATGATCCTGTTCCCACGGCGCTGTCTGCTCGCAGGCGCGCAGGCGGATGATCACGTCGCCAGCCCGAATCGCCTGGCCGGGCTTGAGCGACACTTCGCGAGCGACGCCGTTGCGCTTGTTGAGCAGGCCGATCACCGCGACGCGCTGCGCCATGGGCGTGGCGCCGAACGACGGGTCCGCGCCGCTGGGCAGATCGACCGTCACCACGTCCGCAGGCGGGATATCCTCATCCAGCGCTGTTTT
The DNA here is from genome assembly GCF_036663735.1 of Parasphingomonas zepuensis. Lineage (NCBI taxonomy): Bacteria > Pseudomonadati > Pseudomonadota > Alphaproteobacteria > Sphingomonadales > Sphingomonadaceae > Parasphingomonas > Parasphingomonas zepuensis. The sequence goes on along the minus strand of NZ_JAXOJO010000002.1, from coordinate 434,366 downwards.
TGGCATGGTCTTGGCGCCGGGCGAATCGGCCTTCCTGTCGCAACCTCCGGCCGCGAGCAGCGCCAGGATCGCCGTGGCGCCCAGCAGCCTTCGCATCACTCGGGAGCCCAGGCTTCGTAATCGCCCGTCGCGGCAGCGCGGCGACCGCCCTTTTCGAGGGCGCCGGGCGGGCGATAAGCGAGCGCCGTCCCCGTCAAATTGGGAACCGCGGGCTTTTCCCACGCGCGCGGTGCCGGTAGCGCGCGATCCGGCAAATCGTCGACCTGATGGTGCAGCCAGCCGAACCATTCCGGCGAAACCCGGCTTGCGTCATTGGCGCCGGAATAGATCACCCAGCGGCGCGTGATGCCGTTCGGATCGGTCCCGCCCTCATAATAGACATTGCCGAGGCCATCCTCGCCGACCCGCGTCTTGCCACGCAGGCCCAAGGAGGTGCCGATGGTGGCGCCGTTCCACCAGGTGAAGATCGATCCGAGCAAACCCATGGGCAGCGCGCTTACCCGTTGCTCGCGGCAGGGGCAACCGTCGTTGCACCGATCGGCTTCATCGGCTTGCTCCCGCCAGGACAAAGGCCGCGATCGTATCGGTTACCACCGGATCAATCCCGATCCCGGGATCGGCATAAGTCGCGGCGTTCGCGCCGCGCCCGTCGCTCGGCACCGGCTTCAGCACATGGTTGACGCCGGGAAGCGTCACCAGCTTCGCGGCAGGTTGCGCGTTCTTGAGCAGCGCCGCGTCCTCGATGCCCACCTGGAGATCGTTCTTGCCCTGCAGGATCAACACTGGGACCTTCACCGCAGCGACAAGCAGCACCGGATCGTAGCGAAAGACGTTGATCAGATAGGGCTGCACGCGCGGATCGAACAGCGCGCCGAGTGCTGGATGCAGGGCAGCGGTATCGACCTTCTTTCCCGCCTCGAGCGAATCGATTGCCGCGAGCCCGGAGGGCAGAAGCGGCGCGATGGCCGGATCGGCGCGGAGCTGGGCGCGCAGCACCGCCCCCATCGGCCGACCGGCCGTGGCGACGAGCAGCAGGCCGCAGATATTGGTCGCGCCCTGTGCTGCGGCCAGGGCGACGAGGCCGCCTTCGCTATGCCCCAGCACCCAGACACAGGGGGCGCCGGTGCGCTTGCGGATCGTGTCGATCCAGGTGCGCACGTCCCCGGCATAATCGGTGATCGTCACGGCGTTCGCGTCGGGAATTGCGCGGGCGCTTCCGAACATCCCGCGCTTGTCGATGCGCACGCTGGCGATGCCTTGCGCCGCCAGGCCACGGGCGAGTTGCCGGTAAATGCCGCCCCGCACGCCCAGCGGGCTGTCGCCATTCCGGTCGGTCGGCCCGGAACCCGGGATGATCAGCACGATCGGCGCGGTCGCACCCGCTTCCACCAATGTCCCGCCGAGCGGGCCCGGCGCCTCGATTTCGGTCTCAGCCGGGAATTGCTGGGCCCCAGCCGCAAACGAGCCAAATGCGCCGATCACCGCAGCCAAGCCACACAACACGGGAAACCGCATTCCCCGCATGCCGATCCCGCTCAGCGACCCTGTCCGGACCAGGAGACCCTGTCGCCCTCGGCGATGCCGAGTTCCGCCGCACGTCCACCCCTGATCTCGAGCACCGCAGCGACCGGTTCGCCCGATGGGACCGACGTTTCGGAATAGGGCACAGTGTTCTCGGCGATGGTCGCGATCGTGCCATCGGCACGGATGAAGATGATGTCGAGCGGGCTCGGCGTGTTCTTCATCCAGAAGCTGGCTTCCCTGGGTGCGCCGCCATCGGGCGGATAGGGTGCGAACAGCATGCCGCCATTGGCGGGAATATCGGTGCGGAACATCAGGCCGCGCTCCTGTTCCTGTGGGGTCTTCGCGATTTCCACGGTGAAGGCGTGCGCGCCGTTCGCGCTGGCGACCGTGACGGTCAGCCCCGCCTTTTCGTCAGCGGCAGAGGATGCGACCCCGTCGCCCGTGCAGGCGGTGAGCGGCAGCGCGACCAGCGCCAACGCGGCCGCGACATGCTTCAACATCATGACAGAATCAGCCTTCCTCTTCGACCACCACCGCGAGCGGGCCCTTGCGGCCCTCGACGATCCGCGCCCGAAGACGCCGGTCAGGCTCGATGTCGGCGATGCCGGCCCGCCGCAGCGTTTCCATATGCACGAATATATCGGCGGAATCGACATCGCGCACGAGAAATCCGTAGCCTTTCAGCCGGTTGAACCATTTGACCGTGACCATTTCGAACGGCCCGGCATTCTCGACCAGGGCGACTGGATCGATCCGGTCCTCGCCCTGACGTAATCGGACTGGCGGCTCGACCGCGTTGCTCAGGTCGATCGCCACGATCTCGCTTGCCTGAAAACCGCGTTCGCGGCGTACGGCGAGGCACTCGACGCGCGCGCCCTCCGGCAGGCTGCGTCGACCATGCGGCTGGAGCACCGAAAAGTGGATCAGGACGTCCCCGAACGAGGGATCGTCGGCAACGATGAAACCGAATCCGCGCGTCACGTCGAACCATTTGAGCGTGCCGGAAACCGGCATATCGCCTGGCTCGATGCGCGGCGTCGCGTCGAGTGTGGTGTCCCCCCATGTCCGGCCTGCACCGGCCGGTTCCGGATCGTTACGCATAACCAACAAATCCCCCGCCGTGCATGGTAGCACAGATCGCGGTAGGACAAAAACGACGTTTCCACCGAATTCACTCCAATTGATCGGTGTCCTCGCCAGGCGCCATCGAGGCGATGCGCCGTGCCAGAGCGAAATCATGCCCCCCGCGGATCATCGCCGCGATCTGCTTCTCGCGCTGCGGCCGGTCGGGCGCGACTTCGGCATAAGGCCCGATCCGGCGTTTGCGAGCGAAGGTCAGCGCGGCGTCGAGCGTGCGCGCCGCGATCGCTGGAGCGAGCGCGTCGGCATCCGCCGCACCAATGCCGACCTGACGGAACACGCCGCTCACGCGCCGCTTGCCGAGGCCGCGCCGGGCCATGGCGGCAGCTCGCGCCTCGCCGAATGCGCGGTCGTCGATATAGCCCAATTGAGCGAGTTTGTCGGCAAGGGCAGCAGGATCGGCGGCCTCTCCGTCCCAGCCCCGCTCGCGGATCTTGCGCACCAGATAGGCGGTCAGTCGCGCCCGCGTCGTGGCGAACCGTTCCACGTAGCGCAGCGCCATGCGATCGAGCGCCGCGGCGTCGAGCGGGGGTGGCGGGCGCCTGTCCCGGCTGGTCCTTGAAGGCATCACGCCATCATTGTGCCACAGTCGGACCGGATTTTGAACGCTTGGCAGCGGCAGAAGTGCACGCTTCATAAGGAGCGGCCTTTGGGGAAAGGTCGCCATCAAGGGCGCAAGGAATAATGGTAAGTGATGTTTCGGGATCGGGTGAGCTGCTGGCGGAGCGTGCCACGCTGAGTTCGACCCCCACCGAGGATTCGCTCGCGCGACGCTTCGCCGACTTCGAAACGCTTGGGGAAGCGCTCGATTTCGCCGCGAGCGGGGTTCGTGGGCTCAATTTCCACGATGCGCGCGGTGCACTCGTCCGTCCCTATCCCTTTGCGGAGCTGCGCGAGGACGCGCTGAAGACGGCGCGGCGGCTGATCGCGGCAGGCGTCGCACCCGAGGACCGGATCGCGCTGGTCGCCGAGACCAGCCCGGAATTTGCCGCCCTGTTCTTCGGCGTGGTCTATGCCGGCGCCTGGCCGGTGCCACTGCCGCTGCCGACCTCGTTCGGCGGGCGCGATTCCTATATCGAACAGCTGCGCGTCCAGCTTTCGAGCTGCGATCCGACCATGCTGATTTATCCACCCGAACTCGCCCAGATGGCAGGCGAAGCAGCGCGCCTCGCCGGCATCATGGGCGTCGACTGGGCCGAACTGGGCGAGCGCCCTGCGCCGGACTCAGCGCTGCCGGCGGCAACGGGCGGCGACATCGCCTATCTGCAATATTCGAGCGGCTCGACCCGCTTCCCGCACGGCGTGGCGATCACCCACCATGCTCTGCTCAACAATCTCGCGGCGCACAGCCACGGCATGGAAGTGGTCGAAACCGACCGCTGCGTCTCCTGGTTGCCCTGGTATCACGACATGGGGCTGGTCGGCTGTTTCCTGTCGCCGGTCGCGAACCAGGTTTCGACCGATTACCTGAAGACCGAGGATTTCGCGCGGCGCCCGCTCGCCTGGCTCGACATGATAAGCCGGAACGAGGGCACGACCCTCTCCTATTCGCCGACCTTCGGCTACGATATCTGCGCGCGGCGCATGTCGAGCCAGACCAAGGCGAGCGACCGGTTCGATCTGTCGCGCTGGCGCGTGGCGGGCAACGGCGCCGACATGATCCGTCCCGACGTGATGCAGAGCTTCGTCGACGCATTCGCCGATGCCGGCTTCAAGGCGAGCGCCTTCCTGCCGAGCTACGGCCTGGCCGAGGCGACTTTGGCCGTATCGATCATGCCGCCGGGCCAGGGCATTCGCGTCGAGCTGGTCGAGGAAACCCAGCTATCCGGCGTTGCCGCAGGGCAGGACCGGCCGCAGCGGTACCGTGCGATCGTCAATTGCGGGAAGCCTGTGCGCGACATGAAAGTCGAGATTCGCGAAGAGGACGGCACGCCGCTCCCCGAGCGCGCAATCGGCAAAGTGTGGTGCTCCGGACCGTCGGTGATGGTGGGGTATTTCCGCGACCAGGCCTCGACTGATGCCTGCATGGTCGGCGGCTGGCTCGACACCGGCGACATGGGCTATATGTCCGACGGCTATGTCTATATCGTCGGCCGGGCGAAGGACATGATCATCATCAACGGCCGCAATCACTGGCCGCAGGACATCGAATGGGCGGTCGAGCAGCTGCCCGGCTTCAAGGCCGGCGACATCGCTGCCTTCGCCATCACCACGCCGGGCGGCGAAGAAACCCCCGCGGTGCTGGTCCAGTGCCGCAGCTCAGACGATGCCGAGCGAGTTCGCCTGCGCGAGGAAATCCGCGAGCGCGTCCGTTCGGTGACGGGCATGAACTGCGTGATCGAGCTGATCCCGCCGCGCACCCTACCCCGCACCAGCTCGGGCAAGCTAAGCCGCGCCAAGGCCCGCAACCTCTATCTCAACGGCGAGATCAAGCCCTACGATATTGCAGCATAACGCGCTGCGCCGACAGGCAACGCCGCCTCTCCCTATTATCGCGCGATAACAGGGAGAGAGCAGGAATTTGGACAGTCGAACAGGGCAAGCCCCCGTTGCAGGAAGTGACGCGTGTCCGAGAGGCGTATCCTTGGCGCATACCGCTATGGCTACAAACTCGTACTTGGCTCGGGCGGTGCCATGAGAGCCGCAATTGAATCGAGCGGCCAGACCAGTCGGAATATTCGCGGCGGAAAGATAAAGCAGCCAAATCGGTCCGTCTCCTAACCATCCGCTAACCACCCGCTGCTATTGCGGCAGGGTGAGCACCCCGTCAGCATCTCAGTTCGCCCAACCGCAGCTCGACGCGCGGGCTTTGCTTGGCCTGTATGATCCGGCCGACACCACCGATTGGGGGCCGATTCGCGCCGCGCAGGTGAATGCGGGGAGCCAGTTGGCGCTGTTCCTGGTTGCGGCCAATGTCGTCGGCGCGCTGCTCGTCACCCTGATCCTCCAGCCGGTCGCCCCGCTGTGGTTGCTGGCGAGCTGGGACGTCGTCGTCGCCATCGTAGCCACCGCCGTCACTCTGCGCCGCCTGGCCGCGCGCGAGCATACCCAGCAGACCGCCACGTTGCGCGATGTGCGCGATACGGTGATCGAGGGGGTCGCGCTCGCGCTGGTCTGGTCGGTGCCGCCGCTCGCGTTCGGCCTTCGGAGCGATCCGGCGACCGCGTACAGCCTGTGGATCGTCGTGGCGCTACTGATGACCGCATCGGCCGTCGCCATGGCCGCGCTGCCGCTGGCGACCCTCAGCTTCGTCGGTATATCGGGCGCCGCGATCGCGGTGATGCTGTTTGTCGTCGGCGGGCCGTTGCTGGCATCGACCGCCATCGTCTTCACCGGGCTGCTGATGCTGATGTGCTTCTGGCGCGGCAAGGCGCTGGTGGTGATCCGCGCGGGCGAGATCGCGCTGGCGGAGCGCGACGAGACCGTCAGCCTGTTACTGCGCGAGTTCGCCGAGCAAAGCGCCGACTGGCTGTGGGAAACCGACGCCAATCGCCGCATCGTCCGCGCCTCGCCCCGCTTCGCGCATTCGGTCGGGCTGGATCCTCTGACGGTCAACGGCATGCCATTCCTGCAGGTATTGGCGGGGCCGACCTGGGAATCGGGTAATTTCTCCGCAGGCCTGCGCACTCTTTCCGACAAGCTGAAGGGCCGCGAGGGATTTCGCGACCTGCTCCTCCCGGTCGAGGTCAATGGCCAGGAGCATTGGTGGGAAATCGCCGCCACGCCGCGCTTCGACGATCGTGGGGCGTTCGTCGGCTTCCGCGGCGTCGGCTCCGACGTGACCGAGCAGCGCGCCTCCGCCGACAAGATCAACCGGATGGCGCGGTTCGATACGCTGACCGGCCTGCCCAACCGGCTGCTGGTCAACGAGGCCCTGGTCCATGCCATGGCCGAGGCAGACAAATGGGGCAGCCGCTGCGCTTTCATGATGATCGATCTCGATCGCTTCAAGGCAGTGAATGATACGCTAGGCCACCCGATCGGCGACCGGCTGCTCGGCTGCGTCTCGGAACGGTTGAGCCAGTTGATGAGCGACAATGAGGTTATCGGGCGCCTGGGCGGCGACGAGTTTGCCGTCGTGATACGCGACGGCGCCGATCCGGCGCGAATCGAACGGCTGGCCCAGAACATCATCGAGGCGCTGTCGCGGCCCTATGAACTCGATCAGCACACGCTCTACACCGGCGCGAGCGTCGGCGTCGCGAGCGGACCGCGCGACGGGCGTACGTCCGAGATGCTGATCCGCTCGGCCGATCTGGCGCTGTACCGCGCCAAGGATGCCGGCGGCGGGGTGTTCCGCATTTATGAGCCGCAGCTTCATGTCGAGGCGGAGGAGCGGCGGATCCTGGAAATGGCGCTGCGCAAGGCGCTGGCCAACAACGAGATGTATATCCACTACCAGCCGGTGGTCGATGCCGCGCACGGCGAACTCACCGGCTTCGAGGCGCTGCTGCGCTGGACTCATCCGGAACTGGGCAACATTTCCCCGGCCAAGTTCATCCCGCTTGCCGAGGATGCCCGGCTGATCGCGCCGATCGGCGAATGGGTACTGCGGACGGCCTGCAACGAAGCGGCGCAATGGAGTTCGGCAGCGCGCGTGGCGGTAAACGTCTCGCCCGATCAGCTCCACAATCCGGCGTTCGTCTCGGTTGTCGCCTCGGCGCTCGCCACCAGCGGCCTGGCGCCCGACCGGCTCGAGCTCGAAGTGACGGAAAGCGTCTTCATGCGCGAAGGCACCGGCGCGACGCGGGTGCTCGAACGCATCATGGACCTGGGCGTAAAGCTCAGCCTCGATGATTTCGGCACGGGCTATTCCTCGCTCGGCTATCTCAGCCGCACGAAATTCTCCTCGATCAAGATCGACCGGAGCTTCGTCCAGGGTGCCTCCAAGGGCGTGGCCGAGGCAATCGCGATCATCCGCGCCGTGGTGGCGCTGGCGCAGAGCCTGGGCATGGCAACCACGGCCGAGGGCGTTGAGACCGAGCAGGAGCATCACATGGTGCAGGCGCTGGGCTGCACCAAGGTCCAGGGCTATTATTTCGGCCGGCCGCTCCCGGTAGAAGAGGCCCGCACGCTGGCTAATCGCGCCTGGGGCAAGGCAGCGGCTGCCTGAACGCTTGCCCCGCGTTAAACCCCACGCTAAAGCCCGCAACCGCACAGGGGTGTAGCTCAGTTGGTTAGAGCGTCGGTCTCCAAAACCGAAGGCCCTCGGTTCGAGTCCGAGCTCCCCTGCCACTTCCTTCCATCCCTACAGAGTGCGCCATCCGCGCATTGCCAGCGGCCGGCGCTCGCATAGCCCCCACGCTGCCGTTTCTTCTTGCTCCCCCCGCTGCGGCTCTGCGAATGCAGTCCCGACAAAAAAAAGGGGACAACATGCCGGGAAAGCTGAACACGGCCTTGCGGCGCGGCCTGGCCGGCCTGCTCCTGATGCTGACGCTCGTTGCCGGCGAGGCCCGCGCCGAGGTGCGCATGACCTTCTGGTCGCATGATACCAGCACCTATTTTCCCCACGCCTTCTTCACCCTGAAGGGCACCGTCGATTCGACCGGGGAAGTGGTCGACACCAGCTATGGCTTCACACTCAATTCGATGAATCCGGCCGCCCTGTTCGCTTCGGTGAAGGGCCATATCGACGTCACGGCCAAGACCTATATCCGGGTCAGCGACGCGCAGTTCACCCTGACCATCAGCGATGCGCAATATGCCGCCGTGAAGGCGCTGGTCGCCGAATGGGGGGCGCCCACGTCTCGCTGGAACCTCCAGCGGCGCAACTGCGTGCATTTCGTCGCCGAGGCGGCCCGGCGCGCCGGCCTGACGGTGATCGAGGACAAGAAGCTGATGAAGAAACCGCGCAGCTTCACCCGCTCGCTCATCCCGCTCAACGCGGCTCGTGTCACCGAGATCAATCTGGACGGCAAGGCCTATTGGGCGGCACATCCCGAAGCCGAAGTGTTCGGTGTGCCGGACAAGATCGGCGGCTCCGTGCTCGGCCGCCGGGTCAAGGGCCTGCCCGACGACCGCGAAAGATAGCCGCCGGCGCCGCGGTGTGGCGCCACCCCTCGTCTCTTGCTTTCCGGGCGCGGCGGGGTTATCTGCGCGGTCAATCCGAAATCGAGGATTGGACGGCGCCGGTTCCTTGGGACCGGGCGGCGGTTCCATGCCTCGATTTTCCGGCGTTTTAAGAAGCGAGCTGAACAGCGTGGCGAAGACGACACCGATCGAATTCATCCGGCAAGTCCAGGCAGAGACCAAGAAGGTCGTCTGGCCGTCGCGTCGCGAGACGATCATGACCGGTGTCATGGTGATGATCATGACGACATTGCTGGCGATCTTCTTCTTCGGGATCGACACGTTGTTCGAGGCGATCGTCAAGATGCTGTTGAGCCTCGCGAACTGAATTTGGGACGACACATGGCGCGCTGGTACATCATTCACGCTTATTCCGGGTTCGAGGGCAAAGTGCGCGACTCGATCATGGCCGAGGCGACCCGTATGGGCCTCGACGCGCTCGTCGAGCAGATCGAGGTCCCGACCGAGACCGTTACCGAAGCCCGTCGCGGCAAGAAGATCGCAGTCGAGCGCAAGTTCATGCCGGGCTATGTGCTCGCCAAGCTGAACATGAACGACGACGTGTATCACCTGGTGAAGAACACCCCGAAGGTGACCGGCTTCCTGGGATCGATGGGCAAACCCCAGCCGATCAGCGAAGCCGAAGCGGCTCGGATGCTCAACTCGAAGGAGGAGGCAGCCGCCGCGCCGAAGCAGAAGATGAAGGTCGATTACGAGATCGGCGATTCGGTGAAGGTGCTCGACGGCCCGTTCGCGAGCTTCAACGGCATCGTCGAAGAGCTCGATTTCGATCGCAGCCGCGTCAAGGTGTCGGTGTCGATCTTCGGTCGCGCCACCCCGGTCGAGCTCGAGTTCGAGCAGGTCGAGCGCGCCAAATAAGAATTGTTCCTCCGCCACGGCGGAGGCTCAATCCGCGACCCGTTTCAGCGGGTCTCGGTACATACGCGGGAGGCTCTCAAAAGCCGTCTGGACCGCTAAACTTGAAAGAGAGTGAGACATGGCAAAAAAGATTACCGGCTATATCAAGCTGCAGGTGCCGGCGGGCAAAGCAAACCCGTCGCCGCCGATCGGCCCGGCCCTGGGTCAGCGCGGCGTGAACATCATGGAATTCTGCAAGGCGTTCAACGCCCAGACCGGCGACCAGGAAGTCGGCACGCCGCTTCCCACCGTCATCACCGTCTATGCGGATCGCAGCTTCTCGTTCGAGACCAAGACGCCGCCGGCGTCCTATCTCATCAAGAAGGCAGCGGGCCTGAAGTCGGGCTCCAAGGAGCCGGGTAAGCTGACCGCAGGCAAGATCAAGCGCTCCGTGTTGAGCCAGATCGCCGAGACGAAGATGAAGGACCTGAACGCCAACGATATCGACGCGGCAACCCGCATCATCGAAGGCTCCGCCCGCGCAATGGGCCTCGAAGTGGTGGAGGGCTGAGATCATGGCAAAGCTGACCAAGAAGGCGAAGACCCTCGCTACGGCGATCGACCGCGATAAGCTGCACGGCGTTGACGAAGCTATCGCGCTGGCGCGTGCCAACGCGACCTCCAAGTTCGACGAGACGATCGAAGTCGCGCTCAACCTCGGCGTCGATCCCCGCCACGCCGACCAGATGGTCCGCGGCGTCGTCACCTTGCCCAAGGGCACGGGCAAGACCGTCCGCGTCGGCGTATTCGCCAAGGGCGCCAAGGCTGACGAAGCTCGTGAGGCTGGCGCCGACGTCGTTGGTGCCGAGGATCTAATGGAGATCGTCCAGGGCGGCACGATCGATTTCGATCGCTGCATCGCGACCCCGGACATGATGGGTGTCGTCGGCCGCCTCGGCAAGATCCTGGGCCCGAAGGGCATGATGCCGAACCCGAAGCTGGGCACGGTCACGATGAACGTTGCCGAAGCCGTCAAGGCGGCCAAGGGCGGCCAGATCGAGTATCGCGTCGAGAAGGCAGGCATCATCCATAGCGGCATCGGCAAGGCGAGCTTCCCGGCCGAAGACCTGCGCGCGAATTTCGACGCGCTGGTCGATGCAGTGGTCAAGGCCAAGCCGTCGGGCGCCAAGGGCAAGTATGTCCGCAAGGTCGCGATCAGCTCGACCATGGGCGCGGGCATCAAGGTCGACACCGCAGAGGTCGCGGCGATCTGATCCGACCGATCCGTCGACAAGACAAAGCGGAGGGCCGGGGGAAACCCCGGCCCTTTTCTTATGCAGCCTCCACGGCCGCGCGCGGCGGCACGATCGGCCCGGGGGCAGCGTCGCCGAACATCTGAACCCAGCCGCCGCGCGTATCCATATATTCCCGGATGCCAGAGACTCTTCCCTCGACCACATGGAAGACGAAGCAATAGTCGTTCACATAGTGTCGCCCGTTGGCCAGCGTCGCCGACATCCGGTGCTCGGCGATGACGTGATCGCCCGCGACATGCACGCCGGTAAAGTCGTTGGCGACGTCACTGACGAACAGCCGGCCGAAATCATTCACCATGAAATCGACGATGGCATCGCGATCGAGGTTGTTCGATCCATCGGGCGCACCTGCATCGTCCGGATCGCCGAGACCGAGCGCGACCTGAGTCGCGTTGCCCGGCGGCGCAACCCAGACGACGTCATCCGTCAGGCATGCCGCGATCCGCTCCGGATCTCGCGTCGCATAGGATTGGTAAAGCGCCATGACCGCCTCGCGCGGGCCGATGGGTGTCGTCGTCATGTTCTTCTTTCCTGCATGAGGGCAAGATCGCCAAGGCTAACGCGAACCGGCGGAGCGGCATCCCGCTTCTTGCGTTTAACATCCGCGGCTCCCGATTGACTGCGGGGGCCGGAACGGGAATCCTGTGCTTCTTCGGAAAGGAAAAGAATGAGCGACCGGCTCGCGACGGCAGCGGCAATGCCCAGTTCAGGCGTGCCCACCCGTGTCGGCGCGTTGGTCTTCGCGGTAAAGTCTAGCTTGCTCCGGGCTCGCCGCGCCGCACGCGACGTCACACCTGGCCTGGCGCCGATGCACCACCGCCAGGCATCCGCGTTGATCGATGCGCCGGTCGTTGCGACCGTCCGCACGCCGCTCTGGGCCAACGCGGGCGGCGAGAAGGATCGGGCGCTCAATGCCGGCAAGATCCAGAACCTGCGTGTCGCCCTGCGCGGCCTGGACGGGATCGAGATCGAGGCCGGTCGAACCCTGAGCTTCTGGCGCCAGGTCGGCCGTCCTTCGCGCCAGCGCGGCTTCGTTGCAGGACGCGAGCTGCGCGAGGGATGCATGATCGCGACGATCGGCGGCGGGCTCTGCCAGCTTTCCAATGCGCTGTATGACGCTGGGCTGCGCGCCGGGCTCGAGATCGTCGAACGCCATGCCCATACGCGGATCGTGCCGGGTTCGCGGGCGGCGGCGGGGCGCGACGCTACCGTGTTCTGGAACTATCTCGACCTCAGGATGCGCGGTCGGCGGCCGTTCCGGATCGAGGCACGACTGACCGCTGACGATCTCGAGCTGACGATCCGGGGGTATGGTATCGAGGCGGAGGCCCTCGCCCCCGATTTCCTTGCCGGGCTGGGTGCGCATGATTGCCTGAGCTGCGGCGAGGCTACGTGTCACAGGCATGATCCCGACATCGAGGCTGCCTCCCGACCGACGGCGTGGCTGGTCGACGCGGCTACGCCAGAGTTCACGACGCTCTATCGCGCGCGCGCGAAACCGGGGGACACGCTGCATCTTTCCACACGCCGCTTCGGCAGGCAGGCCCAGGCATGGCCTGCGCTGGTTGATGAGCAGACGGCCGATATCGCTGCGCTGCGCCGAAGCCTCGCGCTCAGGACCGCCCTGAAGAACACACCGCTGGCGGGGTTGATGCTGGCGGCCAATGCCCGGCTTGCCGCTGCCCATGCGCGGCGCCTGTCCCCAGCGCATACCCATCTGGTGGTGGCGCAAGCATTGCTCCCACATCTCTGGCAAGCCGGCGCCCTGCAGGGCCGGAGCTTCGAAGTGTTGATGGAGCGGTTGCCGATCGACACCCTCCACCGCGTTCTCGACGAAGCCCAGGCCTGCCATCCCGACAGCACGACGCTTGGCGATTTTCGTGCGCCGCAAGCGGTGGCGGATGCCGAACGTGAGGCGCTGGAGGCCGCAGACCGGCTTGTCACGGCCCATCGTGCCGTGGCGGCATGCTTTCCTGCCGCGCGGGTCGAGTTGCTCGAATGGGCCCCTGCCCCGCCGCTTGCGACGACGCGCGGGGGTCGGACTTTCCTCTTCGCCGGCCCGGCTCTTGCGCGCAAAGGTGCCTATGCGATGCGCCAGGCCATGGCCGGTCTGGACATGGAGTTGCTGATCGAACGCGCCGCGGAGGAACGACCGGATTTCTGGACGGGTCTCAATGCCCGCCGTCTCGCGCCAGGCGAGCAACCAGCCAGGCTCGCCGGCGTGCTGCTGCCGGCCATCGTCGAGCAGCGCCCATTCATGCTGCTCAGGGCACTGGCAAGCGGCGTGCCTGCGATTGCAACGCCGGCCTGCGGTCTCCCGCCCCAGCGCGGCCTGACGATCGTTGCGCCAGACGATCCGGACGCGTTGCGCGCGGCGCTTACCGCCCTGCTCGACTGAGCGAACGAAAAGGGCCGGGATCGCTCCCGGCCCTCTTCTTCGCACGGTCGAGAGTTTACAGAGCGACGACGCCGCCGTCATTCTTGGTGATGACGACCGTCGCCGAACGCGGCCGGTTGCCCGGGGCGGGCGCATTCTGGCTGGCCGGCCAGTTGCTGGTGATGTTGCCTGCATTACCGCCCTCACCAGGATGCTGGATATTGACGAAGAGGGTCTTGCCATCCGGCGTCGAATCCACGCCGGTAATCTCGCATTCGACCGGCCCGACCAAGAAGCGGCGCAGTTGCGTGCCGGGGGCCTTGCCGACCCGCGTCGCCTGCGTACTGCCACCGCCGTTGGTGATCGTCTTGACTCCGCCGTCATTGACCGTTCCCGGCATCGCCGCGAGCATCATGCAATTGGTGACGTCGGTATAAGCGCCATCGTCGGTCTGGATCCACAGCACCGGCGTAATCAGGCCGGATGCGTTGGAGGGGCGGCCGAACCACAGGCCATCCGGACTGGAAAGATCGTTGGTCGCATCGAGGCCCGACAGGTTGATGTTGGTCGCGTCGAGATCCGATCCTGCCGCGAACAGATAGATGTCCCAGGCGAAACCGGTCGCCTCAGACGAGTCGCCGGTTTCGCGCAGGCGGATGATGTGGCCGTTGCGATTTCCGACTTGGGCGCTGGGGGGATCGATATAGGCGCGAGGATTGGCCGCATCGGTATTGCCAGCGGTGCGCGTCGCGTTGTTCGTCAGCGTCAAATACATCTCGCCCGTAGCGGGATTCACTGCGGTCCATTCCGGACGATCCATCTTGGTCGCGCCCAGCGCATCGCCGGCAAGGCGCGCGTGAGTCAGCACGTCGGCCTGATCGGCGAAGGCGTATGGTGCGGCACCGGTAGTGAGCGGTCCCGTGCCGAAGGTTAGCGGCATCCACTGGCCTGTGCCGTCCGCGTTGAATTTAGCGACATAGAGCGTTCCGTTGTCGAGATATTTGTCGCCGATCGCGAGCGGGTCGGCCGCGGTAGCGTCGGCCGCGCTCCACGCGGTCGCCGAGACGAACTTGTAGAGATATTCATTCTGCGCGTCGTCACCCATGTAGAAGGCGGGCTTGCGGCCGGCGACGAAGTTGGAGGGCCAGCAGCCCTCATGATTCATGCGGCCCAGTGCAGTGCGCTTCCGCGGCGGCGCTGCCTTGTCGTATGGATTCATCTCGACCACCCAGCCGAACTGGTTGTGCTCGTTGCGGAAATCGGCCAGCGCGCTGGCGCCCGTCGCCTGCACATCCCAGCGACGATAGATCGTGCTCGTCGCATCGGCCGGCACGACGGTCGCCCAGCCGTTATTGCCGTTCGCGTTGGTCACGCCGTAGCGCTGGAGCGCGACGACTTCCTTGGGAGTGCGGCGGGCATTGTCGGCCGCAGTCGGACGGCGGAAATAGCCGGCCCAATTCTCTTCGCAGGTCAGGCTGGTGCCCCAACCGGTGTGGCCGTTGGCGCAATTGTTGATGGTGCCGCGTCCGGCCACGCCGGTCGGGGAGAACACGGTGTGCAACAGGGCATTGCCGCGCACCGGGCCATTGAAGACCGTCGCGGTCAGCGGCGTGACGCGGCGGTTGAGCGCGCCGGCCTGAGCATAGGTCCAGCTGGTGCCGCTCTTCGCCACTTCGACGACGCTCACGCCGTGGCATTCCATTTCCTTGAGCGCCTCGGCCTCCGGACGGGCGCCAGCGACGCTGGTTGGCCCGGCGACGTGCAGATAGGATGCGGTGATGTTCTCATGATTCATCACCAGCAGCCCGCGCGTGCTGCTGTTGTCGTCACGCGCCGTGCCCGTCGCCGCCAGGCCGAACCAGTAAAGGGCGTCGAAATGGTCGCCGGCGCGGTTGGCGAAGTCGGTGTCGGTGCCGTCATTCTTGTAGGCGGCCGTCGCCGCGGAGAGCGGATCCCCCAGCCGGTAGAGCACCGAGACGCTGTACCCGGCCGGGATGCTGACCACGTCGAGCTTGTTCTTCGCGACCGCGGTGAAGCCGAGCGCGGCCGGCGTCACCGTGACGGTCGTCTCGGCGGTAGTGGCCTGGCCGGCAGAGTCGATCGCGGTGTAGCGGAATACGAGCGGCGTGCTGGCGGCGACGCTTGGCGCGATGAAGGTCGCGGCGCCGCTGGCGGCATTGCTCAGCGCCACGGTCGGCCCGGAGACCTGAATGAAATTCTGCGTCGTGATCGTGCCGTTGTCGGTCGCCGTGCCGGTCAGGGTCACGAGCCGACCCGAACTGGTGTTGCCCGAGGAGCCCGCCGTCACCGTTGGCGCCGGATCGTTCTCACGATCGTCGTCGCTACACGCCGCCAGCACCGCCCCGCCGAACACGGCGAAAGCCGCGGCGGATACGCCGCCCCGGAGCGCGTCGCGCCGCGAGTAACGGCGCGAAACCATGTCATTCAGCGACTCGCCGGTCGAGCGGTTGGTATCGATGTCGCCGTCGTCATAGCCGAACGTGACATTGGTCGAACTGGTCATATGGAGCCCCCGGTGGATCGCGCTCCGGATCGGAGTCGCCGTCGCGCTCCTCTTGTGCGGCGTTCCTGACGGGGTGATGCCGGTTCCTTGACGGCGCCGTGACAGATCGAAGTCGGTTCTAATACAGCGCCGATAGCTGGAGCTTTCAGTTGACTTTACGGCCGATACCGTTAGGAGCCCGCCTTCGCTCGCCCCGCGTCCGCGCAGGACGAGCTACCGTCCGAGACAGTGGGTGGCCGGAATCCTCCGTCCTTAATCTCCCACCTAGACGGGGAATGGAATTTTACCGCTTGCGCCTGCGCGACGGTCTGCTGCCGCTTTTGGGCGGTCAGTTCCCATGCCCCAATCGACGGACAACCCGGATGCGCGGGAAGTCTGCGCCTCCGGTTTAACCGGCCCTTCCGTTCCGACGGACGGGTCAAAAACGTGGAGAATGGCATGGATCGTGCTCAAAAGGCCGAGTTCGTCGCCGAGCTGAACCGCACCTTCAACGAGGTCGGCGTGGTGGTCGTCACCCGCAACCTCGGACTCACCGTCGCACAGTCCACTGTGCTGCGGAACAAGATGCGCGACGCCGGCGCGACCTATAAGGTCTCGAAGAACAAGCTTGCCAAGATCGCGCTCGACGGCACCGACTATCTCTCGCTGGGCGATCTGCTCACCGGGCCGGTAGGCCTTGCCACCTCGATCGATCCGGTCGCTGCAGCCAAGGTTGCGGTCGATTTCGCGAAGACGAACGACAAGTTCGAAATCGTCGGTGGATCGATGGGCGCGACTGTCCTCGACGTCGAAGGCGTGAAGGCGCTCGCAACACTGCCCTCGCTGGATGAACTGCGTGCCAAGATCGTGGGCCTCCTGGTTGCACCTGCAACCAAGCTCGCGACGATCACTCAGGCTCCTGCGGCGCAGCTCGCACGCGTGCTCGCGGCTTACGCCGACAAGGACAAGGAAGCTGCCTGATATCGGCACCGCTGATATCGGACACTGACAGACTTTTTGAACTGAACCTCATGGGACGACATCGTCCCGCTACGGAGAATATATCATGGCAGACCTGAACGCGCTGGTTGACCAGCTGAGCGAACTGACCGTCCTCGAAGCCGCTGAGCTTTCGAAGCTGCTCGAAGAGAAGTGGGGCGTTTCCGCCGCCGCTGCCGTCGCTGCTGCGCCGGCCGCTGGTGGTGGCGCCGCTGCACCGGCTGCTGAAGAGCAGACCGAATTCGACGTCATCCTCACCGGCGACGGTGGCAAGAAGATCAACGTCATCAAGGAAGTCCGCGCGATCACCTCGCTCGGCCTGACCGAAGCCAAGACGCTGGTCGAGTCGGCTCCCAAGGCCGTCAAGGAAGGCGTGTCGAAGGACGAAGCCGCCAAGATCAAGGCTCAGCTCGAAGCCGCTGGCGCGACCGTCGAGGTCAAGTAATTTCCGCTTCGGCGTGAATTCTTCCGGCGCGAGCCGGGACCAGAAGAGGGCGGCCCCGCAAGGGGTCGCCCTTTTCGTGACCGGCCCGGTCAGCGCCGAACGGTGATGGTATAAGGCAGCGTGGTCACGTCGGCCTGCATGCGCGGGCCTGCATCGAGACGGAAGGGCGCCATCTTGGCCCCCTCCCCACGATCGATCCCGATGACGAACGATGCCGCGGTCTGGCCCGCCTCGCCGTCCCGCTCGTACAGCAAGTTGATCGCCAGTACGGGCACGAACAACACCCTGCCCTGCACCGTCATGGTGCTCAGCATCTCTTTGGGCATCATCGCCATGCCGCTGAGTTCGATCGCTGCATGCGGCGGGATGTCGAACGGAGGCGTGATCGGGCACTCGATCGGGCTGGAGAAAAGGCTGCGGATCCAGCCATCCTGCTCGGCGCCGGCACTCAGCAGCCGGACATCGGCCTGCACTGCCCGGGCCGGTGCGTCGCCGCCGTTGCGCACCACGATATCGTAATCGACCGCGGCGCTCAGCAGGTTCGTGCCCGCCCGCTTCGCCCGCAACTCGATATCGAGCATGGCGGGCACGATCGCCGGGGCGACCGGGGCCACGGCCGGCTCGACCGGAGCGGGAGGCGCCTCAGGCCCGAACTCAAGCGGCGCTGGCTCGGGCGCAACCGCAGCATCCGCCGCGACCGCCCCAAGATCGAATATGGCATGCGCGCCGCGCTTGGGCGGAGCGATCGGATCGAGCGGCGCCCGGATGGGTGCAGCCGTGATCGGCGTATGGACCGGCTCGGCCACTTGCTCGGGTGACGGGGACGGCACGTCGGCGATCAGATCGAAGCGCGCATGATCCTCCCGCTCGGCGACCAACTCGTCATAATCCTCGTCTCGCCCGAGCCGTTGCCGGCGCAAGAAGACGAGGCCGCCGACCAGAAGCGCCGCCAGTGCGGCCGCCCCGCCGAGCATCGGCCAGAACGGAGCCCGCGTCGCGGTTGCCGCGACTGGCTCCGGCGCAAGGGTCGCACTTTCCTGCGAGACGAGCGGCGAGGGAAGCGGAGCGACGGGAAGCGGCGTCTCAGCGGGCACCGGGATCGGCGTTACCGTTGGCGTCGGCACCGGCACCGCCGCGCGCGCTGGCGGCGTGGCGACCGCGCGAGGTAACGACACGGTCGGTGTCCGCGCCGGCGGCGGGCTAGCCGCAGGCGTTGGCGTCGGAAGGGTGCTGACCACTGGCGGCGCTGCCGGGCGACTTACGGTCGAGCCGGGGCGCGGTGTCAGGCTGAAATTCTCGAGACCCGGAATCAGCATCGGCGTCGGGGTGGGAGTCGGTGCGGGAACACCCTGGGCGCTGGCAGGCGCCGCCGCGCCGAACGCGGCGAGCAACGGCAACGTCAATGCCCGCCAATGGCGAGCGGATCGTTTGGACATCATCCCCACCCCTGCTGCCTTAGCGCCGCGTTCCTGAACGCGATACGACAGCTTTGGTCCCTGCGGAAAATCGTTGAACGCGGCACGGCCCGCCTCCCACAAGGACAGACGGGCCGGACCGCGCTGGGCTTAGGCGTGTTCGGGAACGCCGTGCAGGCGCGCCTCGACATCATCGTGCATCGCACGTTCGCTCAACAGGATCGGCGACATTGCAGGACTACCTTCCTCGCTCACCCCGATCGTGAACGAGGCGGAGGTGCGGCCTTCGCTGCCGTCCGGCAGCGTATACCGCGCGTCGGCGACGACGATGGGCAGGATCGAACCGCTGGTGCTCTCGATCAGGCCGGCCTTTGACAAGGCCAGGGTCGCATCGACGCGGGTTCCTTCACCCGGCTCGATCGTCACTGACGGCACGCCATCCTCGCCGCGCTCGATCAGCATGCGCTCCATCTCGGTGCCCGTGGCGGGCGGCGCAGCGAACATGAAGGTCGAGATGCGGACGTCGCGGGCGGCAACCGATCCGGCATTACCCACAGTGAGCTCAATCTCGACCAGGGCCTCGTCGACATTCGTGCCGGCGCGGACCGGGCGAAGCGAGAATTCCAGCCACGGGCGATCGGCCACCGGCGCGTCGGCCTCCGTCAGCGACGCAACCTCCTCGGCCTCAGGCGTGGCCAGCGCTGCGTCCTCGACAGCTAACATCGCGGGTTCGCCAATTGGGGTAGAAAGCGGTGCAGTGCGCAGGAACTGCGGCGCAGGTTCAGGCGCGAAGGCTATCGGCTCGGCGCGGATCGGTGCCGGTTCGACAAGCATCGGCTCCTCATAATAAAGTTCGTCCTCATCGACACGACGGCGGCGAATGAGGAAGAGACCGATTGCGCCGATCAGGAGCACGGCACCGGCCAGCAGCCACGGCCAGACCGGCGTGCTTTCAGTAGCGGTCGATGTCTCACTTGCCGTCTCCGGGGCACTTGGCGCAGGGGCCACGGCCTCGACCGGCGGAGGGGTTACGGGAGCCGGCGTCACGGCGAGCGGTGCGGCAACGGGCGCGGCCGCAACCGGCGCAGGCGCAGCGCGGACCGGGGTCGCAGCCCGCACCGCGCGCGTACGCGTTACGGTACGGGTGGTCCTCGCGACCGGAGGCGGCGTCGCGTCTTCTGGCGCCGCGGCCACCGTAGGCGTAACGGGCGGCGGCGTTGTGGCCGCCTGCGGCACGATTGTCGGCACGACGGGCGGTGGCGCGACGGTCTGCACCGGCGGAGCGGGTGCTGGCTGCAGATCCTGCGCGAGCGCGGGTGCGGCCAACAACAGAGTGGCGGGGATGAGCGCGGCGAACGCGCGGCGATTTGCGAGTTGCTGTTTCATGACGTAGCCTCAATGAAGGGAACCGGCAATCGGACCCGCGGAAACACCGGAATCGCGCTGAACCGTTTCGTTGCGCCGTTGAAGCGACGTACGCTGCGTCGATTGACAGTTTCCAACACGCTCCCTATATCGCGTCCCTCACCACAGCTCTCGGGAAATGACGTGCCGTCGCGCAGCATGTCGATCGAATTGGGAGTTGCGGCATCATAAGACGCCAGGAGCTGCTGTTTTCCGAAAAGGAAAACTCGCGGCTTTTTGCGTCTTTCCGCGTGCCCGCCCGGTGGATTCCGGGCATGAATTAATAGCTGTAAGGCGAAAAACTCCATGGCGACCAAGGCAATCGAGGGCGGCACGCTTAAGCGCCGCATCCGCAAGGTGTTCGGCAACATCCACGAAGTGGTGCAGATGCCGAACCTGATCGAGGTTCAGCGCGAATCCTACGAGCAGTTCCTGCGGTCGGATCCCTCGATCGGCTATGTGTCGGGCCTGGAGAAGACCCTGCGCTCGGTCTTCCCGATCCGCGATTTCGCCGGCACCGCCGAACTCGACTTCGTGAATTACGAGCTCGAGCCGCCGAAGTTCGACACCGACGAGTGCCGCCAGCGCGGCATCACCTATGCAGCGCCGATGCGCGTTACCCTCCGCCTGATCGTGTTCGAGGTGGACGCCGATACCGAGGCCCGGTCGGTCCTCGATATCAAGGAGCAGGACGTGTACATGGGCGACATGCCGCTCATGACGCAGAACGGCACCTTCATCATCAACGGCACCGAGCGCGTGATCGTCAGCCAGATGCACCGCTCGCCGGGCGTCCTGTTCGATCATGACCGCGGCAAGACTCACGCGTCGGGCAAGTACCTCTTCGCGGCGCGCGTCATTCCGTATCGCGGCTCGTGGCTGGACTTCGAGTTCGACGCCAAGGACATCGTCAACGTCCGCATCGATCGCAAGCGCAAGCTGCCGGTCACGGCGCTGCTCTATGCGCTCGGCCTGAACTCCGAGGAGATCCTCAACTATTTCTACAACCGCGTGACCTTCGTCCGCGGCCAGGGCGGCTGGGTCATCCCTTTCCAGGCCGAGAACTGGCGCGGCCAGAAGCCGATGTTCGACATCATCGATGCGAAGACCGGCGAAGTCGTGTTCCCGTCGGGCCAGAAGATTTCTCCCCGCGCCGCGAACAAGGCAGCCAAGGACGGCCTGACCGACCTGCTGATCCCGACCGAAGAGATCTTCGGCCGCTATTCGGCTTATGATCTGGTCAACGACGCGACCGGCGAGATCTACATCGAAGCCGGCGACGAAGTGACTGGCGAGAATCTCGAACTGCTCGACAAGGCCGGCATCGACCGGATCGAGCTGCTCGACATCGATCACGTCGCCACCGGCCCGTGGATTCGCAACACGCTCAAGGCCGACAAGGCCGAAGAGCGCGAGCAGGCGCTCAGCGACATCTACCGCGTCATGCGCCCCGGCGAGCCGCCGACGCTGGAGACCGCAGAGTCGCTGTTCAGCGGCCTGTTCTTCGATCCCGATCGCTACGACCTGTCGGCCGTGGGCCGCGTCAAGCTGAACATGCGCCTCGACCTCGACGTCGAGGACACCGTCACCACGCTGCGCACCGAGGATATCCTCGCAGTTGTGAAGACTCTGGTCGACCTGAAGGACGGCAAGGGCGAGATCGACGACATCGACAATCTCGGCAACCGCCGCGTGCGTTCGGTGGGCGAGTTGCTCGAGAATCAGTACCGCGTCGGCCTGCTCCGCATGGAGCGTGCCGTTAAGGAGCGGATGAGCTCGGTCGACGTGTCGACCGTGATGCCGAACGACCTGATCAACGCCAAGCCGGCGGTTGCCGCGGTGCGCGAATTCTTCGGCTCGTCGCAGCTGTCGCAGTTCATGGATCAGACCAACCCGCTTTCCGAAGTGACGCACAAGCGTCGCGTCTCGGCGCTTGGGCCGGGCGGTCTCACTCGTGAGCGCGCTGGCTTCGAAGTCCGCGACGTTCACCCGACCCATTATGGCCGCATCTGCCCGATCGAGACGCCGGAAGGCCCGAACATCGGCCTGATCAACTCGCTCGCCAGCTTCAGCCGCGTCAACAAATACGGCTTCATCGAGACGCCGTACCGCAAGGTCGTGGACCACAAGGTCACCGACGATGTCGTCTATCTGTCGGCGATGGAAGAGGCCAAGCACACGATCGCGCAGGCCAACGCCGAGCTCGACGAGACCAAGGGCTTTGTCGAGGATCTGGTGTCGTCGCGTCAGGCCGGTGAATTCCTGATGGCGATCCCCGACAACATCACGCTGATGGACGTCAGCCCCAAGCAGCTCGTCTCGGTCGCCGCGTCGCTCATTCCGTTCCTGGAAAACGATGACGCCAACCGCGCGCTGATGGGCTCGAACATGCAGCGTCAGGCAGTGCCGCTGGTTCGCGCCGAGGCACCGTTCGTCGGCACCGGCATGGAAGAGACCGTGGCGCGCGATTCGGGCGCTGCGATCTCGGCCAAGCGCTCAGGCATCGTCGACCAGGTCGACGCGGCGCGCATCGTGGTTCGCGCCACGGGCGAGGTCGAGGCCGGCCAGTCGGGCGTCGACATCTACACGCTGATGAAGTTCCAGCGCTCCAACCAGAACACCTGCATCAACCAGCGTCCGCTGGTGAAGGTGGGCGACGCGGTGCGCGCCGGCGACATCATCGCCGACGGCCCGTCGACCGAGTTCGGCGAGCTGGCGCTGGGCCGCAACGCGCTCGTCGCGTTCATGCCCTGGAACGGCTATAATTATGAGGATTCGATCCTCATCTCCGAGCGTATCGTGAAGGACGACGTCTTCACCTCGATCCACATCGAGGAATTCGAAGTCATGGCGCGCGACACCAAGCTCGGGCCGGAAGACATCACGCGCGATATCCCGAACGTCGGCGAGGAAGCGCTTCGCAACCTCGACGAAGCGGGCATCGTCTATATCGGCGCCGAAGTGGAGCCGGGCGACATCCTGGCCGGCAAGATCACCCCCAAGGGTGAATCGCCGATGACGCCGGAGGAAAAGCTCCTCCGCGCCATCTTCGGCGAAAAGGCGTCGGACGTGCGCGATACGTCGCTCCGCCTGCCGCCGGGCGTTGCCGGTACCGTCGTCGAGGTCCGGGTGTTCAACCGCCACGGCATCGACAAGGACGAGCGCGCGATGGCGATCGAGCGCGAGGAGATCGAGCGCCTGAAGAAGGACTCGGACGACGAACGCTCCATCGTGAACCGCGCGACCTGGTCGCGTCTTCGCGAGATGCTGCTAGGCCAGACCGCGACCGCCGCGCCGAAGGGCCTGAAGAAGGGCGTCGAGATCGACGCCGACCTGCTCGACAGCGTCGATCGCCACGAGTGGTGGAAGTTCGCCGTCGCCGACGACAAGATCCAGAGCGATCTGGAGGCGGTCAAGGCCCAGTATGACGATGCGGTGAAGCTGATCACGGACAAGTTCCATGATCGTCGCGAGAAGCTCGAGCGGGGCGACGAGCTGCCGCCGGGCGTGCTCAAGATGGTCAAGGTCTTCGTCGCGGTGAAGCGTAAGCTGCAGCCGGGCGACAAGATGGCCGGCCGTCACGGCAACAAGGGCGTGATCAGCCGCATCCTGCCGGGCGAGGACATGCCGTTCCTCGCCGACGGGACGCCGGTCGATATCGTGCTGAACCCGCTGGGCGTGCCATCGCGCATGAACGTCGGGCAGATCTTCGAGACACATCTCGGCTGGGCCGCCCGCGGTCTGGGTGGGCAGATCGGCCAGGCGCTCGAGGATTGGCGCGAAGCGAACCCCGATCCCAAGCCGGGCCAGATGCCCGACGTGGTCAAGGATCGCCTCAAGACCGTCTATGGCGAACAATACCATGCCGAGATCGACGCGCGCACGAGCGACGAGATCATCGAACTGGCGCAGAATCTGCGCGGCGGCGTGCCGATGGCGACGCCGGTGTTCGACGGCGCCCGTGAGGCGGATGTCTCGGCGATGCTCACGCTCGCCGGGCTCGACACCTCGGGCCAGTCGGACCTGTTCGACGGCCGCACGGGCGATCAGTTCGATCGCAAGGTGACGGTGGGCTATATCTACATGCTGAAGCTGCACCATCTGGTGGACGACAAGATCCACGCACGCTCGATCGGCCCGTACAGCCTCGTTACCCAGCAGCCGCTGGGCGGCAAGGCCCAGTTCGGCGGGCAGCGCTTCGGCGAGATGGAGGTCTGGGCGCTCCAGGCTTATGGCGCCGCCTATACGCTGCAGGAAATGCTCACGGTGAAGTCCGACGACGTGGTCGGCCGCACCAAGGTCTATGAGGCGATCGTCAAGGGTGACGATACGTTCGAGGCCGGCATCCCCGAAAGCTTCAACGTGCTGGTCAAGGAAATGCGGTCGCTGGGCCTGAACGTCGAGCTGAAGAGCATCGAGCAGTTCGACAGCGACGGTGTGGCCATCGCCGCCGAGTAAGGACGCCTCAGCGCCCTCTCCCTGCGGGAGAGGGTCGGGGTGAGGGCGAGCAGCAGCTCATCGGTCGGCAACGGTCACCCTCACCCTCCCGGGCTTTCAGCCTGGGTCCCTCCCTCTCCCGATGGAGAGGGGCAAGATTTCAAGGAAGGGTTCGAACCCATGAACGAACTGACCAACTTCGCCAATCCGGTCGCCAAGGCCGAGACCTTCGACCAGATCCAGATCGGCATCGCTTCCCCCGAGCGCATCCGTTCCTGGTCGTTCGGCGAGATCAAGAAGCCGGAGACCATCAACTACCGCACGTTCAAGCCGGAGCGTGACGGCCTGTTCTGCGCGCGCATCTTCGGCCCGATCAAGGATTACGAGTGCCTGTGCGGCAAGTACAAGCGCATGAAGTACAAGGGCATCGTCTGCGAGAAGTGCGGCGTCGAGGTCACCGTCTCGAAGGTCCGCCGCGAGCGCATGGGCCATATCGAGCTGGCCGCCCCGGTCGCGCACATCTGGTTCCTGAAGTCGCTGCCGTCGCGCATCGGCCTGCTGCTCGACATGCAGCTGAAGCAGCTCGAGCGCGTCCTGTATTTCGAGGCGTACATCGTGATCGAGCCGGGCCTGACCCCGCTCGAAAAATATCAGCTCCTCACCGAGGACGAGCTCCTCGACGCGCAGGATGAATATGGCGAGGACGCGTTCTCGGCCGGCATCGGCGCCGAGGCGGTCCGCATCATGCTCGAGAGCCTGGATCTCGAAGGCGAGCGCAAGGACCTGCTGGAAGAACTGGCCGTCACCAAGTCCGAGCTGAAGCCGAAGAAGATCATCAAGCGGCTGAAGGTCGTCGAGAGCTTCATCGATTCCGGCAACCGCCCGGAGTGGATGATCCTCGAGGTCGTGCCTGTCATCCCGCCCGAGCTGCGCCCGCTGGTGCCGCTGGACGGCGGCCGCTTCGCGACGTCGGATCTGAACGATCTGTATCGCCGCGTGATCAACCGCAACAACCGCCTGAAGCGCCTGATGGAGCTGCGTGCGCCGGACATCATCGTCCGCAACGAAAAGCGCATGCTGCAGGAAGCCGTCGACGCCCTGTTCGACAACGGCCGTCGCGGTCGCACGATCACGGGCGCCAACAAGCGCCCGCTGAAGTCGCTGTCCGACATGCTCAAGGGCAAGCAGGGCCGCTTCCGTCAGAACCTGCTCGGCAAGCGCGTCGACTATTCGGGTCGCTCGGTCATCGTGACCGGTCCGGAGCTCAAGCTGCACCAGTGCGGCCTGCCGAAGAAGATGGCGCTCGAGCTGTTCAAGCCGTTCATCTACGCCCGCCTGGACGCCAAGGGTCTCTCCATGACCCTGAAGCAGGCCAAGAAGTGGGTCGAGAAGGAGCGCAAGGAAGTCTGGGACATCCTCGACGAAGTCATTCGCGAGCACCCGGTCATGCTCAACCGCGCGCCGACGCTTCACCGTCTCGGCATCCAGGCGTTCGAGCCCGTGCTGATCG
Source organism: Parasphingomonas zepuensis (assembly GCF_036663735.1). Classification (NCBI taxonomy): domain Bacteria; kingdom Pseudomonadati; phylum Pseudomonadota; class Alphaproteobacteria; order Sphingomonadales; family Sphingomonadaceae; genus Parasphingomonas; species Parasphingomonas zepuensis. Next base: position 408,369 of record NZ_JAXOJO010000002.1, on the reverse strand, counting down.
AGGGCAAGGCGATCCAGCTTCACCCGCTGGTCTGCTCGGCCTTCAACGCCGACTTCGACGGTGACCAGATGGCCGTTCACGTCCCGCTGAGCCTCGAGGCCCAGCTGGAAGCGCGCGTCCTGATGATGTCGACCAACAACATCCTGTCGCCAGCGAACGGCAAACCGATCATCGTGCCGTCGCAGGACATGGTCCTCGGCCTCTATTATCTGTCGATGATGAAAGAGGACGAGCCCGGCCAGGGCATGATGATCTCCGACATGTCGGAGGTCCATCAGGCGATCGAGGCAGGCGCGGTGACGCTCCACACCAAGATCATCAGCCGCGTTCCGCAGACCGACGAGGCCGGCAACCAGTATCTCAAGCGCTACGAGACCACCCCGGGCCGCATGCTGCTCGGCGAGTGCCTCCCGAAAAGCTCGAAGGTGCCGTTCGACACCGTCAACCGCCTCCTCACCAAAAAGGACGTGGGCGACGTGATCGACGAGGTCTATCGCCACACCGGCCAGAAGGAGACCGTGCTGTTCGCCGACGCGATCATGGCGCTCGGCTTCAAGCACGCGTTCAAGGCGGGCATCTCGTTCGGCAAGGACGACATGATCATTCCGGACGCGAAGGTTCCGCTGGTCGATGAGACCCGTGCCCTCGTGAAGGACTTCGAGCAGCAATATCAGGACGGTCTGATCACGCAGCAGGAGAAGTACAACAAGGTGATCGACGCCTGGAGCCGTTGCGGTGATCAGGTGGCGAACGCCATGATGGACGAGATCAAGTCGGTGAAGAAGCTGCCCAACGGCCGCGAAGCCCCGATCAACTCGATCTACATGATGGCGCACTCCGGTGCCCGCGGTTCGCAGGCGCAGATCAAGCAGCTGGCCGGCATGCGCGGCCTGATGGCCAAGCCGTCGGGCGAGATCATCGAAACGCCGATCATCTCGAACTTCAAGGAAGGCCTGACCGTCCTTGAGTATTTCAACTCCACCCACGGCGCCCGCAAGGGTCTCGCGGATACGGCGTTGAAGACCGCCAACTCGGGCTACCTGACCCGCCGTCTGGTCGATGTGTCGCAGGATTGCGTCATCATCGAGAATGATTGCGGCACCGAGCGTGCGCTGGAAATGCGCGCGATCGTTCAGGGCGGCTCGACCATCGCCTCGCTCGGCGAGCGTATCCTGGGCCGCACCACGGCCGAGGACATCATCGATCCGAAGACCAACGCAGTCGTCATCCCGTCGGGCACGTTGCTCGACGAGCCGATGATCACGCAGATCGAAGCGCTCGGCACCCAGTCCTGCAAGATCCGCAGCCCGCTGGTCTGCGAAACCAAGATCGGCGTCTGCGGCAAATGCTATGGGCGCGATCTCGCCCGCGGTACGCCCGTGAACATCGGCGAGGCTGTCGGCGTCATCGCCGCTCAGTCGATCGGCGAGCCGGGCACGCAGCTGACGATGCGGACCTTCCACATCGGCGGTGCGGCGCAGCTCAACGAGCAGTCGAACCTCGAGGCGGTTGCCGACGGGACGATGGAATATCGCGATCTTCGCATCATCATGGATCAGCGCGGCCGCCGCGTCGTGCTGAGCCGGTCGGGCGAGCTCGCGATCGTCGACATGGATGGGCGTGAGCGGGCGGTGCATCGCATCCCTTACGGTGCCTATGTCCTGTTCGATGACGGCCATATCGTCACCAAGGGCGACCGGATGGCGGAATGGGATCCGTTCACCATGCCGGTGATCACCGAGAACCCCGGCATCGTGAAGTATGTCGATCTGATCGAGGGCAAGACGCTCACCGAGCAGGCCGATGAAGCAACCGGTATCTCGCAGCGTGTCGTCATCGAATATCGTGCCGCGACCAAGTCGAAGGAGGATCTGCGTCCGCGCCTGACCCTGCTCGACGAAGGTTCGGGCGAGGCCGGCCGCTACATGCTCGCACCGGGGGCAACGCTCTCGGTCGAGGATGGCGCGCAGGTCCAGGGCGGCGACGTTCTGGCGCGTGTCTCTCGCGAAGCCGCGAAGACGCGTGACATCACCGGCGGTCTGCCCCGCGTCGCGGAGCTGTTCGAAGCACGCAAGCCCAAGGAAAACGCGATCATCGCGAAGGTCTCGGGCCGCGTCGTGTTCGGCAAGGACTACAAGGCCAAGCGCAAGATCGGCATCCAGCCCGAGGACGGCAGCGAGGTCGTGGAGTATCTGGTGCCGAAGTCGAAGGTGATCGACGTTCAGGAAGGCGACTACGTCAAGCGTGGCGACAACCTGATCGGCGGCAGCCCGGATCCGCACGACATTCTCGAAGTGCTCGGCATCGAGCCACTGGCGGAATATCTCGTGTCGGAAATCCAGGAGGTCTATCGTCTCCAGGGCGTGAAGATCAACGACAAGCACATCGAGGTGATCGTTCGCCAGATGCTGCAGAAGGTCGAGATCACCGACGGCGGCGACACCACACTGCTGGCCGGCGAGCAGGTCGATCGCGACGAGATGGACGACATCAACTCGAAGCTCGAAAAGAAGCTCAACAAGGCAGTCGGCAAGCCCGTCCTGCTCGGCATCACCAAGGCGTCGCTGCAGACCCGCAGCTTCATCTCGGCGGCGTCGTTCCAGGAGACCACCCGCGTCCTCACCGAGGCGGCAGTCCAGGGCAAGCAGGACATGCTGATCGGCCTGAAGGAGAATGTCATCGTCGGCCGCCTGATCCCGGCGGGTACCGGCGCGGGCATGAACCGCCTGCGGGTCGCGGCCTCCAGCCGCGATGCGGCACTCCGCGTGCAGCAGCGTCGCCTCGCCGAGGTGGCTCTGGTCGCGCCGAACTCGGCCGCCGAGGAACATGCGGCTGAGCTGGTGCGGGACGTGCGCGACGACACGGGCAGCGATGCCCTGGCGTCGGTCACGCCCTCGGGCCACGGCACCGACGAGGATGCCGGCGAGTATCTGAACAGCTGATCCAGCCGTTCATTGCTGACCGAAATACCGCCGTCCGGGCTTGCCCGGGCGGCGGTTTTCGTTGGTGCCCGGGAGGCCTGTACGTCGCGCGATCGGCACGGCATTATGGCTGGACCGTATCCGGCAAGAAGGAGTCCGAACGATGTATGTCGCAGGCCTCGTGATCCCCGTGCCCGCCGAAAAGATGGAGGCCTATCGCGAATGGGCCGAGAACGGCGCGCGCATCTTCAAGCGCTATGGCTGTCTGGAAATCGTCGAATCCTGGGAGGACAATGTCCCCCTCGGCAAAAACACCGATTTTCGCCGAGCCGTGGATGCCAGGGCAGGTGAGAAGGTCGTTTTTACCTGGCAGATCTGGCCCGACAAGCAGAGCTTGGCCGACGCGGAGGACCGGATGCACGAGGACGGCGTGCTAGAGACCTCGGCCGAAATCCCGTTCGCGGCGGAACGCCTGATCCTCGGCTGCTTCGAGCCGATCTGCACCATGGGCCGGCCATCGGGCACCTGATCGGTCAGTCCAGGGCGCAATCGTTGAGGATGGTGGTACCACCCAGCGCCCGGACACTCCCGCAATTGACGGTGATCGCCTGCCCTTTCGACAGCAAGGCGAGCCGCTCGCGATAGCCGCTCGGGAAGTTGACGATCATGTAATTCAGTCGCGAGCGCCCCTCCAGCGACAGCGCTGGGGTCGATCCGGGCGTCACCATCGTCGCGATGATGCCCGACACGCGGACCGGTCCATTATAGCGCAGCGCGGCACCCTGCGGATCGTTGAAGAAGGCCGAGTCCAGCGACGCTGCGGTCGTGGAGGTCGGCGTGCCCGTGGTCAGCCGGTCTGCGTCGGCCCGGGCGGCATCGACTGAGCGTTCGCTGGCACCGTTCGCACCACCGTCGCCGCCCGCAACGGGTGCGGCAGAACCGGCCGCCTGACGCGCGTTGTCAGCGACTGGGGCTGTGCCATCGCGCCTTGACCAAAGGAGCAGGCCTATCACGACGACCGCCACGATGATGACGAGCGGCAGGATCAGGCGAGCCCCTCCGCCAGCCGGCGCGATCGGTATGGCACGATGATCGGGCGAAGGAGATGCTGGGGCGTAACCGCTGGCCTGCGCTTCCTGTGGCGCCGCGATCGCCTCATCCCGCGAGACACCACATGAGGGGCAGAATCGCGCTCCGTCCGGAAGCTGGGAACCGCACTGGCTGCAAAATGCCATCGTCGCTCTCCTGATTTTGTCCCCGTAACGACGCACGGCCAGCTCCGATCGTTCCCGCAAGCGAACAACCTGATGCCGCCACGAGAGGTTCGATCCGACCCGCCGTTGAATTCTCAAATAAATTAAGCGCTGTTCATTTAATGTTAATTGAACAGTGCTTAATTAGGTCGGGTGGCACCGTAAGCCGCGAACGGCCGCCAGCTGGTGGCCCGAAAAGGAGAACGACCATGAAGCCCACCATCATTCTGAGCGCCCTCGCCGCGATGACGGCGCTCGTCAGTCAGCCGGCAGCGGCTTACCCGATCAAGACCACGGGCAAGACCCTGGCCAGCCCGCAACTGGCGGTCGATCTGCTCCGCCAGATCCAAGTCTATTCCAAGACGACCGGCGGCTGCGCCTTCGTGTTTTCGGCGCATATGCAGGTGCTGCCGCGCACCTATGTGCCGGTTGCGCCTGCCGCCCCCGCTACCGCGCGTGGCGGCCATTTCGAGGAATGGACCGTCAACGCCTGCGCCGCCCGCCAGCGCTTCCTGATCGCCATGTGGCCATCGCCGCGCGGTGGCGCCGATTTCACGGTGACGCCGATCACCGGCCGCATGCCGCTGCACGGCAATTGAGCCGCTGCGGCGATTCGAACGTTTCACCCCTGCTAGAACGGGAGACTTCATCATGTTGAACACGATCAAGAGCACCGCTGCGCTGGCCCTTGCTTTGGCCGCCATCACCCCCTTCGCACCGGCCGCAGCTGCGCCGTTGCCCGAATGGTACGGCCGCTATGTGTGGGAGGAGCCGCTTGGGCGGATCGGCGGATCGACGCCGTCGGAAGGCGTCGCGGCCTTCGTCACGTACACCCTGGCTGTCGGGCCGGGCAACGGATCGACCAGCTGCCTGCTGGAAGCTCAGGGATACCAGACCAACCGGCGGATTCAGTGCACCGCAACGCCCCAAGGCAATTCGGTGATCATCAAATTCTACAAATTCGGCCCCGACAATATCGGCGGCGGCTACCCGGTGGGAGCGCAGCTGTTGACGCTGACACGAAACGGCAACGCGATCGTCACGCGCCTGCAGGCGCTGAGCCCGGCGAGCGATGCGACGCCGCGGACGGGCCGGTTGTTCCGACAGGTCGGCTGATCCACGATCAGTCCCGGGACGGCCGTCGGCATACCGCCGGCGGCCGGTTCCAGCGCACTAAGCAGACGAGAAATACATGGGCCGACGATCCGATCACAGCCGGGACGAACTGCGCACGCTGATCCTCGACGCGGGTCAGACGCTGATGGCCGAAGTCGGATTCGCCGACTTCTCCGCGCGCGAGGTGGCGAAGCGGATCGGCTATTCCATCGGCACGATCCACAATGTGTTCGGCAATGTCGATGGTCTCGTCACGGCGATCAACACGGCGACATTCGGCGAATGGGCCGACGCGCTCGAAGCCAGTCTCGCGCCTGATCCACACGACAGGATCGCGGCGCTGGTCGAAGCCTATTTCCGTTTCGCGCGTGACAATCCTCGCCGCTGGGCCGCGATCTACGATCATCGTCCCGCCGCCGAGACGCTGACACCGGCACAGCAGGAGACCCGGGGCCGGCTGATGCGGATCGTGGTCGGCGAGGTTGCCGCCGCGCTCGGCCGGGCGCCCGACGAGGCGATCGGCACCCTGGCGCGATCGCTCGTCGCCACGGTCCACGGCCATTGCAGCTTCGCCGTCACGGGCTCCTGGGCCGCCATGGGACAGACCGATGTGGAGGCAGTCGCGCTCGCGCGCGTCCGGGAAAGCCTCGCCGCGGTTCGCCCCTGACCAGCACACACCATTCCTGATCGAGAGGTGATGCCATGACTCGCAACGAACCGCTCAGCCCGACCCGGATCGGCCCTATCGACCGCCTCGCCGGTGTAGCGCCCCAGTTCTTTCCGGACGGGGACCGCTATCTCTATCGCCATGATGGCTCCGGCGCGCCGATCCCGGCTACCGTCGCGGAACGCGACCAGTTCGTGCACGACGGCTGGCGTTCTTTGCTGCTTCACCTGGCGGCACTGGCGCTCGGCATCTGGGCCGCAACGTTGCTGGCAGCACGACTCCACCCGGACGGCGACGTCGCACGCGCGGCGATCGGCACGCTGATCGCATCCTGCATCGGCCTGTTGCTCTACCGCTCCCATATCTGGGCCATCCACGCGCCGGCGCGCGCGCTTTCCAGCAGGACTCCCGTCGGTCCCGCTGGCCAGATCAATGTCACGCGCTGGCCCAGGTACAGGGCAATCTTCGGCGGCACGCTGGTCGTCATCGTCGCCGCGGCCATGCACAGCCACACCACGCTCAGGGACGCGGTCGCGTTCGCGATCGTCGGGATCACCGTCGGCCTGGTCCTCACGGTCCTCAAATGGCGGTTCGAACGCAAATTCACGCCAGTTCAACGGCGCGAGGCCGCAGAGCGGCGCAAAACCGTGCGGGCACAAAACCGTTCGCAATTCTCGCTGCGCAAGCTGCTCGTGCTGCTGATGTTCATGGCAGTGGAGGCCGTCGTGATGCTCTCCGTCTTCATCGTGATCATGGGGATCAGTCTGGAGATCGCCGGCTCGCCCTGGAATGATCCCGCTCCGGGGCCGTTCCTGATCGGTTTCTTCGTCGCGATCGTCGCGATCGTGTTCGCCCTGTGGCCGATCGAGTCGCTGTGCCGGCGATGGATCGGCACCACCCCGATGGATGAGCTAAGCTGGCTGCCCGCCTGAACCGCAGGCGCGCAGTCCTGCGTCAGGGAACGGTGGACGTGCGGACAAACGATCCGCCGTACCAGTTGCCGGTAGGTTTGCCGTGCCGGTCGAACTGGCGCGACATCATCGCATATTCGTCGTTCGACACCCATTGATAGTCGTAGATGCGATAGCTTCCTTCAGGTTCGTCCTGGAAATGCAGCGTCAGGTGCAGATCGGATCGGTCGTTCAGCTGGCCCGTTCCGGACCCGGTTCGCGCCTGTCCGAAATGCGACAAATGGTGAACCTGCTTGCGGGCATCGTCATAGGTCCACAGGATGTGGCCCTTCAGATCGGGGGTGTTGACGACGCACAGGACGCTGCGGTCGGTATTCACGGCAGCGCATCTGGTATGATGCCCGGGGATGGAGAGGGTCTCGACGGTCTTGCCATCCCAGACCTGCTGGAACCGGTCGCCCTTCAGCGTCCACTCTCCGAAGAAGCGGGCGAATGGATTGCCGGCGCGGGCACCGCCGACGTTCTGCGCCGGGGCCGGCAGCGGAACCGCCAGCAGCAACAGCATGCTCATCGACAACGGCTTCATCACACCCCTCCTCCTTCAGCTCGCAGACGCGAGAAACGACGGCGATAATCGGACGGCGTCAGGCCAACGATGCCGCGGAAGACCCGGCGAAAGCCGCGGGCATCGAGGTAGCCGACATTTGCCGCGATCTCATCGACCGGCAGTCGTGAAAACTCGAGCAACTCCCGCGCGCGCGTCATCCGCAGACGCTGCTGATATTCGCTCGGCTTCATGCCGGTGGCGTGTGCGAACCGCCGCAGGAATGTCCGTGGCTCGAGGCCCGCCTGCCGGGCGATCTCGGCCACCGTCACCGCGCGTTCGCGCTGGGCGGAGAGCCAGTTCTGCGCCTTCAGGATCGCGGCGTCGCCATGCTTGGTCCGCGGCTCGAACCCGCTGTAGAAGCGCTGCTCCCGGCCGGGCGGATCGACATTCATGTACCGCGCCGTCTCGAGCATGACGGCCGGCCCGAGAAATCGCTCTGTTAGGCGCAGTCCCAGGTCGGCCCAGGCCAGCGCGCCGCCGGCAGTCAGCACGTCGCCATAATCGATCACCATGTGATCCGATTCCATCAGGACGTCGGGAAACCGCGCCGAGAACTGATCGCTGAAGGCCCAGTGAGTCGTCGCCTGCCGCCCCGCCAGCAGGCCGGTCCTCGCCAGGAGGAAGACACCGCCGCAGACGGCGGCGAGCACGGCGCCATCGGCATGTTTCTCGCGCAGCCAGGTGACGAAGGGGCTGTCGTGATCCGGCTCCTCGATCGCGCGGTGGTTGTTGGGAATGATCACCACGCCGGGCATGTGGGGCGATCCCGGAAAGCTGTCATAGACGCAGCGGACGATTGGCTGCTCCTCGTCCGCGCGCCAATGCGTGATGCGCACCGGCGGTCCGGCGCCCGGGGCTTCGCGCCTCGCCGCGAAATCATTGGCATAGCTGAACAGATCGGTCAGCCCGTACATCCCGCCATTCGCTGTGCCGGCATCGCACGCCAGGGCGACCTCCATCCGGCTTGCCGGGGATATGACAGTTTCAGCCCTGTCTTTTGTCATATCCGTCCATGGTGCGGTGATCCCTCCCGCTCCTAGGCTGTCCCCCACGGACAGAGGGGTGCATCCTATGCCTGATACGATCGACATTCAAACTGAGGGCGGGGAATTCTCCGCTTATGTCGCCAGGCCGGCCAGCACTCCGGCACCGGTCGTGATCGTCCTTCACGAAGTCTTTGGCGTTAATGACGATATCCGGCAGACCTGCCGCGAAATGGCGGGGAGCGGCTTCATCGCGATCGCGCCCGAATTGTTCTGGCGGCAGGAGCGCGGCGTCGATCTCAACAGCTGGTCGGACGAGGAGTGGCGCAAAGGCCTGGCCCTATACACCGCTTATGATCGCGACGCCGGCGTGCGCGACATCGTCGCGACGGTGCGCGCAGCGCAGCAGCTGGAGGGCGCCAATGGCAAGGTGGCGGTGATGGGTTTCTGCCTGGGCGGCCTGATGACCTTTCTCACCGTCGCCCGGCACGAGGTGGACGCAGCCGTCGCTTATCATGGCGGCGATACCGAACGCTATCTGGACGAGGCACCCGCCATCACCGCCCCATTGCTGATGCACCTCGCCGAAGCTGACGAATATATCGACAGCGACGCCCGGGCACGCATCACGGCGGCGCTCGCGCGTGTGCCCAGCGCCACGGTCTACAGTTATCCCGGCCAGCATCATGCCTTCGCGCGCCACAATGGCACTCATTACGACGCTGACGCCGCAGCGTTGGCGAATGGACGAACCATAGCCTTCCTTGCCGAGCATCTCGGCTTGGGGAGCGCGGCATGACCGACTCAGAACCGTCCCGAATTACCTCGCGCCGCCAAGTGCTGGCCGGCATTGGCGCAGCCGCGGCGCTCTCCCAATGGCCGGTGGCGGCGGCCGGAGCCCGGCCCGATCCTGTTCACGCAAGCAAGGGAAGCAACGATATGGCCAGCGGCACCTTCACCACCCGGGACGGCACGGAAATCTACTATAAGGATTGGGGCACGGGCCAGCCGATCGTGTTTCACCACGGCTGGCCGCTGAGCGCCGACGACTGGGATAGCCAGATGCTGTTCTTCCTGGCGCAGGGCTATCGCGTGATCGCCCATGATCGCCGCGGCCATGGGCGCTCAACCCAGACCGACCTCGGCAACGACATGGACACCTACGCCGCCGACTGCGCCGCGCTGGTACAGCATCTCGGCATCCGCGACGCCATCCATGTCGGCCACTCCACCGGCGGCGGCGAGGTGATCCGTTATGTTGCACGACATGGGGGCGGAGGGCTGGTGGCCAAAGCGGCCATTATCTCTGCCATCCCGCCGATCATGGTGAAGTCCGCTGCCAATCCGGGGGGCACACCGATCGAGATATTCGACGGATACCGTGCCGGTATGGCGAACCGCGCCCAATTCTACCGCGATATCCCGGAAGGCCCATTTTACGGTTACAACCGGCCGGGAGCGAAGGTCTCGCCGGGCGTCATAGACAATTGGTGGCGCCAGAGCATGATGGGCGGCACCAAGGCGCATTATGACTGCATCAAGGTCTTTTCGGAGACCGACCATACCGAGGATCTGAAGAAAATCGCCCTGCCCGTGCTGGTGATGCACAGCGAAGACGATCAGATCGTGCCGTTCGCCGATTCAGCCCCGCTTGCCGCCAGGCTGCTCCCCAAGGGCACGCTGAAAGTCTACAAGGGCTTGCCGCACGGCATGCCGACCACGCATGCGGACATCATCAACGCTGACCTGCTGGCGTTCTTCCGCGCCTAGCATTGCGTTCGATCCGCACTGGTTCGGCCAATTAGAGCGGGATGACTTAGCTAGACCCGCTCGAAACGAACGGAGAGGGAAGCCGATTCCACGCGATGTCATCCCGCGCTAGCGGGACGGTGGCGCGAGCCCTTCGATTCCAGCGACATCCTGGCGCGCATCGAGCGTGACCAGGATGTCAGCGGTATCGGGCAGCGTGCGGAACATGTGGCGCGTAAGGCGCTCATAATGGGCGACGAAGCGCCGAACCGCGTCATCGCTCATCGATCGCCCGCCCGGCTCCTGCCGGTCGCGCAGCTTGCGTTCCTGGAGCAGCCGGTTCTCCACGACCAGGTCGAAGCTCGGCGGCCTGAGCATGACCAGGCGGTCGAGTCTGGCGAACAGCTGCGCGTAATCACTCGCGAGCCGGTCGTTGACATAACTCCGCCAGATTCCGTCAGGATCTTCGTCGGCCTCAAGCTCGTTGACCGGCTGCACGAGCGCGTCGGCAGCTTCGGGCTGGGCGCCGATGCACCAGCCTTCGAACAGGATCAGATCGGGCGCGGCGGGCGCTGTCGTCCATTGCTCCGGCGGCAGACGATCGTCGAGCGCCTTGCTGAAACGCGGCAACGCCGCGCCCTCACCACCGCGCAACGCATCGAGGATCGCGCAGCCAAGCACTACGTCGTGCGTGCCTGGCACGCCCCGCGTTGCCAGCAGCGGGTGTACAGAGCGGGCTAACGCTGCGCGCGCGTCATGCGTGAGATAAAGATCGTCGAGCGACACGGTGACCGCGCTCAAGCCAAGATCAGGCAGCAGAGCGTGTTCGAGAAAGGCGCAAAGCGTCGATTTGCCGCTGCCCTGCGCACCGTTCACTCCGATCACCAACGGGCGGCCGGCTGCGCCGTGCCATCCAGCGATCGTCGCCGCGAGCGGCCGCCACCAGCGATCGACCACTGCGGCGTAGGACGCCGGCAGCCGCTCGCTGGCGATCAGCGCCGCGACGGCGTCGCTCACGCCACCCGGTCCGGCGGCGGCTTGCCCTCGAACCACGCTTCGAGATTGGCAAAGGCGCGCATGCCCATCGCCACGCGAGTCTCGCGCGTGGCGCTGCCGAGATGCGGCAACAGCACCGCATTCTCCAGCACGCGCAGCGCCGGCGACACATTCGGTTCGCCGACGAACACATCGAGCCCCGCGCCCGAGATCGTCCGCGCCTGAAGTGCCGCGATCAGGGCGGCTTCATCAATCACGTCGCCGCGCGCGGTGTTGATCAGGATGGCATGCGAAGGCATGCGCGCGATCGCCTCGGCCCCGATCAGATGACGCGTCTCGGCACCACCGGGCACATGGATCGAGACGAAGTCCGACTGGCCGAGCAGATCGCCGAGATCCGGTACGAAGCGCGCGCCGAGCCGGTCGGTCAGGTCCGCCGGGCCGGGGCGCCGCGCGTAATAAGCGATCTCCATGCCGAAACCGAGGCGCGCGCGCTCCGCCGTCGCCTGGGCGATACGTCCGAACCCGACCAGCCCGAGAGTCTTGCCCTTCAGGCTGGTGCCCAGCAGGTGCGTCGGGCGCCAGCCGGTCCAGTTGCCGGCGCGGAGTTCCCGTTCGCCCTCGCCCGCGCGCCGCGCGGTCATCAGGATCAGGGTCAGCGCCAGATCGGCGGTCGCGTCCGTCAGCACGCCGGGCGTATTGGTGACGGCGATCCCGGCGGCCGTCGCGGCCGCCACGTTGATATGTTCGAAACCGACGCCGTAACTGGCGATGATCGCAGCCCGCCGCCCTTCGACACCAAGGATGCCAGCGTGCATCCGATCAGTGATCGTCGGGCAGATTGCGTCATATTCCCGCATGCCGGCAATGAGCGCGGCATCGTCGAGCGGCGTGTCGGTAGCATTCAACGTAACGTCGAAGCGCTGCGCGAGGCAGCGCTCCACCGCTTCCGGCCATGTGCGCGTCACCAGGACGCGCGGACGATCTCCCGCCACGTCAGGCCGGCTGGCCCATCGAGGAACGGAAATATTCGCCGAACGGATCGTCGGCATGATCCGGCGCGGCGCCTTCGCGAACGGTCGTGCGGCGCATGTCGCGACGCTCGTTGAGCACGTCAAAATCGCCACCGCGATGCATCGACGTCAGATTGTCCCAGATCACCATGTCGCCCGGATTCCACTTCACCGAGAAGGTGTATTCCGGCTGAGTCGCGAAGGCGAGCAGTTCCTGGATCAATGCCTGTCCCTCGTCGCGCGGCATGCCCACCACGTCCAGCGCATGGCTGGCGATGTAGAGCGCCTTGCGGCCAGTCGACTTCTGTTCGAGCACGAGCGGCTGGCGTGCCTTCGGCCGGGCGTCGATCTCCTCCTCCGTAAGCGGGAAACCGGCGAGCCGGCGCGACTGCCACAGCGTGTGCTCGAGTTCGAGCCCTTCGATCCGCGCCTTCATCGCATCGGGCAGGTCGTCATAGGCAGACCGGGTGTCGGCGAACCACGTCTCGCCGCCTTTTGACGGCACTTCATAAGCGAGCAGCAGCGAATAGGAGGAGCGCATCTCCATGAAGGAGGAATCGGTATGCCACAGCCGATCGCCCTTCTTGTGAAGGATCAGATTCTCGTCCTGCAGGATCTCGCCGGTCGGCGTGAGATTGCCGGCATCGAACAATTCGGCATGAGTGAAGCGGCGCGGACGGCCGTTCACGACCGGAGCACGCTCGAGATGGCCGAAGATACGGCTGAAAGCGATGTGGCTTTCATCGTTGAGGCCGGTGTTGCGATACACGCAGATGCCCCATTTATCCATCGTATCGACGATCTCCTTGCGCGTCGCCGCGTCGAGCGGCTTGCTCAGGTCGACGCCGGATACCTCAGCGCCGAAGCGCGGGAGAATGGGCTTTACGGTCAGTGCCATGATCAACTCCTTCGAATATGCCCCGCCGCCGGGCCGGTTGACGCGGCTGATGTGGATCAGGTCAGAACGGCTTCCGCCTCGAGCGCCGCCGTCCGGGCGCGCCGCTTGAGAAACAGGCGTCCCAACAGCACCAGCGCGATGGCGCAGACGGCGGGAGCCGTGGCGAGCAGGACGAACAGGTGGCGCGGCGGCAGGTTCGCGGCCAGCAGATAGCCGCCGAGCAACGGGGCGGCGATCGACCCGACCTTGGCGATCGACGTCGCCCAGCCGGCGCCGTTTCCGCGGATCGCACTCGGATAGAAGAGCCCCGCGATGCTGTGCATGCCGAAATGGGCCCCGCCGATCATCGTCATGCTCAGGATCGACAGCACGGCGAATCCCGGCTTGGCGATGTCGGCCAACCCCATCAGCAGCAGCAACGGCACGGCGAGCAACGGGAACAGAGCGATCGCGATCGGCCCCATGCGATCGGTGAAGCGCATCAGCGCCAGCCCGGCGAGCGCCCCGCCGATGGACGTGACCGAGGCGACATAGGCTGCTTCGGTTCGGGTGAAACCGACTTCCTCGAACAGGATCGGGCCCCAGCTCGTCTTGAAATAGATCGCCAGCGAGCTGCCGATATAGGCAAGCCAGAGCAGTGGCGTGATCGTCTTCAGCGGTCCCTCGAACAGGCTGGAGAGGCTGAAGCCCTGATCGCCGGCCGCCTTTTTCTCGTCCGAGGTAGTAAAGTCGTCAGCAGCGGTGGCGCCGAGCCCGGGTTCGATCGCGTTGAGCGAGCTTGCGATCTGATCGGGCGAGCGGCCCTTCACGGCCAGGAAACGCGCGGATTCGGGCAGCAGGTAGAGCAGTAGCACGACCAGCGGCATGGTGACGAGGCCGCTCAGCAGGAACACCGAATGCCAGCCCCAGTGCGGCGCCACCCACACGGTGAATGGCCCGGCAATCGCCCCGCCCAGCGTGTAGCCCATCATGATGACCGTCACGACCGTGGCGCGGAAACGGGCGGGCACGAATTCGATGTTGAGCGCCCAGGCGAGCGGCATCAGCCCGCCAAGCGCGATCCCGTTGAGGAAACGAAGCGCCATCAGCGCCTCGATCGATCCGGCAAAGGCGAGCGCCATGCTGGAAAGGCCGAAGGCGAAGACCGACAGGATGATCGTCGGACGGCGGCCGATCCGGTCGCCGAGCCAGCCGAAGCCAAGCCCGCCGACCATCGCGCCGACCGTGCCGCAGCCGAACAACTGGCCCAGCTCGACCGTCCCGATTCCGAAATCGTGCCGCACATAGGGCGCCAGGAAGGACAGGACGAGCATGTCGAACCCGTCGAACAAGGTGATGATCCAGGAAATGACCACCAGACGGATGACGAAACCGTTCATCCGCTGGCGCTCGATCACCTGCGCTACGTCGATCCTGCGCGGGGTATCCTGTCGTTGATCGAGCGCCATGTGTTGTCTCCGATCCGCTTCGCTCAGCCCCCGAAGCTGACGCGCACACCGACCTTGAATGCCCGACCGACCGGGTCGAACAGGATCTGGTTGGTGCCGCCCGACGGGCCCGGGATCGATGGCGGATCTCTATCAAGCACATTGTTGACGGTGCCGAACAGTTCGAAGCCGCGACCATCGGTGACCGGAATGGTCACGCGCGCGGTGAGGTCCAGATAGAAGCGGCTCGGCACGCGGTTGTTGTCGACGCTGGTCGGCAAGGTGACCGCATAGCCGTCCTGATCCGGGCCGACGAAATTGGTCCAATAGAGGTCCGACGGGATATACTTGCCGTGGCCGGTCAGCTGGTAATTGCCGATGCTCCAGGTCAACAGCCCGTCGATCACATAATCGGGCATTCCCGGAATGGTGCCGGTACGCCAGCCGGTCTGCCCGGCCCGGTTCACGGGCCCGACGGAGTCGACCGTGGTCAGTTCGTCGGTGATGTTGGCAAGAACCTGGGCATTGAGGCTGCCAAGCGAGCCGAGCGGCTGGCGATACTGCAGCTCGATGTCGTAACCGCTTGTCCGCAGTTGGTTCGCATTGAGATACACGTCCTCGACCTGAAGGATGGTGTTGCCGTTCGCCGGATCGCGGGTGATCTGCGCGCAGAACTCGGTCACGCCCTGATAGCAGCGATTGACCAGCGTCTGGGCGCCGAGCGTGCTGATCGCGTTCAGCACCTTGATGTTGTAATAATCGACTGAAGCCCGGAAGCGACCGAGGAAGCCGCCGCGCGGCGCGAGCACCGCGCCCACGGTCCAGCTGTCAGCCGTCTCCACCGACAAGTTGGGATTCGATCCAGTGATCACCGTCGGATTTGTCTGGAGCCCGTTATTGGCCGGATCCGACAGGCCGATGGTCCGCCGGGTACGGGCGCCGACGAGTTCCGAAAGGTTCGGCGCGCGGATATCGCGCGACCGGGTGCCGCGGAAGCGAATGCCCTGGATCGGCTCATAGACCGCACCGACCTTCCAGGTCGTGACGGCGCCGCTCGTGCTGTAATCGGTGCGGCGGATCGCGCCGTTCAGGTCGAGCAGATGGCCGACCGCTGAATCCTTGAAGATCGGCACGGCGATTTCGCCATAAGCTTCCTTGACGTCGACATGGCCGGCCAGCGCGGAGCCATTGAGCGTCCAGAAACCGTTGACCATGGAAACCGGATCGGTCGTGCCGACGATCTCGTCGCGGCGATATTCAGCGCCCACGGCGACCGTGACCGGTCCGGCCGGCAGTTCGAAGACCGAACCGCGCAGATCGAGCGCGGCCACATGCTGCGTGTTGTCGGTCTTCTGGAAGCCGTTGCCCGTAATATAGGCCGCGGCGCGCGGATCGTAGTTGCCTTCGCCGAACGGATTGAACGGCACGCAATTCGGGTCGTCATTGGTGGTGCTCGCATCGGCGTTCACCCGGCAGACGATCTGACCACCCGACCGCACCGCATCGACCGCGCGCGGCAGGTTGGCGAGGTTGATCGCGTTGTAGGTCCGCTGATGGAAGGTCGTCTTGCCGTACTGGTAGAAGCCCTCGAGCGTCCAGTTGTCGCTGAGCTTCGCTTCGAGACCGAGCACACCGCGATAGGTGGTCGTCTCCGTTTCGGCATAGGCCGGCCCGAGATCGAATCCGGCACGGCCGAGGATAAACGATGCCACGCCATTGGCATCCATCTGTGCCGCGACGGAGGCGGGAATGAACGGGTTGTCGCGCTTGATGCGCCCCATCAGCGTCGCGTTGTAATCACGCATGACGTTCGAGACGACAGTGCCGCGGACCCGGCCGTAAGAGAAATCGGCATTGAGCGTGACGCGGTCGCTGATGTCGGCGGTCAGCGCTGCATAGGTCGAGATACGGTCGACCGGCACCTTCAGCTTGAACGGCGCGATGAAAGCGTTGCGGCCGGCACCTTCGCCGCCGAGCATGAACAGCGGCCCCACCAGCGTCCCATATTGGAACGGCGCCGGCGTACCGTTGGCGAGAAACTGGGTGCCGCGCAGCGGATCAGTCGCGGTGGTGCCGATCACGGCGCCGGCGGCGTTGTAGGAACGGTTGATGAGGCCGCCCGGAGTCATCGTCGAAGTGTTGACCCCGGCGATGATCAGGTTGGCCGGCAGCCCTCCCGCACCCGGCGCGGTGTTACCCAGGATCAGCGTCTGGTTCGCGCACCACGAGCGCGAATAACAATCGCCCAGGCCCTCGAGCTTCTCATATTCGCCGGCGACGACGAGATGGACGCCATTGGCGATCTGCTTGCCGCCGGACAGGCCGACGAACAGGTTGCCGTCATCGCCGCGCTGCGAGACGCCGCCGACGAGTTCGGCATGGAGGCCGGTCTTCTTGCGATCGAGCACGAAATTGACCACGCCGGCGACGGCATCCGAACCATAGGCAGCCGAAGCACCACCAGTCACGATGTCAGTGCGGCGCACGATCGACGAGGGGATGAGGTTGACGTCGACCGCGCCCTGCGACGTGCTGGGCACGAAGCGGCGACCATCGACCAGCACCAGGGTGCGCTGCGGCTCAAGACCGCGCAGATCGAGCAGGCGCGCACCCACGCCCCCGCCGACGAGATTGGCCTGCTGCCCCGGGCCGCTGGTCGAGCGGAAGCTGGGGAGCTGGGCAAGCGCTTCGCCGACATTGGTGATGGAGAGGGCATCGAGGCGCTCGGAGCCGATCGCAGTGACCGGCGTCGGGGAGGTGAAATTGGCGCCGAGACGCGTGCCGGTGACGACGATATCGCCCTCGGGAGCGGCGTCGGCAGGTGCTTCGTCCCGCACCGGAGTCTCGGCAGCCTGGGCGGCGTCGGGTGCGGTTTGGGCGGCAGCCGAGCCGGCGCCTCCAACCAGGGCGAGCGCCATCGCGCTCGAGCCCATCAACGCAACCAGATTCCCGGAAACTCGCAACATCAATTTATCTCCCCAATAAAGTTGGAACATTCTCCGTGCCCCTTGACGAGCGGGCTTATGTATCATGAGACATAGTTGGTCAATACGGTTGCGCCGGGCCGACCGGCTCCCCTAGACTGGACTGGCATAAGCTCGCACGATCAACGAGATGGGCACGCGCGAGTGTGCCATATGATCATGATCAAAAGATGAGCGGGCCGGGCGCGCCATTATAATAAGGTCCACCGCGCCTGGCGCGGTGGGACAAAAATCGGCGTCATCGTCGAAGATCAGGAGGGGGCGTGGAAGATTGTGTTCGCCAGACAGGCGACCAGTTCGAGCAATGGTCGAGCCGCTATCGCGATTTCTTCGCGCCGGGCTCGCGCGAGGACGTGGAATTTCGGGTGACGCGTAAACTGGTGCTGACCGCGCGCCGCTGGACCGCGGTATCGGGGGAGCGGATCAAGGCGGCGACCGGCCAGACGCGTCCGCGGTGGCAGATTTTGCTGTCGCTCGCCTTTGCCGGCGTGACGGTGACGACGTCGGAGCTATCGCATCGACTCGGCATCAGCTGGCCGCCACTGATTCGCACGCTGAACGGGCTTGAGGCCGACGGGCTGATTCGCCGTGTTGGGAATCCGGCCGACGGGCGCTCGCGGCTGATCGAGATCACCGAGGCAGGCTATGAGGTTGCCCTTCAAGTTCAGCCCGTCCTGGCGCAGGTCCGAGCCGAGGTGCTGGCAAGCCTTGGCGACGATGATCTCAACCTGACCACCGCGCTCCTGGACTCGATCCTCAGCGGTGCGACGCGCTGACCGGCGGCATCTCCCTCCGACCTCGATCCGGCTGGGACGATGCCGCACGTCATTCGCCCGTTCCGACGCGTTGACGCTCGCCCCAAGGACGGCAATGCTGGGGTCTGGAAAGTGCCGCAGAGCACTGGGCCGGGAGAAACATCGACACTCTCATCAGGGGCTTGCCCGTGCGTCGTTTCGTCATCCTTTTCCGTCTGCTCGTCCCCGCCCTCTCGCTCCTGCTTGCCGCGCCGGCATCGGCTCAGGCCGTCGCCGCGCCGCTCGCGAAGCGCCTCGTCCTGATCGATGACGACCTGATCGGGCTGAACGGCGTGCCGGTGTTGCTGCTGCAATCCCCGGATGTCGAAGTGCTCGGCATCACGACCACCAGCGGCTCGGTCTGGCGCGACACCGCCACCGCTTATGCTTTGCGTACGCTGGAAATCCTCGATCGCCGCGACATCCCTGTCGTGCCGGGCGCGACCTTTCCGCTGGTCAACAGCCAGGAAGCGACGAAGCGCTGGGAGGCGCTGTACGGACGCCTCGTCTTCAAGGGCCCGTGGACCGATTATTGGCCGGGCGACACGGTTCAGGCGCATCCCGGCAACGCGTCGCCCGAGGTCGTGCCAAGCCTGCCGATGGGCAATCCGACAACCAGGGCGTCGAACGAGATTGCCGCCGCCTTCCTCGTCCGCATGGTACGCGCGCATCCCGGCCAGATCACGCTGTTCGCAACCGGCCCGATGACCAACATCGCCATCGCGCAGAGCCTCGATCCCAGCTTCGCGGCCAATGTGAAGGAACTGATCTATATGGGCGGCAGCCTGCTGCCCCGGCAGACGCTGACCGGCCCGTCCGCCGAACAGTTCGCCCGCGAATTCGTCAACACGCCGCGCCGCGAGTTCAACATCCGCTGGGATCCCGAGGCGGCGAAGATCGTCGCGCACGCGCCGTGGCCGAAGATCACCATGGTGCCGGTCGATCCCTCCACCGGCACGCAATGGACGCGCGAACTCCTGACGAGCCTGAAGAGCGCCGGCACGCCGCTGACCGACATGCTGCAGACGGCGCTCGAGCCGGGCTATCCGATGTGGGACGAGATCGCGGCGATGGTGTGGCTCGCGCCGGAAATCGTGACCCGGTCCGACACGCTCTATGTCGATTTCGAAACGAGCCAGACCGCGGCTTACGGCGACACCTTGTCCTGGGCTGAGCCCTGGCGGCCGAACCTCGGCGAACAGGCGCAGCGCGTCATCATGACGGTCGATCGGGCGCGGATGGAGGCGGCGATGCGGGCGCTTTACCGGCGTCCTGTGCGACATTGACGCAACGGTCGGTGCAAGAAGTGCAAGCGTCGTCGCAGACCGCTTGATGCGCATGACGGCCATGTTACGATTTGGCGTGAATTCCGGGACTCACGGAATCACTGCGGGAGGGATGTCGTACCCATAGGGGGATGCCCATGAAGTCCATGTCCGTTCGTTCGACCGCCCTGCTCCGCGCCGTCTCCGGCGCGTCACTGCTCGCGCTGGCGCTGACCGCCGCTCCGGCCATGGCCGAGAGCGCCCCTGCGGACGAACCCGTCCAGGCAGGCCAGGACACGGAAGGCCTGTCCGACATCATCGTCACCGCGACGCGCCGCGAGGAATCGAGCAAGGACGTGCCGATCGCCGTGACCGCCATCTCGGGCGAGAAGCTCGACGTGCTCAATTCGAGCGGCCAGGATGTTCGCTTCCTGTCTTCGCGCACGCCCAGCCTGCAAATCGAATCCTCTTTCGGCCGCACATTCCCGCGCTTCTACATCCGCGGTCTCGGCAACACCGATTTCGATCCGAACGCTGCGCAGCCAGTGTCGGTCGTCTATGACGATGTCGCCCTCGAAAGCCCGATGCTGAAATCCTTCCCGGTCTTCGATCTGGCCAGCGTCCAGGTGCTGCGCGGGCCGCAAGGCACGTTGTTCGGCCGCAATACGCCCGCCGGCGTGGTCAAACTCGACTCGACCAAGCCCGGTGAGGTCTATTCCGGCTATGCCAGTGCGTCCTGGGCGACCTACAATTCGGTGAACCTGGAAGCAGCGGCCGGCGGCCCCCTTGGCGGCGGCTTCTCCTTCCGCCTGTCGGGCTTGCTGCAGCGTCGCGACGATTGGGTGACCAACACCTCGACCACCGGCGTCGCCGACAAGAAGCTCGAAGGCTATCGCGACATGGCGGCCCGTTTCCAGCTCGCCTATTCGAGCGGGGACTTCAACGCGCTGTTCAACATCCATGGCCGCGATTTAGCGGGCACGCCCCGCATCTTCCGTGCCGGCCTGTTCCAGCAAGGCAGCAACAAATTCTCGCCCGGCTTCGACAAGGACGAGGTCGCGATCGACGGCTATACCAGCCAGTCGCTCAACCAGTGGGGCACCAACCTTAAGCTCGACTATCATTTCGCTGGCGTCGGCACGCTTTATTCCGTGACCGCGTTCGAAAAGGCGAATGTCGAAAGCACTGGTGATATCGACGGCGGCAACGCCTATGTCTTCCCGGCCCTCGGCCTGAACAACGCGCTCTTCCCGTCGAACACCGGCGGCACTACCCAGCCGCGGGAATTCAGCCAGGAGCTGCGCTTCGCGACCGAAAATTTCGGCGGCTTCAGCGCCCAGGCCGGCGCTTATTATTTCCGCCAGAAACTGCGCTATCACGAATATAATTATGTCTTCCCCGCGAGCGGCTTCCAGCAGGCGGACAACAACCAGGATATCTTCCACGACAACAGCAACAAGAATTATGGCTTCTTCGCCTCGGTCGAATACAAGGCGACCGATGCCCTGACGCTGCGCGCCGGCGGCCGCTATTCGCATGACAGGCGCGACGACCGCATCTCGGGCTTTTCGCCCAACATATTCCCGCCAACCCCGGCGCTGCCGGCGCGTCTGAAGGTAAGCGACGGCGACTTCACCTGGGATCTGAGCGCGACCTACGCGGTAAGCCCCGAAGTCAATCTCTATGCCCGCGTGGCAACGGGATATCAGGGCCCGGCGATCCAGGATCGCGTCACCTTTGGCAGCGTTCAGACCAGCGCCAAGAAGCAGACGACAATCTCTGGCGAAGGCGGCATCAAGGGCGCTCTGCTCGATAACACGGTCCGCTTCGCGCTCGATGCCTATTGGTCGCGCACGAACGACCTGCAGCTTACCGCGGTCGGCGGCGGCAGCAATTCCGCGCGATTGCTCAATGCCGATCACGCCATCGGTTATGGCGTTGAGGCGGAGTTCGAGGCCCGGCCGGTCCCGCAACTGATCCTGACGGCAAGCGGTAGCTATAACTTTACCGAAATCCGCGATCCGTCGATCGGCGTTGGCCCTTGCGGGTCGCTCTGCACCGTCATCGATCCGATCGTCGGGGGTCTGGCAAAGATCGACGGCAACGATCTGCCCCAGGCACCGCGCTGGGTCGCCAACGTCACCGCGCGCTACGGCGTGCCGGTCGGCAATGGCGAACTCTATGCCTATACCGACTGGGCCTATCGCAGCACGATCAACTATTTCCTCTACGAGGCGCTCGAATTCCGCGGGCGCGCCCTGCTCGAAGGCGGTCTCAAGGTCGCCTACAAGATGGACAGCGGCCTGGAAGTCGGCGTGTTCGCGCGCAACATCACCAACCAGATCCGCAGCATTAGCGCGATCGACTTCAACAACCTGACCGGCATGATCAACGAGCCGCGCATCATCGGCGGTGAGGCGAAGTTCAGCTTCTGAACGGCCGCCCCGCGATTGGCCGTCTGGTAACAAGAGAGCCGCCGTCCGGCATCCGGACGGCGGCTCTTTCGTGTCACACGACCTCGACCGGTCGGGCCCGGTAGTATGTGGGTCGCCCCAGCCTCAGTCGCCCTTGGGTTTCCACAGGTTCATGCCCTTCGCCTTCTTGGCGAATTCCGCACGATCCGACGGCGATAGATTCGGGCGGCCGGCAACGACACCCATGCCAATCTTGCACTTCACATAATAGGTCTCGCCGGGCTCGATCTCGAGATTGAGCACATCCTTGTTCTCGGCTTCGGTGTTGTACGCGTGTTTGCCCGGCTCGGCATTGTGGACCCAATATTTGCCCGAACCGAGCCGCGCGATCTCGGCGGCGCCTTCATGCACCGTGCAGCCGAGCGCCGCCCCCATCAGCGATCCCGGGCGATAGAAGATGATCTGGCCCTTGCCTGCCTCGGCCGCCGGAATCGGCCCTGACTTGGTTACCAGCGGCGCATCCTGCGCGATTGCCGACATAGGCGTCAGCGACAATGCGCCGAGGAGCAGAAGCGAAGCGACCCGAAATTTCATCATGGCATCCTTACTTTGGCTGAACTGGAACCGGCACGGCCTTAGCGGTCTCCGGCGAAACGGAACTGACGGCCGCTATTGGCGCGGCTTCGGCCGTTGGAGCGACGCACATGGGCGTCGGCTCGGTACGGACATCCACCGGGGACATCAGCCGCGCATGACCCGGCGCACCGGGCAAAATGATGGATTCGCCGCCACTCACGAACATCAGGGGTGCTGCGATCGCACCACCTGCGATGAAAGCAGCCGCAATCACACCCGAATTGTCGGTACCGGTCGCGCCCAAGCGGAAACCGCGTAACGTGATGTGGAGCCCGCCGCAGTCGAGATAACGCGCCGCGAGAATCAATTCGCCCGCCTTCCCCATTGCCCGTGCCTTGGCGGCATGGACGACCTGGCCCTGCCCGGTAGTTCCAGCAGGTACGACGATCCTGCCGTCGACCATGATGGCCGACCGCAGGCGAATGGGAAACATCTCGTCGATCTTGCTGGTCTTGGAACTCAGCGCGCCGGCGATCTCCAGATCCACGGGCGTGTTGGCCGGAATCCTCACATAGCCTTGCGACGGCCCTGGATCGGCAGGCGCGACCACTGCGCTTGCGACCACTGGCTGCTGTGCAGGAGCGACCTCTTGCGCGAGAACAAGAGCCGGCATGCTGCCCACCACAATTGCGAACATCGTCCGCGCTGATCTGTTCATGGCACCCCCCGGTATCGCCGTTGTGGCGCAGTCGCGCGCCCATCGCAAGTACCTTAACAGCAGGGTCAAATTCTTTACAGTTCAGTTACATGCGGACGATCTGCGTGCCGATCCGCTCGGCCTCCTCGGGATCGTGCGTCACCATCAGGATCGGGAGCCCGAGCCCGTCGCGGATATGCTCGATCGCGCGCATCACTTCCTCGCGACGCGGGCGGTCGAGCGACGAGAGCGGCTCGTCGAGCAACAGGAAGCGTGGCGCGCGGAGCAGCGCGCGGCCGATCGCCACCCGGCGCGCTTCGCCGCCCGACAGGGTGCGCGGCCAGCGACCGAGCAGATGGCCGATGCCGAGGAAGTCGGTCTCACCATCAATCGCCGTTCCCTCGCGCGCTCCGTACAGCAGGTTGGCGCGCACCGTCAGATGCGGAAAGAGCCGAGGTTCCTGGAAGACATAGCCGACATGCCGGCGCTCGGGCGGCAGATCGATCCCCGCTACCGCATCGAACAGCGTCTCGCCATCGACGCGGACATGGCCGCTATCGGGCTCCAGAAGCCCCGCAACCATGTTGAGCACGCTCGTCTTGCCCACGCCGGACGGGCCGAACAACACCGTCGCTCCCTCGCCCGCGGTGAAGGCCGCGGCAATCTCGGCATCGCCAAGCCGTTTCGTCACGGCGACGTCAAAGGACATGAAGCCCCCTTCCCGCCCGCCGCGCGAGCAGTTCCGAGACGATCAGCGCAGCGAACGAAAGCGCGACGGAAATGGCGGACAGGCGCCACACCATCGCCTCGCCGCCCGGCTGCTGGAGCGCCGAATAAATCGCCAGCGGCAGGGTCTGGGTCTGGCCCGGCACGTTCGAGACAAAGGTGATGGTCGCGCCGAACTCGCCGATCGAGCGCGCGAACCCAAGCACTGCGCCGGCGAGGATGCCGGGTACGCTCAGCGGCAGCGTGATCGTGCGAAACACCCTGCCCGGCCCCGCGCCGAGCGTCCGCGCCGCGCCCTCGAGCCGGCGATCGACCGCCTCGATCGACAGGCGCATGGCGCGCACCATCAGCGGCAGTGCCATCACCCCCGCCGCGATCGCAGCACCAGTCCAGCGGAACAGCACCGACACGCCAAACCAGCCCACCAGCCAGCCGCCAATCGGCCCATTTGGAGCAAAGGCGAGCAGCAACAGCCAGCCTGTGACAACCGGCGGGACGACCAGCGGCAGATGGACGATGGCGTCCAGCAGGATCTTGCCCGGGAAGCGCCAGCGCGCGAGCGCCCAGGCCAGCGCAAAGGCGATCGGCAGGGTCACCAGCATCGCAACCGCCCCGACCTTCAGCGACAGGCCGATGATAACCCATTCTTCGGGCGCGAGCATCCTCTAGCGCGCCGAGAAACCGAAGCGGACGAAGATCGCCTTGCCCTCCCGCGAGAGAAGGAAACGGCGGAAAGCCTCCCCTTCCGGATTGGTCGACGCCTTCAGCCGGGCGATCGGGTAGGTGATCGGTGGATGGCTCCCGACGGGAAAAACGCCCGCGATCCGGACCTTCGCCGAAGCCCGCGCGTCGGTCGCATAGACGATGCCGAGCGGCGCCGCCTCGCGTTCGACCAGCGCGAGCGCGGCCCGGACATTCTCGGCGCGCACGACATGCGGGCTCACCGCGGCCCAGACGCCGAGCTTCTCCAGCGCGGCCTTGCCATATTTGCCGGCCGGCACGCTCTCCGTGTCGGCCATGGCCAGCGGCCCCGCGCCGAGCACGCGGGCGAGCGGCCCGGCCTTGAGCGGGATCGCGACCCGGTTCGCTTTGAGGGCGACCACCACCAGGCGATTGCCGAGAAAGGGCGCGCGGGTGCCCGGCACGATGAGACCCTGCGCGGCCAGAGCGTCCATCCAGGCCTCATCGGCCGAGACGAACAGGTCGGCGGCGCCACCCGCCTCGATCTGACGCGCAAGCGCAGACGAAGCCGCAAAGGAGATGACCGGCTTGGGATGGCCGTGGCGCGCCCAGGTATCGGCGGCCGCCGTCATCGATTCCTGGAGCGACGCGGCCGCCAGCACCAGCGGGGCGCGGGCGGGCGCCGCGGCGGCCGGTGAAGCGACCAGCACCAGCAACGACGCCAATATCCTGACAAGCAATCCCATCGACTCCGGCGCCTCCTCGGTGATGTCTCCCCTATAGCTCAGCGCCCGCGCCGCACCATCGGCTCAGTGGCCAGAGGAAATCATCAGTTCCGGATGTCCCCGCTCAGACGCTGACCCGTCCGGTACGAGCCAGCTTGCCCCAGCCGACCCGCGGGCCGCGCAGGGCCTGGGCAATGGCCTTGAGCACGACATAATACATCACCTGGCGATACCCGATGCGCTGCGGGATCAACAGCCACAGCAGGCGCCATTTCTCGCGGCGCTCCAGCGCGAAGGCGATGACGGCGGAGAGCAGATCGATGGCAGTGAAGACGAGCCAGTAAATCAGCATCTTTTCGACATCATGCTGGGTCTGCGCCCAACCATGCGCCTCGATCGCGAACCAGGTCGTGATGAAGCTGAGGATCAGCGCAAGATCGATGATCGGCGAGATCGCCGCCAGCACGATCTGGAAGACGATCGCCTGGGGCAGGCCCACCCGGGCCAGGCCGCGCGGCTTGCCTTGAATCATCACCGCTCGGTGCTTCCACAGGCATTGCAGCGTGCCGTACGCCCAGCGGAAACGTTGCTTGGCGAGGCCGGCGAAGCTTTCCGGGCTCTCGGTCCAGGCCACCGCATATTGATCATAGGCGACCTTCCAGCCGGCGCGCTGGATCGCGATGGTCAAATCCTGGTCCTCGGCGAGCGTATCGTCCGGGTAGCCGCCGACGCTGCGGATCGCCGAGAGACGCCAGGCGCCGACCGCGCCGGGCACCACGGTCATCGCGTCGAGCCGCGCGAGCGCGCGGCGTTCGAGGTTCTGCGCGGTGATATATTCGAGCGCCTGCCATTTCGTGACGAGATTGACGCGGTTGCCGACTTTGGCATTGCCCGCGACCGCGCCGAGCGTAGGATCGACGAACCAGCGCGAGAGCCGGGCGATGGTGACGGGCTCGAACTGGGTGTCGGCGTCCAGCGCGATGACGATCTCACCCGTCGCCAGTTCGAGCCCGGCATTGAGCGCGCGAGCCTTGCCGCCATTGACCAGCGTCAGCAGGCGGACGCGCGGTTCGTCGGCGAAAGCCTCCGTCACCACAGCGCTGGTGCGGTCGCTGGAGCCGTCGTCGATGACGATCACCTCGATCCGCACGTCGACACTGGCGAGCACACCGTGGACGGCGCGCACGATCACCGTTTCCTCGTTGAAGGCGGGGATCATCACCGTGACGAAGCGGCTGGGGTCGATTGTGGGGAAGATCGTCCGCGCCTCGCGCCGCGCCTGGATCAGCGCCAGCGCGGACAAGGTGATGGCGCGGGCGATGCCGATCGAGATGGCAAACAGGAATATCCACCCCAATGCAGTGATGGTCGCGCCGATAGCGCCGAAGATGAACAGGTCGGTCTCCGCCACCGCACGATCTCCCTCCGAAATCACCGGCATGGCAACGTCGCGGGGAATGCCGGCCAGGGTCGAGACGGGGACGAAGCGATAGCCTTTCGCGCGCAGCGTCGCGATGATGACGGGCAGCGCCGCGACCGTCTGCGCCCGGTTTCCGCCCGCATCATGGAGCAGGACGATATTGCCGCTGCGCTCGGGATTGGACGCCTCCACCCCGGCGACCGTCTGATCGATGATCGCCTGCACGCCCGGACGCTTCCAGTCGCCAGGATCGACGTGCAGCCCGACCGAGGTGTAGCCGCGGTTCTGTGCCTGGAGCGCAGGCTCGATCTCGTCCGCGGTAGTGGGCTCGGCATCGCCGAAATAGGGCGCGCGGAACAGGCGGAGCGAGCGACCGGTAAAGGCCTGGAACAGCCGCTGCGTGGTGTTGAGCTGGAAGCCGGTCTCGCTGTCGGTCGATCCGGCAAGATTGGGATGGGTATAAGTATGGCTGCCGACCTCATGGCCCTCACGCACCATGCGCTCGAGCAGTGGTCGCTGAGTCAGCGCGTTCTCGCCGATGATGAAGAAGGTCGCGGGGACGTGTTCGCGCTTCAGGATATCGAGGATGCGCGGCGTCCAGTCCGGATCGGGGCCGTCGTCGAAGGTCAGCGCCACCTCGCCCGGCCGATAACCGGTCCGGGCGACGATATAGGGCGATGGCAGCCGTGCAAAATCGACTGAAGCGAGGGATCCGTCTTTGGCCGCGGCGGTATGACGAACGCCGGCAACGGGCACGCCGGCAATCTTCAGGATCTCGCCGTTGCCCTCGATATCGACATCGGTGCCGGCCGGGATGGCGTCGATCGCTGACGGCGCGGGCAAGTGGCGGTGAGTCCGGCCGAAGATCGCCCAAAGCCCCGGATCCTCCGCGCCCAGCCGCCACACCGCGACCGCGCCGATGCCGGCCCGCGCCAGAAAGCGCATCTGGTTATAGGCGGAGGCCGCGTCGAGCATCCATACCACATGGCGGCTGGTGCCGTCCTGATAGGCGAAACCGCTATTGCCGCTGGCGCGATCGAACACCGGCATGGCGCTCGATTCCCGCGCCGCCTGCCAGCCCTCATCGACCGCGAGCGGATCACCGCCGCCGTCATGCCAGTCATAACCGTAATTGCCGATCGCCACGACCAGCTTGGCTGGCGCCACGCCCTGCGCAGCACGCGCCACGGCCTGCTCGAACCATGCCTGAGAAGCGATCGGCCCGGATTCCCCGCTCAGTTCATGCTCGTCATACGCCATCAGGAACACGCGATCGACGATCGCGGCATAGGCCTTCACGTCCCAGCCGGAATCCTCGCCGACCGGCACCGCGATCGCCACGATCCAGCCATGGCGGCCGAAGCGCGCCCGCGCCTCGCGCAGGAAGGTGCGGTAATCGGCCTGCGCCGCCGGCGACAATCCCTCGAAATCGAAGAACACGCCGCCGGCCTGGTTTGCTGCGAGCCACGGCTCCAGCCGATCGAGCAGCGCCCGGCGCTGCTTCGGGCTGTCGAGCAGCGCCCCCATGCCCCGGCCGTCCCATTTTCCCTCAGCCGCATTCTGGATCATCGGCAGCAACAACGGGCGGTGCGATGCGCGGTTGATGATCGCCCGCCCCGCCTGATCGCGAAACACGGTGATGTGGTGGTCGGCCCCGGTGATCGACACCCAGCCGGGGATCAGCCAGTCGAGATCCTCGATATGCCGCCGGAGCGACGCGGCGCTGGATTCGTCCCATGGCACGTGGAAACCGATGGCAAGCGCCGCATTGTCGCGCACGCCGCGGGGGGCCGCGCCGGTGATGAGCCGGGCGAGATGATGAAAACGGTGGCCTGCACGCTTCAGCAACGGCTCGTGCGGCGGTGGCAGGCGGGTGAGCGCTGGGTGTTCGGCATCGACCGGCAACAGCGGCGCGCGGGGCACCGCCCCGATCGAGATGGCGAGCGCGGCGACGGAAAGCAGCACGATCGCCACGAACGCTCCGACCGCGAACGCAAAGCGCCGCCGGCGACGGCCGGAGGCATCGTAAAAGATCGGCGAAAGGCTCATGCGAGCGCGGCGGTCCTGGCGGTCATGGCGCGCCTTATGCCGCGCCGCGCATGGCGTGCGGCGTTCGGTTGGATGACAAATTTTTCATCCGGGCGTTGCTCACGGAGCACATCCCGCACGCCGTGTTCCTCACACCAGACCCGCAACTATTTAGCGCTGGAAGCCGGAAATGCGTGGACAAGCGCGATCGATACCATAAAACGCTTTCTAGCATAGCCGCGCACTGCGGCTCGGCCGGCCGCAAATCTGGCTCTGGATTCTAACATTCTTTGGACTTCCGCGCCGCGACGAATATATGACGCGCCTATGACAACGCCTCCGCCGGACGGGTCGCGGGATCGCCGGATAGAGGATCCTACCAACCTCTGGATCATTCACCCTGCCGGTCGGGCCCTGCTGCCATGGGCCGTGGAGCATCGTGTCTCCGCCAATCTGGTGTCGGTGATCGGACTTTGCCTGGGGACGATGGCGGCCATCGCCTATGGCCAGTGGCAGGATTGGCGACTCGCCGTGGTCGGCCTGGCGCTGTCGATCGGCTGGCTCATCGCCGACGGGCTGGACGGCATGGTTGCCCGCGCGACGGGCACCGCCAGCGCCCTGGGACGCATCCTCGACGGGGTATGCGACCACGGCGTGTTCATCCTGATCTATGTCGTCATCGCCAGTTCGATCGGTACCGGCGAAGCCTGGGCCTGGGCGCTCGGCGCTGGGGCGGTGCATATCGTGCAATCGAGCCTGTACGAAGGCGAGCGGGCGCGGTTCCACCGGCGCGCGCGCGGCCTGCCGCGCGGTGCCGTGCCCGCGCCGTCGCGCAATCCGGTAGTATGGGCCTATGACCGACTCGCCACGGGGATCGATCGAGTCGCCATTCCGTTCGATCGGCTGTTCGAATATCGCGCGCTGGCCCCGGCCCTTGCCGCCGCTTACGCGGCGCGGGCGATATGGCCGATGCGGCTGATGATCTTGCTGGCAGCGAACATACGGGTCTATGCAATCTTCCTGGCATGTTTCTGGGGGGATCCGCGCTGGTTCTGGTGGTTCGAGCTGGTCCCCCTGTCCATCGTTGCAGCCATTGGCCTCGCCTGGCACCGCCAGGTCGAAGTCAGTCTGTTTCGTCAATTCGCGGCGGACGTACCCGCGCCCGCCTCACCGTTATTTTCAGTTCAATCCAAGGATATCAATCAACAATGAAGAGCATTCGGATCGCCCTGGTGGGAGTGGGCAACTGCGCTAGTTCGCTGGTGCAGGGCCTCGAGCATTATCGCGACGGCGCGAACGACAATGTCGGGTTGATGCACTGGGAGCTGGGTGGTTATCGGCCGAGCGACATCCAGGTCGTCGCGGCGTGGGACGTCGACAAGCGCAAGATCGGCAAGGACGTGGCCGAGGCGATATTCGCCAAGCCGAACTGCACGGCGATCTTTTCGCCGGTGGTGCGGCCGACCGGCACCAAGGTGAAGATGGGCAAAATCCTCGACGGCTATGCCGATCATATGGTGGATTACCCGGACGACCGGACCTTCTTGCTGGCCGATGAGGCTGAGCCCACCAAGGACGAAGTGATCGCCGAACTGAAGGCGTCGGGCACCGACGTGCTGATGAACTATCTGCCGGTCGGATCGCAGCAGGCCAGCGAATTCTATGCCGAATGCGCGCTCGAAGCGGGCGTTGCCTTTGTCAACAACATCCCGGTGTTCATCGCCAGCAACCCTGAATGGGCGGCGCGGTTCGAGGCAGCCGGCGTGCCGATCATCGGCGACGACATCAAGGCGCAGCTCGGCGCGACGATCGTCCACCGCGTGCTGACCGACCTGTTCGCCAAGCGCGGCGTCAAGCTCGACCGGACCTATCAGCTCAACACCGGCGGCAATACCGACTTCCTCAACATGTCGAACCGCAAGCGGCTCGCCTCCAAGAAGGTCTCGAAGACCGAAGCAGTGCAGGCCGTCGCGGCCGAGCGGCTCGAGGACGAGAACATCCATGTCGGCCCCAGCGACTATGTCGCGTGGCAGAACGACAACAAGGTCTGCTTCCTGCGCATGGAAGGCCAGTTGTTCGGCGGCGTGCCGATGAACCTCGAGTTGCGCCTCTCGGTCGAGGACAGCCCGAATTCGGCTGGCGTCGCGATCGACATGATCCGCTGCGCCAAGCTCGCGCTCGACCGCGGCCTGGGCGGCCCGATCGACGGGGCATCGGCCTATTTCTGCAAGCATCCGCGCACGCAGATGACCGACGACCTCGCCCAGACGGCGGTCGAGGCTTTCATCGCGGCGTGATCGACACCGCGATCCTGCTCGCAGCCGGCGAAGGTAGCCGGCTGCGAGCGATGGCCCCGTCAAAGCCGCTCTGTCTCGTAGCGGGACGCCCGCTGCTGGAGCATGCCATCACGAGCCTCGCCGCGGCGGGGATCACGCGCGTCATCTTCGTGCTCGGCTATGAAGCGGAGGCGATCCGCGCCCATCTCGCGGCGGGCGACTGGCCGGTAACGATCGAGACGGTGATGTCCGCCGATTATCGCAAGCCCAATGGCGTGTCGGTGCTGGCGGCGGAAGCGCTGACGCATGGCGGCGAGGCGTTGCTGGCGATGTGCGACCATATCGTCGAGCCGAGGCTATACCGGCGCGTCGCCGAGGCCGGCGCCGCCGGCGGCATCACGCTCGGGATCGACCGGCTGCTCGAACAGGAAGCGGTCGACATGGAGGACGTCACAAGGGTCGAGACGTCAGGCGACGCGATCGTGACGATCGGCAAGGGCATCGCGACCTTCGACTGCTTCGATACCGGCGTGTTCGCGATCGGCCCGGCGCTGTTCGCGGCGCTGAAGCGGCTCGATGCGCCATCGCTTAGCGCGGGCGTAGGCCTGCTCGCCGAACAGGGCCTGGCGCGGGTGGTCGATTGTACGGGGCTCGGCTGGATCGACGTCGACGATCCAAAGGCGCATGTGCTCGCGGAGCGTTGGGTCGCGGTAGCCGCAGACCGGTAGGAGCCGCACTTCCTACCTTGCGCTGATTCAGCCGCGCAATCGCACTTTGGTATGAGGTGCGCCCCCATCTATCCCGGCGTAGCCTTCCTCATATGAAACGCTGGTCCAACGCCCGGCGCTGCGAACAGCCGCGACCGGCGGCGGAGGGGCCTTATGCTCAACATGACCGTGAATGGCGCCGCGCATGAAGTGGATGTCCCGCCGGACATGCCCCTGCTGTGGGTGCTGCGCGACGTGCTGGGGCTGACGGGCACGAAATTCGGCTGCGGTATCGCCCAGTGCGGCGCCTGCACAGTGCATGTCGACGGCGCACCGCTGCGATCCTGCCAGTTGCCGGTGGGCTCGCTTGAGGGCCGCGCCGTGACCACGATCGAGGCGATCGGCGCGACGCCGGCCGGGGCGAAGGTGCAGCGCGCCTGGCTCGATCACGAAGTCATCCAGTGCGGCTATTGCCAGTCGGGCCAGATCATGTCGGCCGCGGCCCTGCTCGCCACGACCCCCGCGCCCGACGATGCCGATATCGACGCCGCGATGTCCGGCAATATCTGCCGCTGCGGCACCTATGTGCGCATCCGCGAAGCGATCCGGATGGCGGCCGCGGCAGCCTGAGCCGCCGCCGTCGCGAGCCTTCCCGCCCATTTTGAGGTCAACTCCATGCCTCTCTCCACCGCCCCCACGCCATCCGGTCCGCTCCTGTCCCGCCGCAACATGCTGCAGGTCGGCGTGGCGCTGGGCGGTGGCCTGATCGTCGGTTTCGTTGCGCCCGGGCTGGCCGCTGCGCCGACGGTGTCGGGCTTCGCCCCCAACGCCTTCATTCGCATCGACCCCACCGGCAAGATCACCCTGGTGATGCCGCAGGTGGAAATGGGCCAGGGCACCTACACCTCGATCTCCATGATCCTGGCGGAGGAGCTCGACGCTGCCTGGGACCATGTCACCTACGAACATGCCCCGCCGAGCGACGCGCTGTACGGCAATCCCACCTTCGGGCTTCAGGCGACCGGCAATTCCAATTCGATCCGCGCCTTCTGGCTGCCGCTGCGCAAGGCGGGCGCCGGCACGCGCGCGATCCTGGTCCAGGCCGCAGCGGCAGCCTGGAAGGTCGATCCGGCAAGCTGCCGCACCGAGGCAAGCGAGGTGATCCACGACCTGACCAGTCGGCGCATGAGCTATGGCGCGCTGACCAGTCGCGCCGCCGGGCTGACGCCGCCGGCCGATCCGCCGATCAAGGATCCGAAGGATTTTCGCCTGATCGGCCGGCCGCTGCGCCGGCTCGATACGCCGGAAAAGGTCAACGGCCAGACGAAATTCGGCATCGACGCCATGCCGCCCGGCGTGAAGTTCGCGACGCTCGCGCATTCGCCGGTGTTCGGCGGCAAGGTCCGCAAGGTCGATGACAGCCGGGCGAAGCTCGTGCCGGGGTTCCGTCAGGTCGTGGTGCTCGACGATCTGGTCGCCGTCGTCGGCGATCACATGTGGGCGGCGCTGCAGGGATTGGCCGCGCTCGACATCGCCTGGACCGAAGGCGCCAATGCCGGCGTCGACACCGCGCAGGTGCGCGCCCGGCTGGTCGCGGCGAGCAGCCGCGCCGGCGTCGTCGCGAAGACGATCGGCAATGTCGGCAAGGCGCTCGAAAAGGATCCGATCGAGGTCACCTATGACGTGCCGTTCCTCGCCCATGCACCGATGGAGCCGATGAACTGCACCGTGCACGTCACCGGCAACAGCTGCGAGATATGGACCGGCATCCAGGTGTTGAGCCGCGCCCAGGCAGTGGCGGCGAAGGTGACCGGCCTGCCCCTTGAACAGGTAACCGTGCACAATCACCTGCTCGGCGGCGGCTTCGGCCGGCGGCTCGAGGTCGACCAGGTCGAGAAGGCCGTGCGCATCGCCCAGCAGGTCGATGGCCCGGTCAAGGTCGTGTGGTCGCGCGAGGAGGATATCCAGCACGACGTCTATCGCCCGGCCTGGCACGACCGGCTCAGCGCCAGCCTGGACGGCGACAAGATCGTCGGCTGGAAACATGTCATCACCGGATCCTCGGTGCTCGCCCGCTGGCTCCCGCCGGCCTTCGTCAACGGCCAGGATTTCGACGCGGTCGATTGCGCCGCCGACATGCCGTACGACATCCCGAATTTCGAGGTGACGTTCGTGCGGGAGGAGCCGCCCGCCGTTCCCACCGGATTCTGGCGCGGCGTCGGGCCAGCCCACAATGTGTTCGTGATCGAAAGCTTCATCGACGAGCTCGCGCACAAGGCCGGCGTAGATCCGGTGCAGTTCCGCATGAACATGCTGGGCAAGGCCCCCCGGCTGCAGGCAGCCCTGCGCGTGGCAGCGGCCAAATCCGGATGGGGCACGCCGCTGCCCCCGGGCGTCGGCCGCGGCGTCGCCGTGCAACCGGCCTTTGCCAGCTGGATCGCGACGGTGGCGGAGGTCTCGGTCGATGCGGATGGCGAGGTGAAGCTGCGCCGGATCGTCTGCGTCGTCGATACCGGCATCGCGGTCAATCCGAACACGATCGTCGCGCAATTGCAGGGCGGGCTGATCTTCGGTCTCACTGCCGCGCTCCACGGCGAGATCACGATCGAGAAGGGCCGCGTTCAGCAGAGCAATTTCCATGACTATCGCATGCTGCGCATGAACGAGATTCCGCCGATCGAGGTGCACATCATGCGCAGCGGCGAAGCGCCCGGCGGCATTGGCGAGGCGGGCACCGTGGCCGCCTTCGCGCCGCTCGCCAATGCCATCTTCGCGGCCACCGGCAAGCGCCTGCGCCGCCTGCCGATCGATCGCGACGTGCTAGCGGGGAGGAAAGAGGCATGAGCGGACGCCGCATCGTCGTGATCATGATCGCAGCGCTGGTAGTGGTCGGCGCTGGCGTGTTCGCCTGGATCGCCTTTGGCCCCGGCGCGATGGATTTCGCCGGTGGAAGGACCGTCGCGTTGCGCGACTATAAGGGACCTGTCCTAACCGGGGTGCCAGCGGACTTTGCCTCGACCGATCCGATCGCCCGCGGCCAATATCTGACCCGCGCGGCCGATTGCCAGGCCTGCCACACCGCCAAAGGCGGCACGCCCTTTGCCGGCGGCCTCGCCTTCAAGCTGCCCTTCGGCACGATCTGGTCGCCGAACATCACGCCCGATCGGGAAACCGGCATCGGCAGCTGGAGCGATGCCCAGTTCCTGCGCGCCGTGCGCGACGGCGTCGGCCCCAAGGCGCATCTCTATCCGGCGATGCCCTATGCCTCCTACACCTGGATGACGGACGCCGATGCGCTGGCGATCCGCGCCTATCTGCGCACTCTGGCGCCCGCCCGCTTTCAGCGCCCGGCGAACAGCTTCTCCTTCCCGTTCAACCAGCGCTGGCTGATGGGCATCTGGGGCAGGCTGTTCAACCCGAACCGCCGGTTCGAGCCCAATATCGACCGTAGCCCCGCCTGGAACCGCGGCGCCTATCTGGCGGAAGCGCTGGGGCATTGCGGCGAATGCCACACCCCACGCAACCTGATGCAGGCCGTCGACAACCGCCAAAAATATGCGGGCGCCGTGGCGGCCGGCTGGCGCGCCTATAATATCACCAGCGACAAGGGGAGCGGCCTGGGCGACTGGAGCGACGACGCGATCGCGCAATATCTGTCGCAGGGCCACGCCCCGGGCCACGGCACCGCCGCCGGACCGATGGGCGAGGCGATCGACCTCAGCCTGCGTCACCTGACCCGCTCGGATATCGCCGCGCTGGTGACCTATCTGCGCTCGATCCCGGCGGTTTCCACACCCGACGAGCCTCAGCCCAGGACCGCTCTCGCCCCGGCCTCGCACCGGCTGGCGAGCGCTGACGAAGCCGCGCCGCTGGGCAAGAAGATCTTCGAGGGCGCCTGTATCGGCTGCCATGCGTGGAGCGGCCAGGGCGCGCTGAGCGGCTTTGCCACGCTGAACGGATCGCGCGCGGTCAACGATCCGACAGCGACCAACGTCGCCCAGGTGGTCCTGTCGGGCGCGGCGCGACACACGGCCCAGGGGCAGAGCATCATGCCGGCCTTCGGCAACGCCTATAGCGACGCGGAGATCGCCGCAGTGGCGAACTACGTCACGGCCCGCTTCGGCGCGAAACCCTCCCGCGTCACGCCGAAACAGGTCGCGGCACTGCGCAAGGCGACGTAAGTCAGGCCCGCGCGGTTCGGCGCGCGGACCGCACCGCCCAGGCGGTGAGGCAAGCCGCGACGAGCGCCGGCAAGGTGACCGCCGGAAAGTCCCGGGCCAGCGCGGACGGTCCGCAAATGCCGACGGCCACTTCCCAGATGTGGAACAGCGCGTGACCGGCCAGCCACAAGGTCGCCGCGCCCCACAGGGCGACGCGGACATGCGGCCGGGCTGCCCCGTACAGGAACGCGACGCTGATCAGCACGAAGATCAGCCCGATATCCCGCAGGAAATGCTGGTTGAACGGCCCGGTCGTGGTCACCCCCGGCACCGCGAAATACCAGTCGGTGGGCGCGACCAGCATGAATACACCGTTCGCGCCGAGCAGCAGCCCCAGTGTGGCGGCGACGCCCGGGATAATCCTCTCGCCGTTCATGCCCCCGCCTCCGCTTTGACACGGGATTGCGCGAGCCAATCGTCGAAGCGGCTCGGCATGATGCGGGCATCGCGCCCCGGCGTCAGCGAGGCATCATCGATGGCGATACCGAAATAGGTCG
The DNA here is from genome assembly GCF_036663735.1 of Parasphingomonas zepuensis. NCBI lineage: Bacteria > Pseudomonadati > Pseudomonadota > Alphaproteobacteria > Sphingomonadales > Sphingomonadaceae > Parasphingomonas > Parasphingomonas zepuensis. Next base: position 371,818 of record NZ_JAXOJO010000002.1, on the reverse strand, counting down.
CGGTGGAATCGGCCTCGACCCGGTGACCGTCGCCCGTCGCGGCCAGCCATGCCCCGACGAAATCGGCCAGCGGCCGACGATCCGGACCAGCGATCTCGACCATGCCATTCACCGGCGATGCCAGGGCCACGTCAACCAGCGCCGCCGCGACGTCGGCCGAGGCGATCGGCTGCAATGCCGCGGTCGACAGCCGCACCACATCGACGGACGTGCCGGCCTGGGCAATGCCCCCCATGAACTCGAAGAACTGAGTCGCGTGAACGATCGTGTAGGGCGTGCCCGATGCCACAATCAGCTTCTCCTGCAGCAGCTTCGCGCGGAAATAGCCCATGGCCTGCAGGCGATCGGTGCCCACCACCGATAACGCGATGTGATGGCCGACGCCCGCCGCCTTTTCCGCGGCGAGCAGATTGCGGCCGGACGTCTCGAAAAAGGCAAGCGCAGCGGCGTCCTCGAACGAGGGGGAATTGGCGACGTCAACCACGACCTGCGCCCCGGCCAGCGCTTCGGCCAAGCCTTCGCCGGTCAGCGTATTCACGCCGCTGCTGGGCGCGGCGGCGACTGCCTCATGCCCCTTGGCGCGCAGGCCAGTTACGACCTGGCTGCCGATAAGGCCGGTTCCTCCGATCACGACGATCTTCATGACGATGCTCCCTGATTGCCGGCGATGCGCCGGGTGTTCGAACCAGGACGAGACAGCGCGACGAGATGTGACATGCACTTGCCTCTGCCCGTCGCTTTTTCGTCGCCGGCCTTTTCCCCCTGCCCGTCCGCTCCGGTATGAATCGGGACGGCGGCGAGGACGGCACGTTTCCCGTCGCCCTGTGCAGGCGTTCCCAAGTGAGATGAGGGCCGTCCCTAGCGGCGCTCAGGTTTTGCCGCGACGCATGGCTCACGCGTCGCGGCAAAACCACGCCTCGTTCAGCCTTGCAGGGTCTTGCGCTGGGTGACCACCGCGATACCGCCGCGATCGACCTCGAAGCCGCTGATCGTGAAGCCGGCGCGCAGATTCAGGATGATCATCCCCGTATTCGACGCCCGCGTCCGCGTCTCTACGCTGGCATAGCCCGTAGCGGCCGCCCAGTCGTGCTGGCGGGCCATCAGCTCGCGTGCCACGCCCTGCCCGCGCGTTTCCGGGCGCACGCCGCCGAGCCAGGAGTAAAACAGCTCGTCGCCACGGCGATAGCCGAGCTTGAACCCCACCAGCCGGTCGCCCACCATGGCGCGACACAGGGAAGGATCGGAGACCGTCGCCAGCCGCCCGGTGAGATAGGTTTCGTCGAAGCCGGGAAAGATCGCCTGGCACAGAGCAAGCACTGCGTGGGGCGTTCGGGCGGCAGGGCTGGTCAGGACGTCATAGTCGATGTCGTTGCTCATGCGGGCCTCGTGCGCCCGGCCGCCGCGCATCGCCTGCCTGCGACCGGACCGGTAGCGGTGGTTTCTCGGCCGCCAGCTTATCCGCTCCCGATCGGGCCCGCAAATCGCCAAAACCGTCCCATCCTTTCGCCGCGGCGCGCCGGGCGAAAGGATGGGAGCAGTCATCGCCCCGCCGCGATCAGGCCGGACGCAGCCGGACCGAACGTCCGATGCAGAAGGTCTTCGGCGTCGGCAGATGCGGATCGTCGTTCAGGCCGTCGGTCAGCCGCCGCCGGGTCGACAGGGTCACCGTGTAGGAGCAGGTCGGCCAGCCCGTGATGTTCTCATGGTGCGTGCCGGCGCCGCCACGCGCGGTGGAGGGTGGCGGCGGCGGGCTGGTGAGCGCGACGCCGGGCGCCGCGGTCGACAGGCCGATGCTCCAGTCCCGGATCAGTTCGTGATCGACGGTATATTCGATGTCGAGATCCGAACTGAGCGGCGAACAGGGCGTGCCGCCGGCGGTGTGGAACTGAAGCAGATCGAGCAACGCGACCTGTCCCCAGTTGTTGATGCGCACCTTGCCGATCTGGTTGGTATAGTCCGGTGCCGCCCCGCCATTGACCGCGGCGATGGTGCCGACGCGAGTCGCCTGGAAGATGATCGCGCAATCGACGCCATTCTTCTGGTCGGCGACGGGCACTGCTGTGCCGGCCGCCACGCCGGTTGCCGCGGCACCGTTGGGCAGGATCGCCGCCGCCGAATTGAAGCCCATCAGATAACCGCTGAACGCATCGTCCAGCGCACTCTGATCGACCAGTACCCAGCCATCGGCATCGGGCACGATGAAATGGTCGGGCGGGGTCGGATCGGCGGTCGGCGTGGGCGGCGTCGGCGTCGGGCCGGTGCCGCGGATGCGCACCGTCTGCAGCGTGTTGGGATCGCCGTTCCACAGGGTGTAGCGTGTCCCCACCAGCACTTCGGCGACGAAGCCCGGCCCGATCGGGGTCGGTTGCGCCGCTCCCGCCGGCTGGAACAGGAAGCGATATGCCATGAGCTCGGCCGGATGGGCCGGATCCCGCTTCGGGCAGAAGCCGCGCAGGCTCATGCTCCCGAAAAAGCCGAAATCGGGCCCGCCATGGCCGCCGCGTGGGCCGACGGTGCGGCCCGTCGCTACGCTGATATCGCCGGTGATGCTGAAATCGCCGATATGCGTGAACCAGGGGTGATAATCGATATTGACGCAGACCAGCCGGCAGAACCGACCGCAGCGCCAGCCGCAGATCCAATGGCACAGCTGGAGCGCGAAACGCTCGAACCGGTACTGCTTGATCAGCGCCGTCCAGGCATCGGCATTGCCGGTGCCGACGGCCGCGCTGAAGCGCAGCAGATCGGTCGGGTTCTCCGCCAGCTTGACCAAAGCGACGGCGAATTCGCGAGCCTCCTTGATCTGCGCCCGGCCCTCGATCAGCTCGAACGGATAAGGCCGCGCCAACGTGAGGCAGACCAGCACGCAACGCCAGGAACAGAAGAACTCGCACACCCAGTGGCAGCGTAGCCCGAGCTGCGCGCGGGTGATCGCCGCGCCGAGCTTGGCCGAATCGCCGGCGGTCGAGGCGATGACCGCGTCACGGAACGCCTTCTCGTCCTTGACCAGCACGCTGATGGCGCGTGCGGCGGACTGAAGCTCGGTCCACAGCACCGGACGATCGATCGCACCGACATGGCAGATCCAGCGGCATACCAGGCGGTAGCGGATGGTGCACAGCCAATGACAGAAGAGATGCGCATAGGGCTGGATCTCGAGCTGCTTCAGGATCTCCTGAAAGCCGTCGCGATCGCGCTTGACCAGGACATCGGCCACGCGCCGCACAAGCTTCTCATCCTCGCCCAGCCGGACGATCGCCTTGGCGAGGACGCGGGGATCGAGCCCCGTCGCAGCCACCGGCGGTCCGGCCAGCTCGAGGCACAGGAAGACGCATTCCTTGGTGCGGATCCAGTGACAGATTCTGTGGCAATGAATTTGCAGCTGCGCCCGTTCGAGCACTGACTGGAACTTCTTCGCGTCCTCGGCGCGAAACGCAGCATAGGCATTTTCGAATACGCTCCGCCCCCGGAGCAGATTGGCAATCGCATCGGATTGCCCGAGCAGATCCCCCAGTACTTCAATGTCTGTATTATCGGCCATTTGCCTTCTCCTCAGGATGAATCCCCCCCCAAGGCTGGAATGCGACCCTTCGGATAAGCGGTATTGCGATCGACTCGATCGATCCGCTCCGGCGCCTCATTATTGATTGAGTCCGATGCTGTATTGGCGAAAATCGACATTGCGAGATTGCTTCTCGCAGATTTATCAGTCCCGTGAATTGCGGCGCATTGTTTCTGATTAAACGAGATAATCGGATATGTAATTTACGCACATTCATATCGTATGCGTATCGAACTCTCTCGATATTACGCCGGATTGCCGTCGGCTCGTACTGGTCGGCATGGCGCCCGCGCGTCCTTCACCGCTGCCCGGCGCGATGAGATGCTGATCCCGTCACCACTCGCACCGCGGTTGAATCGACAAAAAAAGGGGGCGGCATCGCTGCCGCCCCCTCTCCGTCAATCAATCGATCGATCAGAAGCGGAAACCGAAGCCGATCAGGCCCTGGTGACGCTGCACGTCGACGTCGAGGCCGAGATCGTTGCTGGTATCGTAGTTGGTGTAGACATATTCGATCTTGGCATAGGTGTTGCGCGTGATGTCCACCTCATAACCGGCACCGACATGGAAACCGTCGAGGTTACCGCTGTCGGAATCGTTCAGCGCCGGAGTCGTGGCGTTCTCATAGCTGATCTTCAGCCGGCCCTGGGTGTAGCCGCCCTTGGCATAGAGCAGGCCCTTGCCGACGACCGCACCGGCGCGCACGCCAGCGGTGATGTTGCGCTTGGCCTCCAGGCACAGCGCGTCGTTGCCGACGACCGCGGTGCAATCCTTCGTGGTCGCGCCTTCGATGCCGGCATAGGCGCCGATCACGAAGCCCGAACGGGTGACGATGTCGTAACCGAGCTCACCGCCGAATGCGAGGCCGACCTTGCCTTCGCTGTCGTCACCGACCTTCACGACGACGTCATCGGCGCCGACGCGCACTTCGAGGCGAGGTCCGCCGCGATAGGCAGGTGCTTCATCCTGGGCCATCGCCGGCGCGGCGATCAGGAGAGCTGGAACGGCTGCGAAAAGAAACTTGGTGTTCACTGTGATTTCCTTGTGGACTGTCCGCTCTTCGGCGGTCGGGGCGGACTAGAGAATCCTCGCTGCAGTGCAACATGTGTTTGCACGATAATGATGGATATCGAAAGGTTTGCCGGAGTGTGTTGCCATGACGCAACGGTCCCGCGGGCGACGGCATGGGGGTTGTACCCGAGGAAGATAGCAAGGTTCTTTCATCTCGGAGCCCGACAGGCGGAGTTGACACGAACCCGGCCGGTTTCGATACCATGCCCTGACTTCGTGCGGAGTCAGGGGGAATCCCAGGGGGAAACATCGATGCGCCATGCACTGGCACTTGCCTTGCTTTTGGCGTCGGGCGCGGCGCACGCGCAGGCGATAAAATCCGAACCACCGGTTCGCCATTTCACCCCCGACGAACTCTCGCGTATCGCGATGCCCGACCTGGCATTCGCTGAGGCCCCGGCCGACATCGCGACCTATGACAAATATTTCTTCTTCCACCGCGAGAATACGAGCTTCGACGAGGCCTATGCCGATATCAAGGAGTGCGACGCGCTGGCGAGCGGCATCCGCTATTATGGGGGCGGATACGATGTCGACATCGGACAATATGGCCTGGGCGGCGCAATCGGCGAGGCGCTCGGAAATATCTTGGCGGACGCGATTTGGGGATCGGCCGAGCGTCGCAAGATCCGCCGCGCTAATTTACGAAACTGCATGTTTTACAAAGAATATCAACGCTACGGCATGAGCGAGCAACGGTGGAAGGCCTTCAATTTCGAAGAGGGTAATGGCCGCAAGAAGGATGACGAGCGAGAGGTCGCCCTGTTGCAGCAAGCCAAGGTCGCCGCCGGGCCGAAACCACAATACAAAGTGCTCGAACCATGAAGATTTCGGCATACGCGGTCACGGCACTGTTGCTTTCCTTCACGCACGCCCAACCGGCGCGCGCGCAGGAGATCGGGGAAAAACAGATTGCGGCCGGCAAGTTCAGCTTCGATCCGGAAGGCGGCTATCTTTATCTCGATGGGTGGCTCCGCCAGACCATCATGCTCCTGAAAATGCCCGATCAGGCCGATATCGACACCTATAAAAAAGACTGGGACGAGGGGTTCGCTAAAGCCAAGGCAAAATATGCGAAACAACTGGCTTCGTGGGAATCAGAAAAGAAAGCAGCCGGTGGGGCCGCCAGGATATCTGAAAAACCGATCGAGCCGACGCCGGAGACCTTCACGATCGGCGATATCGAAACGCGGACAAAAGTGAGGATCGGTCCGGCATATGTTTTCAACAAGGATGACAAAAACTTCCATTACAGTTATCTCACGAAGCTCCAGCCCGGCACCTATATCTATTACGGGCCGGTCTGGCTCGACGCGAATGCGGGCTATGTCGGCACCTGTTACTGCATGGGCAGTGTGAAGTTCGAGGTGAAGCCGGGCGTGATCACCGATGCCGGTAATTTTTTGACCGCCGCGCTCTACCAGGCGCCCGCTACCCCACCGCACCCCAACATAAGCTTTACGCCGGAGGGGACCTTCTTTATCTTTCGCAAGATCAAAGTGGAGGTCGGCAAATTCACTTGGGGCCTGCCCGCCTCGCTCGCCTCTTTCCCGTCAGTGCGGGCGGACTTTCATGCGGCGGGCAAGATGGACAATCATTTCGGCATATCGATCGCGCGCATGCCGGCGATCCCGGGGGTTCTGGGATATCGGCGGGACAAGGTGATCGATCTGAAGGCAACGGCGACACCGGTCGCGAGCACGGCGCAGCCCTGAAGGACTGGGAGCGGAGCAGCGCATTGATCGTCGGTGCCGGAGCCGGCCGGGATTAGCGGCCGAGGTTCTACCGCCCGAATTAAGTACATGATTCTCGCGCCATACGGATGGCGCTCGCAAAGGAAACTCGTTACGCTGCCGCGACAAGGCGGGGGCCAAGCATGATCGTCGGCATTGATCTGGGAACGACCAATAGCGCCATTGGCATCTGGCGCGATGGCGGAGCCGAATTGATCCCCAATGCGCTCGGCGATCTTCTGACTCCATCGGCCGTCAGCGTCGGCGATGATGATGAGATCATCGTCGGGCTCGCCGCACGAGACCGGCAATCTACTCATCCCAAACTGACCGCCACAGCGTTCAAGCGCTGGATGGGCACGAAGCAGACCATCACGCTCGGGAAGCGAAGCTTTGCCGCGGAGGATCTCTCCGCGCTGGTGTTGTCCAGCCTGAAAGCGGATGCCGAAGCGTTCCTCGGCGAGCCGGTGACCAGCGCGATCGTGACCGTGCCCGCCTATTTCAACGACCGTCAGCGCAAGGCGACACGGCGCGCGGGCGAATTGGCCGGGCTGACGGTCGAGCGGCTCGTCAACGAGCCCACCGCCGCCGCGCTGGCTTACGGCATTCAGACACGGGAACAGCGGGAGCCTTTCCTCGTCTTCGATCTGGGCGGAGGCACGTTCGACGTCTCTATCGTCGAAATGTTCGATGGCGTGATCGAGGTACGCGCCTCGGCCGGCGATAATCGGCTCGGGGGCGAGGATTTCAACGAGGTCATCGTCGAGATCGCCCGGCCGCGGATCGACCCCGATAAGCGGCTGGCCAAGGCCGACGCTTTGTCGCTGCACGAGTTGTTGCGCGCGGCGGCGGAGCGGTGCCGGCGCGACCTCAGCGAAGCGGATACGGCGATCTTTGCCATGACCTGGGGCGGGCAGAGGTTCGAGACGGCGGTCAGCGCGACCGAATTCGAGACTCAGGCCGCACCGCTGCTCGCTCGCCTGCGCGATCCGGTGCTGCGATCGCTGCGCGACAGCGATATCCGCGTGGATTCCCTGAGCGCCGTTGTCCTCGTCGGCGGCGGGACGCGCATGCCGGTCGTGCGCCGAACGATCACACGGATGTTCAGCCGCTTTCCCGACGCGACGGTCCATCCCGATCACGCGGTGGCGCTCGGTGCCGCGGTACAGGCCGGGCTGAAGGCGCGCGACGCGGCGCTCGAGGAAATCAGGCTGACCGATGTCTGCCCGTTCACCCTTGGCGTGGATCATAGCGTGCTGGACGCCCGGGGGGTGCGCCGCGCCGGCGTCTTTTCGCCCATCATCGAGCGCAATACGCCGATCCCGGCGAGCCGGGTCAAATACTACGCTACTATCGCGGATAATCAGCGGACCGTCGAATTCGGCGTCTATCAGGGCGAAGCACATGAAGTGCGCGGCAATGTTAAACTGGGATCGTTGCGCGTGCCGGTGCCCCCGGCGCCGGCCGGGCAAGTCCATGTCGAATGCCGGTTCAGCTACGACACGAGCGGGCTGCTCGAGGTCGATGTGCATGTTCCCGCATCCGGGCTTGAGCGCAACCTCGTCCTCTTCGAGGAGGACGACGCGCCCGATCAGGCGCAGATCGCTGAACGACGCGGCGTATTGGCCGACCTCAAGCGCCATCCGCGCGAGGCCAGTTCCAATATGGCGGTGATGGCACGCGCCTCGCGCTGTTATGAAAGCTTTATCGGCGAGCGGCGCGACCAGATCGGCCATTGGATCATTGCCTTCGAAGGCGCTCTCGACCGCCAGGAGCCTCGCGCGATCGATCAGGCCCGCGATGCGCTGACAGCAGCACTGGATGAGCTCGAGGGCGAACGCTACCTATGAACACGCCGCGCTCCGTGTGGCGGCGGCTGAAGATCGAACCGACGCGCGACATCGCGGCGATTCGTTCGGCTTATGCTGCCGTGCTGAAGAGCATCGATCCGGACACGGATCGCGCCGGCTTCGAAGCGCTACGCGAGGCGAGGGAGCAGGCCCTGGCCTTTGCCCGGCGCGACGACGGCGCGGTGATCGACGACGAGGCGGCGACTTCACACGATATCGCCATTCCTTTGGGAGCCTATGGGCGCGGCAATCTGGACGCACCCATCCTTGGCGATAATCGCCCGCGCGGCGATGTGACGACGACGGTGCCGCCGGCCGCAGAGGAGTTGTTCCAGACATTTGAACGGCCTGCCTCGACCGGTGGCCAGGGACGCGTCATCCCGTTGCACGGGTTGAACGACGCGCTGGTGATCCGGGTTCTCGGCCTGTCTCGCGTATCGTCGATGCTGGAAAACAGTCCGCTGACGGCGCCCGAGTCATTTGACGAGCACTATCGCGCGGTCCTTTCGATCCTGTTCGGGGAAGATGGACAATTCGTACGGATAACCGGCAATGTCGCCGATATCCTCCGCAACCACGTTGCGGCACTGCTACGCGATCCGCGAATGGCGGAGATTGCGTTCTACGCTGATGCGGAACGGTGGTTTGCGCAGATAGTCTCGCGCGGGATGCCAAGATCCGATGTGATCCTCGCACCGGTCATCGAGCATTTCGGCTGGCTGGCGAGCCGTGGCCGGATCGATCAATCTACCGAGATCGCCGCTGTGGTTGCCCGTCATGATTCGCTGGTGTTTCTCGCCGCTGTCGGCCGGCCCCAACACCCGCTATTCGTTGCGTGGAACGAGTTAACCAGACCCGCCAATGAACGCAGCCACCGGGACTATAGCGTCAGCCGCAAGAAAGTGAACGAACTGCTGGAGATAGTTCGGCGCGACTATCCCGATCTCGAACAGGCGATGGACTGGTATCGCGTGTCGCTGTGGGAAAATCCGACATCGATATCGAGCCGTTTGCCGGGAGGATTCTATTTCTTGCTGACATGGGTGATCATCTTCGGGCTGGGCAGCCTGGGGTATTGTTCGCCGTCGCAGCGACGCCCGAGCTATATATCGCCGCCGCCCGCACTCATTCTGGACGAGCTTGTATCACCGGATGACGACATAAACGCGGCTCTGCGCGATGTCGCCAATGCCAGCGTGAGCATGCACTTATTGAGAGAAAAGAAACCGTCCCTTGCGGCGATGCTCGAAGCAAAATGGCAGAAGGCGAAGGAATTGAAACAGGGGCGTGACGCGTTCTTGCGCGACACAACCCGCCTGCTCTTTCAGCGCTATCGCAACGGCTTGAGACGCGCGGATCATGCGTTGATATCGCAATATCGCCAACTCGATCTCGACGAGGCGAAAGCTGCGCTTGAAGCAGGTTCCGTCGGCTGCAGCAGCTATTTTCAGGGTGGGTATTCACCCGGGCCGCGATCAGTCGAGTTCGGCCGGAGGAATAGCGAGATCATCGTCCGTGTATTGACCGAACTCGATACTGACCCACCGCGCGGCCCCGTTTCCAGAATGTTCACCATAAAGGGGGCTGTGGTCGACGCATCGGCCATTCGCGCGGGCATGACACGCACCCGCTTCCTTGCGGCGATGGATGAAATGCCAAGCTCACTGCCCCGATGCAGGACGCGGATCGCGTTGCTTGAGACAGCGCTCGCCTTGCCACCGAAGGACGGGTTGAAACTGCTTCGGGATATGTAAAGGCGTGAGGACTGAATCCGGGATTGGAGGGCATTGCGGGTCGCCCCTTCAATAGCCGCAACACATCAGAATTCGAGCTGAACGGTGATGTCGTCGGAATATTGGCCGGGGCTGACGGACTGGCCCGGGAAAATCACCCCGTGGATGGTGTAGACGGAGCGCCCCTGAGACCGGATATTGGCTGAGGTAAGGGCGACGCTCCCATCCGTTCCATCGCCGATGACGCGCACATGGCTGGGTTCGAGAAACAGATTGTAGCGCAGGCTATCTGTCCCGGACGTCATCTTCCGATCCGAAAAGCGCCCCGAGCGCCCATTCGACATCACGATGCGGGGACTGACCGATGCCGTACCGGGCGGGCAGACCACAGTCACCGTCCCGATCGCACTTGCCGCGCCACGCGTGATCGCATCATAGCCCGGAAAGACGAGCGACGAGATGATCACGGTGCAGGAGGCCGCCGCTTCTATCGGGTCAGCCGCCCGCGCCTCGATCGGCGCGAGCAGCGCGCAGAGCGCGAACGGGGCGAACGGCGTCACGGGTCGCATGTCAGAGGTCCTATGCGCGGCAAACCATGATGTTGTGCGGCGGTAAGCGAGAAGGAAGCCGAGCATGAATGGTCCGGCCATGTCACGATCAGCCGATTGGTGCCGGACGCGACATCGCGCAGGTAAACCTCACCATCATAGCCGAGCAATGCCGCCTCGCCCCCCGGACCAGGCGTCACGCTGGCGCCGACCGGCACCGGAGTGCCATCCGGTTTCCTGAGCGTGACGAGCGCCGATCGCGGCACACGCACGTCGAACCGCGTTATCATGCCGCCGCCGCTTCGGGGCGCCACAAGCTGCCGCGTGTCCTTGACGACCGCATTCACCGGAAGATCGAGGGCATTGATGGACAGCCGGTTGGCGACATAGGGCTGCAACCCCGGCACGAGCAGGCGACCATCCTTCTTCGTCACGCCGATAAGGTGGTTTTCCAGCGACACGCTCACCCCTTTCTGGCCCGAGACATCGACCAGGGTGAAGCCGTCATCCACCAGCCGACTGACGAAGAACTGACCGCCCATGAAGATCAGGGACTGGCTGAGTTCGGCCTGCACGCCCGTAGAGCCATTCAAATGGTCGATGCGGCCGTACAGCCCGGCCGACGTTCCGCGCCAATACGCCTGGGCGCTCAACTCGTCGGTGGCGCCCCGGCTGCCCTGGACCTGCCAGTTGAGGCGCTGATCCCGGCTTTCGCCATTGACCTGGGCTGAAATGCTCTGCTGTCCATTGCGCCAGCTCTGCTGCGCATAGGCCCGGCTTCTGCGTCCGAGCTGAAGGGTTGCGGAGAGAATGCCGCCCCATCCCCCGCCGCGGGTTTCGCCGAAAGCAGAAGCAGCAAGATCCATCCCGTTCCCGCGGCCGACGTGCAGGCGATAGGATCCCGACGCAATGCTGCTGAGCGACTGCGTGGTATTCCTGGACACGACATAGGCCATGTTGACGCTGCCCGCTCGTCCCAGGTTCAGGCCGAGGGCAGCGGTCGCCCGATCGATGAAGGCGCCGGCGTCGAAGGTGCTGGCCAGATCCCGATAATCGCCGTCCGCATGGGTATAACTGGCTGACAGACTGAATCCCTGCGCGGTGTGCTCCACCCCGACATAATAGGCTGCGGCCGTGCCCGCCGTCCCGCTGCTCATGAGCAGGCCGCTGTCGATGACGCCGAGCGACGCGACGCGCACGGTGGCGCCGACGGCTGCTCCCCCATATCCGCGCGTTGCGGCCGCATAGCCTCTCAGCGTCAGTCGATCGGTAAGGCCGTGGCTGGCGGTGCCGGATGCGAAGGGGCGCCCGTAATCATTGCTTGCCTGCGTATAGGACAGACGGGGAAACCCGGCTTCGACATCGAAATCGGTCATGCCGGCCGCGAGCAGCTGGCTCGATGAATAGAAGAGCAGCGAGACCTGGGTGCGCCGGCCCGCCTGGTCGGTGACGACCATGTCGATGGTATTGGACCCGCCGGGAATGGGCAGGTCGCCCAGCCTTACGACACCGGGATTGACGGCCTGCGAGTAACTGCGAACCCCGTTGACGAAGAGATCGATCGTGGACGGAACGGCGATGTCCCGGCTCAGGCTAGCGACCGGCGACGTCACGATATCGGGGCGCAGGCTGAAATTGCGCGCCCATTGCACGCCGCCAAAGCGGATGGGTCGCACCCAGCTGGGCCCTGCAGTGTAGGAATCACCGATCCTGAGGCTCTGACTACTGTCGGGATCGTCGAACACGATGCTGGTGTCGAGGCGAACGTAACGGCTCTGGCTGCTGTTGACCGTCAACAGCCCGGTGCTCGCCGCGGTAAAATACGGCGAGAAGATCCGTGTACCGAGATCCGCCGACAAGGACCGTCCAAACAGCGTGTTTCCGGATTGGGGGGACCATTGGCCGAAAAGATCATAGGACAGCATCGCTCCCCAGTCCGCCCGGCTCTGAATGCGTTGCGCGCCCGCAGAGACCTTGAAATCGGTCTCCTTCAGCAAGCCCGGCGAGGCGGTGATCTCGATCGCCTGGGCGCGCGGATCGATCGTCCAGCGCACGCCGGGCAACCGATCGAGCTCGATCCATTCGCCGCCGGCGATATGCGTGACGAGACTGTCGTTCTTGCGAAAGCCGATCGCTTCGAATTGCTCGGCCCGGATCGCGAGGCTCTCACCCTGGAGCCGGAAACGCGCGACCACCCCCGTCGCCCAGCCATTCACGCGCACATCGAGAATGTGCGAAATGGCCTCGTCGGCAGGGCGCTGATCGGTTGCGGGAAGCTCCGCCCTCGCCGAAACCGCGCAGCCCATGAGCAGCAGCGGTAACAAGGTCAGGCGCAGTCGATGCCCGTCAAGGAAGGATGGGCGCATCGGCGTTCACCTCGCCGAAATCCCCGTCTGCTGTGATGGTCACGGTTGCGGCCGTCAGCGGGACATCCGGGACTGTCCAGCTTTGCGATCCCCCGCTCAGGACATAGCCCGAATTGGAAGAGGGAACCGCAATGTGCGTGCCACCGACCGCGACGTTGAGATTGAGGAGTCGATTGCGGCGTGCCCCAGTGTTGACAGCGGTCAGCACCAGCCCCGCGGCGCTGCGCCTGGCGCTCCACTGGATGTCGGGACGCAAGACCCCTTTGGGCGCGACGAATACCGGGACCAGTGCCCGCAACCGGATGCGCATGCCGGCGCCCGGAGTCGGCTCTCCCAACGGGATCTCGTCCAGGATCAGGCGAAAGGCCTTTTCCGATGTCCGCTTGGCCGGCTCGTCCAGGAAAAGGCGCACGATCTGCTCTTCTCCAGGCGCGAGCGTGCTCATCGGCGGGCTGGCAATCAGCGTCCCGGCCAGACTTAAGCTTTCCACGCCATCGACCTGCGACCAGTCCATCGCCCTCACCTGGAGGTTGATGGGTGAAGCGCCGGTGTTGCGGACCGTGATGATCGCCGACTGCTCCCCGCCGGTCATTTCGACGCGGACCGGGCTGATGCCCATGGCCTGCGCCCATGTCGGCGAGGAGATCATCATGCTGGCGACAGCGACAGCGAGGGCCGGTAACCGCATTGCCGGGCGATCCCTATCGAGCCTCGATCAGAACGCAGCGGTGACGGTGACGGTATCCGAATAGCCGTCAGCATAAACCAGCTGGCCCGTACCGACCTTCGCGTAGAGCTGAACCGACTTGGTGGTGCCGTCGGTCGAAGTGACCTGAATGTTGGCGCCGATGACGCTGGTGGTCGTGCTGGCATCCGAATAGAGGCCGTAGGCCAAAAGATCGGCCCGGGCAGCGCCCTTCATCTTCAGGACCTGTCCCACGGCGTTGGGGCTGCTGAAGGAAAGGGTTGCAGTCGTGCCCTTGGTGCAGGTGACCGACAAGGTCGCGTTGCCGGTGAGCGCGGTGGTGCTGGTCGGGTCGTAATTCGAAAGATTGATGTCGTTCGGCGAGAGCTGGCAGGCGGCGTTGACGGTCGTCGTCACCTTGAAACTGCTGGTGGTTGTCCCGGCAAAAGCCGCAGACGGAAGCAACACTGCGGCAGCAAGCGCTGCAGCAACAAAAACGCGCATTTGGATTCCCCCCATGACGGGCCGTGAGCCGGCACCGTAACGATCGCATTAAGGATAGTTATGGCACAGTCAATGCCATAATATCTGCGACTGCCGTCGGCGAAGCTACCCCGCCATCCGCGCGCGGGCCGCCAGCACCGCCGCGAAATTCGCCTCGGCCCATTCCACCAGCCCGAGCATTGGTGCGGCGAAACTCTTGCCCAGCGGCGTCAGCGAATAGGTCACGCTGGGCGGGACGGTCGGCTGCACGTCGCGGTGGACGAACCCGTCGGTTTCGAGCCTGCGCAGCGTCTGGGTCAGCATCCGCTTCGAAATGTCGGGCACGGCGCGGGCCAGCGCGCTGAACCGCTTCGGGCCGGCCGACAGCGCAGCGAGCAGCAGCATCGACCAGCGATCGCCGATCTGATCGAGCAGGTTGCGCACCGGACAGCGCGTCTCCTCGAACCCCTTGACGGCCCAGTCCTTGAACCTTGCGCCGAGCGCCGCATCTGCGTCCATCAGTTACTCCCGCGTAACCAGGTGACGGAAAAGTGCCGTCTTACCGGCTCGATTGCTGGTCTCTATCTGAGACCATGTCAACAAACCGAGACCGGAGATATTCATGACCAAGCCTCGTTTCGCCGTGACTGCCGCCAGCGGCCAGCTTGGCCGCCTCGCTGTCGCCGCGCTCGCCCGGCGGGTCGGGCCGGAGGCAGTCGTCGCCATCGTCCGCGATCCCGTGCGTGCGGCCGGCCTGTTCCCTGCGGGCGTGACGATCCGCCACGGCGATTACGACCGGCCCGAAACGCTCGAGGCGGCCTTTGCCGGTGTCGAGCGCGTCCTGCTGATCTCCTCCAACGCGCTGGGCGCGCGCGTCGCGCAGCACCGCAACGCGATCGATGCGGCCAAAAATGCCGGCGTCGCCCGGATCCTCTATACCAGCGTGCTCCGCACCGACAGCTTGCAGCTCGACCTCGCTGAGGAACACCGTCAGACCGAGGCCCTGATCGCGGCGAGCGGCCTTGCCCACACACTCCTGCGCAACGGCTGGTACACGGAGAATTACACGGCCTCGATCCCGCCTGCGCTTCAGCACGGCGTGTTCATCGGCAGTGCCCGCGAGGGCCGCATCTCGGGTGCCGCGCGCGTCGATTATGCCGAGGCGGCGGCCATCGCGCTGACCGACGATGCAGCCCCCGCCCGCGTCCTTCTCGAACTGGCCGGAGACCAGTCCTTCACCCTTACCGAGTTCGCCGCGGAACTGTCCCGCCAGGCCGGGCGGGAAATCCCCTATGTCGACCTGCCCGAGGCCGAGTATCGCGCGGCTCTGACCGGCGCGGGCCTCCCCGAACCGCTCCCTGGCCTGCTGTCGGCGTGCGATGCAGCGGCGGCCGAAGGCGCGCTGTTCGACGATGGGCGACAGCTCTCCCGCCTGATCGGCCGCGCCACGACGCCTTTGGCCGCGACGATCGCGGAGGCGCTGAAGGGCTGAGGCCGGCGTGGCGCTCATCGTACGAGCGCCCCACCCGACGGGCTTCGGCCCGCATCTGTCACCAGAATTACGGGACGGACAGGCTCAGCCGGCCGGTTTTTTCGCTGCCTTCTTGGCCTCGAGCCGGTCGAGCATCTCGCGTGCGGTCTCCTCGTCGTCGGCGTCCCCGGCTATCTTGTGCTTCAACTTCGCCTGCTCGCGCTTCTGCCGATCGCGGGGGCTCAGCTCGGATGGATCGACCATCTGGAACGCTGCCGGGCGGATGACCGCGATCGCTGCGTCCAGCAGGCCCCGCCGCTCGAAATCAGCCGCCACTTCGTGACGCAGTCCGTCTTCCTGCGGCAACATCGTGAAGGCGGAATAGAGCGCGTTCTGGGCGGATTCGGGTGGCATGATCCCCTGGCGCAGATAGGTTTCGTAGAAACCGCGCAGGATCTGCGGCCGATCGGGCATTGCTTTCGCCGCGGCGCCATAAATCTGGCGCACCTCGCGCCATTGGACGGGATCCGT
This sequence comes from Parasphingomonas zepuensis, assembly GCF_036663735.1. Lineage (NCBI taxonomy): Bacteria > Pseudomonadati > Pseudomonadota > Alphaproteobacteria > Sphingomonadales > Sphingomonadaceae > Parasphingomonas > Parasphingomonas zepuensis. Next base: position 355,785 of record NZ_JAXOJO010000002.1, on the reverse strand, counting down.
GGACCGCGCCGCGACCAGCATGTCCGACCGCGCATCGGCCTGGGCGGCGAGCGCCAGCCCGTCGTTGGGCGCGATACGAAGCCAGTGCTCCGCCGTCGCCGCAGCATCGGCGGCGCGGCCGGCCAGCCGCTGCGCTTCGGCGTTCAGGGCCAGCGCGTGCACATCGTCGGGATAGCGCGCGGCCACCTTCGCGACGCGATCGGCAAAGGCCCCGACCTCCGCCCGCGGCACGCCCGCATAAAGCTGCATCTCGAAGTCGATCATGGCGTCTTCCGCCGGCGACAGCGCGCGCACCTCCACCGGCCCCGGATCCAGTTTCTTGAAGGGCAGCACGATGGCGTTGAGCGCGCCGCGCCTGGAATAGTCGCGCAATTCCCGGTCGAGCTTGTGAAGATCGCCGAAGGCTTCAGTCGCCGCCTGCGCGTAGGGCCGTCCCTTGTTCACCTCGGTCAGATAGGTTTTGAGCTGGCCCGGGCGGGCATTGGCATTCGACAGATAGTGCACCAGCAGCCAGCCTTCGGCATAAAGCAGGCCCACATTATCGACATCCGCATAGCTTTTTGCGGTCAACAGACGTTCTACCGGCAGCCAGTCGTTCATCTGGAACGCGCGATAGCGGTTGGCGACCCGTTCTCCGATCGACACGACATTGCCCCGTTCGATCGACATCGATCCGATATAGTCGGCGAACCCTTCCGTGTACCAAACCGGATAGGTGGCCGGGAAATACTGAAAGGTGAAGTGATGGGTCAGTTCGTGAAACAGGATCTGCTGCGCGTTCAGCCCGTCCTTCGCCGTATCGCCTTTTGATCCGTTCCCATTGCCGTCGTTCGAGCGGGACATGATGGCAAAGGCGCCCCGTTTGACGGTCGAATAATAGCCGGCGACGCCGCCGCCATAAGGCATGGTGGCCTGTACGGCCGCACTGTCGGCGACGAGGAACACGCTGATCCGGGCGGGGCTGGGCGTTTCCGTCGTTCCGGTCATGAAGCGCAGCGCGATCTGGAACTTTTCGAGCCGCTCGGCCGCGTCCCGCGCGCTGGTCTCGCCCCGCTGGGTATAGACGACGAAATGATCCGACTTCGCGACCGACCATCCGGCCTCGGCCGAGGCCGGCACGACCGCAAGAAGGAGCGCCAAGAGCTTGCGATGCATATCATAACCCCCAATTTTTCGCCGCAAGCTAAGCCAGGGGCGGCGCGGGTGCAATTGCCCCGCACGCAAACCCTTTTGCGATTCGGGACAGGAAGGCAGACCACCCCACCAAATACCGCCCCTGAAACAATCTAGTTATTGCGAGCGCTTCTCAATCTCACTAATGCCTCAGTGACTCGCGGTCGGACGAGCCGGGCTTAGCGCCCGCTTCGCCGGAGCTCGCGCAAGTTGGGGACACGGATTGAAAATCACCGCATCACTGCTGCTCGGCGGCTCGCTGGTCGCCCTGGCCTTTCCCGCGGCCGCCCAGACCGCGGCAGAAAAGCCGGCTGAAGAACAGGCGGAGCTGGGCGACGATATCGTCGTCACCGGCACCTACACGCTCCCCGACAAGATCGACACCGCGACCGGCCTCGGCCTGACGGTGCGCGAGACGCCGCAGTCCGTCAGCATCATCACGGCGCAGCGCATCCTCGACCAGAATCTGACGACCATCGCCGATGTGATCCAGAACGGCGTGGGCGTCACGGTCAACCAGGTCGATGATGTCCGCAACAGCTTCTATGCGCGCGGTTTCGAGATCCGGAACTACCAGGTCGATGGCGTACCGACCGCCTGGACCCTCGCCGGCGGCGCGGGCGAGACCATGGCCGATGTGTCGATCTTCGAGCGAGTCGAGATCGTCCGCGGCGCGACCGGCCTGCTCAGCGGCGCGGGCGATCCGTCCGCCTCGGTCAATCTGGTGCGCAAGCATGCCGACAGCGCCGAGTGGAAGGGGTACGTCAACGCCAGCTATGGCAGCTGGAACACCTGGCGGGTGTCGGGCGATGTCGGCGGCGCGCTTACTTCGGACGGCCGCATCCGCGTCCGCGCCGTCGGCCGCTATGAAGAGGCCGAGAGCTATATCGATCTCTACAAGAACCAGAAGTTCGTCCTGTACGGCGTGGTCGATGCCGACATAACGGACACCACCTTGCTGCGCGCCGGCATCAGCCACCAGGAAGGCCGGCCGGACGCCCCGACCTGGGGTGCCCTGCCCTCCTTCTACAGCGACGGCAGCTTCGCGGTCTGGCCGCGCTCGCACACGCCCGCCGCGCCCTGGACCTATTGGAACACCGTCAACCAGAACATCTTCGCCACGCTGAGCCAGGATCTGGGCGGCGGCTGGAGCGCCACCGTCAACTACAACCGGATGAAGAATTCCCAGTCGACCGAGCTTCTCTATCTCTCCGGCCTGGTCGACAAGGCGACCGGCGATATCCAGTATGGCTATCCCTACAAGGACAAGGGCAAGAGCATCCAGAACAGCTTCGACGCCCAGGTGAAGGGCCGGCTCAGCCTGTTCGGGCGCGACCATGAACTGGTGGTGGGCGCGCTGCACAGCGTGCAGAAGCGCGACGACATCACCTATGTCGCCCTCGCCTTCCTGCCGGGAGAGGATTTCACGAACCTCGGCGGCAGCGCCTATCCCTATCCGGGTTTCTCGACCACCGGCTCGCTCGACGTCAAGGAACGCGTCGAGCAGAACGGCTATTATGGCGCGTTGCGGCTCAACGTGAGCGATCGGCTCAAGCTGATCGGCGGCGGCCGCCTGTCGAGCTGGAAGCAGACCGGCTTCTCCTTCGGCACGACGAGCAATTACGGCGATGACAATGTGTTCATCCCCTATGTCGGCGCGCTCTACGACGTCACGTCGAACCACCGCCTCTATGCGAGCTACACCAAAATCTTCCAGCCGCAGAACGCGCAGGACATCGGTTTCCGGCAGCTCGATCCGCTCGACGGCAAGGCCTATGAGATCGGCCTGAAAAGCGCCTTCTTCAACGAGGCGCTGCAAACCTCGGTCGCGCTGTTCCGCATCGAGCAGGACAATCTGGCGGTGCTGCTGCCGGGCGACCCCGTCATACCGCCGGGTGGTGGATTGCCGGTGAGCCAATATCGCGCCGCCGACAACACCGTGAGCCAGGGCTTCGAGCTCGAGGTCACCGGCAAGCCGCTGCCCGGCTGGAACGTCAATTTCGGCGTCAGCCATTTCAAGATCGAGGATGAAGATGGCGATCCGATCAACACCGATCAGCCGCGCACCTTGGTCAAGCTGTTCACCACCTACTCATTGCCCGGCGCGCTGAGCGGGCTGACCGTAGGCGGCGGCGTCAATTATCGCAGCAAGGCCTATTCCACCGGGAACAACCCGGTCACGCTCGCGGCCCTGCGCTTCCAGCAGGACGGATTTGCGCTGGTCAGCCTGATGGCCCGTTACGCCGTGACCGAGAAGCTGCAGCTGCAGGCCAATGTCGCGAACCTGCTCGACAAGACCTATTACAGCCAGATCGGCTTCTACAGCCAGTATCGCTACGGCGCGCCGCGCAGCTTCACCCTCGGCGCAACGTACCGCTTCTGATGGAAAACGCGCTCCTCATCGTGGCAGGCATCGGCGCGGCAGGCGGCAGCGCTGCGCTGCGCTTCGCCTGGTCCCTGCCCCGCCGCTCGCGCGCGTGGAACGGCATCGGCTGGGGCCTGTTCGGGCTCGGCCTTGTGCTGGGATGGCTGGCCGCCGGCGCCTGGGGCGCCTCGATCGCCGCATTGGCCGGCATGACGGCGGCGTTGCTGATCCTCGCTTATGCAGCCGGCACCGCGCCGGCCGCGGCCGGCGCCAAAGCCTCCAATCGCCGCGCAGGCGCCTTGCCGGAAGGTGGCGAGCCATGGCGGCTCGGGCGGCGGATCGCCACCTTCCTGATCGTCACGCTGGCCGCGATGATCGTCTCGGTCGGCCTTGCCGTCGCGGCGCGCGAGCTTATCGTCTGGTCCGGCGCGGGGGAGGCCAATGCCAATGTCGGGAGTTTCTTCGTCATGCCGCTGGCCTGGGCCCTGCTCGCCTTCGCGCTGCTGATGGAGGAGCGCCGCGTCCGCCAGTGGCGGCTGCTGGCGCTGTGCGCCGTACCGGGCGTGCTCGCGGTCGCCGCCGGGGTGGCGGCATGACGGTCGCGCCGGAAAGCTCCACCGTCAAGCGCGCCCTGTCGGCCCATGCCGCGATCGGCCTGCTCGCCGGCATGCTGCTCTATATCGTCAGCCTAACCGGCACGGTCGCGGTTTTCTACGAGGAATGGCAGCGCATCGAGCAGCCGGGCGCGCCGGAAATGGCGTCGATCGATCCCCAGGCCATCCAGCGCGGCGTCGCAGCGGTGCTGGCCAGCGAAGCGGGCAAGCCGCGCACCACGCACCTCTATGTCCATCTGCCGGTCGAATCCCTGCCCCGCGCCACGATCACGACCGACACCCAGGCCGTGCATCTCGACGCGGCGGGCGCGATCGCGGCCAAAGAGGAGGTCGCTTGGTCCGATTTCCTGGTCGAGCTCCACTACATCCTCAACATTCCCGGCGTGATCGGCATCACCATCGTCGGCGCGCTCGGCGTGATGATGCTGGCGCTCGCGCTGTCCGGCGTGATCGCCCATCCGCGCATCTTCCGCGACGCCTTCCGCCTGCGCGCACGCGACGGCAACGGCCTCGGCCTCGCCGACTGGCACAACCGGCTGAGCGTCTGGACCCTGCCCTTCACCGTCGCGATCGCGCTCACCGGGGCGCTGATCGGCCTGGCCAGCATCGCCGGCTACAGCGTGGCGAAGCTCAGCTATGGCGGCGATCTCGAGGCCGTCTACGCCCCGATCTTCGGCGCCGAAGGCAAGCCGGACAAGACCGCCGCGCCCGTGCCGGATATCGTGACGGCGATGGCCTATATGAAGGCCCACCATCCCGGCCTGCGCCTGACTTATATCACGCTGCACGATCCGCTCACCGCCGGGCAGCACATCCAGATCCTCGGCACGCCGGAGCGCCGGCTGATCTTCGGCGAATATTATAATTTCGACGCGAAGGGCCGCTTCATCGGCGCGGCAGGCCTCTCCGACGGCGCGCTCGGCCAACAGGCCTCGGCCTCGACCTACAATCTCCATTTCGGCAATTTCGGCGGCCTGCCGGTCAAGATCCTCTATTTCGTCCTCGGCCTGGCCCTGACCGGGATCTGCGCGACCGGCAGCTATATCTGGCTGGGCAAGCGCCGGCGCCGCGGAATCCACGAGCCGCGGCTGCGCGCGATGTGGGATGCCGTGGTGTGGGGATCGCCGCTGATCCTTGCCGCCACCTTCATCCTGCGCAAGGTCGCCGGGAACGACGTGCCGCTCGTCGCGATCTACTGGCTCGCCACGGCGGCGCTGCTCCTCGCGGCGTATTTCATCCCCGCACCGCGAAGGCTGGAGAAGATCCTCAGCCGGTCGCTCGCTGCGGCGCTGCTGCTGGGCTCGGCGCTGGCGGTCGGGGGCTTCGTCACGGCCGCCTGAGCGCATTCGCTCCGGCGCCGGAAGGCGGTCAGTCGTGAACCTCCGACCCCGCGAAGCCGTGCAGGTTGATCGTGAGCTGCACTGTCAGCGCATGGTCCATCTGCGCCCGGGCGCCGTCACGACCGAAGCGATACTGGTTGAGATAGCCGATATCGGTGGTCGCCGAACGCCCGATCGGCAGGGTGACGCCAACGATGTTGCACATCCGCTCATAGCCGCTGCGCTGCCCCCAGCTTGTGCTGTTGGGCAAGAAGAAGCTTTCATGGCTGGCGAACACCGCCATGCCCTTGCGGCCGAACCGGTGATTGTAGCGGATCAGCGGTCGGATGCGGACACCCACTTCGCTGCCGCGCGGATTGAACCGCTCGTCCACGCGGAAGCGCGTGGTGATTGGCCCGAACGTCCCGACCACCTGCTGGCGCAGCCGATTCTCGTCGGCGCCGCTATTGCCGTTATGCGAACCGACCCAGCGATAGCCGAACCCGAGTTCGATATTCTTGGACGCGCGAAAGCCGAGCAGACCGCCGAACTCGGTCTGGTAGAGCCCGTCCTGCCGGTCGCTGACGCGCGCGATCTGCTCCAGCGTGATGCGCACATGCTCGGCCAGCGGCACATTGGTGTTGACCTGGAACCATAGCTGCCCGTCCTCCTGCTGAGCGCGCGCCGGCGTAGCGGCGAAGGCAAGCGGCAGCGCGGGGAGCAGGCGGCGCAGGGCGGGGCGGCGGAAACGGCTGGGCATGCGCCGGCCTTTAGCTCCGAACCGGCCGGATGTCATGCGGACTGGTGACCCTCGCACGACACGAGCTTCAGCCGGGCCAGCCCGCCATGGCGCTGTCGACGATCCGCAGCAACTTCTCCCGCCCGGCCCCATCCTTGGCCAGGGTCGACATTCCCTGGACCACCGCAAAGACGTGGCCCGCCAGCGCTTCGGCATCGGTGTCGTGCGGCAAATGGCCATCCCGCACATCGCGCTCGATCCGCAACCGCAGCGCCGCTTCGATGCCGCGCCGGATCTCGGCCAGCTCCTCGCGCACATCGGCCGCAGCGGCGGAACTGCTCACCAGGGAACTCGCGAGCAGGCAGCCCGGCGGGGTGTCTTCGCCGCTGTCGCCAATCGCGGCCGCCGCCAGCAAAGCCAGTGCCGCCTCGCGGGCGGTGGCCGCCCCCGTGATGCTCTCGGCGACACTGTCGACGCCCCCAAGGTAAAGATGCACGGCCTCGCGAAACAGGCCGCGCTTGTCGCCAAAGGCGGCGTAGAGGCTCGGCGGCGTGATGCCCATCGCCTGGGTCAGCTCCGCAATCGACGTCGCCTCGAAGCCGTGCTGCCAGAACAGGCGCATCGCCACGGCCAGCGCCGCCTCGCGATCGAACGACAAAGGCCGTCCGGTGCGGCGCGGGGCAGGCTGGAGCGCAGGTTCCATAGCGAGCGCTATATAACGCTTGACCGGGTGCGGCAATCGGTCTCAAGGACGTTTCATATCGATCACTACGAAAGCTCTGCCATGTCGCTTACGGATTATCGCACGCTGGGCCGTTCGGGCCTCGTCGTCAGCCCACTCGCGCTGGGCACGATGACCTTCGGCGTCGCGCGCTGGGGCATGGAGCGCCCGGCGGCCGAGGCCGTGTTCGACGCCTATGTCGAGGCCGGCGGGAATGTGGTCGATACCGCTGACGTCTATGCCAGCGGCCGGAGCGAGGAGATGCTGGGCGCAATCATCGCCGATCGCGGCCTGCGCGACCGTCTCGTCATCGCCACGAAAGCCGGCTTTGCCGCCGGCACCGGCCCGCACGCCGGCGGCAATGGCGCGAAGCATATCCATGCCGCGCTGGAGGGGTCGCTGCGCCGGCTCGGCACGGATTATATCGATCTCTATTGGGTGCATGTCTGGGATTCGGTCACGCCGCCCGAGGAGCTGCTCGAGACGATGGCCGGCCTCGTCCGCGCGGGCAAGATTCGCTATTGGGGCATGTCCAATGCGCCGGCATGGTATGTGGCGAAACTCGCGACGCTGGCGTCGGCGCACGGCCAGCCCGGGCCCATCGCCCTGCAATATTTCTATTCGTTGGTCAGCCGCGAAGTGGAAGCCGAGCACATCCCGCTCGCGCGCGACATGGGCCTCGGCATGATGCCCTGGAGCCCGCTCGCCTACGGCCTGCTCACCGGCAAATATGATCGCGCGACCGTAGAGGCGGCTGCGCCCCGCGCCGGCGGCCTGCCCAGCGAAGCCGGGACTGGCGCGCCGCGCGCCGAAGGCGACAAGCGGCTCGACGGGGCGAACCCTTTTGGCGACGCCCTCTTCACGGAGCGCAACTGGCGTATCGTCGATGCCCTGCGCGACGTGGCGGATGCAATCGGCGAGACGCCGGCGCGCGTGGCGCTGGCCTGGATACTGTCGCGGCCAGGCGTGGATACCGCGCTGATGGGCGTGAGCCGCGTATCGCAGATACACGACAACATCGCCGCAACCGACCTCCGCCTGCCCGCCGAGCAGCTCGCGGTGCTTGATGCGGCCAGCGCGCCGGAGGCAGCGATGATCTACGGCCTGTTCACGGCGCAGGGACGCCAGCATGTCGTGTTCGGCGGGAGCGCCGTGGCGGCGCGGGGTTAGGCGGAGGGCGCTTTCGTCGGACGCTCGCAATGGCGCTCCTCCCTTGCCTCCAAGGAGTGCTTATATTGCCATAGTGCAATCATTGCACTATTAGAATTGTCATGCCCCGGATCATGCGGTTCTCGACGACGGAGATTGCACTGTTCTTCGCCGATCATCCGCCGCCGCATTTTCACGTATTGGGTCGGGAAGGCGCGGCTCAGGTGGCGATCGGGTCGCTTGAGGTGATCGCGATGAGCGGCAGGATAGATCTGCGCGAGGCACTCGATTGGGCGGCCGATAATATCGCGCTGATCGAGGCAAAGTGGGCGGAGACGGTCGATGAGCATTGGCAGGATCAAGAGCGCGGTGACACGCGGCCAGGCAGGCTTGGTGGTCACCTGGGACGATGGGCAGCGGAGCGAAATCGATCTTGCGCCGGTTATCGGGGCCCGGGCCGTGCTGGCGCCACTCCGGAACCCGGAGACATTTCACCGCATTCATCTGGCCGAGGACGGGTGGTCGGTCGAATGGCCTGCGTGTGGGATCGATTTCGGAGCGGCGCAGCTTCGTCGCTGGGCCGACGAGCAGGCGGGGGAGACGATGCCGGCGGATGCATTCCGTTCCTGGATGGAACGGCACGGGCTGACGCTGGACCGGGCTGCGGAGTCGCTTGGGCTCTCGCGGCGGACGATCGCTTACTATCTCAGCGGAGAACAGGCTGTGCCCAAGACGGTGATGCTGGCGACAGAGGGGTTTGACGGGCGACAGGCAGCTTGAGGATTTACCCTCACACTCATTCGGGCCGAGCTTGTCGCACCTCGCACCACCCGCTCGATTCAATCTTCCGCTCGGCCATGTCACGCACGCGCCATGGCCAGCCCCACCCTCTCAAAACCCGATCCCAACGCAAGATTGAATCGAGCAGGGGCAATTTCGGTGCGAATTCGCGACGTACAGCGGAAAATATCGCCCGATTTCGACACGGTTTTCCGCTGTTACGGCGTAACAGGGAAAACGGGGCCCAAGCCGTTGACGTCACACCGGAATTTCCGGTCGAAAATCCAACATAACAGCGGAAGAAAAAACGAGCACCGGAAAATCGGCGTGGATAGCGGGTGGCGCCGCGGCAAAGCCGCGTCGTCGGACGATCCGGTCGAGGACGAGCTCGACCGGTCGCCGGCCGGCCTGGCGCTGATCCTCGTCCAGTTCGGCGATTGCTGGCGCAATCCGCTCACTGGTCTCGGGCGCTCAGGCGTCGTCGCCCATTCGGAGCGCCGCGATGAAGGCCTCCTGCGGGATCGACACGGAGCCGTACTCCCGCATCCGCTTCTTGCCCTCTTTCTGCTTGTCGAGCAGCTTGCGCTTGCGGCTGGCATCGCCGCCGTAACACTTCGCGGTCACGTCCTTGCGCATCGCCGCGATGGTCTCGCGCGCGATCACCTTGCCGCCGATCGCGGCCTGGATCGGGATCTTGAACAGGTGGCGCGGGATCAGGTCCTTCAGCCGCTCGCACATGCCGCGCCCGCGCGCTTCGGCCGTGCCGCGGTGGACGATCATGCTCAGCGCATCGACCGGCTCGTTGTTGACCAGGATACCCATCTTGACGAGGTCGCCCTCGCGATAGCCGATCTGGTGATAATCGAAGCTGGCATAGCCCCGGCTGATGCTCTTCAGCCGGTCGTAGAAATCGAACACCACTTCGTTGAGCGGCAGCTCGTAGGTCGCCTGGGCACGGCCGCCGACATAGGTCAGGTTCTTCTGGATGCCGCGGCGATCCTGGCACAGCTTCAGGATGCTGCCGAGATATTCGTCGGGCACATAGATCACCGCCTCGATCCACGGCTCGGCGATGCTCGCGATGCGGCTCGGGTCGGGCATGTCGGCCGGATTGTGCAGCTCGATATGACCGGCGCCGTGCGCCAGCTCGATCTGATAGACCACCGACGGCGCGGTGGTGATCAGGTCGAGATCATACTCGCGCGTCAGCCGCTCCTGGATGATCTCGAGGTGCAGCAGCCCGAGGAAGCCGCAGCGGAAGCCGAAGCCGAGCGCCGCGCTGGTCTCCATCTCGAAGCTGAAGCTGGCGTCGTTCAGCCGCAGCTTGGAGATGCTCTCGCGCAATTTCTCGAAGTCGTTGGCGTCGACCGGGAACAGGCCGCAGAACACCACCGGCTGGACTTCCTTGAAGCCCGGCAACGGCTCGGCGGCGGGGCGCTTCGCATCGGTGATGGTGTCGCCGACGCGGGTCTGCGCCACTTCCTTGATCTGCGCGGTGATGAAGCCGATCTCGCCGACCGCAAGCTCGCCGAGCTGCTCGATCTTCGGGCGGAAGCAACCGACGCGGTCGACCAAATGCAGCGTGCCGGTCTGCATGAACTTGATCTGCTGGCCCTTTTTCAGGACGCCGGCCATCACCCGGATCAGGATGACGACGCCGAGATAGGGATCGTACCAGCTGTCGATCAGCATCGCCTTCAGCGGCGCATCGATATCGCCCTTGGGCGGCGGGATGCGGGTGACGACCGCTTCGAGCACGTCCTTGATGCCGATCCCGGCCTTGGCCGAGGTCAGCACGGCGTTGGACGCGTCCAGGCCGATCACTTCCTCGATCTCGGCCTTCACCTTGTCCGGGTCGGCCGCGGGCAGATCGATCTTGTTGATGACCGGCACGATCTCATGGTCGTGCTCGATCGACTGATAGACATTGGCGAGGGTCTGCGCCTCGACGCCCTGCGCTGCGTCCACTACCAGCAGCGCGCCTTCGCACGCGGCCAGGCTGCGGCTCACTTCATAGGCGAAATCGACATGGCCCGGCGTGTCCATCAGGTTGAGCTCGTAATCGAGCCCGTCATTCGCCTTGTAGCGCAGGCGCACGGTCTGCGCCTTGATGGTGATGCCGCGCTCGCGCTCGATATCCATATTGTCGAGCACCTGCTCGGACATCTCGCGGTCGCTAAGGCCGCCGGTCTCCTGGATCAGGCGATCGGCGAGCGTGGACTTGCCGTGATCGATATGCGCGATGATCGAGAAGTTGCGGATTCGGGAAAGGTCGGTCGACATGATCAGGGGGCGTTAGCAGGGGACAGGCAGGATGCGAAGGGGGTCGCGCTTCGCAGTCTGAACCCCGGGCGTAGCTCGGTCGCGGCGGTCGACCGGTTGTCGACTTTCCGTCGCACGAAGGATCGCCATGTCGCAAAATCGCCTACCGCCGCGCAAAGGGCTTTGATAAGGCGGGCGCAACAGATGCCGACGGGGGTCGCTGATCGGTATTTTCATGGAGAATCATCGTCTTCCGGAAACGTCCGGAGCGGGATTGAAGTCGCGCCTGCAGGATGGCGCTTGGGGAGAAAGTAGATGCGTATTTTGATGATCGGTGTCGCGGCTGCTGCGCTGGTGGCAACGGGAGCGCCCGCATTCGCCGGTGGCGGTCAGGCGCGGGCGTCCAAGACGCAACGCACCCAGGAACAGATGATGACGGACGTGCCGCGCTGCACGCGCAAGCTCGGCACCGTCTCGGTCATGGACGGTGACGATCCCTCGGGCTGGACTCAGTTCCAGCTGGCCGCCCCGCAGAAACTGCTGAAGGTGCTGGTGCAGCGCTCGGGCTGCTTCAACCTCGTCGATCGCGGCTCCGGCCTCAGCGCCGCCCAGCGCGAGCGCGACATTGGCGGCGGCCTCGGGCTTCAACGTCGGTCGAACGTCGGTCAGGGCCAGATCAAGGCAGCGGATTACGTGCTGATCGCCGAGGTTCAGGCCGCCAACCAGAATTCCGGCGGTAGCGGGATCGGCGCCGGCATCGGCGGCCTGGTCGGCGGCGGCGTGGGCGGCATCCTTGGCGGCATCCGCTCGCGCAAGATGGAGGCGAACACCGTCCTCTCGCTCACCAACGTCCGCACGACCGAGACGATCTCGACGACGGATGGCTATGCAGCCAAGAACAGCCTGTCCTTCGGCGGCGGCGCCGGCGGATTCGGTGCCGGCATCGGCGGCGGCGTCGTCGGCGGCGGCTATGACAATACCGATATCGGGCGGATCGTGACGCTCGCCTTCATCCAGGCTTACGCGAAGATGGTCACTGAGCTTGGTCTGGTCACGCCGGGCGACGCTGGCACTGCGCAGGCCGCGCCGAGCAAGACCTATACCGCACAGGGTCCGGTCGCCATGCGCAGCACGGCCGCCGCAAGCGGCAAGGTGATCCGCACGCTGCCGGCCGGCTCGGTGATCTATCCCACCGGCACCAAGAACGGCCTGTGGTGGGAAGTCGCCGACGAGAATGACAATGTCGGCTGGGTGCTGAACACCAAGATCGCCCCCACCGGTCAGCCTTGCGGTCAGAGCGTCACGTATAAGTGCGAATGACGGATTTGTCCCCTTCGCGTCGTGCGCGCGAAGGGGCCTGTCCAGCAGGGCATCCCGCCGTTACGATAGGCGCGATTCCACTACCGGAGACCTTCGATGAAATCCGTCGCTTTCGCTCTTGCCGTTACGATGCTGGCCGCGGCTCCCGCCAATGCCGCGCTTCCCGTCGGGGCCAAGGCGCCGGATTTCACCACCCAGGCGGCGTTGGGCGGCAAGCAGTTCACCTTCGCGCTGAAATCCGCGCTGCGCAAAGGCCCGGTGGTCGTCTATTTCTTCCCCGCCGCCTTCACCAAGGGCTGCACGATCGAGGCGCATGAGTTCGCCCTCGCCAGTGCCGAGTTCCAGAAGAACGGCGCGACTCTGATCGGGCTGTCGGCCGATCCGATCGACAAGCTCGCCAGCTTCTCCAAGGTCGAATGCCGCGACGCCTTCCCGGTCGGCGTGGCCAAGCCGGCGACGATCAGCGGCTATGACGTACATATCGGCAAGGGCGAGCGGGTGATGACCAACCGCACCTCCTATGTCATCGCGCCCAACGGCAAGGTGATCTTCGTGCATTCCGAGATGAGCCCGGCCGGGCATGTCACCGGCACCATGGCGGCGGTGAAGGCCTGGCGGGCGAAGCGCCGGGGTTGATTCAACTGCCGGTAGATCGGCACTAAATCCCGGCGGCGCGGCCATGTTGGGCCGCGTGCCGGGCGTCTAGCTGAATCCAGGCAGCGCCCCCTTTCGTGGGGTGAAAGATGGAGACGACCATGACGAATCCCGGTGCGGCCCCCACCCTCCCTGTCGACGCCCTCCCTCGCAACGCGACCCCGCTCGGCAACGCTCCCGACTGGCGCGACGTCCTCGACCGCTTCGGCCCGCAACTCGAAGCCGCCGGCGCGGCGTGCGATCGCGACGGCAGCTTCGTCGCCGAAAATCTCGATCTGCTCCAGCGCCATGGCTTCTTCGCCCTCGCCGTGCCCGTCGACTTCGGCGGTGGCGGTCTGTTCGCCGACGAGCTGTGCGAGATGCTGCGGGCCCTCGGCGCCCGCTGCGGCTCGACCGCGCTTGCCCTGGCGATGCACACCCATCAGGTCGCCGCCGCGGCATGGCGCTGGCGGCACCAGAATGCACCGACCGAGGGGCTGTTGCGCAAGGTCGCCGGCGAAGGTGTGCGGATGGTCTCCAGCGGCGCCTCGGACTGGCTTCCCGGCGGCGGGACCGCCCGCAAGGTAGAGGGCGGGTTCCGCATCGATGCGCGCAAGGGATTTGCCAGCGGCTCGCCGGCTGGCGACCTGCTCGGCACCAGCGCGGTCTATGACGATCCGCAGGACGGCCCCACCGTGCTGCACTTCGCCCTGCCACTAAAGGCCGAGGGTGTCGGCATCGCCACGACCTGGGATACGCTCGGCATGCGCGGCACGGGGTCGCACGATGTGCTGGTGGAGGACGTGTTCATCCCCGACGCCGCAGTCAGCGGACGGCGACCAGCCGGCCCATGGCACCCGCTGTTCCATATCGTCAGCATGATCGCGTTTCCGCTGATCTATTCCGTCTATACCGGCGTGGCCGATGCGGCGCGCGACGTTGCGGTCGACCTGGCAAAAACGAAGTCCGGAGACCCGCTGGCCCTGCTCGCGGTCGGGGAACTGGAGACGGCGCATGCCGGCCTCGGCGCCCTATGGACCGCGCTGGTCGCCGCGACGGTCGGCTTGCCGGGCGAGGCCAGCACCGATCGCGTGATGAAGCTGCGCACGCTGACGGGTCAGGCAGCGTTGAAGGTCGGCGAGAAGGCGCTTGAATGCGCCGGCGGCGCGGGCTTCTATCGTCCGGCCGGGCTGGAGTTGCGCTTCCGTGATCTGCAGGGCGCGCGCTTCCACCCGTTGCGGGAACGCGAGCAGCAGCTCTATAGCGGGCGGCACGCGCTGGGGTTGTCTGTCGACGGCTGACACCTTGTCAGCCTGCCGCCCGGCGCTCGCTTCCCCCCGAGCGCCACCGGCCCGGGCTCACGCCCAGCACGCGCTTGAATGCGCGGCCGAACGAGGCCTCGCTTTCATAGCCGACCGCTTCGGCGATGCGCGCGATGGCGTCATTGCCGGCGCGCAGGTGTTCGGCGGCGAGTTGCAGCCGCCAGGCGGCGACATATTCGATCGGCGGCTTGCCGAGCACCGCATTGAAGCGCTCGGCCAGCACGGTGCGCGACGCGCCCGCTTCGCGCGCGAGCATCGCGACGTTCCAGCGCCGCGCCGGCTCGGTATGGATCGCCTGCAGCGCCCGCCCGACGATCGGGTCGTTCAGCGCCGCGAGCAGGCCCGTCGATCCCTCGGGCAGCCGCCCAGCGTGGCGCCGCAGCACCTCGACGAACAGCAATTCCATCAGCTTGCCGAGCAACACCGGCGCGCCGGGCCGAGCCAGTTCGAGCTGGCGGAGGATCTCGCCGACGGTGCCGGCAAGCATGCCGGTGAGCGGATCGTCAGCCGTACGTTCCACCAGCAGCGGCGGCAGCGTGCGGAACAGCGGCGTCGCCAGCAGCTCGGCGGATTCGAGGAAGCCGCAGACCAGCCGCGTGGCGGCGCCGTCGCCAGCGACCGAGACCGTCGCGACGCCATCGATCCTGCCGGGCTCGAGCACATCTTCCGCCGTGACGAACCGGTCCGGCTCGCCCGCCCAGAAGCGGTGCGCCGCGGTGAACGGCATCAGCACGACGTCGCCGGCAGTCAGCGTGCGGCGGGTGCCGTCGATCGTCTCCATCATGCAGCTGCCCGCGGCGATCAGGTGGAACACACTGACATGGCGCAGATGCGCCATCGGCTGGATATCGTCCCACCGCGCAGGACTGATTACCCCGAACGGCGCCGCGAAGCGCCCGTCCATGAATACCGATCCGTTCAGCCGGACCGCGCGCAGCACTTCGGACAGCACGTCCGGAGCAGAGGTGGAGGGAAGATCGCTCATGAAGAGCAGGTGAACCGGACTCGCCGCGGCGGACAAGCTCTATGCGATCGGGATGCGACCACGCTCCGCCGCTTGCCCTTGCGCGCCATGCCGTTAGCATCCCCGGAAAATCAGGAGAGCGGCCTTGCGTCACATCGCGATCATCGGTTCGGGACCGGCCGGCTATTACACTGCCGAGGCATGCCAGAAGACGTTCGGCGACGACGTGCGCGTCGATATCATCGATCGGCTGCCCGTGCCCTACGGCCTGATCCGCACCGGCGTCGCGCCCGATCACCAGTCGATCAAGGGCGTATCGCGCCGCTACGAGGCGGTTGCATTGACTGACAATGTCCGCTTCGTCGGCAATGTGAGCGTCGGGCCCGACGTGACCATCGCCGAGCTGGGCGCCTTGTACGACGCAGTGGTGCTGGCGACCGGCGCGCCGGTCGACAAGCCGTTGGGGGTGCCGGGCGACGACCTGCCTGGCGTGATCGGATCGGCGGCGTTCGTCGGCTGGTACAACGGCCATCCCGATTTCGCCGGACTCAACCCGCCGCTGCACGGGCCCGGCGCGGTGGTGGTCGGCGCGGGCAATGTCGCGCTGGACGTCGCGCGGATCCTCGCCAAGGCGGAGAGCGAATTCGCCGGTTCCGACATTGTCGGCCACGCGCTCGACCATCTCCGCACCGGCGCCCATGACCGGATCACGATCCTCGCGCGCCGCGGCCCGCACCAGATCGCGATGACCCCGAAGGAACTGGGCGAGCTCGGCCATCTCGAGCGTGCGGTGCCGCATGTCGATCCAGCCGACCTGCCGCCCGTTGCAGAAGACGCCGCGCTCGATCCGGGTCAACGCAAGTCGGTCACCCATTTGCGCGATTTCGCCACCCGCACCGACCGCAAGCAGATCGATGTGGATTTCGATTTCTACGCGATGCCGGTGCGGGTCGAGGGGAACGGCAAGGCCGAACGCGTGGTCGTCGAGCGGACCGCGATCGACGCAGCGGGCCGCGCGACCGGCACCGGCGAGACGTATGCAATACCGGCGGGGCTGGTGATCAGCTGCATCGGCTACCGCACACCGCCGATCGACGGCGTCCCCTATGACGAAACGCTCGGCCGCTTCGCCAACGTCGATGGTCGGATCGCGCCGGGCCTTTATGCGGTCGGCTGGGCCCGCCGCGGCCCGACGGGCACGATCGGCACCAACCGGCCCGATGGTTTCCTGATCGCCGATCATATCGCCGCCGATCTGGCCGGCGACAGCGGCAAGGCAGGCCGAACCGGGCTGGATTCATTGCTGGCCGGGCGCGGCGTCGACGTCGTCACCTTTCGCGACTGGCAGAAGATCGAGGCAGCCGAGATCGCCCGCGCGCGGGACGGCGCACCGCGCGAGAAATTCACCAGCATCGCGGAAATGCTCGGCGCCCGGAGCTGAGGCGCGGGTTCGGAGCGACGTGGCCCGTATCGGGGCTCATCGTTCTCGCGCGAAGAATATCGGAAAAGAAAGCTGCAATGGTCGGGGCGATAGGATTCGAACCTACGACCCCTGGACCCCGAGACCAGTGCGCTACCAGACTGCGCCACGCCCCGACACATTGCAGGGGGGTGCGCCTAGCGGGCCAGCGAGCGACTATCAAGACAAAAAGAACCTATGGTGCGGCGTGCTCTGCTCCCGTCGCCCCCTGCCCGCTGCCGAGATGCAGATGCTCGCTGGGCCGGGACGCCGTCCCACCCAAGCTGCATCGGTCGATCGTTGACCTGTGTTGTTGCCGACAGCGCAGGATAGTCCAATCAGGATGCCGACCGGCTATTATCGGGAACCGCAGATCGTGATCACAAATCCCGGCACGCCAAACACCGCGCGCAATCCCAACAACGTCACCAGGGTCCGGCCAGAAGATCTTAGATACGCCGTACGGCTTTATCGGCCTGTGCAACGGCACGTCGATCAACCCCCGCACCGTAATCTCGCCACGTACTGCGTGAACGAAATGGCCGCGACCGACTATGGCCGAATTCTGGCGCCCGGCCGATCGGTTTCGCATTGCGGTGATAATCGCCGGAACTCACATCCGAGATGCACCATAATGATGGGTCGTTGACCGCACTATCCGACAACTATTTGATCCATAACGGTCACATTCCCCTGTAAAGGCGGTTGACCAAGCCTGCCCCCAGCGCCACCATCAACTCGGGACAGATTTGCGGACATCTCTGGCTGCATTTTTCTGGCGGGGAGAATATTGCATGCGCACGCGCTCGCTGTTGCTTGTCGGGGCTGCGGCCGCGGCAGTTCTCGTGGAATCTTCGTCAATAGCGTCGGAAACCACGACCTATGTCTACAACTCGCTGGGCCGCCTAGTATCAAGCGCACGCGCGGGCGGACCGAACCACGGCGTCGACATGGCGACAACCTTCGATCCGGCGGGCAATCGTACCAACTATGCTGTAAGCGGTACGCCGACACCAACGCCGACACCAACGCCGACACCAACGCCGACACCAACGCCGACGCCGACACCAACGCCGACACCAACGCCGACACCAACGCCGGGCAATCAGCCACCGGTGGCCGTCGCGGACGCGCGGACGATGGCCTGTAACAGTTCGACCTTCAACTTCAACCCGCTCACAAATGACACAGACCCAGAAAACAACGTTCCACTTGCGCTGGTGAGCGTGACGAGACTGTCAGGTGGTGCAAGCATCACTGTGACGCCATCTGGCCTCGGCACTAATCTGATCGAGCTCGTTGCGGATGGGCATGTCAGTGTATCCACTTTCTCCTATGTCGTGGCAGACAGTCTTGGTGCAACTTCGACCGGGTCCATCACAATCAACACGACAACGCCGCTATGCGGTTTCGGATAGACCGAATACCGACAAGGCGACCGTCCATTTGCGAATGGCGAGGTCCAGCGCCTCAAATTCTTCCCTAAATAGTCATGATCGAGACAAAACGTGAAGAAACTCATCTGCGCTTTGCTCGCCTCGTCCGCTCCCGTTAGCGCATATGCGCAGCAGGCCGGTCAGAAGAGCGGTGATGCCCTCAACGCGCCCTCCTACAATCCGGTGGATAGAAACGGCGTCGATCTACTCTCAGGCCGCTTCCGCGTCCAATCCCCCGTTCTCTCTATGGGCAGTGGCGAGCGGCCTGCGACCTTTTATTTCACGTGGTCGGGACAAGGCTGGTTACCGAACACGCCCCGCTTGTGGTTCGATAAGGATTGGCACGTCATTGTCGAATATGACGGAGTCAGCGACGAATTTGCCGATGCGACACAACAAACGGAGTCAGTTCCTTTGCCACCGCCGGGCACTCGGCTGGTATATACCCAGAAAAAACCGAATGTTGGCGGAGCGCTAGCGTGCTATTTCACCGGAGGCCTTTCTGGGAACGGATGGCTCGACCAGTGCAAATATACATCGCGAAATGGGGTGACGATCTCATTCATGGGCAATCTGCCTTATAGTGGCGGCTATCCCCCGAACGCGCGTTACGACAACGAAGCCTATGGCAACACGCGCACATGGCCTGCGGTGAAATTCGACCCCGCGGAAGGCACAACGACCTATCTATCCGATCAGCCGGTGCAGGCAACAGTGAACAGCAATGGGGGCGACATCAAGATCTGGCGTCCGGACGGTTACACTGTCGCCAAGACGGGTAATTATTACAGCCAGTCGATCACTTTCACGATGACCGCCTCGCCTAGCCGCACTCAGTCAATGGTCGTGCAAACGCAGAGTCTGAATGGCACAGATAATACCAAAAGTTACCTGCGCCCCAAAAATACGACCCAGACCTTCACAGACGCATTGGGTCGCGTCACTACCTATACCTTCAATTCAAACGGCGACATGACCCAAGTGGTTTCGCCGGGAGGAGTGACGGCGATCATCACCTATGACGGCAACCACCGCGTTACGAGCTTTACCAGGAACGGGATTCAGTGGGGCTACAGCTACAATTTCTCCGACAGCTCGACCGGCGCCGGCACTACCACGGTTACAGATCCGGCCAATAAGACCAAGAAGGTCACTCACCAGGCTAAACCTGGCCCAGTTACGGCAGTGATCGACGAGCTCAACCGCACTACCCAGTTCGCCTATGACAGCTATACTCGACTCACCGACATTACACGCCCGGATAATGACGGCGCACATTATGCCTATAATGCTCAAGGCAATATTACCTCGATCACGACCATTCCGAAGCCCGCCATTGGCGGCACCCCGCTGGTCACGACCGCTGAGTATGAAGTAGGCTGTGCAAACATACGCATCTGCAACAATCCGATCAGAATCACCGACCCGCGGGGCAACGCCACCGATTTCACCTATGATTCGGCGTCGGGTCGTCCCCTGACTATAACGGAGCCTGCTGACCCGAACGGAATTCGGCCTCAGACTCGCAACAGCTACACCAACCAATCCGTGGCCTATTGGGTCGGGAACACCCAGGTGTTCCGGGACACACCCCGACTGACCCAGACATCGATCTGCCGAACACAGGCGAGCTGCACGAACTCCTCTGACGAGGTCAAAACTATATATAGCTATGGCTACGGCCATGCTCTGCCGACGGGAGTGACTAAGCAACTCGGCGACGGCACTGTTCTTGCAAACACCACGACCTATTATGATTTCTTCGGTAACGTTTCGGAGGTCGATGGTCCGCTTCCCGGGTCAGGCGACACCACGCGGCAGCGCTACGACGCGGCTCAGCAGAAGATCGGGGAAGTTGGATCCGATCCCGATGGCACGGGGCCTCTGCCTCCCTTGGCAATCCGGACCTCCTATAATTCTGACGGCCAGCCGATCTTAATCGAACAGGGCACCGTGCCAGACGGTTCAGACGCGAGCTGGCCGCTGTTTGCTCCACTACAAATGACGGCGAACCAATATATCCAGGGCCGCCTCGTCAAGGTCGCGTCCGGGACGAGCGCATCGACCGCGGCGGTCACCCAGAACAGTTACGACGCTTTCGATCGTGTCCAATGCTCGACGGTTCGCATGAACCTGCCTTCTTTCCCGTCCATCGCATCCAACGGCACCTTGGTCGGGGGAATCTTGCCGCCTTCCGCGTGCAGCCCCGACACCCCTGGCGCGTCCGGCCCAGACCGAATTACCTTCAATTCCTATGACGAAGTCGGGCGAGTGACGTCGATCCAGAAGGGGCTCGGCACTGCGGATTTGCAAATCTATGCCTCCTACACCTACTCAACCAGCGACAAGCAGACGAGCGTCACGGACGCCAACGGCAATCGCGCGACCTATACCTATGATGGTTTCGACCGTTTAGTGGCATGGGCGTTCCCTTCAAAGACCAATGCCGGGATAACGGCGCCATGCGCGATCGGGCCAATCACCGAAGTAAATGGGATTTCCGGCCCGAGCGCGGTTTCCACCGCGGATGATGATTGTGAAAAATACGCCTATGATCGCAATGGTAATCGCACGCGTCTGACCAAGCGAGACGGGCGTACGCTCGCCTACAGCTATGACGGTCTCAATCGAGTCACGACGAAGATCGTGCCCGATAGTTGCGTCGCAGGCTTCGAATGCACGCCACCGCTCCCATCTGCGGTACGCGACGTCTATTACAACTACGACCTGCGCGGTCTCCAGACCAACGCCCGATTCGATTCTCTTGCAGGCAACGATGGCATTAGGAACGAGTATGATGCGCTCGGCCGGTTAAGCGCGGCTACAACCGTAATGGGCGGGTATAGTCGTAAAGTGTCGTACGATTACGACGCTGCTGGCAACAAGTTGAAAGTCATACACCCGGACGGCAAATATTTCAGCTACGAATACGATCGGACAAGCCGATTGATCGCAGTCAAGGAAAATGATGTCTCGCAGATTGTCGAACAGAGCTACGATGCGCAGGGAATGCGCACCTAGGCTTGGGCGCTACCGTTACGATCTATGCCTATAATGACCCTATCTCGCGCCTTACCAGCAGTTCGCAGAATCTGGCTGGGGCGACAGCGGACCTGAACACAACCTTCGCCTATAACCCGGCAAGTCAGATCACCACGCTTGGACGTGATAATCCCGCTTATTCATTCAGTGGCTACGCGGCAACGAATAACAGCTACACTGTCAACGGACTGAACCAATATACAGCCGTGGGTTCCGGTTCGCTCAGCTATGATTCCAACGGCAATCTGACGGCAACTGGTGGCACCAACTTCACCTATGATGCCGAGAACCGGCTGGTGGCCGCAATGGGAACGCGATCCACCAATATGGTCTATGACCCGGCGGGTCGGCTCTACCAGACGAGCAACGCGACGGGTGTCCGCCAATTTCTCTACGACGGCGACGAGCGCATCGCAGAATATGACGGCGCTTCCGGCGCGCTGTTGCGCCGCTATGTCCACGGCTCGGACGAAGACGACCCGATGATCTGGTACGAGGGTTCGGGCCTCGGCGACCTGCGTAGCCTGCAGAGCGACCGCCAGGGCTCAATCGTGTCTTCAGCGGATGCATCAGGCGCCGTGCTGGCGATCAAGACCTATGACGAATATGGCGTACCCAGTGGCGGCGATGTCGGCGCATTCCAATATACAGCCCAAGCTTGGCTGCCGGACCTCGAGATGTATTATTACAAGGCACGGATATATTCATCGCGTCTTGGTCGTTTTTTGCAGACTGATCCGATTGGATACGAGGACCAGATAAATCTGTACTCCTATGTGGATAACGATCCAATGAATCTGCGGGATCCGACCGGAAAGCAACTCCTTAATTACCTACCGTACGACAGTATTGAGTACAAATCTGCCAACCAATTGCCTCAACCGGTGGACGTCGGAATCGTTACCGCTCACGGGGGAGGCGGGGGAACGGTCTACGATGAATCAAAAGGGGTTAACAGGGATCCAGTGAGCGCGGCAAAGATATTTGATGATCTCGTCGCGAAAGGTTTTCAAAAGGGAAATCCAGTTATCTTACTCAGTTGCCTTACCACGGAGGGTTCGTTGCCCTTAGAGCTTTCCGAGTTGACGGAAGGAAGAGTGTATGCATCCTCTGGATTTGTCACTATTCCGATTAACGATATTTCAGGAAAGCGCGTTAATTACGAAATTTACACCGAGAGGCACGGCCGTGGAAATAAACTTGGATTTAACGAATACTTCCAAGGACGCCCCATTTCGTCAGATCTGATTAATGTTTCTTACAGCGCTCGATATAAGCAATGGCAGTTTAGGGTGAACCAACTTCACCTGATGCGGGAGAACCAGAAGTGATTCCCGAGAAATGGAAATGGGTGATTGCGTTTGCTGCACTCGTAGGGGGATGTGGCAGCCCGAAAAACCCCAAGTCGGTGGCCTATTGCTCCGAGGTCTTGGGCAAGAGAAACGAAAATGCCAGCCTCGCTGAAGCTTGCCAGCGGTTTCTCAATAGAGAATCTTTAAAAAAAACGAATGGGGCTGCGCGCCTTAGTGGTCAATATTATTTACTGCGCGGATATGATGTAACAAATGCAGAAATCCAGTTCAGGCGTGCTATTTCGCAGAATGACAAGAATGCGGTATTCGACCTTGTTTCCATCCTAAATAATAGGAAAGATCGTAAGAGCTGCCTGGAAGTTCAACGTCTCTTATCTGAATTTCGTCCACTTAATCCCGACGAGGAGATTCATCTGCGCCAATGGCAACGATCTACCATAGCCAAATGTAGACCTTCAGCTTGAAATTATCTTTTTGTGTTGAGAAATTGAAGCGTGAATTCCTGTGTCAGGCACTTCGCTGGTTGATCGATTCTAAATTTTGATGCCCGCCGACAACTGGGATGACGATACGCGAATCACCGTTCCGGACTAAGGTGCAAGGGGTGAATACCTAAATCCGACTTTGACATTTCCCGCAACGCGGTCTGGAAGATGAGGATCGATTTTGGTTACCGATATGACGCCCATCTACCAGCTTCTGAGCAACCTGGGACTTATGGGAACCGCCTAGTGCCTCAGTCGTTTCGAGAACTGCGGATAATAAGATACATAAGGCCGGACGTGCCCGCCCAGCGTCGGCGGAGCGAAGCCACTGAGGAATGGCGCCGGTCAGTGATCAATATGTGGCTCCGTCTCAGGATCCTTGGCGGGGCTATCGCAAGCGCGGCGTGATTCCGCCGTCGCGGATACGCCTTAGAGCATCGAGCGTAAAATCTGAATCGAATGGGATTCTCTTTGGTGCTGTGATGTGATTCACCGTGATCGGAGCTGGATCATGGGCAAAGCGCATCGGTTGATCTTCGGGAGCAGGTTTACGGGGACGTAGCGTTGGGCAAGTCGCGCCGTGCTGCGGCTCAACGCTTTGGGGTCAGCGCGAGCACGGGCGTTCGATTGGCGCAGCGCATGGCGAAGACAGGGTCGCTCGAACCGCCCCCCCAGGGGCCACCGCGTGGCACCGGCAAGATGGCAGGCTATCAGGGCCAGTTGATCGCCTGGGTTGAGGAAGAGCCTGACATGAGCATGCCGGAACTTGCAGCGCTGCTGGAAGCCACCTGCGCCGTGATCGCGCACCCGACATCGCTCTCGCGGCTGCTTCTGGCGTCGGGCTAACCAAAGGCGGTGCAGCAGGACGGCGAGCTTACGGACGACGGCGACGCGGGCGCGCTTTGGGCCTTTGGCCTTGGCGGCGATGCACCTGCCCCATGCCTGGAGTGCGCAGGAAAGGTGCCCCCTTTTGAGTCCTATCCGGTGGTCCTCTGGCGATCTTCAGTCCGGGACCAGGCGATGAACGCACGCTCGTCCATGGGGGCAGCGATCGCATAGCCCTGGATCACGTCGCAGCCGATCACGCGCATCACATCGGCCTGGGCCTGGCTTTCGATGCCCTCGGCAACCGCTTCGCACCCGATGCCGTGGATCAGGCCGACGACTGCATGCGCGATCGTCCGCGCCTCGGCATTGTCGACGATATGTTCGATCAGGCTGCGGTCGAGCTTGACGCGGTCGACCGGCAGGTCGCGCAAGCGCGCCAGATTGGAATAACCGGTGCCGAAATCGTCGATGGCAATCGTCGCGCCATCGGCGCGCAGTTGCGCGATCGCTTCGACCACCTCCTCGCTGCAGTGCATCGCGAGCGTCTCGGTAATCTCGAGCTCGAGCAGCCAGGCTGGCGCCTCCGAAACGCGCATCGCATCGCGCAGGCGCGTAAAGAAACCGGCATGATCGAGCTGACGCGGGCTGACGTTGATCGCGAGCCGCTGCTCTATACCCATCCGCCCCCAGCGCGCGATCGTCTCGGCGACCGTATCGATCACCCATTCGCCGATCTCGACGATCAGTCCCGTCTCCTCCGCGCGCTGGATGAAGGTGCCAGGCAGCCTGATCCCATCGACCGGATGCCGCCACCGTAGCAACGCCTCGGCCGCAACGATCTCGCCGCCCCAGATCGCGACCTGCGGTTGGAAAACGAGCGCGAACTGATCCTGCTCGATCGCCTGGCGCAAATCCCGCTCGAGTTGGACTCTCTGGGCGATCTGGCTGGCCAGCCGCTCAGTGAAATGCTCCACGCGGCCGCGCCCGTTCACCTTGGCGTGGTACATCGCGGCATCGGCCGAGCGCATCAGATCGGTAAGGTTGGCGCCGTGCTGCGGGCGGATCGCGATACCGACCGAGGCTCCGATCTCGATATCGTGCCCGAGCAGGTCGAACGGTTCGCCGAGCGCGAGCAACACCCCGCGTGCGATCCGCTCCGCCTGGTCCGGATCGCCGACGTCAGGACAGAAAATGGTAAACTCGTCGCCCCCCAGCCGCCCGATCAACGGCTGCGGCACGCCCGTCTCCAGCGTTACCTCCGCTGCGACGGCACGCAGCCGGTCGGCGACCATGCCGAGCAACATGTCACCCATCGCATGGCCCATCGTGTCGTTGACGGCCTTGAAGCGATCGAGATCGATGAAGAACAGGGCAGCACTGGCCGAGAACGGCATATCGCTCAGCGCGCCCTCGCAGGTCCGGCGAAAATGAGTCCGGTTGGGCAGCGAGGTGACCGGATCGAACATCGCGAGCCGGTGTACGCTTTCCATATTGGCGGTCAGTTGATGGAACAGGCTGTCCATCGCATGAGCAAGTTGCGGGACATTTTCCCCGATTTCAGCGGGGATATCGCTATCCAGGTCGCCCTCCGCCGCGCGTGCGAGGCGGCTGATCGCCGCATCGATCGCGGCGGCGGTCGATGCGATCGAACGCTCGGCCGATGCCCAGCACATCGCGCCGCAGACCAGCGCCGGGATCAGTGCGCGTGATACGTTGCCGATGCCGATCTGGCCGCTGGAGGTTGCCGCCAGCGCAAGAATGAACGCGACCGCGCCCGCCCCCATCGCAAAGACGATTGCACGGCTCTTGAGCGATACGCCGTCCATCCCGATCCCGGAGACTCCCCAACGACGAAAACCGTCCGTCGGAAGGTATCATTACCGATAGAGGTTAATATTTCCGTTGAGGTCGTGGCCGGCGCAGGATGATGTAAAGCGCCCCGGCGCCGCCATGGCGCGGATGCGCGCCGCGCACCGCTGCAATCGCGGAGGCGTGACGCGAGCCCGCGAGCCAGTCCCCCACCGCCGCCCGGATCGCGCCGCGCGCATGCGGGCGCTCGCTCTCGGCGCGGGGCGGTTTGCCGGTCACGAGCAGGATGAGCCGGTCGCCGGCGCGGATCGACCGATCGAGCGCTGAATCGAGCAGGGCATAGGCGGAGGCGAGATTATGGCCGTGAAGATCGATCGTGTCGTCGGGCGAGACCAGGCCGCGCGACAATTGGCGATCCCAGCTGCCATCGAGAGTCGTGCCCGGAAGCGGGCGGGCGGGCTCCTTTTTCGGCTCGGTCCGGGCAGGCGGCGCGGACGGCCTGGTTACGGCTTTTGCCGGCGCGGCGACGGGGGCCGCCCGGGCGACCGGCGCGGCCCTCGGCGTGGCCTTGGGCTTAACCAGAGGCCGCACGCTTGCCATCACCCTGGTCCAGAGCGCGGCTTCGTCAGGGGTTAACGGGCGCGCCGCCATCGACCCTCTCCGCCGTGAGCCGCGCCATCGTGCCGACCGGCAAGAGCAGGAACGCCGTTCCGCGCGCGGCCATTCCACCCGCGGTGGCGCTTGCCTCGTCGCCGGCGCCCCAGAAGGTATCAAAGCGATTGCTGCCCCGAATCGCGCCGCCGGTATCCTGCGCCACCCACAGGCCGGTTGCGTCGGCGCGGTCCATCGACAGGAAGACCGGCGCGCCGAGCGGCATGAAGCGGGGATCGGCGGCAGCGCTGACGCCACTGGTGACCGGCAGGCCGAGCGCCCCGAGCGGCGCGCTCTGCTGTTCGCGAAAGAAGACGTAGCTCTTGTTCTCGCGCATGATTTCGCGGCCCTCGTCGGGATGGCTGCGCAGCCAGGCGACGATGCCCTGCATCGAAGTCTGGCCCGGTGCGAGCAGCCCTCGCGCCTTCATCAGCGCGCCGATGCCGGTATAGTCGCGGCCATTCTGGCTATCATAGCCGATACGCATCACCGCGCCGTCGGGCAGGCGCAGCCGCCCCGAACCCTGGATTTCGAGAAAGAACAGGTCGATCGGATCCGCCGCCCAGGCAATGACACGCGCCCGCTCCGCCAGCGCCCCCTGCTCGATCGTGGCTCGATCGAAATAGGGCACGAAATTGCTCCCATCGACTCGGCCGCGAATCCGCTTGCCCTTCAGATCGGCGCTGAACTGGCTGAGATCGACATCGATCAGATCGGCCGGACGAGCATAGACCGGCACATCATAGCCGGGTCGGCGATCCCGCGATCCGGCGATTTCAGGCTCGTAATAGCCGGTGGCGAACGCCTTGCCGTCGCCGACCTGAACGGATTCGAACCATCGCACGAAAAAGCCGCGCGCATCGCCGGCACCAATGCCCGCCGCGGCGGCGCATGCAGGTTGCCAGTCGCTCCCGCGGGTAAGACCGGAGGGGTCGACACGGCTCTGTAGCGCCGTGCAGGAGATGCGAAAGGCCGCCAGCGCCAAGGCGGCCCGAGTCTCGCTCAGCGGGAGGGAAGCGATTGGCGGGCCAGCGACCAGCCCGGCTTTCGCCGCAGTCGCAGTGCCCGGAACGGTTACCGCGGCAACGGGCGGAAGTGGAGTCGCCGGCACGAGAGGAACGGCGTGGCTCGAAGGTACAGCGGGAGGCAGAAGCGCACCGCCGCCGCAGGCACTCAATGACAGGGCGAGCGCGACGATCCCGCCGCGGCGAGCGCGCATCACGCCTCGTCGGTGTCGGCGAGCTTCCAGTTCGGATCGCTGCTCTTCAGCGTGCGCGCGAAGGTCCACACGTCATGCGTCTCGACCGCATCGCTCATCGAACCGGAGACGAGATTATCCTCGGCATCGCGGGTGACGGCGGCGATATCGGCGTCGAAGCGCACAGTGATCCGCGCCTGACGACCATCGACCGATGCATCGGAGATCATCGCGCGCTCGATCGAGACGAGACGATTGTCCAGCACATGGCCGGCATCGCGACGCGCGACGATCGCTTCAGCAAAGGATTCTCGCACTTCGTCCTCGACCAGCCAGGCCAGCGACTCCTCGTCGCCCTTCCAGAAGGCCTCGAGGATCATGCGATAGGCGCCCTGAGCGCCCTCAAGAAACTGGCCAACATCGAAAGCCGGCTCAGCCGCAGCAATGGCACGGAGCCCAGCCTCGGCGCGCGGATCGATATTGCGGTTCGCAATCTCGCGCGATTCCTGCACCACCTCAATCGGGCGGGGCAGCGACGTTACCGGCGCACGCTCCTCCGCGGGCTTGGGCAGGACCTGCTCATGACCCGTCCGCTTGCCCAGAACCATATACAGACGCAACGCCAGAAACCCGGCGACCATCGCGAGAAGAACTACAACGAACACCTTGCCTCCACTATCGGCTAATCATCTACATAGGCGCAACGCACGAACGATTCAAATGGCACAAGCAGCAGCCGTTGAACTGCCCGCCGCCCCCTGCTAGGCGCGCGGTCGCTGGCACGCCACCTGGGTGAGGCCGATATTTCGATCTTCAAGGAATGGACTTTCGATGGACGAGCAGGACGAGGGCATCATCACGGGCAACGAGCCCCTTCCCAACGGCGCCGACACCGCCCCTGCGGTGGGCCTGATCTCGCAATATGTGAAAGACCTGTCGTTCGAGAACCCGAACGCGCCGGCGATCTTCCAGGTGCAGGGCTCGCCGCAGATCGACGTCCAGTTCAACATCGGCACCGCGCAGGTTGCCGAGGACGTCCATGAAGTCGTGCTCCGCGTCGACGTTCGGGCCGAGACCGGCGGCCAGGTCGCCTTCATCGTCGAGTTGACCTATGCCGGGCTGTTCGGCCTGCGCAATATCCCGGAAGAGCATATCCAGCCCTTCCTGCTCGCCGAGGCACCGCGCCTGATCTTCCCGTTCGCCCGCCGCGTGCTGGCCGATGCGGTTCGCGACGGCGGCTTCCAGCCGCTGCTGCTCGAGCCGATCGATTTCGCCGCGATCTATGCGCAGCAGGCTGAAGCAGCGCAGCAAGGCCTGACCGGGGAAATCGGCACCGCCTGATCCTCGGGCCGGCGGGACAGCTGACATGAACCTCACGCGCGCGCTGGGATCGGTGGGTGGCCTCACCCTCGCCAGCCGCGTGCTGGGGCTCGTGCGCGATTCGCTGTTCGTGCGCTTCGTCGGCGCGGGCTTCGCGTCCGACGCTTTCCTGGTCGCGTTTCGCCTGCCCAACCTGTTCCGCGCGCTATTCGCCGAAGGGGCCTTCTCCGCGGCGTTCATTCCGATGTTCAACCGCAAGGTCGGCGACAAGGACGGACCGGGCCTGCCGGCGGGCGTGGCTTTTGCCGAAGACGCGCTGTCGGTTCTGCTGCCGATCCTGATAGTGATGACGATCCTGGTCGAGATCTTCGCCTGGCCGGTGACGCTGGCGCTTTCGGGCAAGTTCAACGGCATCAGCAACGACCAGTTCGCCTTCGCGGTCGAGCTGTCACGCTATACCTTTCCCTATCTGATGCTGATCAGCCTGGTGTCGCTGCTGGGCGGCATCCTCAATTCGCTGCACAAATTCTGGGTCAATGCCGCAGCGCCGATCCTGCTGAACCTGACGCTGATCGTGGCATTGCTGTTCTACCACAACCATGATCCCTATGTGACGGCCCGCAACCAGGCGATTGCGGTCACCATATCCGGGGCGCTGCAGTTGCTATGGCTGATTCATGCCTGCTGGACCAACGGTGTGCGGCTGCGGATCAAGCTGCCGCGGCTCAACCCCGACGTGAAGCAGCTGATGCGCCTCATCTGGCCGGCGGCCGCGGGCGCAGGAGCGGTGCAGATCAACCTCGTCGTCTCGACCGCGCTGGCTGCATCGCTGCTGCCGCACGGATCGGTGACCTATATCTATACTGCGGACCGGGTGAACCAGTTGCCGCTCGGCCTGATCGGCATCGGGCTCGGCACCGTGCTACTCCCGCTGATCTCCCGCCAGCTCGCCGCGGGTGAGAATAAGGCCGCGATGGAATCGCAGAACCGCGGCATGGAGCTGGCGCTGCTGCTCACCCTGCCCGCGACGGTGGCGCTGGTGCTGTGCGGCGGACCGATCGTCGCCGCGCTGTTCGAACATGGCAAGTTCAGCGCGCAGGACACTTATTTCACATCGCAGGCGCTGGCGGCCTTCTCGATCGGCCTGCCAAGCTACATCCTCGTGAAGGTGCTGACGCCCGGCTATTATGCGCGCTCGGATACGCGGACCCCGGTGCGGTATGCCACGATCAGCATGGGCGTGAACCTGGTGCTCAACCTCGCCTTCATCGTGCCGCTCCAGCATATGGGGCCGCCGCTCGCGACCGCCCTCGCCTCGACCGTCAATGTCTTCCTGCTGTATCGCACGTTGCGCCTGCGCGGCCATTTCGAGCCCGACCGGCGGTTGCGCAACCGCGCCTGGCGGCTCGCCTTGGCGGCGGTGGCGATGGGCATCATCCTTTGGCTGCTCGAGGGACTGCTGACGCCCTATATCCATGGCAGCTGGGAGATCCGGACGGGCGCGATGCTGGCGCTGGTCGGCGCCGGCTCCATCGTCTATGCGATCGCCACCTTCGTCCTCGGCGCCTTCACGCGCGCCGATCTGGCCTTCCTGCGGCGCAAACGCGCCCCCTGACACGAGAACATCATGCGCGTCGTCTCCGGCATCCAGCCCACCGGCAATCTCCATCTCGGCAACTATCTGGGGGCGATCAAGCAATGGGTCGCGATGCAGGATGCGATGGGGCCGGGCGAGGATTGCCTGTTCTTCCTCGCCGACCTGCACGCCCTGTCCCAGCCGGTCGTCGCCGCCGAGCTCACGGCCAACTCGATCGAGATGACGGCGACGCTGCTGGCCTGCGGCATCGATCCCGAGCGCGCGATCCTGTTCAACCAGGCGCGCGTGCCGGCACATAGCGAGCTTGCCTGGATCCTGGGCGGCACGGCGCGGATGGGCTGGCTCAACCGCATGACCCAGTGGAAGGACAAGGCCGGGAAGAGCGGCGAATCGCAGAGCGTCGACCTGTTCACCTACCCGGTGCTGCAGGCGGCCGACGTGCTGCTCTACCAGGCGACGCATGTGCCGGTCGGCGACGACCAGAAGCAGCATCTGGAGTTGGCCCGCGACGTGGCGACCAAGTTCAACAATGACTACGGCGTCGAGCTGTTCACCCTGCCCGAGCCGTTCATCTCCAAGGCAGCGCCGCGGATCATGAGCCTGCGCGACGGCAGCGCGAAGATGTCGAAATCCGATCCGTCGGACGGATCGCGCATCAACCTGATCGATCGCGACGAGCTGATCGTGCAGAAGCTGAAAAAGGCGAAGACGGACGCCGAGCCCCTGCCCGCGACCTTCGCCGAGCTGGCGGAGCGGCCGGAGGCGCGGAACCTCGTCACCATCTATTCGGCGCTGGCGGGGATTTCGACCGACGCAGTGATGGCCGAATATGGCGGCAAGGGCTTCGGCGCGTTCAAGCCGGCGCTGGCCGATCTGGCGGTGGCGACGCTGGCGCCGATCCGCGAGCGGCTGACGGCGTTGCTCGACGACCGGGCCGCGGTGAGCGCGACGCTGGCCAAGGGCGCGGCGCGGGCCGCCGAGCTGGCGGCGCCGACACTGGCAGGGGCGCAGCGGGCGGTTGGGCTGCACGTTTAGTTTCCGTACACGGGAGCGTATAATCCGGGCTTTGCATCGGTTCGTTCAAGCGCTATTCATAACGGCTGCAGCACAATTACAACTGTTTGAAGTTTTGCGCTTTTCCTCGATACCAAGGTCGCCAAGCCAATGAAGATGCTTCCTTTCGTCGCCGCCGCCGCGCTGCTCGCGCTGGGCGGTTGCGCCACGCCGTTCAACGCCAAGGTCTCGCGGTTCCAGCAGCTGCCGCCGGCGGCGGGGCAGAGCTTCGTGGTGCGGGCGGCCGATCCGCGGCTCGATGGCGGGATCGAATTCAACCAATATGCGCAGATCGTCTCGGCCAAGCTGGCGCAGCAGGGCTATCAGCCGGCGCCCGACAACGGCCGCGCCGACCTGATCGTCAAGATCGGCTACGGCGTCGACAAGGGCCGCGAGAAGGTCGTCAGCAGCCCGGGCTTCGGTGGCGGCTATGGCGGCTTCGGCCCTGGCTTCGGTCGCTATGGCGGCGGCTATGGGCGGTTCGGCTATTATGGCCGCAGCCGCTTCGCCTTCGGCTTCAACGACCCGTTCCTGTTCGACAATGACGTGTCTAGCTTCACCATCTACACCAGCGAACTCGACCTGCGGATCGACCGCGCCGACACCGGCAAGAGCGTGTTCGAAGGAACCGCCAAGGCCCAGTCGCGCAACGACGACCTGCCCTATCTCGTCCCGCGGCTGGTCGAGGCGATGTTCACGGGCTTCCCCGGCAATTCGGGCGAGACGGTGAAGATCACGATTGCGCCTGAGAAAAAGTAGCGTCTTTCAAGACGTTACAGCCAAAATATAAAAAAGGCGGGCATCGAGCCCGCCTTTTTTCTTGCCCCACCCCAACCCCTCCCCTGATGGGGAGGGGCTTAAAGGGACGGTCAGCCCTCGAGTTCGCGCAGCAGCGTGCGGACGGCGCCGTCGATTTCGCGGTCCTTGTCGCGGAGATCCTCGATGCGGCGGACGGCGTGGATCACGGTGGAGTGATCGCGGCCGCCGAACTTGCGGCCGATCTCGGGCAGCGAGCGAGTGGTCAGGCGCTTGGCGAGGTACATGGCGATCTGCCGCGGACGGGCCACGACCACTGCGCGGCGCGCGGAGACGAGATCGACCGGCTTCAGCTCGAAATGCGCCGACACCGCGCGCTGGATCTCGTCGATCGTCACGCGCCGCTCGGCACCGCGCAGCACTTCGCCGAGCGTCGCCACGGCGAACTCAAGATCGATCGGCTCGCCGGTGAGCTGCGCATAGGCGACCAGCCGGTTGAGCGACCCTTCGAGATCACGGATGTTCGCGGTGATGCGCGTCGCCAGCAGATCGAGCACCTCAGCCGGCACCTTTGCCTCGGGCATGTCGGCGAGCTTGCGATCGAGCACGGCGCGGCGCAGCGCGAGATCGGGCGCCTTGATATCGGCGACCAGGCCGACCGAAAGCCGCGACGTGATCCGCACCTCGACCCCGTCGAGCCCCTGCGGGCAGCGATCGGCGCTGATCACCAGCCGCTTGCCCATCGCCATCACTTCATTGACGGTGTGGAAGAATTCTTCCTGAGTCGCGTCCTTGCCAGCGATGAACTGGAGATCGTCGATCATCAGCAGATCGGTGGCGCGCAGCCGCGCCTTGAAGCTGTGCGTGTCCCGCGCGCGGAGCGCCTGGACGAACTCGAACATGAAGCGTTCGGCCGACATCACGATCACGTTCGCGTCCGGGCAGGCCTGGAGATAGGCCGCCCCGACGGCATGCATCAGATGCGTCTTGCCCTGGCCGGTGCCGCTGTGGAGGAACAGCGGGCTGAACCGCGGCTTGCCCGGCTCGGCCAGCGCTCGCGCTGCGTTGAAGGCGACGCGGTTGGACGAATCGACGACGAAGCGATCGAAGGTGAAGCGCGGATCGAGCGCCGGGCGCGCCGACACCGATGGGGCCACGTCGGGCGTGGCCACGCCTGGAGCGGCGACGAGCGGCTCGGCGACCAGCACGGCAGGCGCCGCCCTGGCAGCGCGAGTCTCGATCGAGACGGTGCAGACGCCGGGCATGATCGCCCGGAATTCCTGGAACAGCCGGTCCGCATAATGATTGCGGACCCAGTTGGTCATGAAGGCGGACGGCAGCGCCAGCCGAATCGTATCGCCCTCCGAGCCATCGATCAGCTCGATCGGCTTCAGCCATTGATCGAACAAACGCGCGCCAGCAGACTCCCGCAGATGCCCACGCACCGTGCCCCATGCCCTGGCAGCGTCACTCAGCCGAACCGACTCTCCGGTTACCGTACCCGCCAACACCCAATCCTTCTCCACGGAACCAGGACGCATCGTCCCGGCCCGCCTGATTCAAAACAGACAAGCCTCCCCCCAGCCGGAATCACGGTCCGCTGACTTCGAAGGTCTCAAATAAGGTCGCGAGACGGAAACGTCTGCGCGGCGAAGGTCGATTATGAAGATCGAACCGAGTCGGGCAATACCCAGACACGTAACAAAATCGAAATAAACGGGATTGACTCGGAAGCAGCCAAGGATTCCCGTCGAAAATCTAACAAGCACCTGAAAAGGTTAGAAAAGTACTGCCGCAGTAGCCACCCATCGGCCGCGAATCGCGGTGACTCCTGACTTTTCACGATTCGGGTATGGAGCAGACCCGATCGACTGTCCGGGGTGCAGCAAAATCTGTCGCGATGCAGCATGACTGCAGCACACACGACAAAAAACCCGCCGGAATGGTCCGGCGGGTCGTTGTTCCGACCGATCAGTCGAGATCAGGCGAGCGCGCTAAGCCGCTTGGTGAGGCGCGAGAACTTGCGCGAGGCAGTGTTCTTGTGGAGCACACCCTTCGCAACGCCCTTGGCCAGTTCAGGCTGCATCTGCAGCACTGCAGCGGCAGCCGCATCCTTGTCGCCCGACGCCAGCGCGGCTTCGGCCTTCTTCACGAAGGTCCGGATACGGCCAACCCGGTTACCGTTAACTTCAGCGCGACGTGCGTTGCGCCGAATTCGCTTTTTCGCCTGTGGCGTGTTCGCCATGAAGCCCTCTGATCTGAAATAAAGAAAGGGCGCGAACGGCAAAGCTCGCGGCCCCGGAAAGCGCGCCTCTTACTCATCAACGGTGAGTCGGTCAACCGCTCAACGCTGGCTTTTCGGGCACCAGAAGGTCGAACGCCCGCCTTCGGTATAACGCTCCACCTTGCCCCCGCCCTCGCACGGCTCCCCTTCCCGGCCATAGACGCGCCATTGCTTCGAAAAATAGCCGAGTTCTCCATCGGGCCGGGCATAGTCGCGCAGCGACGATCCGCCGGCTTCGATCGCTGCATCGAGCACGGTGCGCACCGCTTCGACGAGACGTTTCAGCCGGGGCAGAGAGACCTGGCCGGCCGGACGCATCGGCGCGATGCCGGCGAGGTAGAGCGCCTCGCACACATAGATGTTGCCGAGCCCGGCGACGATTCGCTGATCGAGCAGCATCAGCTTGATCGACGCGATTCGCCCGTCGAGCGCTTTCAGCAGATAGGATGCCGTGAAATCCGGGCCGAGCGGTTCCGGCCCAAGCGCGACGAATGGCGGCCAGGCGGCGAGCGATTCGGTGGGGATGAGATCGACCGAACC
Source organism: Parasphingomonas zepuensis (assembly GCF_036663735.1). Classification (NCBI taxonomy): domain Bacteria; kingdom Pseudomonadati; phylum Pseudomonadota; class Alphaproteobacteria; order Sphingomonadales; family Sphingomonadaceae; genus Parasphingomonas; species Parasphingomonas zepuensis. The sequence continues at coordinate 320,653 of NZ_JAXOJO010000002.1, read as the reverse complement.
GAATCGACGGGCATCGTTGAGCGCGAGCCGGTGGCCGGCCGTTTCCAGGATCAGATGATCGTGCGGCAGCATCTCCGATGGATCCACTCGCCAGCGGCCCGACATGCCGAGGTGGAAGATCATCGTATCGCCGCGATCGGTATCGATCAGGCCGTATTTGGCGCGCCGCCCGAGCCCCGTCACTGTCGCGCCGGTGAGGCGCTGGCCGAGATCGGCGGGGAATGGCCGGCGGAGATCGGCGCGGCGCAGCTGGACCAGCGTGATCCGCTGATCCTGCAGCACGGGGCGAAGGCCGTTGACGGTGGTTTCGACTTCGGGAAGCTCTGGCATGACCAGCATAGCGCTAAGGTTGGTTTGCCGACGCCACAAGCCCGGGCACCGCGGCGCCACCGGCGGAACGACCAGCGCACCCCCATGGGCCCTTCACGACCGTTGCGGGAAAGGGCCGGGGACCCTAGAGCCACCTCATGAACGACACGGTTTCCTTCGGCTACGAAGATGTGGCCCCCGACGAGAAGACGCGCCGGGTCGGCGGGGTCTTCTCCAGCGTGGCTTCGCGCTACGACATCATGAACGACGCCATGTCGGGCGGCATGCACCGGCTGTGGAAGGACCGCTTCGTGCGGCGGGTGAAACCGCGCGGGGGCGAACAGATCCTCGACATGGCCGGCGGCACCGGCGACATTGCCTTCCGGCTGGCCGCATCCGGCGCCGCGGTGACCGTCGCCGATATCAATCCACAGATGCTCGAAGTGGGCATGGAGCGCGCGCAGAAGCGCGGGATCGACGGGCTGGTGTGGACCGAGGCCAATGCCGAGATCCTGGCCTTTCCCGACCGCTTCTTCGACGCTTACACGATCGCCTTCGGCATCCGGAACGTGACCGACATCCCCAAGGCACTCCGCGAGGCGCACCGCGTGCTCCGGCGCGGCGGCCGCTTCTTCTGCCTGGAATTCTCGACCACGCTCTGGCCGGGCTTCGCCGAGATCTACGACAGCTATTCGCACAAGATCGTGCCGAAGGTCGGGCAATTGCTGGCGCAGGACGGCGACAGCTATCGCTATCTGATCGAATCGATCCGCCGCTTCCCCGACATGCCGACCTTCGAGCGGATGATCGGCGAGGCCGGCTTCGTGCAGACCAAGGTCGAGCCGATGCTGGGCGGACTGGTCGCGATCCATAGCGGCTGGAAGATTTGATGCTCAGCCTGTTCCCCGGCGGAGGCCGGGGCCCAGTTCCGCGACGGGCTTTGGCTGAGCGCAGCGCCTCGTTACGGCAACCTTCGCTCCCGTTTCCCGGCCGGGGAACAGGAAGATGACCGCTCCCGCCGTGCACCTCTGGCGGCTCCTGAAATGGGGTCGCATCCTGGCGCGACATGGGGCGCTGGGCGGGATCGAGCGCGATCCGAACACGCCGCCGCGCATCCGCCGGATCATCCGGATCGCCCGGTTCGGCGCGCGCGTGCCGAAGACACCGGCCTATGCCGAGGCGCTGCAGGCGATCGGGCCGGCCGCGGTCAAGCTCGGCCAGACGCTGGCGACGCGCCCCGACATCGTCGGCGACGCAGCGGCGAAGGACCTGATGCGCCTGCAGGATTCGCTGCCACCCCTGCCCTATGAGACGATCTACGCAGCGATGACGCGCGCCTTCGGCCGGCCGCCGGAGGATCTATTCGCCTCGATCGATCCCGTGCCGGTGGGCGCCGCCTCGATCGCTCAGGTACACAGCGCCATCACCACCGACGGCCGCCATGTCGCGGTCAAGGTGCTGCGCCCCGGCGTCGAGGAAGAATTCGCCCGCGCGATCGATACCTATCAATGGGCCGCGGCGCAGATCGAGGGGTTCGGGGGCGAGCTGTCGCGGCTGCGTCCTCGCCTGGTGATCGAAACCTTCAAACGCTGGACCGCGCGCGAACTCGACCTGCGGCGCGAGGCGGCATCGGCGTCGGAGTTGGCCGAGGCCATGGAGGCTCAGCCCGATTTCGTCGTGCCCGCGATCGACTGGCAGCGCACGACGACCCGGGCCCTGACCATCGCCTGGGTCGACGGGATCAAGATTTCCGACCGCGCTGCGCTCGTCGAGGCTGGATATGACCTGCCCAGGCTGGCGAACACGCTGGTGCATGCGTTTTTACGCCAGGCGATCGCCGAGGGATTCTTCCATGCAGACATGCACCAGGGCAATTTGTTCGCCTTGCCCGACGGCCGGATCGCGGCGATCGATTTCGGCATCATGGGCCGGATCGACCGGCGCGCGCGGGTGTGGCTGGCGGAGATCCTCTACGGACTGATCACCGGCAACTACAAACGCGTGGCCGAGATTCATTTCGAGGCGGGCTATGTGCCGGCGCACCACAATGTCGCCGAATTCGCGACGGCGCTCCGCGCGGTGGGCGAGCCGATGCGCGGGCTGGCGGTGAAGGACATGTCGATCGGCATGATGCTCGACGGGCTGTTCAACATCACCCGCGATTTCGACATGCAGACTCAGCCGCATCTGCTGCTGCTGCAAAAGACGATGGTGATGGTGGAAGGCGTGGCCACGAGCCTCGACCCCGACATCAACCTGTGGGATTCGGCCGCGCCGTTCGTGCGCGAATGGATCCGCACCGAGCTTGGCCCGGAGGCGGCGGTCGCCGACCGCATCATCACCGACCTGCGCACGCTGGCGCGGCTGCCCGACCTGATTCGCAATATCGAGCTGCGCTATCCGGCGCCGGGCGGCGCGCCGCCCGATCCCCCGCTACGCGACATCGAAGTGGTGCGGATCGGCGGCGGCTGGCGCTATGCGGCCGTCGCGCTGGCGAGCGCGGCGATCGCCGTCGCGGCGACCTGGCTGGTGGTGGGATGATGCCCCCCCTTCCGTCAGGCGGCGCCCTTGAAAGCGAGGGGTCGAAGTAGCGATGGCGCGTGCGCTCGTTCCGTTGTGGCTGACGGGCCCGACCCGCTTCGCCGGGCTGAAGCGCTCGACCGCGCGGATCGCGCTCGCGCTGCTTGCGGTCCTGCTGCTCGCCAGCCTGACCGCGATCGTCAGCGCCGGCCCGCCGCCGGCCAGCCATGATCCGGCCGAGCGCGCCGAGGACGAGGCCGACGTGATCCTGTACGAACGCATCGTCGCGGGCCTGCGCGGCGGCGGCGAATATTATGCAGTGACGGCACAGGCGCTGCGCAGCGGCAATTATCCGCTGCGGCCGTTCGTCACTTTCCGCCTGCCGACGCTGGCGACGCTGCAAGCCTCCCTGCCGCCGATCGCTACCGTCGTTCTGCTGTTCGCGCTGGTGACGGCGGTTCTGCTCGCCTGGTTCATCCGGCTCCGCCCGGCCTTTGCCCGTCCGCCGCCGCTCGGCATCGCGATGGTGCTGCTGGCGGGCGGCATGATGGCGTTCGTCCAGCCGACGCTGGCGAGTTTCCACGAGATCTGGGCCGGGCTGCTGATCGCGCTGTCGCTCGCGCTGCGCCGCGAGGACCGCTGGGTCGAGGCAGTGGCGTTCGGACTGATCGCAATGCTGATCCGCGAGACCGCGGGACTCTATGTCGGGATCATGCTGGTCCTGGCGCTGGCCGAGGGACACCGTCGCGAAGCAGTCGGCTGGGGTGTCGCGATCGCCGCGTTCGCGGTCGTGCTTGCCTGCCATGCCTATGCCGTCGGCCTGGTCGTGCGGCCGACCGACCCGGTTTCGCCCGGCTGGGCGGGCATGCTCGGCTTCGGCTTCTTCGTGAAGACCATGGTGCTGTCGACCGCGCTCAGCCTTGCGCCGATGTGGCTTGCCGCCTTGTTCGTCGGCTTCTCGCTGTTCGGCTGGGCCGCGTGGAATAACGCGCTGGCGCTGCGCGCCTTCACCGTCTTCGCCGGCTATGCCGCGCTGCTGAGCCTGTTCGGGCGCGCCGACACCTTCTATTGGGGGCTGATGATCGCCCCCACCATCCTGATCGGCCTGGCCTTCGTGCCCGATGCGCTGCGCGACCTGATCGCGGCCGCGATGCACAAGCGGCGGATCGTCGTGACGAGGCTGGTACGATGAAGATCCTGCTGATCGTCGGCGGCGGCATCGCCGCCTACAAGGCCTGCGAGCTAATCCGCCTGTGCCGCAAGGCCGGGATCGAAGTGCGCTGCGTGCTCACGGCGGGCGGCGCGCATTTCGTCACGCCGATGACGCTTGCCGCGCTCTCCGAGAACCAGGTGTTCACCACCCTGTGGGACCTGAAGGACGAGGCCGAGATGGGCCATATCCAGCTGAGCCGCGAAGCCGACCTGATCGTGATCGCGCCGGCCACCGCCGACCTGCTGGCGAAGATGGCGGCCGGCATTGCCGACGATCTCGCCACGACCGTGCTGCTGGCGACCGACAAGCCGGTGCTGGCCGCGCCCGCGATGAACGTGCGCATGTGGGGCCATGCCGCGACCCGCCGCAACGTCGCCACGCTGCGCGGCGACGGGGTGACCGTGATCGAGCCCGACGAGGGCCCGATGGCCTGCGGCGAATATGGCGCCGGCCGACTGCCCGAGCCCGACGCGATCCTGGCCGCGATCCAGCGCGCGCTGGCGAGTTGATCCGTGACTCTGGCGGGCAAGCACATCCTGGTCACGGCCGGGCCGACTCACGAGCCGATCGATCCGGTGCGCTATCTCGCCAACCGATCTTCGGGCCGGCAGGGCTTCGCCATCGCGGGCGCATTGGCCAAGCTGGGCGCGCGCGTAACGCTGGTGGCGGGGCCGGTGACCCTGCCGACGCCGGCCGGGGTGGAGCGGATCGACGTCGAGACGGCGGTGGAGATGGCGCAGGCCGTGACCCGAGCGCTGCCGGCCGATGCGGCGGTGATGGTCGCCGCGGTGGCCGACTGGCGCGTCGACGGCACCGGGCAGAAGATCAAGAAAGGTGTGATCCCGCCGGTGCTGCACCTGATCGAGAATCCCGATATCCTCGCCGGCCTCGCCAGGAGCCCGGACCGGCCCGGGCTGCTGATCGGCTTCGCCGCCGAGACCGAGCATGTCATCGAGCACGCCACCGCCAAGCGCCAGCGCAAGGGCGTCGACTGGATCGTCGCCAACGACGTGTCGGGCGACGTGATGGGCGGCACGGCCAACGCCATCCACCTAATCACCGCGGACGGCGTGGAAAGCTGGGAAAGGCTGCCCAAGGACGAGGTGGCGGCGCGGCTGGCAGACCGGATCGCCGCCGTTCTGCAGTGAGCCCGGCCAAGCCGGATTGACCGAGTCGGGACATCGTTATTCTTGCCCGGCCAAACGAAGCCCCCTTGTCGCCGTTTCTGATGGGGATCGCGCTACAAGAGAGAAGTGACGCGCAACAACGCGGGGGGATTCCCTGTCGATATGTGCTAACCCGTTACTTTACATCGATTTAGGGCCTACATGACTCATTCAACGGCATTCGACGCGGGCCATCTGGTCGGCGTCAGCATCGCTTACATCGTGATCTATGGCGGCATCCTGGCGCTGGGCGTGTATTTCGGCAAACGCCTGGCGCGAAAGCGGGGTGACGGCACGCCCGTTCGCTGGCCGGTTGGCGTCGCGCTTGCAGTGATAGCGCTGCTGGCACTCGGCCAATGTTCAGCTGCCATCCAGGCGAAACCACTGCCTGTCGCGAACGGACAAGCCGATGTGGTGGTCGAACAGCGCGCTTCCGGACCCGCGGCCGGATTTCCAACAGACTTCAACGCAGATTTCATCCGCGAATATGATATCGGAATCCATGAAGTCCTCGCAGACGCCATTCGCAAGCGGGACGCGTCCATCCCGGTAACCGCGCTGGTCGTGTCGACCACCGTCGTCACCATGGGGAGGCACAAGATCCTCAAATCGAAAGCCCAGCTATCACCGAGAATTTTCATGTATCAATTTACCGGGGCTGTCGGTGAAAATCTCATGATGGTGGTTTGCACCTCTCGCACCGGCAAGCCTTTCGATACGGCAGGAACCCCGTGTGAACGGGCTGCCGCTCAGGTGTTCGGCCGGTAGCGCAGTCTATCTCCAGCCGTGACGGGCGGTGAATTGAGGCGTTTCGACTTTCCTGCGCTCTGGAATCTGGTGAACCGCCGAACGGCGGGGATCGCAAAAGGAGGCGATCCCCGCGCCCGCCAGATAGGCGAGGAAATCCCACGGATCGAAGCCGGTACCGAACAGGCAGCGCGCAAGAGCGCTGTCCCCCAGGCCGAGCCGATCGACCAGATCGAACGCCTGCCCGATCTCGACCGCGCAGGCGACCGCCAATGCCACGAGGACCGCGCCGACGCGCGGCAACCGGGTGACGGCGCGAAGGGCGAGATAGACCAGCACCACCGCGAGGGTATCGCCGACGTGCGGCCGGACGAAGCGGTCATGCACAAAGAGCGCGATGGCGACCTCGACCGCGAACAGCCCGAGGGTCGCCAATGCGTACGGAAATCGAAACGTCATGCCGACTGCATAGCGACCCGCAGTGCAGGAGCGGTGCAGACGATGTGGCGCTTTTCACCGCCCTCCCATCTAGAGCGAGATGACATCGCGTGGAATCGTCTTCCCTCTCCGTTCGTTTCGAGCGAAGTCGAGAAACCGCCAAGCAGCCCTCAACCAATGTTTCGACTTCGCTCGAAACGAACGGATCTAGCTAAAGTCGTTCCGCTCTAGTCCCGTCCGTACCGAGGGAGCGGATCATCCCGCCGTCATCGCGAAGTACAGGCCGGGTCCGCGCAGACGAAGGGCTGGTCGTCCGCTTCTCCGGACGTGCGGCGCGCGCGGAAGCTCAGGTTTAGCGGCGTAGCTTTCAGAACCTGGATCTCGATGTCGCGGATGCGGATTGTCTTCTGCGAAACCGGGAAGCGCATGGTCTGGCCGCTGCTGGCGTGCGCGAGATCATCGATGCTGTAGCCGCGCAGGTCGAAGACCAACTCCCCGGCCCTGATCCCCTCATAGGCGATGTCGTAGATCCTGCCGCTCTCGGCCGAGTCGTAGTTCCTGCTGTCGGGGATCTGCACGCCTTTGCCATAGTCGCGCGGCGGAACGACGGCGTGCCCCGTAGTGATGGTCTGCGGCGTGCCGAAGCTATCCGGGGCGGGCGCGGTGGAGCGGATAACGGGCACGCTCGGGTCCGCACGCATGCGTTCATGGTGGTCGGCCGGGCTCACCGATGCCCTGGTGTCGGCGATCAACGCTTCGGCAAAGGCGACCTGGTCGATCGCCAGCGGGAAACCGCCGGTCTTGGTGATATCGGCTGCGCAGACGAACTCCAGTTGCGCCTCGCCCAGGGATCCGGGCGTGACGGGATCGGACTCGGCGTAGCTGAGGCCCGCCTTGTCGAGCCGTTCGTCATCGGCGCCGTAACGCAGGACCATGTCCCAGGTCTCGGTGCGTTTGCGGCAATCCGTGATCATGTAAGCAGTGATGGAGGCGGCGGGGTCGTCCGGCGCGCGCAGGATTTGGCTGGCCTGATACCGGACCTTGTCGCCATCCCTCTCGATCGACTGAACGTCGATGAACAACACCCTGTCCGCAGCCTGCGCGACATACCACCACTGCGAAGAGCGCGCCTGCGCCACCGAGGGCAGGAGCATGGCCAGCACGCAGGCCAGAATTCCGGTCTTCATCCAATCTCCTCGGGCACCCGCTGCAGCGCTATGCCAGAGATTCCGTGGCTTACAACCGGACCTGATCGATCCCGCCATCCTGGCGACGTCAGCCCACAGGCTGCCAACCCGCCTCTTTCTTCCCCGTCCGAAAGAAGAACGGCCCTTCGACAAGCTCGGGGCGAACGCTATTAGGGCGGGCATGACATCAGCCCCCATCACCATCGCCCTGAAGCGCCTCCCCCATGGCGAAGGCCTGCCGCCGCCGGCTTATGCCACCGAGGGCGCCGCCGGCATGGACGTCGTCTCGGCCGAGGACGCGACGCTGGCGCCCGGCGCGCGCGCTGCGATCGCCACGGGGTTCGCGATCGCGATCCCGCCCGGCTATGAAGTGCAGGTCCGCCCGCGTTCGGGCCTGGCGCTCAAGCACGGCGTGACCTGCCTCAACACGCCGGGGACGATCGACAGCGACTATCGCGGCGAAGTGAAGGTGATCCTGGCCAATCTGGGCGCGGAGGATTTCGTGATCGCCCGCGGCGACCGGATCGCTCAACTCGTTCCGGCCCCGGTCCAGCGCGCGCGGCTGGACGAAGTCGAGATGCTGGAGGATACCGCGCGGGGAGCCGGAGGGTTCGGCTCGACTGGGCGATGATGTTGTTTTTCCTCCTCCTGCAGGCCGTAACGCCGGCCGCGCCGGCCGATCTGTCGGCGCTGCCCCCGGTGCCGTATATCGCGCCGCCGCAGATGACGGCGCCGCTCGTCCGGTTCGTGGCGGACGAGATCGCAGCCGGGCGCTGCACCCCGCCCCGCCCCGCCGATGGCCACTATGTGATCAAGCTCAACGTCGCGACGCTGGTCGGCGCCGACGGCGCCGTGCGCCAGGCCCGTCCCGACGCGATCGACTGCCCGACGGTCGAGCAATATGCCGCCGGGCTCGTGATCCGCTTCGCCCGATCGAACATCCAGCCGCGCCCCGGCAGCGAGGACAGCTGGTACCGTGCGACGATCGTGTTCGACTGGCAGGGATGACCGCCGCGGACCAGACCAGCCTGTCCGACGCGGAGCTCGAGCGCTACGCGCGGCACATCGTGCTGAAGGAAGTCGGCGGCGCCGGCCAGGCGAAGCTGAAGCGTGCGACCGTGGCCGTGATCGGCGCGGGCGGGATCGGATCGCCGGCGATCCAGTATCTCGCGGCAGCGGGCATCGGCCGGCTGATCGTGATCGACGACGACCGGGTCGAGCTGTCCAACCTGCAGCGCCAGACCTTGTTCGGCGGCGCGGATATCGGGGCGGCCAAGGTGGATGCCGCCGCCGCGGCGGTGGCCCGGCTCAATTCCGGGGTAAGGATCGAGGCGCGGCGCGCGCGGATCGATGCGGACAATGCGCGCGACCTGATCGACGGCGCCGACGTCGTGCTCGACGGCACCGACAATTTCGCGACCCGGCTGGCGGTGGCCGACGCTGCGCTGGCCCTGCACATCCCGCTCGTCTCCGCCGCGGTCGGCCAGTTCGAAGGGCAGCTCGGCGTGTTTCGCGGCTGGGAGGCGGACAAGCCGTGCTATCGCTGTTTCGTCGGCGCCGATCCCGACCGGCCCGAGGCGAGCTGCGCCGAGGCCGGCGTGATCGGCGCGATGACCGGGGTGCTGGGCAGCCTGGCCGCGCTGGAGGCGATGCGCGCGGTGGTCGGCTTCGGCGACGACAGCGCGGGCAAGCTGCTGCTGGTCGATGCGCTGGCGTTTCGTTTCCGCACCCTTGCCCTGCCCAAGGATCCCGGATGCGGGTGCGGATAAGCAGGTCCGGCGGCGGGCCCCTGCCCCGTTGACACAAAGGGGGGGTTACCCTTTGGCTCGCCGGGGCGTGCCGGGCGCACTCCGCCATGCGCCCTTCCTAAGATCTGCCGCGCGGCTATCTCGGCCGCGTTGGGAAACCAGAAATCGCGCGATGCGTCCATTCCGCCCGCGCATCGTTATGGACGTAAGATTTAACTTCATTCAGTAGGCTGAAGTGCTTCGCCCGGTTCGATTCGGGTGCGGGCGGGGCAGAAAAAGGGGTCGCATGCGCGTTTTCGGCTTATGGTGCCTGGTGTTCGGGCATAGGGCGTCGTCGAGGTCCAAAAGAATGTTTCAGGGCAATGCTTTCGCCCGGTGCCGCACCTGTTCTCGCGAGTTGTTCCGGGACCCGAAAACGAACGTCTGGCGCGGATCGCGCGCCGACGACCATCGCCCGCGCGAGCTGACCCTGTTCGGCGATCTGCCGGTGCCCGAACGCCGGGCGAAAAAATCACGACACTGACGCCCCGGCGCGGCCGACTCCGGCAGCGCCCCGTTCCGGACAATGCGGCGGCGGCGCCGGAAAAGGCCGCGGCGCGCGCGGTAGAACTGGACCCGATCCGCCAAGTTGGTAAGGCGGGCTGAAATGGGGCCGCGCCGGTCGCGCCGACCATGGAGCTCGATACGATGACGAAGACCGCGCTGATTACCGGCGTTACCGGACAAGACGGCGCCTATCTCGCCGAGCTGCTGCTGGCCAAGGGCTATGACGTGCACGGCGTGAAGCGGCGTTCCTCCTCGTTCAACACGGGGCGGATCGACCATCTCTACCAGGATCCGCATGAGAGCGGCGCGCGCCTGCACCTGCATTTTGGCGACATGACCGATTCGACCAACCTGATCCGGATCGTGCAGGAAGTGAAGCCTGACGAGATCTACAATCTCGCCGCGCAGAGCCATGTGCAGGTCAGCTTCGATACCGCCGAATATACCGCCAATGCCGACGGCATCGGCACGCTGCGGCTGCTCGAGGCGCTTCGCCTGCTCGGCCTGCAGGACACGACACGCTTCTACCAGGCCTCTACTTCGGAGCTGTACGGCCTCGTCCAGGAAGTGCCGCAATCGGAAACGACGCCCTTCTATCCGCGATCGCCCTATGCGGCCGCGAAGCTCTATGCCTATTGGATCACGGTGAACTACCGCGAGGCTTACGGGATGCACGCCTCGAACGGCATCCTGTTCAACCATGAGAGCCCGCTGCGCGGCGAGACCTTCGTCACGCGCAAGATCACGCGTGCGGTGGCGGCGATCCATCTCGGCGTGCAGGACCTGTTGTGGCTGGGCAATCTCGACGCCAAGCGCGACTGGGGCCATGCGCGCGATTATGTCGAGGGCATGTGGCGCATCGTGCAGCAGGACAAGGCCGATGATTTCGTGCTGGCGACGGGCAAGACCCAGACCGTGCGATCCTTCGTCGAGCTGAGCTTCGCCGAGACCGGGGTGACGATCGACTGGAGCGGGAGCGGCGTCGACGAAGTCGGCCGCTGCGCGAAGACGGGCAAGGTGCTGGTGAAGATCGATCCGCGCTATTTCCGGCCGACCGAAGTCGACCTGCTGATCGGCGATCCGGCCAAGGCCAAGCGCGTGCTCGGCTGGGAAGCGACGACGACTCTGGCCGAACTGGTCGCGGAGATGGTGCGCGAGGATTTGAAGACCATCGCGCGCGAAGCGGAGACGCGGCGCCCGGATGAGGAGCGCCCGGCCTCGCTCTACGCGACCACCGGGTGATCGCGGCGGACGGCGGGCAGCGCAGCAGCGTGCGGCGAAGGGGATGAACATGTCGACGCCCTTGCAGAATTACACCTATGGCGACGGCGAGGCAGCGCACAGCCACGCCTATCTGTTCCCGACCCTGCTGAAGATCCTGGCGGAGCGGCCGATCGGGCCGATCTTCGAGCTTGGCTGCGGCAACGGCACCACCGCGGCGATGCTGGCGCAGCGGGGCTATCAGGTCTCCGGCGTCGATCCGTCGACTACGGGGATGGCGATCGCGCAGCAGCAGCACCCCGAATGCCGGCTGGAACCCGGATCGTCCGAGGAGAATCTCGCGGCGCGGTTCGGGACGTTCGACACGCTGCTGAGCCTCGAAGTGGCGGAGCATGTCTATTCGCCGCGGCGCTATGCCGAGGCGATCGGCGAGCTGCTCGAGCCGGGCGGCATCGCGATCGTCAGCACGCCCTATCACAGCTATCTGAAGAACCTCGCTTTGGCGGCGAGCGGCCGGATGGAGAGCCATTTCACGGCCCTGTGGGAAGGCGGGCACATCAAGTTCTGGAGCCGCGCCTCGATCAGTCAGCTGTTCGACGAGGCCGGGTTCGACGAGATCGGGTTCCACCGGGTCGGGCGGTTTCCGGTTCTCGCCAAATCGATGATCTCGGTGTTCCGCAAGCGGGGAGCGCGTTCGGCCGGTGCCTGATCCGGCCGCCACCGCCGGCGCGGGGAAGCGCACCGTCTTCTATGTCGGCGGCTTCGAGGCCGTGGGCGGGATCGAGGCGTTCCTGTTCGACCTGCTGACCACCCTACCGGAAGACGGCGCGCGCGCGATGCTGGTATGGGCCAAAGACCTGCCCGAATTCCGGGAGATCGAACGCGCGGGGACGACGGTGCTGCGCACGCGGTTGCGCGTGGGGTGCCGAGTCGGCCTGCCCGACCGGCTGTTGTTCGCGCGCCATGGCGGGCAGCTGGCGGGGGCCGACCGCATCGTCTTCGCCAAGATCCCGCCCGCTTCCCTGTTCGCACGGATCGTCGATGCGGCGCGGGCGCGGCGGCCGGTGCCGACCGAGACGGTCTTCGTCACGCCCTATCGCCCGCGCGAGATGTGGCCCGACGGGTTCCCCGAATGGATTGGCCGCGGGCTCGACCGGGTGCTCGTCCAGAGCGACGAATTCGCCGAAGACCTGCGCGCGATGGGCTTTGCCGGCGCGATCGACGTCCTGCCCTATGTACCGCCGCCCGCCGTGGTCGCGCCGGTCGAGCGGCCGCGCGGCGGCACTTTTCGCCTCGGTTTTCTGGGGCGGTTCGTCGTGCAGAAGAACCTGTTCTACCTGCTCGACATCGCCGACCAGCTGCGGGCGGACGACATCGCGTTCGACCTGTTCGGCGGGGGCGAGCACGAAGCCGGGCTGCGCAGCGCGGTGCAGGCACGCGCTCTGCCGGTCACTTTCCACGGCGTGGTGCCGCGCGCCGAGGTGGCCGACGCGATCGACCGCTGCGACGCGTTCATCAACCCGTCTATCTCCGAGGGCCAGTGTCTCGTCGCGCTCGAGGTACTGAGCCGGGGCCGGCCGTTCATCGCCACGGGCGTCGGCGCGATTCCGGAGATGCTCGCTCGGGGCGGGCTGGGCCGGATCATCCCGCTCGACGATGCGCCGGGCGCGGCCGCGATCGTGCGCGCCGTCGTGGCGGAATGGCGGACCGGCGGCTGGCAGGCGGGCGATATCGCGCGCACTTATGCCGACGCCTATCCGCGCGCGCAGATCATCGGCGCGTATCAGAAACTGTTGTAAGGCCAGCCTTCAACGCGAACAGGGATCGAGCCGAATCACGATGAGCGAATTGTTTTCCCTGGCCGGCAAGCGGGTGTGGGTCGCGGGCGAGCGCGGCATGGTCGGCCGCGCGATCGTGCGGCGGCTGGCGTCCGAAGAGTGCGAGATCGTCTCCGCCGCGACGCGGATCGACCTGCGCGACCAGGCGGCGACCTTCGGCTGGATGGCCGCGAACCCGGCCGACCTGATCTTCCTGGCCGCCGCCAAGGTCGGCGGGATCGCCGCGAACGACGCCCGGCCGGGGGAATTCCTCTACGACAACATGATGATCGAGGCGAACGTGATCGAAGGCGCGCGCCGCACCGGCGCGGCGAAGCTGGTCTTCCTCGGATCGTCCTGCATCTACCCGAAGCTGGCGCCGCAGCCGATGCGCGAGGATGCGCTGCTGACCGGCCCGCTCGAGCCGACCAACCAATGGTATGCGATCGCCAAGATCGCCGGGATCATGCTCGCCCAGGCCTATCGTCGCCAATATGGTTGCGATTTCATCTCGGCCCAGCCGACCAATCTCTACGGCCCGTTCGACAATTTCGACCTGCAGGCCAGCCATGTCCTGCCGGCGCTGATCCGCAAGGCGCATGAGGCGCGGCTGGCCGGGGCGGCGACCCTGCCGGTGTGGGGCAGCGGCGCGCCGCTGCGCGAGTTCCTACATGTCGACGACCTGGCCGATGCGCTGGTGTTCCTCGCCAGATCCTATTCGGGCGAGGAGATCGTGAATGTCGGCTCGGGCGAGGAGATCAGCATCGGAGATCTCGCCCGGCTCGTCGCCGAGACCGTCGGCTTCCGCGGCGACACGGTGTTCGACGCGAGCAAGCCCGACGGCACGATGCGCAAGCTGGTCGATACCGGCAAGCTGAACGCGCTGGGCTGGCGCGCGCACCGTCCGTTGCGCGAGGGGATCGCGGACACCTATCGCTGGTTCCTCGACAACCACGCGATCCTGCGCACCGGGGCGGAATCCGCCTGACGCCGCAGGCGTGCGCGGGCCGGCAGGGTTGACGGACGAAGCCGTGGGGTTAAAGGTCGCGAGGCCTGTAACCACATGGACCGGCGACGATTATCGTCGCGATTCGACACGCGTAGGATATTCGAAATGACATTCTTGCATCGTCTTCGCACGATGGTCGTGGCGGTTCTTGTTCCGGTTATCCTGGTAGGTTGCTCCACCGGACGCGGCGGCTCGATCCCCTATGAAGTCAAGGACTTCGGCCGACCGGATGCGCCCGTCGCAGCGGCGCCGGACGTCGAATACCGCATCGGCGCGCTCGATCAGCTCGCGGTGACGGTCTACCGCGTTCCCGACCTGTCGGGCGAAGTTGCAGTCGATGCGACGGGCAAGATCACCATGCCGCTGATCGGCGAGATGACCGCGGTGGGCAAGACCGCCGCCGGCCTGTCGGACGAGATCAAGCAGAAGCTCGGCGAGAAATACATCAACAACCCAGAAGTCCAGGTCGTCGTCAAATCCGCGTCGAGCGCGCGGATCACGGTCGACGGATCGGTCGCCCAGCCGGGTATCTATCCGATCGCCGGACCGACGACGCTAATCCAGGCGGTGGCGATGGCCAAGGGCACGACCGAGGACGCGAATCCCCGGCGCGTCGTCATCTTCCGGCAGATCAACGGCCAGCGCCAGGCCGCCGCATTCGACCTCAAGTCGATCCGGCGCGGCGAGATGGCCGACACCCCCGTGTTCGGCGACGACATCATCGTGGTCGACGGATCAGCCTCCAAGAGCGCGTTCAAGAGCGCCATTCAGACCCTCCCGCTGCTAGCCTTGTTCCGGCCTTTCTGAGGCCGGCGGCCGACAACGATAAAATGGATTGCTTCTCCTCATGACCGATACGATCCAGACTTTCCGTGGGAGTGGTCCGGCCACGGTTCCGGCCGTGCCGACCGGTGGCCAGCTAGCGCCGGCTGTCGCGCTGCCGCCGATGACCGACGCGCCCGAATTCGAGATGAATCTCCGGACGGTCCTGCGCATCCTGCTGAAGTGGCGCTGGCTTTTCCTAGCGTTCGTCGTCGCCGGCCTGGCCGGCGCGATTGCGATGACCTTGCTCGCGACCCCGCTCTACCGGGCGACCGCGACCGTCGAGATCAAGCGCCAGGAAACGCAGCTCATGAAGGAATCGTCGATCGAGCCGGTCGCGGTCAACGATCCGGCGGCGATGGCGACTATGTTCGGCCTGATGCAGAGCCGCGACCTCGCGCTCCGCGTGGCGCAAAAGCTCAACCTGGCGTCGAACCCGGCCTACGCCTCGCAGGCATTGCCGCGCGAAGCACGCGAGAAAGCCGCGGTCGCCCGGCTTAAGGGTGGGTTGAGCGTCGCCCCGGTCGGCACCAGCCGCCTGATGAACGTCAATTTCGTCAGCCCCGATCGCGCCGAGGCAGCGCGCATCGCGAATGCCTTTGCCGACACGTTCATCTCCACCGGACTCGAGCGGCGCTACGATGCTACCGCCTATGCGCGCAATTTCCTCCAGCAGCGCATCGCGGCGATCAAATTGTCGCTCGACAAATCGGAACGGCAGCTCGTCGACTATGCGCGCCAGCAAGGCATCGTGAACATCGAGAGCGCCCCGGGACCGGACGGGCGCGCCGGTGCCGGAACGTCGCTCGACGCCTCGTCGCTCACTGCGCTCAACGGCTCGCTGTCAGCAGCGCAGGATGCGCGAATGGCAGCCGAAGGGCGCTACCGTGAATCGCGCGCCAACGGCACCACGACCGAGACGCTCGCCAATACGGCGATCACCGGCCTGCAAGCGGAAAAGACGCGGCTCCAGGCCGAATATCAGGAGAAGCTGGGGATATTCAAACCCGACTTCCCCCAGATGCGGGACATGCAGGCGCGCATCGGCGTGCTCGACGCGCAGATCGCGCGCGAGCGCTCGGCTGTCTCCACTGCGCTGCGATCCGAATATGAAGCCGCCCTGTCGCGCGAAAACGCGCTGAAGGGCCGGGTCAACGAGTTGAAGGGCTCAGTGCTCGACCTGCGCGACCGCAGCATCCAGTATAACATCCTGCAGCGCGAGGTCGATACCAACCGCTCGCTCTACGACGCGCTGCTCCAGCGCTACAAGCAGATCGGCGTCGCCGGCGGCATCGGCGAGAGCCAGGCCTCGGTCGTCGACCACGCGATCCCGCCCGGTGGGCCGTTCAGCCCGAGGCTTGGCGCCAACCTGATCATGGGCCTGCTGGTCGGCGTCCTGCTCGGCATCGTCGTCATCCTGGCGATCGAATATATCGACGACACGATCAAGGTGCCGGACGATGTGGAATCGAAGCTCAAGGTGAGCGTGCTGGGCGTGATCCCGAAGCTCGGCCGCGACACGACGTTGATCGAGGAACTGTCTGTTTCCCGCTCGAAAATCTCGGAAGCCTATTTCACCGCCCGGACCTCGCTGCAGTTCTCCTCGCCGGAGGGCACGCCCCGTGTCCTGCTGGTGACCAGCACGAAACCGTCGGAAGGAAAGTCGAGCTCGGCGCTTGGGCTGGCGCAGAGCTTCGCGAAGGTCGGCCTCAAGGTGCTGCTGATCGACGCCGACATGCGCAAGCCGTCCTTCACCGCCAAGGAAGGCGATGCCAGCGGCCTCTCCGCCCTGCTCGCGGGCGGCAATCTGTCCGAGCCCAAGCTGTTGTCGACCAACATCACCAACCTGCATTTGCTGCCGAGCGGGCCGATCCCGCCCAACCCGGCAGAGCTGCTCGCCAGCACCAACCTGCCCAAACTGCTGGCGATTCTGCGCGACCGCTTCGACCTGATCGTGGTCGACGGCCCGCCGATCCTCGGCCTGGCGGACGCCCCGCTGCTCGGCGCCGCGTGTGACGGCACCGTGGTAATCATCGAATCGGGCGCGATCCGTCGCCCGGCGGCGTTGAATTCGATCAAGCATCTGCGCGCTGCGGGCGCCCGGGTGATGGGTGTCGTCCTGACCAAGTTCAACCCGAAATTCGAGGGTTACGGCTATGGTTACGGCTATGGCTATGGTTACAGCTACGGCTATGGCGCCGATAAGGGCGAGAACGACAAGGATCGGCAGCGGCGCATCGAGCTCATGTCGTAACAGAGATGGCGCTGACGAGCGGGAACAGGATCACCTTCACAGCCCTGGGCGCCGTCAGCGTGGCGGCGGGGCTTGCGCTGATCCTGACCAACATGGTGAGCGCGTCGGTGAGCGATGCGCGGCCGAACGGCATCGGCGGGCTCGCAAAGGGAACGCCCGCCGCGTTGCGCCAGGGGCTCGACACCGAGCTTGCCCCCGAAAAGGGGCCGAGCATCGCGCTCGGCAATGTCGATCAAGCCAAACGGCTGCTGGCCGCCGTCCCGCTCGACCCCACGGCGCTGACCTATCTCGGCCTCGCCGCCGACAAGAAGGGCGAGGTCGCGCGCGCGCAATCGCTCATGACGCTCGCGGTGCGCAGCGACGGCCGTGCCCTGCGTGCGCGGCTCTGGCTGATGGACCGAGCCCTGCGCACGCGCGACTATCGCAGCGCCATCGACCATTTCGATCGGCTCGTATGGGTCGGCCCGACCGGCACCACCGGCCTGATCGACGCGATGACGGCGATCGTCCGCGATCCGGCAAGCCACGCGCCGCTGGCCCGCAAGCTGGCGACCAACCCCCAATGGCGGGGTTCCTTTCTCTACGCGCTCAACAAACAGGGCGTATCGCCCGACGTCATCTATCAGCTGACGCCGCAGGATTCCGCCCGCACGCAAGTGTTGTTCGAACAGTCGGCGCTGCTCCAGTCGCTGCTCAAGAACGGGGAATATGAACGGGCCTATCTGGCGTGGATCAATTTCCTGCCCGAAGCGTCGCTCAAGAAGCTCGGCCCGGTCTATGATCCGCAGTTCGACAAGCTGCCCGGTCCATTGCCATTCAACTGGCAGGTGACCGATGGTGGCGAGGGTTCGAGCGAGTTCAGCAAGCCGCACGGGTTGACGGTTTCCTATCTCGGGACCGGACCGGCGGCGCTGACCGAGCAGACCCTGCTCTTGTCCCCGGGCCGGTATCGGCTTTCGGTTGTCGCGTCGGGAGCGGACGAGAACAACCAGCTCGCCTGGACGGTGACCTGCGCCGGCGCGGGTGAACTGCAGAAATTGCCGCTCTCCGGCCTGAAGGACGCGCCCCAGCGCTATACCACGCAGTTCGACGTTCCGGCGGACAAGTGCGGCGCGCAGCGGCTGGCCCTGATGGGATCCCCCACCGAATTCCCGCGCACGGGCAATGCGTTGATCGAATCGGTCGCGGTCGAACTGGTGAAATGATGTCATGAGCCCCCCCTCCACCCCTCGCCGATCGAGCCGCGCTGCTCCGCAACGTCAGGCTACGATGACCGGTCAGGTTCTGATCCCGGCATTCATGGCGCTGTGCATCGTGCTGGGCGGATCGAGCGGCGGCGGCCATCTCGCCAACGCAGTGCTCCAGGTGGTTGCAACCCTGGTGCTTGGGTACAGCGTGACACGCTTCGCGACGGTATCGCTATCCGGCCAGGCCAGATTTCTCATCACGATCGTGCTGTGCTGGGTGGGCTGGGCTGCATTGCAGCTATTGCCCCTGCCACCCGGACTGTGGACGCTGGTGCCGGGACGCGACGTCCTCGAGCAACGGCTGATCGCCGGGGGCAGCGCCCTGCCCTGGCTGCCATTGTCGTTGAACCCGGCCGGCACGATCGCGCATCTGGCCGCGTTGTTGCCGCCGCTGGCGATCGGTGCCGCAATCCTGTCCCGGCCCGCAGCCGATGCGGCCGGACTGCGCTGGCTGATCCCGCTGGTGGCCCTCGCCTCGCTGCTCGTCGGAGTAGCGCAGCTGATCGGTGGCCCATCGTCCGCGCTCTATTTCTACGCGACCAGCAACCAGGGCCTTCCCGTCGGCCTGATGGCCAATGCCAACCATCAAGCGACGCTGATGCTGTGTGCCATCCCGTTCGTGGCATCGCTGGCGAGTTCCGAGCGGGCCGGCGGATCGAAGGGCCAGGGCCGCGAACTGCTGTTCGCTGCGATGGCCGCGATGTTCCTGATGGGAATCGCGATCTCCCAATCCTATGCCGGCTATGTGCTCGCGCTTCCCGTGACCGTCGCGAGCTGGGCAATCGCGCGCCCGCGCTCGCTCGGGCCAGCACGCTATATCGGGACCGGTATTGCGGTCGTGACGATCGCGGCCCTGGCGGCAGCCATCGTGATCGGCCCGAACATCGTCACTGACCCCATGCTCGCTCAGAACCAGTTGTCACGGCCGGCGATGTACAAGGTTGTGGCCGGCGCCATCGCCCATTTCTGGCTGCTTGGCAGCGGGCCCGGCAGCTTCGTGCCGGTATACAAGCTGTTCGAGGCGCCGGGCGAGGTGACCAAGGTATTCGTGAATCACTCGCATTCGGACTATCTCGAATTCCTTCTCGAAGGCGGCCTGCCGGGCCTGGTACTGATCGCCTGCCTGCTGCTCTGGTGGCTGCGCCGCGCGGCGACGATCTGGTTTGCCAGATCGTCGGACAGGATCGAACGCGCCGCCATCGTCGCGACGGCGGCGATCCTTGCCCACAGCATGGTTGATTATCCCGCGCGAACAAGCGCGATCGCCGCGATCCTCGCAGCCGGCTTCGCCCTGATGGCGCCCCGGCCCGAAGTGAAAATTGCCGAACCCGTCGCCGGCGGGCGCCATCTGAAGGCAGAATGAGCAGCATCGACATGGACGGCGGCACCGGCGTTCCGCCGCGGGCCCCCGATCGCCCGGCCTGCACCACCGCACCATGATCGCGCAGTTCGACGTCAACACGATCTGGCGCCGCAAATTCGGCGAGGCGCTGCAGCGCCGCCATCCGGATACGATGCTGTTCGCCCCGCGCGCCTTTTCCCCGCGCGGCGCGCCGCCCCCTGAGCCCTGTCACATCGCGGTGCAACTGCCCCCCGGCTGGGCCAGCCGAACCTCGATCCTGGCTATGCCGTTGTTCGCGCACCGCGCCAGGACGCTGGCCAGCGCGCGGGGCGGCGCCATCGATACGGCGATCTTCACCACGTTCCACTATCTGCCGATCGCCCAGCGGCTCAGCGGCGAGGCGCAGATCATCTATTATTGTTCCGACGACTATCGCGGCTATGCCGGCTGGGGCGGCGACGCGACGATCGCCCCGGAAGCCGAGCTGTGCCGCCTTGCCTCCTTGTGCGTGTTCGTGAGCACCGCATTACGCGACCGGGCGATCGCGGAATATGGCCTGGACCCGGCCGCCTGCCTTGTCGCGCCCAATGCCTCAGAGCCGCGGTTCACCACGGATCCGCCACGGCCGCAGGCGCTCGCGGCACTGCCGGGACCCGTCTTCGGCACCGTCGGCGTGTTCAACGACCGGATCGACTTCGGCTTCCTCGACCGGCTCGCTGGCTCCAGCGAGGTCGGATCGCTGGCCCTGGTGGGGCCGCTGCAGGATTGCCCCGACACCGACGGTGCGATTGCGCGGCTGCGCGGCAATCCCAAGGTCCATTGGTTCGGCGCGCAGCCGCATGACGAAATTCACGCCTGGATGGCCGGTATCGACATCGCGGTGATCCCCTATGCCCCGACGCAATTCAACCATTTCTGTTCCCCGATGCGGCTATGGGATCATCTCGCGATCGGCCAGCCGATCATCGCGACCGATGCGTGCGACCAGATCGCGCGCCAGGCCGGCGTTTTCGTCGTGTCGCCGGGAGACCAGCTTGATCGGTCGATCAGCTCTGCTAAGACCTCGCTCACAAGCGGACGACACCCGTATCTGGAAAGCTGGGACGACCGGGTGGCGCTGTTAGCGCCCTGGATTTGTTAGGAAGTTTCGTGGTCGCCAAACAAATCCGTCAGTTGATGTCATGGCATGCAGCCACGCGCGCGCCGCTCAGCCGTGCGCTCTACATCTTTTCCCGACGATATGTGATGGCGTGGAGCAACGCCGAAACCGACATTGAGCTGAATGGCGAGCGCTGGCTGGTCGAGACGATCGCCAAGCGGGCCCCGGTCGACGGCGCCGTCTTTCTCGACGTCGGCGCGAATGTCGGGGACTGGAGCAGGCTGGTGGTGGATAACGCGCCGGGCGCGACGCTGATCGCGTTCGAGCCCGTGCCGCCGGTACGGGCGCAGCTGACCGCCAACATCGCGGGCAAGGGCGTCGAGATACTGCCCTATGCGCTGTCCAACCAGGCCGGCACCGTTGAGATCAACTACACGCCGGGCAATTCGCATTTCTCGTCGATCGAGACGATCGGTGAAAAGCTGGAGATGCCCGGGGAGATCGTCACGGTCGAGCGCCGCACCGGCGCGGAGGTTTGCGCCGAGCGGGGCATCACGCGGATCCGCTTCCTGAAGATCGACACCGAAGGCCATGATCTTAAAGTGATCGAGGGTTTCCAGAGCATCATCGATTCAGCGCAGATCGACGTGATCCAGTTCGAATATAATTACATGTCGATCTTCTCGCGCACATTCCTGCGCGATTTCTTCGCCGCGCTGACGCCGGGAATGCGGATCGGCCGCCTGCTACGTGACAGAATCGAGTATTTTGATTATGCGCCGCCGCTGGACAATTTCATTCAGGCGAATTTCGTTGCGGTCCGGTCCGATCTTGCGGAAGGCGAGCTCGCCTTCCTTTCGCGGCGATAGCTAAGGTGATCCGCAGGGTGATAGAATCATGAGCATGTCGCTGATGCTCCTGTCGGGGCTGATCTTCGCCCTTGGCGTGGTGCCGTTCATCTGGCCCAGCAAGGTGTTCGAATATCCCTATGTGGTCGGCATGTTCCTCGCCGTGTGGTTCCTGCCCCAGGCCTGGTCGATCGAGCAGGATGGCCTGGCGGGAACGTTCGATCCGACGATTGCATGGAACTACGTCACCATGTGCCTGGTCTTCCTGATCGGCGGCTACGCCACCGGACGGGGGCTGAACATTCACCGGGTGAACGAGAAACAGACCGAAATCGCCTCCATGTACAGCGAGAAGCGCATGGCCCAGGCATCGATGATCCTGATCGCCGTGGGCGCCTTTGCCTATATCATGATGTCGCGCATGGCCGAATCGACGAAATATGAGGCCGGCTGGACCGGCATCATCATCGTCTACGCCACGCTGGCGCAGTGCCTGGTGTTCGGCGCCGCGCTGACCTTCCTGATCTACCTCCGCACGAAGGACCGGTTCGCGCTGATCCTGTTCTGCATCGCCACGTCGGTGTTCGCGCCCGTGCTGCTCATAGCGGTGAAGCGGGAATTCATTTTCGAATTCGCGATCATCGTCCTGGGCAGCCTGTTCCTGGTGCGGAAGACCGCGCCTCCCCGCATCGTCCTGCTGATAGGTTGCGTCGTGGGCGCATTCATCGTCAACAATGCTGGCGACATTCGCGGTTACGTGTCCACTAACGATTCCAGCCTGATCGGCGCCTTGACCTCATCCGAGCTGATCAACCAGTCGACCAGCGACGACAAGGGCCAGAAGGCGCCGGAGGTCAGCGGCGCGGTAACCGACATCGCGATCGCCACCGAAATCGGCCAATATTATCCGTTCGTGACGATCTCAAACGCCATGGTATCGCGCTATTTCCCATCCTTCATCTTCGGGCGCGAGGCCAAGAATTCGTTGTTCCGGCAGGCCGCGAGCGAGGACCCGTTGCGCAACCGCTACTTTGCCAACGGCGCAACGCGAACAGGCTTTTCCGACACGTTCCTCGATTTCTGGTATTTCGGCGTGTTCGCCTTTTTTGCGCTCGGCATGTTTTACGGGTGGACGCTGAACCTGGCGATGGCGGGCGGCCTGCGCGGCCAATATCTCTACGTGTCGATGCTCGGCACCGGATTGCACGCCATCACCCATTCCTTCGCGGAGTTCGCGGCTGCGCTGCCCTTCCTGCTGCTCGTGGTGTGGCTGCCGTTCCGCTATGCCCGGATCACGGCGGAAGAATCCCACCGCATGAAGCTGGCCCTGCAACTGCAGCGCACCTCGTGAAGGCCAGAAGCTGGACCGGCAATCGTCGGGCCAGGACCTGACACGCGATGCGGACGTTGTTGATCCAGCCCGGTGCCCGGCACGGCTATGCGCTCGCGCGATTTCTCCAGAAAGCCGGTGCATTGCAGCGCCTCTATACCGATTTCGCGGTATCGGAGGGGACCGTCCGCCACCGCCTGCTAAGCGCGGCCGCACGCCGGCATCCAAGGATGGAGTCGCTATCGCGCCGGGTGGTCCCCGGCGTTCCCGGATCGGTGGTGCGGAGCCTTGCGCCCAGCGCCCTGTTCGCCAAGGCACGAGCGCCGAACCAGCCCGAGCGTTGGAAGTTCCTGTCGCGTGATCTGCGCGAGGCAGACGTGATCTATTCCCAATATTTCACCGGCGGGCTGCAATTCGACGAACTGGTCGCACACGGCGCGAAGTTCGTCTCCGACGTGTTCATCATGCCTTCGGCACACCGGATAGTGAACCGGGAAGTCGCCAGGTTTCCCGACTGGCGCGAGACGCCGTTTTCGCCCGATCAGGCCACGCTCCTCGATTCGGTGAGCAGGGCGATGATCATGCAATCTGACGGACTTTTCTGCCCGTCCCAGAGCGTGATCGACGACGTCGTGGCCTATGATCCGACAGCCCGTGCCAAGTGCCGCCTGGTGCGATACGGATCGAGCTTCACCTTTGCGCAACCCAACGTGCCTATCCCGAAACGCGTGCTGTTTGCCGGCTCCCTGCAACTGCGCAAGGGGCCGCAATATCTCGCGCTCGCTGCGGCGCGGATCGCGCGGATCGATCCGTCAGTCCAGTTCGTCTTCGCCGGCGGCGTGACCCCCGCGGCGGCCGAGCAGTTGCGCGCGCCGAATATCGAACTGCTTGGACATCTCTCGCGCGAGCGGATGGGTGCCGAATTCCTGCGTGCCGACATCCTCGCCTTCCCCTCTCTGGCGGAGGGATCGGCCGGAGTCGTGCTCGAGGCGATGTCGGCCGGCCTCCCGATCGTCGCCACGCGCGAAGCCGGGGTGGATTTCCGGGACGGCGAAAGCGGCATTGTCGTGCCGCCCGCCGACAGCGACGCCCTGGCCGCGGCGATCCTGGCGATCGTCGGGGATCGCCCCAGGCGCGATGCCATGGCGCGGTCGGCACGCGCCGAGTTCCAGACCTATGACGAAGCGGCCTGGGGGGCGGCCTTTGTCGGCACCTTGCGAGAATTCTCGCGCGATGGTTGAAAGTATCGCGCGGGTACCATGATACGGAAAGCGGCCATTGCGGAAAATGAGTCACGACATTCCGAATTCCAGCTAATATAGGCGCGTTAACAGGAGGATTTCACCATGGACCACAGCCGAAACATCCGGTCCGAAGGTCTTGCCTGACATGGCGGGACAGGGTTCGAAACTGGTCCGCAATGCCGCCAGGCTTGCGCGCGACCCCAATATGGTCACCGAATATCTCGGTTGGATCGCCAGTTCGGCACGGACCGGGGGAAAGCCGTCCCGGCGGCTGCTCGACGGCATCGAGGTCGGCGGCTTCGCGAATTTCTCCGAATATCATTCAGTCCCGGGTTTCATCAATGTAGCGGAACGGCGCTTCTTCGAGGAGAGCCCGTTCGGCCCGGGCCCGATCATCGACGTCGGCGCGAATATCGGCCTGGTAAGCCTGTTGCTCGCGCGGCGTTTTCCGGACCGGGACATCCATGCGTTCGAACCCAATCCCACCACCTTCGAAACGCTTGAGGCGAACATCGCCCGAAACGACGCGACCCGAGTATCGTGCCATCGCTATGCAGTGTCCGATGCCGACGGCACGGTGATGTTCGACAACGATCCCGTGAAGCGCGGCACCGCCAGCATAGCCCGGAGCGGCGACGACCATGCCGCCGAGGTGCCGGCCACGACGCTGGACAGCTTCGTCGCCGCGAATGGCATCGGCACGATCGGGCTGCTGAAGATCGATGTCGAAGGTTATGAAACGCTGGTGCTGCGCGGTGCCAGCCGCGTGCTGAACGAAATCCGCCCATCAGCCATTTACTTCGAGGTCTGTCCGCCCCTGACCGAGCGGGCGGGTTTCGCCGCCGAAGGCCCGGCGCGGATGCTCGCCGAAGCCGGCTATGACCTGCGCCGCCTGACGGACACCGGAAGCCTGACGCCGGCCACGCTGGGCGAGCTATCCGGCATCACCCTGGAGAATTGGTTAGCCACGCCGCGATGAAGCTGCTCGCCTATGTGCATCTGCGCCGGATCCACAATGCCACCGGGGCCGGCCGCGTGGTGCGCAACATCATCGAACAGCTGGAGGCAATGGGCCGGGACGAGATTCGCCTGCTGGTCGACCGGGCCGACCATCGCGACATCCTGCCGAAGGTAGGAGCGCCGTGGAGCGCGTATCGCTACCTGGACTTCGGGCTCGACACGTCGTGGCAGCAGGCGCTGTGGATCGCCACTGACCGGCCCCGCGCCGAGCATTGGTGGCGTGAGGCCGAGATCGTCTATTGTCCCGCTGAATCCTATGTGCCGACGAAGCGCGCCAGGAATGTCGTGACGCTGCACGATGCCTCCTATTTCGAGCCGAGCGCCTTGCCGCGCGGTGCCGGCTTCGCGCGGCAAAAGGCGAAGTGGCAGATGTTGTACCGCAAGCTCGAGCGCAAGGCCGACCTGTTCCATACCGTCTCGCAATTTTCCGCGGACCGCATCGCGCATTTCTATCCGGCGATGCGCGACCGGCTGCGCGTCGTCCATAACGGGGTGACGGAACGCTTTTTCCAGCCGCCCAACCCGGCGGGCGAAACTGAGCTTGTCCGACTGGGCCTGGACGGGCGACCGTTCATCCTGCTGCCCGGTGGCTTGTCATACCGCAAGAACGCCGATGTCGCGCTGGCCGCGTGGCCGCGCCTGCGCCAGTTGCACCCGGATCTGCTGCTGGTCGTCGCGGGGCAATGCGATCCCGCTTATGCCGCACGGGCGGAGGCGATCGGGCCGTCGATCCTGATGGCGGGCTTCGTCAGCGACGATATGCTCTGTTCCCTGTATCACGCCGCCCGGCTGGTCTGGTTTCCCTCGCTGTACGAAGGGTTCGGGATACCGGTGGCCGAGGCGATGGTCTGTGGCGCCGCAATTGTGGCGAGCGCGTCGTCTTCGATCCCCGAGGTGGCTGGCGACGGGGCTTTGCTGGCCGATCCAGCCGCGCCGGATCGCCATGTCGAAGCGCTGGACGGCCTGCTGAATGACGACGCCGCCCGGACGGCGCTTGCCGCGCGCGGGTTGGAACGCGGCCGGCGATTCACGTGGCAAGCGGCTGCCGTTTCGCTGCGCGGCCACCTGGCCGGATTGGGCTGAGCCAGTCCATGCCCGTCAAGTTTCGCTCGCGGTTGCCGGGGAACCGCGATACCAGCCTCGATATGCAAGGAGCGGCCAAATTCGCGTAGCGATCGCCTTCGACAATTTCGGCCCCTACCATATCGCCCGCCTCGCCGCGGCGGCCAGGGAAGTCGAAGTTCTGGCAATCGAGCGCGCCTCGACCAGTGCGCTTTATGCCTGGGACTCGCCCGAAGCCCCCGCCAATCTCGCGCGCGTCGTGCTCAGCCCCGACGGCAAGGGCACGCGGTCGGACGATGTCTTCGCCGCGATCGAGGCGAAGGTCGCGCCGTTCAGGCCGGATGCGGTGGCAGTGCCGGGATGGTCGTCGCAAATGGCGCTCGCGCTCGCCAGCTGGGCGGTTGCGCGCGGCATTCCGGTTATCGCGATGTCCGAGACGAATCCGTGGGATTTCGAACGGAAATGGGGCACCGAACAGCTGAAACGCCGCATCTTCGAATATTTCACCGCCGGGCTTTGCACCAATGATGGCCAGGCAGCGTATCTGAACACGCTCGGCCTGCCGCGAGAGGCGATTTTTCGCGGCTACAATGCGGTCGACAATGCGTATTTCCGGCGGATGGCCGGCATCGCCAGGACAGCGCCAATGCCGAACGGCGATGGCGGCACGCCGCTTCCCGAAGCCGCCCGGGGCCGGTATTTCCTCGCGTCGAATCGCTTCATTCCCAAGAAGAATCTCGCGACGATGCTCGACGCCTATGCACGGTTTCGCCACGGTCGCGATGACGACAGCGCGGACTGGCCCCTGGTCCTGCTTGGTGACGGCGACCTGCGTGTCGACCTCGAACGGCAGCGCTCGGCCCTGGGGCTCGAACGACACGTCCATATGCCCGGCTTTCGCCAATATGACGAACTCCCGGCCTATTACGGCACCGCGGGATGCTTCGTGCATGCTAGCACGGTGGAACAATGGGGCCTCGTCGTGAACGAAGCGATGGCGGCCAGTCTGCCGGTGATCGTGTCGGACCGGTGCGGATGTGCGGCCGTGTTGGTACGGGACGGCGTGAACGGCTTCACCTTTCCTCCCCATGATCGCGATGCTCTTACCGCGGCAATGGAGACGATCGCCAACGTGGACGATGACAGCGCGATGCGGGAGGTGAGCCTTGCGCTGGTCGCCGAATGCGCGCCGGAGCGGTTCGGCCAGGGAATGGCCAATGCGGCGCGTTACGCACTGGCCGCACCCAGCGCCAGGCCGTCGCTGCCCGCGAAGGCGGTCGTCAGCTTCCTCATGCGCAGGATGTCGGCAGGATGACGGCCGCGCCCATCCCGCTGCACCTCGGTATCCTTACCACCTCACTCAGCGCGGAAGCCGGCGGCCTGTTCGAATCGGTCAGGCTTCCGGCCAACCTGATGAGCGAGCGTGGGCATCGCGTTTCGGTGTATGGCGTGGCCGATGCCGGGCTGCCTTCCGTACGGGACGCGTGGCGGGTGGATCATCTCCGGGCCTTTCCGTCGATCGGCCCGAAGCGTTTCGGCTTTGCCCCCGGATTGAGCGATGAATTGAGCACTCACGGGTATGACGCGCTGCATCTGCACGGCCTGTGGAACCATACTTCCATCGCTGCGCTGCATTGGAATCGCAAAAACAGCGGGGCACTGGTGATATCGCCCCATGGTATGCTCGACCCATGGGCGCAGCGGAACAGTCAGCTCAAAAAGCGCGTCGCAAAATGGGCTTTCGAGAATGCCAATCTGCGATCGGCGGCGGTTCTGCGCGCGCTTTGCTGGGCGGAAGCCGATGCGATCGAGGCGATGGGCCTGGGCGTGCCGATCGCCGTCATTCCCAACGGCATCTCGCTGCCCGCCGCTGACTATGTCCCTACGGCGCCAGCCGACCCGTCGCGCAAGAGACTGCTGTTCCTCGGCCGGATCCATCCCAAAAAAGGCATCGCCGAGCTTATCGAGGCCTGGAGCATGGCCCTCGCCAAATCGCCGACGATCCGCGACGACTGGACCCTGCAAATCGCCGGCTGGGACGATGGCAACCATCTCGAGCACCTGATCCGGATGGCGCAGCAGCGCGGCCTGCGCAATGTCGAGTTTTCCGGCCCGCTGTTCGGCGCGGCGAAGCAGGACGCCTATGCCAATTGCGATGCGTTCATTCTCCCCTCCTACAGCGAGGGGATGCCGATGACGGTGCTTGAAGCCTGGGCGCATCGCAAGCCGGTGCTGATGACTCATGCCTGCAATATCCCGGAGGGTTTCGTCGCCGGCGGCGCCTACAGGGTAGAAACCGCGCCGCAGAGCCTGGCCACTGCCCTTGCTTACCATCTCGACCAGCCATCGGCCCTGGCCAAAGCCGGCGAAAAGGGCCGGAAGCTGGTGGAGGAGCGCTTTACCTGGGAGCGGATCGTCGATCAGCATATCGGCCTGTTCACCTGGCTGTCCGGCCGCGGCCCGCGTCCCGGCCATGTGGCCAACTGACGATGCCCGACGACACTCCGCCGGACCCTCGGCTCGACATCGCGGCCAATCGCGGCATCTCCAGCTATTCGGCGCGGGAGCGGCACGCGCGTATCGCCTGGAGCCTCGGCAGGATCGTCTTCCGCGCGATTCCGCGGCCGCTCTACGCCGCGCGGGCGGCATGGCTGAGGCTGTTCGGCGCGAGGATCGGCAGGCATTGTCACATCTGGCCGACGGCGAGAATCTTCCTGCCGTCCCAGCTCGAGATCGGCGACTGGTCCGCGATCGGCGACCGTGTCGAGCTTTACAACCTCGGAGGCATCAGGATCGGCGAGCGGGTGACGATCTCGCAGGGCGCGCATCTGTGCGCCGGAACCCATGATTTCCGCGATCCGACCATGCCGCTCGTCCGATCGACGATCACGGTCGGCGACGAGGCCTGGCTCTGCGCCGATTGCTTCGTCGGCCCGGAGGTCGTGATCGGTGCGCGCGCCGTTGTCGCCGCGCGCGCGGTTGCGATGCGGGACGTACCGGCGGGCACGGTCGTCGCCGGCAACCCGGCCCGGCAGGTGGGCGAACGATGATGCGCCTCCCGATCACCGTGGTGGTGCCGACGCGCAACGAGGAGAAGAACCTCGACGCCTGTCTTTCCCGGCTGAGCGGCTTTGCCGAGACCTGGGTGGTCGACTCTCGGAGTACCGACGCAACGCGCGAGATCGCCGAGCGGCACGGCGCGCGCTGGATCGATTTCGACTGGTCGGGCGATTTCCCCAAGAAGCGCAACTGGGTGCTCGCCAATCATCCGCCGGCGACACCCTGGGTGTTGTTCCTCGATGCCGACGAGCGCGTCACCGAAGCGTTCGTCGCCGAACTCGGCGCGGCGCTGGCCGATGAGACCAATGCTTCGACCGTCGGTTTCTGGCTGAACTACAGCAATCATTTCATGGGGCGGGTGCTCCGCCACGGCGTGCCGCAGCGCAAGCTGGCGCTGTTTCGCCCGGACGCCGGCCAATATGAGCGGATCGACGACCGGCGGTGGAGCAACCTCGACATGGAGGTGCACGAGCATCCGGTGCTGACGGGCCCGATCGCGGAGATCGCAGCGCCGATCGATCATCTCGATTATCGCGGGATCGCGCATTATCTGGCGCGCCATAACGCCTATGCCAGCTGGGAAGCCAAGCGGCATGCCGACCTGGTCGCGCGGGGCGATGCCGCCTGGGCCGCGCTGACGCCGCGCCAGCGCACCAAATACCGCAACCTTACCCGCTGGTGGTTCGCGCCGGCCTATTTCGCTACGACCTATTTCCTGAAGCTCGGCTTTCTCGATGGCGCCGCGGGCTTCCACTACGCCTTTCTCAAGCTGCTATATTTCTACGAGATCCGGCTCAAGATCATTGGCGACCGTAACCGCGCCTAACGCGCCTCGGCGAGGAACCATGCGGCATAAGCGGCCAGCCCATCGGCCAGCGACCGTTCCGGGCGCCAGCCCCAGGCGAGCGCTTCGGCGATATCCGCTTCATAGCCGATCGGATCGCCGCTGCGGCGCTCGCCGGTGAACACCGGTGGCGTGGCGACGCCGAGTTCCCGCTCCAGCCCCTCGACGATGGTCCGCACGCTTGCGGCCTGGCCGGTACCGCCATTGACGGTGGGGCAATCGGTGCCGGCACGGTCAGCCGCGGCCAGGAGCAACGCAGCCGCATCCTGCACGTCGAGCCAGTCGCGCAACTCCTCCCCCGTGCCCGCGAACCGCCCTTCGCCGTGCGTCAGCTTGGTGCAGCTGTCCCACAGCAACTGCTTGCGCAGGCCGACGCCATAGACCGAGAACAGCCGGACGATCGCCGAGCGGACGCCGAAGGTGCGGGCATAGGACCGGCACAGATCCTCGGCGATGGTCTTGTGCACGCCGTACGGCGATTCGGGCCGCAGCGCGTCAGTGACGGCGATCGGCATGCGCTCCGCCGTGCCATAGACCGCGGCGCTCGACGGCAGGACAAAGCGGCATGTGGGCGCGTGCAAGCGAACGAAATCGAGCGCCGCCAGCGTTGAATCGACGCTACGCCGGAAATCCTGCGCCGGGTGAGTCATCGAAAAGGCGACTGAGCCGCTGCCGGCGCACTGGACGAGAATTTCGGGCTCGCCGGCATAGGTCAGCAGGGCTTCCATGCCGATATCGGCCACATGCCATTCGCGCAGGCCCCATTCGCGCCATTCGTCGCGCTGCCAGGTGCCGTGTCCGATGCCGACCACCTCATATCCTGCCGCCGCCAGCGCGCGGGCGGTATGGCGACCGACAAATCCCGCTGCCCCGAGTACCGCTGCCTGCTTCACTGCCGATCACCCCTTGGCCGCGCCAATCGCGCCGTTTCTCGCGCCCAGGCGCCGATCGCAGCGTTTCCGCCAAGCGCGGCGAGATTGCGAGCAAATAATCCGCGACCCGGTCGCCGGCGGGTTGCTAGGCCCCGTTCACCAGATAATGAAAATAGGCCTCCCACTTGCCCACGAGCACTTCGTAGGAAAAGTGATCGTGATAATGGCGCTGCAGGCGCGATCCGTCGATCTGGCCGGCTGTCATCGCGCCGGCGATGTCGGCGACGGCCAGCACGAATTCAGCGATATCGCCGCTGGTGACCCGACAATCCTGGTTGTCGAAATCCGGGATGCCACCGACGCCGTTGGCCACGAACGGCGTGCCGCACGCCATCGCCTCAAGCAGCACGAGCGGGCCGCCCTCCTGCCCCACGGTAGGGAGGAGGAGGAGATCGAATTGGCGCAGCAGATCGGCATAGCCCTGTCCGTCCGGATAGCGCCCGTGGAACCGGATCGCATCGGCGAGGCCGAGCTCGGCGATCCTCGGCTCAAGCACAGCCCGCTCGTCGCCGGTGCCGTAGATATCCAGCGACTGAAGATAGGGTGACAGCGCTGCCCATTGATCGACCAGGAAGCCGACGCCCTTGTGTGGGACGATCCGACCGAAATAGACGGCGCGGATCTTGCCCGCCGGGGGAGCGACGAGACCGCGATCGGGAATGTCGGCCTGCAATTCGAGCGGCTCGGGCAGTGCCTGGATGATCGTGCGCTTGCCCCGCCAGTGGAAGTCGCGGCAGACGGTTTCGTCCACGCTGGTCGCCAGGCTGACGATCGCATCGAACCCGGCATGCACCAGGCGGCGCGGATCGACCCGCCCCCTGGCATCGCCGCTCATCACCTCGAAGAAGATACGGCGCTTGATCCGGCGATTGGCGAGCACCCCGCCCATCGCTTTCCAGCCGGTGCCGGCCACGACCGCGACGTCGAATCGATCCTTGCCCAGAGCGGAAAAGCCGCGCAGCGCGTCCTTTGCGCCGCCATAATGATCGACGGCATAGCCGCGATTGGGCCAGGGGCTTTCGGGCAGATCGCGCGGCGGCACCGGCGACAGGACGCGCACCCTGTGCCCGCGCTGCGTCAGCCCATGCGCGAGCCAGTGCGTGTGGGTGGTGACGCCCCCCTCGCCATGCGCATAGCCGACCAACAGGATCGAGAGAAGCTCAGGCATCGTGATCTCCTGCGGCGGCATGCCCCCGGCGAAGGCCGGCCCGCCGGACTATATCGCTCACCATCTTGTCGAACTCCGGCGGGCGGCGTTTCATGGCAACGGCAATCGATATGCCGGTCAGGATAACGGCAACGGCCAATGGCGGCTGGGCCGGCCATGCGACCAGGCAGGCAACCAGCGCCGCCAGGACAAGCGCGAAATCGACTCCGACCGCACCGATCAGCATGGGCCAGGACCGGGTAAGGGTCGCCCGGCCCGTCATGAACATCACGTTGCGGCCCAGATAACCGACCGCCCCGCCAAGCACGCCCCAGAGGCCCGCCAGATAATACAGCAGCGCGCAATACGGCAGCAGGATGATCGCGGCGATGGCAGCGATCGCCTTGGGCCGGCCCTGCCCAAGCAGACGGTAGAACAGGATCGCCCCGATTGCTTCGAGCCAGAAGGCTGGCAGCAGGATCTGCATCGGCAGGGTCGCGACCCGAGCGAATGCCGCCCCCATCCAGAGCCGCAGGAACGGATCGGCAAGAAACACGCCGCCGACGAAGCAGGGGGTAAGCATGGCGACCATCTTGATGATCTTGCGGGCCAGGATCGCCTCCTCTCCCGGCGACCGTGCCGCTAGCTGGGGCAGCGCCGCGCCGCCGATGCTGGTCGGGAAGACCATCACCCGGGCAAGCGCGCTTGAAGGCACAGAATAATAGCCGACTGCGGCGGGCCCCGCCGCCGCACCGATGATGAAACGATCCGCGGATATGATGGCCAGCTCGATCACGCCGCCGACCGACGACCATGCGCCATAGCCGATCAACGACCGTGCCGACCGCCGCGACATGCTGGGTCGGCTCCCAGCGAGCACCACGATCTGAGCGATCGCGAACGTCGCGACGACGACGATCACGCGCCCGGCGAGCGTCGCCAGGATCAAAATGTCGAGCGAGGGGGAGATCAGCAACGCGGCAAGAACGGGCAGCAGGATCGACAGCGCCAGAGCGAGCGCGGCGATCACCGCATTGGTGACGAAATATTCCCGCCCGCGCAGCAGGCCGCCGCCCGTCGACAACAGGACGGTGCAGATGCCGATCGCCAGCAATGCGGGCGCCGAATGGAACATCTCCGCGCTGACCGCGGGACTCAGCCTGAACAGGTTACCGACACCGCCGCCGACCATGCCGAACAATATCCCACCGGTGACGAAGCCGACCGGCAGGCTGATCGCCATCGCCGTCCAGAAATAATCGGCCTGCCGGCGCACATCGCCACGCGCCTCGCTTGCGACGCGGTAGGTGAGCGCAGCGCCCATGCCGAAATCGAAGGCAGCGAAGAAGGAGAGGAATGCCCAGAGAATCGCCAGAATACCGTAGCGCTCGCTGCCGATCACATGGAAATAGAGCGGCGTAAGGGCGGCGAACAGCACCAGGCCGACCAGATTGCCGGTCAGGTTGACGAAACTGTTACGACGAATTGCCATGCTGACGGCGGCCGGCCCTCAGCCGTTCCGAAGCTGCGCGAAATACTCGATCGTCTTGGTCAGCCCCTCGCGCAACGCGACCGACGGTTCCCAGCCGAGCGTTTCGCGCGCCCGGCTGATATCGGGCTTGCGCTGCATCGGATCGTCCTGGGGCAGCGGACGGAATTCCAGCTCCGACTTGGAGCCGGTCATCTCGATCACCAATTCGGCGAGCTCGCGGATCGTGAACTCCACCGGATTGCCCAGATTGATCGGGCCGGACACGTCGGGTCCGGTATCCATGAATGCCATGAAGCCCGCGACCAGATCATCGACGTAACAGAACGACCGGGTCTGCCTGCCATCGCCATACAAGGTGATCGGCTCCCCGTTCAGCGCCTGCATGACGAAATTGGAGACGACGCGACCATCCGACGGGTGCATCCGCGGGCCATAGGTGTTGAAGATGCGGGCAACCTTGATCTCGAGGCCGTGCTGCCGGTGATAATCGAAGAACAGCGTCTCGGCGCACCTCTTGCCTTCGTCATAGCAGGAACGGATGCCGATCGGATTGACGTTGCCCCAATAGGCCTCGGTCTGCGGATGAACGCTGGGGTCGCCGTAAACCTCGCTGGTCGAGGCCTGGAAGATCTTGCAGCGCAGCCGCTTGGCGAGGCCGAGCATGTTGATCGCACCATGGACCGAGGTCTTGGTCGTCTGCACCGGATCGTGCTGATAGTGCACCGGCGAGGCCGGGCAGGCGAGATTGTAGATCTCGTCCACCTCGACATACAGCGGGAAACACACATCGTGCCGCATGAATTCGAAGCGCGGGTGGCCGTTGAGATGATCGATATTGCGTTTCGTTCCGGTGAACAGATTGTCCACGCACAATATCTCGTCACCGCGATCAAGCAGCCGATCGATCAGATGGGAACCGACGAAGCCGGCGCCGCCGGTAACCATGATGCGCCTGCGGCTGTTGTAAAGTCTTGCCACGTAATGTCCTCGCCGTTTGAAAGAGGCCAACATCTTCTGACGGCGATGGGCGCCGACTACCCTTTGGGCCCTATCGTGCCGCTGCTACAGGCTGGCACCGCGTCGCACCAGACCGCATCGGCACAAAATCGCCGTGCTTACCCACACCGCTGCTGGCGATTCACGCCGTGCGCTCGTCGACCGCGATCATGCGCCGCGTGGCGCCTTCGATCCGTATCGCGGTCAGGATGCCGGTCTGATACGCGCCGGTATCGATACCGATCCGGTTCTCCATCTCCTCCGGCGCCGCCGAGATGGTGTGGCCGTGCACCACCATGCAGCCGTGATCGCTCGGATCGTTGAGGAACTCCTCCCTGATCCATCGCAGATCGTGCGTATCCTGTTCCTCCAGGCATTTGCCCGGACGCAGCCCGGCATGGACGAACAGATAGTCGCCAAAGGTGAAGCTGTCGGCGAAGCTCTCGATAAAGGCGAGGTGCGCGGGCGGGATGGCTGCGCGAATCATGTCCGCGGCGTCGGCCGGCGCCAGAACGGCGAGCCTGCCGACCTCGACGCCGTAGCTTTGCGCGAATTCATATCCCCCGAAGGTCAGCCACTGGGCGACGGCCTGAGGCTCATCGCCGAGCACGCGGAGCAGCATTTCCTCATGGTTCCCCATCAGGAACACCGGCCGCAGCCCGTCCGTCGGCAAGCGCATCAGAAATTCGATGACGCCGCGTGAGTCGGGACCGCGATCGATCAGGTCGCCCAGCAGGATCAGATAATCGCGTGCGCGCCCGCTCTCCCGCCGGTCGCGGTCGATCGTCGCAATCATTCGTTCGAGCAGGTCGAGCCGACCGTGCACGTCTCCAATGGCGTAGGCGCGCGCGCCGGAAGCGCCGCGCCACTCCTTTGGACCAGTGCGCGGAGCGCGGGATTGTCTGAAACGCGAGAACATTATTCAAGCCTTTGTGCCTTACGCCGCAGCTAATCGCGTGCGGCGAGAGTCTCAAGCGATTGTGCCCATTGCTCCAGCGCGGCACTGCGCCGGAACCCCTGCTGCAGCATGTTGCGGGCGCGATCCCCCATGGCCCGGCATGCCGCGCGATCGTCGGCGAGACCGGCGATCGCCGCGGCGAGGCCCGGCGCATCGCCCGGCGCAACAGTAACCCCTGCACCAGGCCCCGAGATCATCGACGGCACCTCCCCCGCGAGATCGCAGACCGCCACGATCGGACGCGCCGCAGCGGCAATGCCGAATACCTTGCTCGGCACGATCAGCCCCTCGAATTCTGGCCGAAGCGACAGCCAGTGTGCATCGCCGACGGCGAGGCTTTCGGCCAGGCGTTCACGCGGTTGATAAGGCTGGAAGACGAAACGTTCCCGTCCGGCGGCAGCGGCATTGCGGCGCAATTCCGTCTGTGCGTGACCGCCGCCCACGAACAGGAACCAGATATCGGCACGGTGTGCGAGGAGCGCCGCGGCACCGAGCAGTGTATCCGCCTCGTGCGCGCGGCCGAGATTGCCGGAATATTCAAGCACGAACGCGTCCGCCGGCAGACCCCAGTCCTGCCGCAAGGCCGGGCTGTTGGATGCGGACGGCAGGATCGCCTCGTCGTCGCTCCAGTTGGCGATGGTGACGATCCGGTCACCCGCGACGCCCCGCCCGGCGATCCGGTCCGCCATGCGCCGTCCGATCGCAACGGTGAGCGCCGAACGGCGCAGACCGAAATCTCTGAGACCGGCCAGGAGCCCGCCGACCGGCCCGCGCAGGGCTCGCATGCCCATCTCGACCGCGATCTCCGGGTAGAGATCCTGCACCCAGTTGACCAGCCGCGCGCCGCGCAGACGACATGCCATCAGCGCGATCAGGCTGATCAGCGGCGGATCCGTCTTTGCCACCACGATCGTACCCGGGCGAAGGCAGCGCAGCAGCGCCCAGCCCGCGCTGGCATAGAAAGTGAGATAGGCGAGCAGCCGGCCGACCATGCCGAGATTCGTGCCGCCGCTCGTCGCGACGCGGGTGACCGTCACACCATTGATGGTCTCGGATGCGGGAAGGCTCGTGCCCGCGGTGCCGTAGATCAGGCGACTGGTGACGATCGTCACCGCCCACCCACGGCTTGCCAGGAACTCGGCCAGGTCGGTCAGGATCTGCGCGGTCGCCGAATGATCGGGGGCGTAGAAGCGGTTGACGAAAACGATGCGCCGACCGGCGCGTTCACGCGCCCCGTCTTGCCCGGAAGATGCGCGTGCCATGGCGGGCTATTTGGAACCGAAGCCGTTGAGCATCACGACCACCGTCCGCATCGTGATCAGCACGTCCAGCCAGGCGGAGAAGTTCTTCACATAGAAGAAGTCATATTGCAGCTTCATATTGATTTCGACGAGATCGGCGACATGACCCTGGTTGACCTGGGCCCAGCCGGTGATGCCGGGACGCACGATATGCCGGTAGGAATAGAAGGGAATTTCCGCTTCGTACCAGGTCGAGAGGTCCATCGCCTCCGGTCGCGGACCGATCCAGCTCATGTCGCCGGCGACGATGTTCAGGATCTGCGGCAACTCGTCCAGGCGGGTGCGCCGCAGGAAGCGGCCGAGCCGGGTGATCCGATCGTCATCGGCCAGGGTGATCGCGTTATTGCGCCGTACCGCATGATCGGTCGCTTCCGAACAATGGCTCATCGAGCGGAATTTGATCATCGTGAACGGCCGTCCGCGATACCCCATGCGTTGCTGGCGGAAGAATACCGGGCCCGGCGAATCGAGCCTGATACCGATCGCGATGAGCACCATCGCAATCGCCAGCGCAGGGAGCACGACGAGGCAGGCGCCGAGATCGATCAGCCGCTTGACCTTGCGATAGGCTAGATTCGGAAGCAGTGAGCCGAAGCTGTTTTCCGACAGATGCTCGATCTGGACGCGTCCGGTGAGCAATTCGCGCACCTGCTTCACATGATAGACCGGCACGCCATTGATCGCGGCCTGGGCCAGCATGCGCTCCCAGGACGATTCGAGATCATGGTGCAGATCGGCAACGATCATCACGTCGCGCCCGGCCGGCACGACGGGGTGGACGAGCGGCAGCCATTCCGCCCCATCGATGTCGTCGAGAAAGCTTGTCCGGCCTCCCGGCACCACATGAAAGCGTCGGACCGCCCCGCGCGCGCTGAGATAAGCCAGGGCATAGGCAGCGGCGACGCTCAGCGTGAAGCTAGCGATCAGGACTGTGCGGTTATAGTCCAGGCGCAGGGTGATCGCCGTGAGGATCGCCAGGCCGAAGGAGATGGAAAAGCTGGGAAGCACGTAGATGAAGGTCCGTGCGCCGGGAAAGCCGCCGATCCGCCGGGCCAGGAAGGTCGCGGCGACAACGCTGCAGAACGACAGCACCAAGCTTGCCGGAGCCGAGGGGTGATGATCGTAATTGATATGAAAACCGTAGCGTGCGGCGAAGGGGAGGAGCACGCCGAGCAGTATTTCCACCGCCAGCTGCACCCGCAACGACGCAATCCACCGCATGTTGCCGACGAGGCTGGAAAGGCTGCGTTGCATCAGCATGGTTCAGGTCCGGTCCCTTCGCCCCGAAACAATCGCCATAGTCTTACGCTCCAGCCATCAATACCAGCGGTGCGCCACCGACATCATCTGCGCTGCCAGACCCGTCCTTGGTCCAAAATCGAGTCCAAATCCAGCCACCTCCCGCAACTGCGAACATATTCTCTGCAAATAGGGTAGCGCCGGCGGAGAGAGGAGCGGCGCTCACATCATATCATCCCCAACCGCGCGGGGCGACCACAGCATTCCCGTCCGGCGTCCCAGGCGCGCCTTCATAGCATAGCCTGCCGTGATGCGCTGTGAGCCGCCGGAGCGCCGCGTTGGCGGAAAACCGCGCCCATCCCGAATCGCGTCCGGCCGGCGGCGCGGCCCTTCCGCTGCGCTTGCGCATTAACCCGCCGTTAGTAAAAACGCGACATGGCGCGACGATCCGCTGCCGGATGAAACCTTTAGCCCACTGTGGTGTTGTCGCATCACGTCGAGAGAGTTGTGCAAATGCAAACGTTTTGGGTGGACAAAATCCGGGCTTAACGCTAATCGAAATGGGTGAGCCTACTTCCAAGCGGTTCAGGAGGAGACTGATAATGAAATTTTCGCGGGTAACCGCCGCCATCATCATGGCGAGCCTTTCTTCACCGCTATTCGCCGGTGCTGAACAGTCCGTCGGCAAGCTGACGGCCGCTAGCGAGGGCACTTTCGTCTCGCGTGCGGGCAATCTGATCCCGGCGACTGCCGGTCAGTCGCTCTACGCTGGCGATCGCGTCGTGACGCGTGGCCAGGCCAAAGCCAAGGTCGCTTTCCCGGGCTGCAACTACACGATGGCGCCGACGTCGGTGCTTTCGGTGAGCGCGTCCAGCTGCGCGACCGCGCCGAAATCGTTCGCTCAGGATGGCGGCACCGATGATACCGGTGCAGGCGGCGGCGGCGGCGGTGGGGTCGTTCTCGGCCTCGGCATCATTGCTGCGGGCCTCGGCCTCTATTTCGGCATCAAGAACGACGATTCGACCCCTGCCAGCCCGTAAGCTTCGCAGGATCGACGGAATTTGGGGGTCGGACGAAAGTCCGGCCCTTTTTCGTATTGGGCCCTCGTCTTTTCTCCCCCCGACTCTCCCAACGACGGCAAGATGCCTGTGCGGTCCAAAGGATTCGCCCGCGCCTGACCGACAATCGGCGCCCCAAGTCCCACGTATTTTATACGAGAGCCCCCTTGGAGTGGACGCCGCTCAGATCCCTGATGCCTGAATGTCCAGCCAATCAGACAGGCGAGGTTAGCGGACGCGGCGTGCGGCCCGCGAGGCGCTACATCGTTTTCGAGCCGTCCATCGCGCTTGACGTGGGCGTACATCGTTTCGTGAACCGGCATCGCGACTATCACGCGATCTGACGGCCCCGCCCCGGCAGGCTGACTGGCCCCTGCCCCTTCAGTTCAGCGTGGGACGGCGTCAGCGCAACAGATCGACCGCGAAGGCGCGCACGCCCGCGCCGATATCCGAACGGCCCAGCGCCACGGCGAGGTTGGCCTGGACATAGCCCGCCTTGTCGCCGCAATCATAGCGCCGGCCGTCGAAGGTGAGGCCATGAAACGGCTGGTCGCCGATCATGCGCGCCATCGCGTCCGTCAGCTGGATCTCGCCGCCGGCACCCTTTTCCTGCGTTTCCAGCACGCGCATCACTTCCGGCTGCAGGATGTAGCGGCCGATGACCGACAGGTTGGACGGCGCCGTGCCGGGCTTGGGCTTCTCGACCAGTCCCTTGACCTCGGTGAGCGCGCCGTCGCGGCTGCCCGGCGTGATCACGCCGTACATATGCGTCTGATCGTCAGGCACTTCCTGCGCGCAGATCATGTTGCCGCCGACCTTCATATATGCCTCGACCATCTGCTTGAGGCAGCCGGGCTTGCCGACCATGAAATCGTCGGCAAGCAGCACGGCGAAGGGTTCGTCGCCGACGATGTCACGGGCGCACCAGACGGCGTGGCCGAGACCCATCGGCTCCTGCTGGCGGACATAAGCGACCGCGCCGGGCTTGAGACGAGTCTGGTCGAGCACTTCCAGCGACTTGCCGCGCTGCGCCATGGTCGCCTCGAGCTCATAGGCGATATCGAAATGGTCCTCGATCGCGGACTTGCCGCGCCCGGTGACGAAAATCATCTGCTCGATGCCTGCTTCCAATGCCTCGTCAACGGCATACTGGATCAGCGGGCGATCGACGACCGGGAGCATCTCCTTCGGCAGCGCCTTGGTCGCTGGCAGAAAGCGGGTGCCGAGACCGCCTACAGGAAATACGGCCTTGCGCAGCGGCTTGATCGTCATCTTGTCTCTCTCTGTAGCTGGAGGCGATGGCGTGGCATCGGACGAGTTCTTTGCCTTTCCGCCCCTAATCTGGCGCCGACTGAAATGGAAGTGCCGAGATCACGCTGACCCCAAAGATTTACCTGCCGCCCGTCATAAAGCGCAGGAGTCCAGGCGCCGTCTTTGCAGCGCCCGATAGGCCGCCAGCGCACGCTTCCCATCGGCGAATTGGCGGTGAAGCCGCAGGCGTGGAGATAGACGATCAGGACGATCACCGGAAAGCGCAGGACGTCGAGCGTTATGAAATGCGCATCCTCGTTCCGATCGGAAGCCACCTCTCCCATGTCATCGAATTAGCATGGCCCCCGCCTTCCGGAGGAATTCGGATTTCAGCCGTTCAGCCACCATTTGAGCAGCATCGCGACGATCCCGAGCGCGAGCACGCTCGCCGCCCAGATCGCCGCCATCCAGGCCAGCCGCTTCCACAAGGGGCCCGCTTCGTCGGCCATCAATGATAGCCGTGCGCGCCGACCTTGCCGCGGAACACCCAATAGGCCCAGCCGGTATAAGCCAGGATCAGCGGCAGCATCACGCCAGCCCCGATCAGCATGAAGGCCTGCGACGAGGCGGGCGCAGCGGCATCCCAGATCGTGATCCGATCGGGCACGATGAAGGGATACATGCTGATGCCCAGCCCAACGAAGCAGAGCGCGAACAGCGCCAGCGTCAGCAGGAAGGGGGCATGGGGCGCCTCACGGCCAAGCGCCCGCCAGAACAACAGGCCTAGGATGCCGACCATCACCGGCACCGGCGCCGTCAGCAGCAGACCGGGCATCTGAAACCAGCGCGAATAATAGTCGTGAGTCAGGAACGGCGTCGCAGCGCTGACCGCGACGATCGCGACCAGCGTGATTACGCCGAAGCGCCGCGCGAGGCGATAGGCATGCTGCTGCGCTCTCCCTTCGGTCTTCGCGATCAGCCAGGTACTGCCGAGCAGGGCATAGGCCGCGACGACGCTGGCTCCAGTCAAGAGGCTGAATGGGGTCAGCCAGTCAAGCCAGGCGCCTCCGTATCCGCGCCCCGTAACCTTCACGCCCTGCAGCAGCGCACCCAGGATGATGCCCTGCGCCAGAGCCGCCACGATCGAACCGGCGGTAAAGCCGAAATCCCAGAACCCGCGATGCCGCGGATCGCGCCAGCGGAATTCGAAGGCGACGCCGCGGAACACCAGGCCGAGCAGCATCGCGATGATCGGTGGATAAAAGGCCGGCATCAGCACCGCAAAGGCGAGCGGGAACGCAGCCATCAGCCCGCCCCCGCCGAGCACCAGCCAGGTCTCGTTGCCATCCCACACCGGGGCGATGGCATTCATCGCCACGTCGCGCTCCTCCCCGACGGCGAACGCCGGGAAGATGATACCGATGCCGAGATCGAAGCCGTCGAGCACGACATACGCAAATACGGCAAAGGCGAGCAGAAAAGCCCAGACCATCGCCAGATCGTAATTATAGCTCATGGCGCCCTCCCCGCGATATCCCTGGCCGGTGCCGGCGCTATGCCCGCTGTGCGGATCGGCGCGTCAATGATGTCCGGCTCGCCGGGCTCCACACCCTTGTCGATCAGTTTCAGGATATACCAGGTGCCGATGCCGAAGACCGCGAAATAGACCAGCACGAAAGCGATCAGCGAGGCGCCGACGGCTGGGGCCGCGAGCGGCGACGCGCTGTCGACCGTGCGTAGCAAGCCGTAGACCGTCCAAGGCTGCCGCCCGACTTCAGTGGTAACCCAGCCCGCGATCACGGCGACGAACCCCGCCGGGCCCATCGCGATGCCGGCGCGGTGCAGCCAGCGCCAGTCGTAAAGCTTGCCCCGCCACCGCGCGAACAGGCTCCACAAGCCAAGCCCGAAGATCGCGAAGCCGAGGCCGACCATGATCCGGAACGACCAGAACACGATCCAGACCGGCGGCTGGCGATCGGCCGGCACGGTATCGAGGCCGGCGAGCGGCGCGTTCAGATCATGCTTCAGGATCAGCGACGACGCCTTGGGGATTTCGACCGCGTAATCGATCCGCTTTTCCCTGGCGTTCGGAATGCCGAACAGGATCAGCGGCGCGCCGTCGGGATGGCTGCGATAATGCCCTTCCATCGCCATAACCTTGGCCGGCTGATGCTCCAGCGTGTTCAGCCCGTGCGCGTCTCCGGCGAAGATCTGGATCGGCGCGACGAGCGCCGCCATCCACATCGCCATCGAGAAGATCTTCCGCGCATGCGGGTCCTCGCGGTTCTTCAGCAGGTGCCACGCGCCCGTCGCGCCCACGACCAGGGAGGTCGTCAGATAGGCAGCGATCACGGTGTGGACGAGGCGATAGGGAAAGCTGGGGTTGAAGATCACGGTCGCCCACGACCCCGCCACGACGAACTGTCCCTGCGCGTTGATCGCATAGCCGACCGGGGTCTGCATCCAGCTGTTCGCGGAGAGAATCCAGAAGGCGGAGATGGTCGTGCCGATCGCGACGAGGCAGGTCGCGGCGAAGTGCAGCTTGCGGCCGACCTTCTCCATGCCGAACAGCATCACGCCGAGGAACCCGGCCTCGAGGAAGAAGGCGGTCAGCACTTCATAGGCCATCAGCGGCCCGATCACCGGGCCGGTCTTGTCGGAGAACACCGCCCAGTTCGTCCCGAACTGATAGGACATGACGATGCCCGACACGACGCCCATCGCGAAAGCCACCGCGAAGATCTTCAGCCAGAAGCGGAATATGTCGAGATAAAGCTGCTTGCCCGTCCGCAGCCACAGCGCCTCGAGCACGGCGAGATAGCTCGCGAGCCCGATCGAGAAGGACGGGAAGATGAAATGGAAACTGACGGTGAAGGCGAACTGAGCGCGGGCCAGCACGATCGGATCGATGGCATCGAACATGGGCGCTTCCCCCTGGTTCGCTCAGCTCTGCTCCCGATCCGACCCTGGGGCAAGTGGACCAAACGCCCAGGTCGCCCCATGCCGATGCATGGCTGCCCGGCGAAGCCGGACGGCGTACACCGGCTTATTTCTTCGGCGCGGGTGCGGCCGATGGCGGCGGTGCGCCGGCGCCCGGGGGCATGGCGCCCTGCATCTGCATCTGTTGCTGCTGTTGCTGCTGTTGCTGCATCTGGCGAATCACCGCCTCGGGCAGGAAATCGAGCAGCTCGACGTCGAACACCAGCACCGAGTTCGCCGGAATCGGGCCAGTGGTCTTTTCGCCGTACCCCAGGCTCGGCTTGATCCAGAAGCGGTACTTGCCACCCTTCTGCATCAGCTTCAGCGCCTCGGAGAAGCCGGGAACGACCTCGTTCACTTTCATCGGCGTCGGCTGCTGCGACTTGTCGAAGGTCGTGCCGTCGATCAGCTTGCCCTCGTAATTGACCAGCGCGACGTCGGTATCGGCGGGCTTGGCGCCCTTGCCGGCGGTCAGCACCTTGTACTGCAGGCCCGACGCGGTCTCGACCACGGTCTTGTCGGCGCGATTCTTCTTCAGGAACACCACCGCAGGATCATTCTGCGTGCGCCAGTACGCCATGCCCTGGATCGCGAGCAGCGTGAGCAGCACGCCGAGAACCACGCCGGCCAGGACGTACAGCAACGGCCGCGGATTGAACGGCTTCTTGGGAAGCGGAGGAGTGGTGGCCATCGGGATATTCCTGGAAGCTGTGGCGCCACGGCCGGCACGATCGCCGGTCGTGCGGAGTAAGCGATATTACTGACCTGGGGGCGGGCCGCCGGGGATTGCACCAGCGCCAGGGATCCCGCCAGCACCGGGCGGGATCGCGCCCTGCATCTGCTGCTGCTGGGCCTGCATCTGACGGATCACCGATTCGGGAAGGAAATCGAGCAGCTCGAGATCGAAGACCAGCACCGAGTTGGCCGGGATCGGGCCAGCCGCCTTGCTGCCGTAAGCAAGGCTCGGCTTGATCCAGAAGCGGTATTTCGCGCCCTTGGACATCAGCTTGAGCGCTTCCGAGAAGCCGGGCACGACGCCCTGGCGGCCGGTTTTCTCATCGGCTGCGGCGACCGGCATCGGGGTTGGCTGCTGCGATTTGTCGAAGGTGGTGCCGTTGAGCAGCTTGCCTTCATAATTCACCAGCGCGACGTCGCTGTCGGTCGGCTTGGGGCCGCCCTTGCCGGCGGTCAGCACCTTGTACTGCAGGCCCGATGCAGTGGTGACGACGTCGGCCGCGCGGCTGTTGCGGGCGAGGAAGCTGTCGCCCTGCCGCGCCAGCAGGAAAGCGCCGATAACGGCGATCAGAATCCCGATCCACAGATACACCAGAACGCCCCGCTT
Source organism: Parasphingomonas zepuensis (assembly GCF_036663735.1). Taxonomy (NCBI): domain Bacteria; kingdom Pseudomonadati; phylum Pseudomonadota; class Alphaproteobacteria; order Sphingomonadales; family Sphingomonadaceae; genus Parasphingomonas; species Parasphingomonas zepuensis. The sequence goes on along the minus strand of NZ_JAXOJO010000002.1, from coordinate 275,865 downwards.
GACGGGCTGCAGCGGAACGGCGGTGATCGTGGACATCGGGAGGCACCCTTACACGGCGCCATGAGGCGGCCGGGATTGAGGAAGACAAGGTCGCGCGGGCAGCCCGTGGGGCCAACCCGCGCCGGCGGCCTTACCGCGCCCCGTCACGCTCCAGGCGCTTGCGCTCCAGCTTGCGGGCGCGCCGAACGGCAGCAGCGCGCTCACGCGCGCGCTTCTCGCTGGGCTTTTCGTAATGACGGCGCAGCTTCATCTCGCGATAGACGCCCTCGCGCTGCAGCTTCTTTTTCAGGGCGCGCAGCGCCTGGTCAACATTGTTGTCGCGAACGATGATTTGCATAAACCCGCCGAACTCCGAATCAATAGAATATGGTCGTCGCAGACAGGGGTCCGCGCCGCGTGGGCAGGCCCCTACCAGCGCTCGCCCCTGTTTTCAAGCCGAAACGCCCCGCGACAAGGCCCGGGATGTTGCCGGCGCGCAACATCGCCGGGCCAGCATGTGCCATACCATGAATCCTGCCCGCGTGGACGGCGCCCGCGGCTGCGGGGCGTTTGCAGCTTGGCCGCGGCCCGCTAAAGCGCGCGCATGACCGGCGCGCCCCTGACCCTGTATAACAGCCTGACCCGCTCGCTCGAGCCGTTCCGGCCGATCGACCCCGCCAATATCCGCATCTATTCGTGCGGGCCGACCGTCTATAATTATGTCCATATCGGCAACCTGCGCGCTTATGTCTTCACCGACACGCTGAGCCGGGTGCTGACGTGGAAGGGTTACCCCCTCACCCATGTCATCAACATCACCGATGTCGGGCACCTGACCTCCGACGCGGATGCCGGCGACGACAAGATGGAGGCGGCCGCCAAGGCCAGCGCGCAGAGCATCTGGGATATCGCGGCGCATTACACCGCGGCATTCAAGGAGAATATCGCCGACCTCAACATCCGCACGCCGACGCATTTCCCGCTGGCGACCGATCATATCGCGGGCATGATCGCCTTTGCCGAGAAGATCGCGCCGGCGCATTGCTACGAGCTGGAGAGCGGCCTGTATTTCGACGTGTCGACGGTGCCCGATTACGGGCGGCTGGCGCGCGTGGCGGACGACGAGCGCGAGGGGCGGATCGATCCAGTCGCGGGCAAGCGCCATCCGCAGGATTTCGCGATCTGGCGCAAATCCCCGCCCGGCGAGAACCGCCAGATGGAATGGGATTCGCCCTGGGGCCGCGGCGCCCCGGGCTGGCACCTCGAATGCTCGGTGATGAGCCAGCATTTCCTCGGCGCCAGTTTCGACATCCACACCGGCGGCATCGACCACCGCGAGATCCACCATCCCAACGAGATCGCGCAGAACCAGGCGCATTGCGACTGCGCCGACACCGGCGCGACGATCTGGATGCACAATAATTTCCTGGTCGAGCGATCCGGGCCCGGCGAGTCGGCCGGCAAGATGAGTAAGTCCAAAGGCGATTTCACGCGCCTGAAGACGATCGTCGATGCCGGCGTGCACCCCCTCGCCTATCGGCTGATGTGCCTGAGCGCGCATTACCGCAGCGAGCTGGAATTCAGCGCCGACAATCTCGCGGCATCATCCACGCGGCTGAAGCGGCTGGTGATGACCGCCGAGGCACTGCGCGCCAGAAGCGACCGCGTCGAGAGCGGCGATGCGACGCGGTACCTCGACGCGCTGGATGCCGCAGTTTCGGACGATCTGAACACGCCGCGCGCCCTGCCCGTGCTGGACGAGATGCTGGCCGACAAGAAAGTGTCGCCGGCGACCCGGCTCAAGGCGCTTGCCGCGTTCGACGATGTGCTCGGGCTCAGGCTTTCCGACCTGACGCGGAAGGATCTGCGCGTACGGCCGGCAAACGCGACGATTGCCGCGGAGGAGATCGAGGCCCGTCTCGCCGAGCGCAAGGAAGCGCGCGCGGCGAAGGATTTCGCGCGATCCGATACCATTCGCGACGCGCTCGCCGCAGCCGGCGTCGAGGTGATGGACGGCGATCCGCTTGGGTGGGACTGGAAACCCGCGCTCTGACGGTCTCGCCCGACTCTTTGTCTGACGATCAGCCTTCTCGATTCCCAGCCATGCCATGACGACGGGATAACCGCGCCCGCCGACCAGTTGGGTCCGATTCGCCCGTAAACAGCTGTTTTGTCAGGAATGTCATGCATGTCGCTGACATTTTTTCCGGATGTTGTACCGGAACTTGTACAACGCCGGCCTGCAGGCCGAGCCGCCGCCGGCAGCCCCCTCCCCGGTCGGGAAATGACCTGCTAGGTCTGGGCCATGAAAGCCGTTCTCCCAGCGCTCGCCCGTCCGTTGCTCGAATCAAGGCTGCCGGCCGGCCTGGAGGTCGCCTGGTTCAGCGATCACGATGAGGCGAACGCGATGATCGTCGACGCCGACATCGCCTGGGTCGACCAGCAGCGCCCGGCCTGGACCGGCGAGGCGGTCGCGCGCGGCGAGAGGCTTAAATGGGTTTCGACCATTTATGCCGGGCTCGACGCCTTCCCGCTCGACCTGTTGCGGGCGCGCGGCGTGACCCTGACCAACGGCGCCGGGATCAATGCGCTGGCGGTCGCCGAATATGCCGTGATGGGCGTGCTCGTCGCGGCCAAGCGCTTCGACGAAGTCGTGCGCATCGCCGACCGCCACGAATGGCCGCAGGCGGCGCCGGGGCAGACCGAGCTGTTCGAGACCAGCGCTTTGGTGATCGGCTATGGCACGATCGGAGCGCTGATCGGTGCGCGGCTGGAGGCGTTCGGCATCACGGTCACAGGCGTGACGCGGTCGGGACGGGACGGGACGCTCGGGCCCGATCAGTGGCGCGCGACGCTGGGCGAGCATGACTGGGTGATCCTGGCCGCGCCGTCGACCGACGCGACCAAGGCGATGATCGGCGCCGACGAACTGGCGGCGATGAAGAGCAGCGCCTGGCTGGTCAACATCGCGCGCGGCGACATGGTCGATCAGGAGGCGCTGATCGAAGCACTGACGAAGCGCAGGATCGCGGGTGCGTTCCTCGATACAGTGAGCCCCGAGCCGCTGCCGCACGAGCATCCGCTGTGGGGGGCGCCGAATACGATTCATTCGATGCATCTTTCGGGGCGGAGCCAGACCAGGATGTTCCCGCGCGCCGCGGCATTGTTCCTGGAGAATCTGGCAGCGTTCATGGCGGGCGAAACGATGCGGAACGTGGTGGATCTCGAGGCTGGATACTGAGCGTCCTGCAGCTTTTCGATGGGGCGCACGAGCGTGGCTATGCGCCGGGACCAGCCTGCGCTACTCGACGACGGGTCCGCCCCCAATAAGCGAAGAAGACCGCCGTGCAGTACTTCAGGATTGCGGGGCTGACGGTCGGCAGCGATCTTCCGCTGCCACAAATGACCGCCATGGCGACCAGCGCGTCGTCCGCCGATATTCATATCCGACGCGGGCTGGTGCCGGAGACATTGCCGCATCCCAGCGCCTCCGGTCCTACCTGGGAGATCGCAGGCGATCAGTTCCTGTTGCGGGTCCCGGGAGTCGCGCGTTTCCTGCTGCAGGCGGGACGCGAGGTTCTTTTCGACCCCTATCACGGGCGACCGTCGGACATTGCCCTATTCGCGACCGGCACCGTGTTCGGCATTCTGCTGCACCAGCGCGAGCAGGCCGTGCTGCACGCCAGCGCGGTCAACGTCGGCGGTAAGGCGGTGCTGTTCTGCGGGAGGTCTGGGGCGGGCAAGTCCACCATGGCGGCGGCGCTCGGCGCTGCCGGGTACGCGCTGCTCAATGACGACATCAGCGTTATCGGGCGCGATGGCGAGGGCACTCCGGTAACCCACAGCGATGGCCGGCAATTGAAGCTCTGGCAGGAGGCGGCCGATGCACTCGGGCTGACCGATTGCCTGGGTGAGACCGTCCGCGACGGCATTTCCAAACACTATGTCACGCCGCGATCCTCGATCGGCGAAACGCTGCCGATCGGTGCCGTCTACATGCTCGGCGAAGCACAACCGTCGCGTCAAAGCGGCATCGCAAAACTCAATATCGCGGATGCCGCACACGCCATCATCGCCAATGCCTACCGCCCATTCCTGGTGGCGGCGATGAATCAGAAACCGCTGTATCTCCAGTCCGCCATGGCCATCTCCAAAAGCGCGGGCGTCTTCCTGCTCACTCGTCAAAAGGACTTTGCGAGCATTTCGGAGATTGTCGGCGGACTGGAAGGGCATTGGCGCGAACACGGCCTGCTCGCGTGACCAACCGGGTTTGGCTGGCTTCCTATCCCAAGTCGGGCAACACCTGGTTTCGTATCCTCATCCACTGCCTCGATCTCGAACCCGGCGACACGCTCGACATCAATCGCCTGGGCACACCAATTGCCAGCGCGCGTGCGCCGTTCGAGGATGCCACGCTGCTCGATTCCGACATCCTGACCCGCGCCGAAGTCGAAGCCCTGCGGCCGCGGATCCATGAGCGCCCCGACCCCGACATGGGCCATCACCGCAACCGGCCGACAACCCAGTTCGTCAAGACGCACGACGCCTATTCGCTCACGCCGCAGGGCGAGCCCCTGCTCGCCGGCGCACGCGGCGCGAAAGGCGCCATCCTCATCGTCCGCGATCCACGCGACGTGGTGTCATCGCTGGCCGGTCACAAGCATATCAGCCGCGACGAGGCCATCACGTTTCTCGACAATCCGGATGCAGCCTTCGGTGTCGGTTCCCGGGGTCTGCCCAGCCACCTGCATCAGCAATTGGGCCGCTGGAGCGATCATGTCGCTGGCTGGCTGAACCAGCGCGACATCGCGGTGCATTTGGTCCGGTTTGAAGACCTTCAGCGCGACACCGCACATATTCTGCGCGACGCAATGGCGTTTGCCGGACGTACGGTGACACGAGAGCAGGTGGAGCATGCCGTCCAGATGGCGAATTTCGGGGCTCTGCAGGCGCAGGAGACTCGGACCGGGTTTCGCGAAACCGCCCGCAAGGCCGCCGTCTTCTTCAGACGCGGACAGGCCGGCGCGTGGCGGGACGAATTGACCCTTCGCCAGACGCGCGATATCGAATTGGCCCACGGCCCGATGATGGCGACCATCGGTTATGACCTGACCTTCTCTCCTCCTCCGCCGCATCGGAAGTTCGAGCAATCCTGATGATGATACGCGGACCAGGCGAATGGATTTGTGCCGAGGCGAACGGCGAAACCGTGATGATGGGCGTGGAGACCGGAGCCTATGTGGGTCTCAACGCGATGGGTGCGCGAATCTGGGATATTCTCACGGAACCCCATGATCTGGAAACACTTTGTGCGAAACTGGTCCGGGACTTCGACGTAACGCCCGAAATCTGCCGCGTCGAAACCCAGGCTTTTCTGGAGATCCTCATCCGCCAGGGCGCGGTTCTTCCCACCTGACCTCAGTGCTTGTCCGAGCTGTGGGCGCATGTTAGCTGAGCAGCACGAAAAGACAGGCGATGGCGTTTCGTCTGTGGACGTATTTCAGCCCGCTGAAATCCGATCGCTTATCATAGCGCTAATAGGAGGCATCATGCAGGCGGTTGAGAAAGAAGAAGCCGGCAGGATCGAAGCCTCGGCGCGCGCACCCTGGCAAACGCCAACTGCGGTCACCACTGAGTTCATAGAGACCCAAGGGCTTTTGAGTAGCGGAGGTGATCTCTACGCTTCTTCGTCCGGTTCGTAGGATCGCTACATTAATGCCCTACCGGGCTTCTGAACCTGATTAGGTTGTTCGACGTCCGGCATCGGTACTTCGGGCTCTTCACAATGACCGCCGCAGTGGGTGCCGTTGCCAGCCAGCGGTAGGGGCTCGCCGGAACCTCCATGACCAACTTTGCCGGCCTGATTCGATTTGACGGCGCCTCCATCTCGGACAGGCAGGAAGTGGCGCTCGCCTCTGCCCTTGGTCAGCGACAGCGCGGGCGACTTCATTTCCAGCGCGCGGCGCATGCCGTTTTCGCTCAGGCCGTCCCAGTGGCCGAATTGCCGCCAGGAGCGCTGTTCGCGGCGGACAGCCGGCTCGACAATCTTGCCGATATCGCCGCCGCCGTGAGCATGTCGTCGCGCATCGGCGAAGCGACCTACATGCGCGCTATCTTCGAGCAGCGCGGCGATGCCGGGCTCGCGCAACTGCTCGGCGTGTTTGCCATGGCGCACTGGGATGAAGCCGGGCGAACGCTGACCCTTGCTCGCGACTGCACGGGAGGGCGCGCCCTTTTCTACCATGCGGGCAAGGGCTTCGTGGCGTTCGCCTCGCATCTGGGGACCCTGCTGGCCCTGCCCGATGTGCCGTGCGAGCTCGACGAGCGGCTGCTGGCGAACTTCCTGGCGCTCAATCACCGCGAACGCGAGGCGACATTCTATCGCGGCGTCTGCCGGGTGCCGTCGCGCACCGTGGTGCGCATCACGCCCGGGGGCATTGCCCAGCGGCATTACTGGAGTCCAAAGCTGGACGCAGCGCCGCCCTTTACGCGCGACGAGGACTATGTCGCGCGCGGACGCGAATTGATGGACCGTGCGGTGACGCGGGTTCTGCGCGACACGCCGCGCGCGGCGATCTGCGTCAGCGGCGGCTTCGATTCCAGCGCGGTGGCCGCCACCGCCGCGCGCCTCGGGTCGGCGGAGCTCGATTGCTATTGCGGCGTTCCACCGCCGGGGCTCGACCGGTCGCTACGCGACCACCGGTATCTCGACGAAAGCGACAAGGTCAGGGCGCTGGCGCGCATGCATCCGGCGCTGCGCCTGACGCTGGTAACGCCGCAGGCCGCGCATCCGATGCAGGCCGATCCCACGCGCTTCTTCCAGACCGTCATGCCCATGCCGTGCCGGAACGTGGACAATCTGGGTTGGTTCAGCAGCATCCAGGACAGGCTTGTCCAGCACGGTCATCGGGTGGCGCTGATGGGAATCATGGGTAACCTGACGTTCAGCTGGGATGGACGGTTTTGCCTGTCGTCCCTGGCGCGGCAAGGGCGCTGGCTGGAATTGGCGCGACAGGCGCGCGCGCTGGCGCGCAGCGAGGGTGGCAGCCTGCCGCGCATCGTGATGCGGCTGGGGCTGGTCCCGTTGCTGCCGCCCGGCCTGCACCGTGCCTTCCAGCGCATGCGCGGGCGCGAGCCGGAGGACGTCAGCCGGTTCAGCCTGCTCAACCCGGATGTCGTCGAGTCGCTCGACCTGCCCCGGCAATGGCGGGACGACGGGTTCGATCCGACCTACAGTACGCGCGGCACCAGCGCCCAATTGCGCGCGCACCAGATATTCGATCAGTTGCAGATTTCCCGCGACCAGATCGCGATGCAGGGCGACAGCATCGAAACGCGCGATCCCTATAGCGACCGCGATCTGATAGAATTTTCCCTCACCATTCCCGAAACGCTGTTCCTGCGCGACGGCGTGCCCCGCTGGTATGCGCGCCAGCTGTTCGCCGACCGCCTGCCGCGCGAGATCCTCGACGAAACCCGGAAGGGCGAACAGGCACCCGATTGGTTCGAATCGCTGAATGCGCGCCGGCCGCTGATCGAAGCTGAGGTCGAGCGGCTGGAAGCCTCGCGACTGGCCAGTCGGCTGGTCGACATGCCGCGCCTGAAGCAGCTGATCGCCGACTGGCCCAGCGATGCGCGCGCCGCGGATGCCCAGATGCCAGCATATCGCCTGGCGCTGGATCGCGCCGTCCATGTCGGGCAGTTCATCCGCTGGGTCGAACGCGGAAACGAATGAGGCCGTTGCTACGGCCGGTCGATCCAGATCGTGAGGTTGCGACGATCGTGTGACCCGGCGATGGCGATCGCTTGCCCCGGCGCGGTTTCGATCATGGGCAAGGCATGGAACATCATGTCCCAGCAGGACGTGGCGCCGGGCATGGGCCGGTTCTCGTACTGCGTGACTTCGTCCATATCGAGCGCGATCCATTGCGCGATGCCGTTGACGCGCCCACCCGCCGCGCGAACGCTGGTCTTGGCTTTAGCCGGGGTACAGAAACGCGCGGAACCGAGATCGACGTCGAAAAGCTCGCCGGGCTCGCTGCGCAATTCTATCCGTTTGCTGCCGACGGAATGAGACCGTGCAGGCGCACGCAGATCGTTGAAGAGCGACAGGTCGAATCCGTCCACCATGTGCATCCGCCCGGTGTCGCCCAGCACATCCTCCGCCAGCGCCACGCGCACCCGGCCGCGCGCGGGGATAACCTGGGCGCCGGGCTTCAGCAGGTCCCGTATTGCCCTTTCATGCGCCGGGAGCACATCTTCGCCCAGCAAATTGTTGCTGACGATCTCCGAAACCAGAAGATCGGCGCGTCCGCCGAGCTCGTCGAGGGTAAGTTTGTCCGAATGGCCGGAAAAGACGCGCACCGCGTCACCATATCCGTTGCGTTCGACGATGCGCCGCGCCGCATCGGCGACCACTGGATTCATTTCACAAGTGACCACGACAGCGCCGGCACGCGCCGCCATCATCGCGAGAATGCCGGTGCCGGTGCCGATTTCGAGTACGCGCATGCCGGGCCTGATCGCCCGGCGCAACGCCGCGTCATAGGCGGCATTGCGTGCCGCATCGGCCACGATCGTGAAGTGCCAGTTCGGCACGTCTCCGTTCAACAAGGCCCGCGCCCGCGCTGCCAGTTCCGCATCGTCCGGCGCCAGCGCCAATGCGCCGCGGCACAGGGCAATTGCCTGTTCGACCTGTCCCGCCTTGCGCATCAGGCCCGCAAGCTGAATCATCGCTGGCGGATTGCCTTCCGCCCTCGGCAGCAATGCCGCCAGCCCATCCGCGAGATTCTCCATCACCCGACCTTGTGCGGCGATTTGCCGCGCGCGTCGAGGGAGCGACATGGCGCGTGGACCGGTTCGTACGGGCCCTCAGCTATGAGATCGCACGCACATCGATGACGCGCTCTATCAGCGCATCGTCGACCGGGACCTGGCCGTCGAGCATCAGCATGGCGAGCCCATGCGCGATCGCCCAGGCCTGCAGCGCGATGACCTGCGCATCACCCCCCTTGCCTTCCGCCAGCAGCGCGGCATTGGCGCGCAGCAGGGACATGGCATCGTCTTCCGGCTTATCGGCGTGCAAGGCGATCGATCCCGGATTGGCGAAGACCAGCCGGAACAGGGCCGGATTGGCGAGCGCGAAGCGCACATAGGCAGCGCCGGTCGCGCTGAAGCCCGCCATGCCGCCGCCGGCCGCTTCCTGGGCGGCGCGCTGTGCCGCGGCCAGCCGCTGCAGCGCTTCGGCCGCCAGCGCCGTCATCAGTGCGCCCTTGTCCGGAAAATGGCGATAGACCGCCGTCGCGCTGACGCCGACGGCCCGCGCGACCTCCCGCAGCGACAGATCGTCCGCCGTCCGCGATTCAAGCAGGGTCATGCCGGCTTCGATCAGCGCCGTGCGCAGATCGCCATGGTGATAGGCCTTTTTCGCGATGCTGGATTCAGATGTTGACACTGTTACCTTCGACTCGTAATGTGAACGCCATAAACATGTGAGGTTTGGAGAGCATCATGGCAAGCATGATCGAGAGCGTAATTCGCGGCACGGTGACCAAGGGCATTGGCGCGGTTGCCGAATTCAACCGCAAGCGCATGGCGGCGGTCGGCGACCACCCCTTCCTGACCGGCATCCACGCACCGATGGCCGAGGAACTGACGCTGGAGGATCTGCCGGTGACCGGCACGATCCCGGCGGTGCTCGACGGGCGTTATCTGCGGATCGGCCCGAACCCGGCGGCGCCGGATGCCGCCGGGCATCACTGGTTCACCGGCGACGGCATGGTCCACGGGCTCGCGATCCGGGACGGCAAGGCGCTGTGGTATCGCAATCGCTGGATTCGCTCGCAACGCGTGGCGAAGGCGCTCGATGTGCCCGCGGCGCCCGGCCCGCGGCACGGCGGCTTCGACACGGTCAACACCAATGTGATCGGCATCGGCGGCCGCACCTTCGCGCTGGTCGAGGCCGGCAGCTATCCGGTCGAGCTGTCCGACACTCTGGACGAACAGACATATAATCCGTTCGACGACACGCTGGCGGGCAGCTTCACCGCGCATCCGCATCCCGACCCGCTGACCGGCGAGCAGCATGCCATCGCCTATGAGGCGACCGATCCGGAAACCGTACGCCACATCGTGATCTCGCCCGAGGGCAAGGTGACGCGCGAGGAGCCGATCGCGGTGAAGCACGGCCCGTCGATCCACGATTGCGCAATCACGGCGCGCTATGTGCTGATCCTCGACCTGCCGGTGACCTTCTCCATGAAGACGCTGATCGCCGGCCACAGCTTCCCCTATCGCTGGAACCCGGAACATCAGGCGCGGATCGGGCTGCTGCCGAAGGACGGACGCGGCGACGAGACGATCTGGGTGGATGTCGATCCCTGCTATATCTTCCATGTCGCCAATGCGTTCGACACGGCTGACGGCAAGGTGATCCTCGACGCCTGCGTCTATGATACGATGTTCGCCGACAGCACGCAGGGGCCGGACGCGAAATCGCAGGGGTTCGAGCGCTGGACGATCGACCCGGTGGCGAAGACAGTCGAGCGGCGCACGATCGACGCGACGCCGCAGGAATTCCCGCGGCCGGACGAGCGGCATTTCGGCCAGCCCTATCGCTACGCCTGGACGATGGGCCTGCCGGACGCGGACAAGGCGTTCATCGGCGCGAGCTATCTGCTCAGGCACGATCTGCAGACGGGCGCGCGCGCCGTGCATGACTTCGGCGAGGGACACTATCCCGGGGAGTTCGTGTTCGTACCCGCTTCGGCCGACGCAGCGGAAGGCGATGGCTGGATGATCGGGCTGGTCGTCGATCTGCCGAACGAGACGACCGATCTGGTGATCCTCGACGCGCAGGATTTCACCGCCGCGCCGGTGGCGAGCATTCGGATTCCCCACCGTGTGCCGCCCGGCTTTCATGGTAATTGGGTGGCGGCCGCCTAGTCCTCCGCACGGGACCGGCGGCCGGGACATTTCGCTTCTTCAGCGAATGGTGAGCGCGACCTCCCCGTTCCGGGGAGGAATATGTCGAAAGTTTTCCTTGATTGCCCCAAAAGCGGTTTTCCCGCATGGGGGCGCTCCAAATCCGTAATCACTGGACGCATGACATGGCCGCCAATTGGGCCCCCGACAGCTGGACCAAAGCCGAAGCTCGACAGCTCCCGACCTATCCCGACACCGCCGCGCTCGACGCGGCGACCGAGACGCTGAGCAGCTTTCCGCCGCTGGTGTTCGCGGGCGAGGCGCGCAACCTGACGGCGGATCTCGCCAAGGTGGTCGACGGCAAGGCCTTTCTGCTCCAGGGGGGCGACTGCGCCGAGAGCTTCGCCGAGCATAACGCGAACAACATCCGCGACACGTTCCGCGTGATCCTGCAGATGGCGGTTGTGCTGACCTATGCGTCGAAGCTGCCGGTGGTGAAGCTCGGCCGCATGGCCGGCCAGTTCGCCAAGCCGCGTTCGGCCGACACCGAAGTGCAGAACGGCGTGGAGCTGCCCGCCTATCGCGGCGACATCGTCAACGACATCGCCTTCACCGCCGATGGCCGCGCGCCCGACCCGCAGCGCATGATCCGCGCGTACAGCCAGTCGGCGGCGACGCTGAACCTGCTGCGTGCCTTCGCGACCGGCGGCTATGCGAACCTGGCGCAGGTGCATCGCTGGACTCATGATTTCATGGGCCGCAGCCCGTGGGCGAAGAAGTTCGCCGAGACCGCCGATCGCATCGGCGAAGCGCTGGAATTCATGAACGCGTGCGGGATCAACCCCGAGACGGTGCCGCAGCTGGCCGAGACGCATTTCTACACCAGCCATGAAGCGCTGCTGCTTCGCTACGAGCAGGCGCTGACCCGGCAGGATTCGCTGACCGGCGACTGGTACGACACCAGCGCGCATTTCCTGTGGATCGGGGACCGCACCCGCTTCGAGGGATCGGCGCATGTCGAATATCTGCGCGGCATCGGCAATCCGATCGGCATGAAGTGCGGCCCGAGCCTGGAGCCGGATGCGCTGCTGCGGCTGCTCGACACGCTGAACCCGGCGCGCGTGCCCGGGCGGATGACGCTGATCACACGCTACGGCCATGACAAGATCGAGGCGGGCCTGCCCAGGCTGATCCGCGCCGTGCAGCGCGAGGGCCATCCGGTGGTGTGGAGCTGCGATCCGATGCACGGCAACGTGATCAAGGCCGCGAACGGGTACAAGACGCGGCCGTTCGACCGGATCCTGGCCGAGGTGCGCGGCTTCTTCGCGGTGCACCGCGCCGAAGGCAGCATCGCGGGCGGCATCCATGCCGAGATGACCGGGCAGAATGTCACCGAATGCACCGGGGGTGCGATCGACGTGACCGAGCAGTCACTGGCCGACCGCTATCACACGCATTGCGACCCGCGGCTCAACGCCGGGCAGAGCCTGGAACTCGCGTTCCTGCTAGCCGAGATGCTCAACGTCGAGATGGCGGAGCGGCGGCGCGCCGCTGCCTGAGGCCGGGCCCGACCGGCGAGGTCGGGCCAGCTTTGTACCTCGGGGATCATCCCAGGATAGCCTGTCGTGCCGTCGCTTCGCGCGGTTCGTAGCGCTGCGTTAAAAATCCGTCAGGCGGTCAATTGAGACCATGGCCCCATTGCGCGCGCGCCGATCGCGTGACATGCTATATCCTATAGGGTTCGCCTAAAGAGCCGAAAACCAAGGGAGATGCATGCCATGAAGAGGTTGATCCTGCTTGCCACCGCGCCGATCGCGCTGCTGTCGATGCCGACCCAGGCGCAACAGGCGCCCGGCCAGGCCTTTGCGGTGGACGCTCAGCCGGCGATGCCGACCAAGACGACGCGCACGGGCAAGCATATCAACCGCATCATCGACATGTGGCAGAAAGGCCAGCCGGTCTATTACACCCAGATCTCCGGTGGCGGATATGAAGAGGGCAAGAAGCAGGCGGCGACCAAGGCCGATTACATCACTTATGAAATGGAGCACGGCCCGCTCGATTTCAAAGAGCTGCACGAATTCATGCGCGGGCTGGTCGATGCCGGCCCGACGCGTACCGGCCACCGCACCCCGGCGGTGATCGTCACTCTGCCGATCCAGGGCACGCCCGACGCGGTGCGCGCCAATGCCTGGATGATCCAGCAGGCACTGGCCGCCGGCGTGCACGGCATCCTGTTGTGCAATGCCGAATCGCCCGAGGCCGCCAAGATCATGATCGAGGCGTCGCGCTATCCCTTCGCGCCGGTGGTGCCCGGCCTGGCCCAGGGCTTCCGCGGCAATGGCAGCCAGGCCTGGGCATCGCAGGTGTGGGGCGTATCGCCGATCGAGTATATGAAGATCGCCGAGCCCTGGCCGCTCAACCCGGACGGCGAACTGATCTTCGGGGTGAAGATCGAAAATCCGCGCGCCGACGCAAATGTCGAATCGACGCTGCGCACGCCAGGCCTGGCCTTTGCCGAATGGGGCCCGGGCGACCACGCCTTCTACCTGCTCGGCGCGCCCAAGCCGCGGGCGCCCGGAACGCCGCCTGGCAGCGGGCCACGCATGGAAGACGAGCCGGCGATGGTCGCCGTGCGCGCGCGCGTGCTGGCTGCGACCAAGGCCAACGGCCTGCGCTTCCTCAATGCCTGTGGCGAGCGCGACGTGATCGACCAGATCAAGGACGGCGTGATGATCTGCACCGGGGGCGACTCGCCGGCCGCCGACAAGGGCCGCGCCTATACCAAGCGGACCGATCCCTTCTGAGCCTGTCCCACGACCATCACAGGCCGCGCCGGGGAGGCGCGGCCTGAATGCCCACCAGAAGGAACGTCGATGAGGACCAAGATCAGCCTGGCCGCCGCGATGATCGCCATGGCGGCGCCCGCCACGCTTTCGGCGCAGATCGCCGTCTCCGCCAATGACGGCAAGCAGCTCCGCCCCGGCGATGCCGGCCGCACCGCCGACAGTGTTTCGGTGATCGACCTGCGCAGCTATCCGCCCCGGACGATCGGCACGGTCGCGGCACCGGCGAGCATGATCGGGCCGCCGGCCGCGGTGGCGGTCGCCCGCAATAGCGGGTTTGCGCTGGTTACCGCCGCGCAGCGCCTGACGCCGGCGGGAGCGATCGAGCTCAGCGATCAGGTCAGCGTCATCGATCTCGCCCGGCCGGACGCGCCGGAACTGGTCCAGACGGTTCAGGCCGGCCCCGGCGCGAGCGGCGTCGCGATCAACCGCGCCGGCACGCTCGCGCTGGTGGTCAGCACTGGCGACGACATGGTCTCCGTCTTCACGATCAGTGCCAAGCGCCTGACGCCGGCCGGCAAGATCCAGCTGCCGGCCAAGGCGCGGCCGACCGACGTCGCCTTCCTGCCCGACGGCAAGAGCGCGATCGTCGTCGCGCAGGGCGCCGGCCAGCTGATGCGGCTTTCCGTTTCCGGCAGCACTGTGGCGCTCGAGGGCAGCACGATCGCGACGGGCGTACAGCCCTATGGCGTCTCGTTCAGTCCCGATGGCCGCTATGCCTATAACACCAACCTGCAGGGCAACGCCTTGCCGGCCGGCACGACCCCCGTGCGCGGGCAGGCGCGCATCGGCACGGTGACGGCGGTGGACCTGCGCAGCGGCGCCGTCACGGCCACGGAAGTCGGCGTCACTCCGGAACACCTGACCTTGTCGCGCGACGGGCGCTATCTCGCCGTGGTCGTGCACAATGGATCGGGCGGCGCGATCGGTACACCGGGCTACTGGCCGCACGGCGCGCTGAAGGTCTTTGGCGTGCGGGGCGCGACGCTGACCCCGATTGCCGAGACTGCCACCGGCGCATGGTGCCAGGGCGCAACGTTCAGCGACGATGCCCGCACCATCCTGCTGCAATGCGCGGTCGACAAGGACATCGAGGTCTATCGCTTCAACGGACGGACGCTCGCCCGGGACGAGGCCGCGACGTTGCGCTTCGACGCGCGCCCGGGCGCGATCGCGACCGCGAACAGTCGTTAGGCGTCCCGCGAGGTGCGGATATTGACGTTGCGGACGCAGGGCATGGCTTTTAGACCCGGCTCGTGACACCGGCCTGCATCGACGACTTCCGGCTGCTCGCCAAGGCGCGCCTGCCGCTGTTCCTGTTCGATTATATCGACGGGGGTTCCTATTCGGAATCGACGATGCGCAGCAATGTCGAGGACCTGCAGCGGCTGAAGCTGCGCCAGCGGATCATGCACGACGTTTCCGGGATCGATCTTTCCACCAATCTGTTCGGGCGCCCGGCGGCACTGCCCGTCGCGCTGGCGCCGGTGGGGCTGGCCGGCATGTACGCGCGGCGCGGCGAGGTCCAGGCGGTGCGGGCGGCGGACCATGCGGGCGTGCCGTTCATCCTCTCCGCCTCCTCCTGCTGCGGTATGGAGGAAGTGGCGACGGCGGCGGACCAGCCCTTCGCTTTCCAACTCTACATGATCCGCGACCGGGAGTTCATGAAGGACATGCTGGCCCGGGCCAGGGCGCTGCGGATCGATACGCTGGTGCTGACGGTCGACCTGATCGTCCACAGCGCGCGCTACCGCGACGTGCGATCGAGCCTGACCGGCCGGCAGGGCATCGCCGCCCGGCTGAAGCGCTTCTGCCAGATCGCCGCCCACCCCTCCTGGGCGATCGATGTCGGGTTGCGTGGGCGGCCGCACACGCTGGGCAATTTCGCGCCCGTCATGCCGGACGGCGCCGGGCTCGACCAGTTCACGGCCTGGGTCGCGCGCAATTTCGACCCGTCGATCACCTGGCGGGACATGGACTGGATCCGCCAGCATTGGGACGGGCGGATCGTGATCAAGGGCGTGCTCGATCCAGCCGACGCCGTCGCCGCCTGTGATGCGGGCGCGGAGGCGATCGTGGTTTCCAACCATGGCGGACGCCAGCTCGACGGCGCGCCATCGACGATTTCAGCATTGCCGGCGGTCGTCCGGGCCGTCGCGGGACGTGCCGATGTGCTGATGGACGGCGGCATCCGTTCCGGCGTCGACGTGTTGCGCGCCCTCGCGCTCGGGGCGAAGGGCGTGCTGATCGGTCGCGCCTGGGCCTATGCGCTGGCGGCACAAGGCGGGCCGGGCGTCGCCCGCATGCTGGACCTGCTGCGCCACGAAATGGCGGTGGCCATGGCCCTGACCGGGCAGACCGATGTGAAAAACCTTTCGGAGGACCTATTATTGTCGTGAAGCGTGCTGGCTGCTCCAGCGTCTTGACGCCTGCCCGCGCGCCCCTTAGATGCCGCCCCTTCACCGCACGGCCCCTTCGTCTAGCGGTTAGGACGTCGCCCTCTCACGGCGAAAACACGAGTTCGATTCTCGTAGGGGTCACCAGCGATTTCAAGCACTTAGCTTGAAAAATGAGCTGCAAAGCGCAACACGTCTAATTTTCGCGTAATAAGCGCAGCGGAAATACCCGGACTTTGCCGGATTGGACGGCGCGATTCCCGCCCACATTTCTTGATAACCCACCCTGTTGGTATCAACACGGCGCCACGGTGTCCCGATTCGGCCCGGGTTAGTCTTTATCTGCTCGGGGGTTGCACCATGCGCTACGCGTTCGGCGAACGGAAGCTTCTGAAAATCCGGCTGGCCCAACGATCCACAAAGCCCCGACCGAAGACCTTCTCGGCCCGGATCAGCCCGAAAACGAATAAGCTCCAGGTAACGAGAATGCCGGCTGCCAGCACTTCGGGCTGGCTCGAGTGACCATCAATCAACGGCGTTATCATTTTCAGACCCACCACCAGCGAAATTACCCCGACGAGGATTCCAACCGCCCCCGACTGTCGCCTCGGGGGCTTACCCAGGATCAGCGCCAGTAGCGGTAGTGGCAGGACGAGCAGTGCCCAAAGGCATCGCCCATAGACGGCCGATCGACTTGCAGTGGTGCCGCTCAACCAAAGCAGACTAATATCGGTCCGCCTTAAAGATCCGTCCATCGGCTCCCTTTGTTGCGCGTCTTTTGCTTCGCCAAAACGGTACTCGACTCGTGCGAAGTCAAGCACTCTTGCATCTCGTTCCTGTACGACCTGTCCATCGCGCAATTCGATAGCCGTCGCCCCGGAGGGCGTTTGCCAAAAACGTCCACGCCTTGCCGTGAAGGTGTTCTCTTCTGTCCGAAGGAACAGTCCGACAAGCTCCCCATTTACTGCATCGACCTGGTCGAACAATAGAACGCTTCCGGATCCAAGATCAATGAACTGACCTGCCTGTAGTCGATGGCCGAATTCACCGTTTTCCATGCGCTTGCCGATTTCCGCCAGATTGGATTCGCCGGCAGGCATTAGCCAGCCCTGGTTCAATATCGTCAGGAGACTGACCATCGCGGCGAGCATGAGTGGAAACCGCATCCATCGCAAAGGAGCAATTCCGCACGCCTCGATCACGTCCAGCTCTCCGCCAAGAGCGAGCTTTCTTATGGTCAGGGCGATGCCCAGAAACAGTCCGACAGGTAAACCGATGCCGCCATACTCTGGGAGCAAGGCCGCTACAGTATGCGCCACTATGTATCCGCGGTGCCCAGACTGGCTGGTGATCTCCAAAAGACGCGGAAGATGTTCAAGGATCATCAGTGCAATGACCACGGCCAGCACACTGCCCATCGTCCCGAGTATTTGAGCCAGAATATAGCGATCAAGAACAGGGATGCGAAAAATCATTGCCGCGCTCATGCAGCGTGGGAGAGTTCGCCCGAGGTGAGGTTTTGGTAGATCGCAAACAAGGCTGCGAAATGATCGCCCAGCGCTCGCGCTGTGCAGCCGGTCGAGCGCGCGGCAAAGCTTTCTGGTAGAGATAGAATGGCGCGCACCAGGTCCGCATGATCCGCCGCACGATATGACAACCCCACCCCGCCCCTGGCAAAGTCGGCTGCACCGCCCCGATCCGGCACGATGACTGGTATGCCGCTGGCGCTTGCCTCCGCTGCAGTCATGCAGAAGGTCTCCGCCTCACAGCCATGCAGCAAAGCGTCGGCGCTCGCGAGCACGCTGGCAAATCTCTCCCGATCGCGTTCCGGGCGAAACAGCCGGATATGGGGATTGCCGCCTATCGACCGCAGGATGTTTGTATCATCTCGGCCTTCACCAAAGATGGCCAGGCCCACCTGGCGATGCCGACCAGCGATCGTCACCGCCTCGACCAGCATCGGCAGACGCTTTTCTGGCGCAAGTCTGCCGGCGGCCACGAGCAAGGTTGCGTCAGCGTCGAGGCCGCATTGAGCGAGCAGGCTTGCGCGCAGGTTTCCGTTGCGCTTGCCGGCCGAAAAGCGTTGCGCCTCGACACCCATCGGGACGGTTACGACATTGCCCACGCCGCCGGCCTTCATCCGCGATGCCAAATCTTCGCTTGCACAAATCACTGCATCATAAAGTCGTCCTAGCTGGCGCAAGTGATCCCAGTATCTCGCAAATCGTCGGTCGATCGTCTCGCGACTGACGAGGGGTTCGAGCCACCGGTAGGCGTAGGCGGACAGAGGATCGGCGTGCATGATGAGCGCCTTGGGCGTCCCTGGTCGCCAATTTGCAACCATGAGGGGGCTTCGCCACGGCGAGGAAGCTTCGACGAAATCCGGTGCCAATTTGTCAAGCGTGGCATGGAGCGCTCGTTCGTCGTTGAAATACCAGTATTTCCCGTCCAGCGGGAAGCGCGGGGAGGCAATCGTCTGTATGCGAGCGCAGGGCCCAAACTCGACAATTGCATCGTCGTCGGCGGGTGCCAGGATGGTGATATCCTGCCCCATGCGTTCTGCTATCGCCATCTTCTGGCTGACATAGGTTTTTACGCCACCACCTCTGGGAGAATAGAACGCGCAGACGTCAACGATCTTCATCGGCATTTTCCAGTCATCGGATTGGGCGCATGCCGAAGCCGCGCCGATAGTTCATCACGATCTCGATCCGTGTCGGGCCCGCGCGCGCTATCGCGCTCGCATCGGCAGCGGCAGGCTTGCTCCATCCAAGTCTGGGATTGCCCGCAAAGCCTATTCCATCGACGCGCCAGCTGAACTTCCGGTTGCTGTCCCGGTCATGCAGCAGGCTGACGGCATAACTGCCTGCCGAAGGAACCCGTACACAGAGCTGGACCGGCCCCGAACCGGGGACTAACTGTTCAACCCTGCGGAAGGTCTTGCCAGCCGAAATGAGGATATTGTCATCTTCCAGGAAGTCTGAGGCATTTGCCGGGTAGACTTCGAGCTTGAGTTTGCCAGTGCGGTCCTTGAGCCCTTCAACGTTGACCAGAAACGAGGGTCCGAGCTCCTTGGAGCGGCATCTGCCTTCAGCCGTGCCAAGGTCCGGCGTCGACTGGATGGTAGCGGCGACCAAAAAGGGACTGGCCATGAGGCTAAAGAGCAGGGGTTTCATGGCTTCTCCCCTTCGAAAGCAGGTCTGCAATTGCGAAGCTCAGCCCGACAAGCACATGAGTCGCAAGGATCAGTCCCGCCATCAGCGCCATCAGCGCCGTGATTTCGACTTCGCCGCCGAGTGCGAGGACAGCTATTCCTGCGAAAACGACGTCCTTGTTCGGTACGAAAGGCAGCCGGGAGATCAAAAGGCGTATGGTCACCAGGACGAGCCACCAGCCAAGTGCGACGTCCGGCAACACAAGGTGCCATAGAGCTGCCGAGAGAATGGTCGTTGCAAGAATTCGGAAGAGGTGTACCGCGAACACCATCTTGAGTTCTTCTCTTTCGAGCGAAAAAAGCGAACGGCGCAGCAGCATGACCGCAAGCGAGCTTCCGATCACGAACGCGAGCGAACAAGCGATTGCGGTGACGTGGTCATGAAGCGGCAACAGCCTCACGAATGGAAATGCGACCGCGAGGAAGACAAGGGTCGTTACATTACCCGCAACAGCCGAAAGCACGGTGACGTCCTTGACCGCTCCGAACGGAGAGGTCACGAAGTTGAGGTTCCGGCGTGCCCAGCCGTAGAAATAGGCCTCACCGAGATAGCCGACCAGTAGTTCGTTGTAGATGAGCTTACGGATCAGAGCTCCGAAGGCGCTGACTCCAATCCCCCAAAGACGTTGGAAAATGAACCAATCGCTCGCCGGTCCGATCAGGTAGCTGACGGCGAACAGGCCCCAGAATGTCAGCGAACTGGGCACCAGCCCGAGTATCTTGGCAAAATCGAGGTCGCGCGCCTGATAGATCGCGGCGCCGACGACGATCAGCGACAGGATTGTACCAAGGACGCTGCCAGGAGCCGGCATCGCCTTCCGGTCCTGCGGTTCGAATGCGAACGTTCCAGTCGGCGCGAGCGCCAGAGTTTCAGTGGGCATTCCTGGGCCTTGCTCGGTGGTAAGTGCCCGCTAGACACCGCCGTCGTGCCATACCCTCATGCTGCTGAGCATTTTCTCCCGACGCTGACGGCGAGAATCGCTGACCAAAGCCGCGAGCTTGGACAGATAGAGCTGACCAGAGCATTCCAACGTGAAGCTGCCGGCAAGGCCTTGCATGGCCGTTCGATCCGGCCGCAAATGCCTCGCGACGTTCATCGCTGTGCCCAGGGTATCGGGATCTCCAGGAGAAACCACCACGCCAAACTGCCCATAGCCCGTCAGCCACTCCATGCTGACGCAGCAGTTCGTAGCGGCGATCGGCAGGCCCGCGGCCAGGGCTTCCAGAATAACTGCAGGCGCTCCTTCGTAGTGAGATGAGAGGACAAACACGTCCGCTTCTGCGTACAGGCCTCGAACATCGTCGACGTGCCCGACAAAGCGGACTCGCGACCGCAGGCCTAACGCATCTGCTCGTTCGACGAGACGTTCGCGCTCGGGACCATCTCCGGCAATGACCAATGTGTCTTCGGGCCAGGCGTGGTGTGCAAATGCCTCGAGAAGCAGTATTTGATTTTTCTGCGCGGCAAGCCGGCCAACCGTAAGGAAGCGGCAACCAGCTTGCGCCTTTTCGGCTAATCTTGAACCGGAAAGCTGAAGCAGTTCGGATTCGGACAACGCTGGGTCGGGAATGACGCAGACCTTGTTTTCCGGGAGCGCCAATTCGCGCTCGACTTCAGCGCGCATCGGGGACGCGATCGCTATGAAGTCATCGAGGACGGCACCCTGTACTCTTAGCCACCATCGATACAATGGCCGGACAAGCTTCGGTAGATCACGCCGCTCCAGATCGTTGCTGATCTTGACGAGAACAGGAGGGCATTGATCACCCAGGAGAATCTTCATGGCCACGCAAACAACGGTGTAGGTGTTGCCTGGACAAAAAACGGCATCGACCTTTTCCACAAGCAGGAACTGGAAGAGGGACCAGATCATCCAGATCGTCTCCCACCCATCGGTTGAAAACGGTTCTCGCATGACGCGATAGTCGAGGTCAGGAACGGAACCGACACAAGCTCCGCGCCTTCGGCCAAGGACGATGACAGGTTCATGCCCGGCGTCTCGCCAATGCTCGGCGAGACGGAGCGCGACACGCTCCACCCCTCCTGGTTCGAAGCTATGGATGGGAATGGCGATACGCATGCCGATTAGACACCGACCATATCCAGTACCCACACTGCTCTGCGGCGCATTCCAGGGCTGGAGCTCGCAAAAAACAACGTGACGCGGGCGGCGAGGTGGCTGCTGCTCAGAAGCACTTTCCGCCAGGGCGATCGTGACTGCCCCTCCGCATTGACGGGCAAACGTCCTTCGGAAATTTCTGGTGAGGTATTCCCGACCTGCCGGTGTCTCAAGGCAGCAGGGAGAACGATGAGATGTCCGATGCACTGACGCCGCGCGGAGGCGTACGGACCATGGACGACCATTTCAGCAAGCCGTTCGTTCCCTGTCGGCGGCTGATGCGGGAGACGGCATGACCAGGCATCTCCTTGTTTCGGTGCACGACGTCGCCCCTCGTTTCGAGGGTGAGGTCGATCGCCTGCTCGACGTGATCGGCGAGACCGTCGGGCAATCGAGGGTGACCATGCTGGTCGTCCCCCGGCACTGGAATAGCGAGCCGATCCGCCCCGGCTCACCATTCGCGGCGCGGATCCGCGGTTGGTCGCAGCAGGGCGTCGAGATGTTCGCCCACGGATGGACCCACCGCGACGATTCGCGTCACGTCGGCCTCGCGGCTTTCAAGGCGCGGCACATGACCGCGAGCGAGGGCGAGTTTCTCGGGTTGTCCGAGGGCGAGGCGCTGCTGCGCATGCAGCAAGGCAAGGCGCTGATTGAGGACATTATCGGCGCGCCCGTGCGTGGGTTCGTGGCGCCGGCCTGGCTCTATTCGGAAGGCGCCCGAAACGCGCTCGGCGAGGCGGGTTTCGAGCTCGCCGAAGATCATATGCGCGTCTGGGCGCCAATGGAGGCAGACCGTCGGCTGGCTGCCGGCCCGGTTATCACCTGGGCCAGCCGCTCGCGGTCGCGCCGGGCGAGTTCGCTCGCCGCGGCTCTGGTCCTCCGCCGCGCGCTGCGCCGATGCCGCGTCGCACGCGTCGGCCTCCACCCGGGGGACACGCGGCACGAATCGCTGCTGGCGAGCATCCGGGCGACCCTCAAGACGCTCGGCGCCACCCACACGCCGGCGAACTATGTCGATCTGCTGTCTAACGAAGCCGCCCGTTGAGCCTCCGGCGTGCAGCGTGGCCGATCAGTCGCGGCGATACTGTATCTGCGCCCTGTCAATGTGGGGCTGCGCAATGGATGGCGCGCGGTGACGAGCTCCCGGAATGGAACACCGAGACGCCCTCGTTGCCCGACCGCAATGCGCTCAGCCCGAACCACGCTGCTGTTCCTGCCCCTCGAGCAGTCCGCCGGCCGCGAGCACGAAGGCACCGGTGCAAATCGACGCAGCCCGCGCGCCACGAGTCCAAGCGTCTCGCAGCGCTGCAATCCTGGATTGCGTCAGAAACGCATGTCCAGCCCCAGCCGGATCGTACGCGGACGCAGGGGCGTAATCTGATCCCGTCCGGTCACACCGAAGGGATTGCCGAATGCAAAGGTATTCGCCCTTATGTTGCCGACATTGCGAACATCGAGTGAAAGACCCACGCGAGCCAGATCGAGCCGCAAACCGACATCTGCCGTAAAATATTTCCCCTGCTCAATGTCGAGCAGTGGAGCCGGTCCGAGGAAGGACCTGCCGACATAGCGCAAAGAGGCGTTTGCGGTGACGAGCGCATCCGCCCCGACCTTCTCCTGCCACTCGGCGGCCATCCTGATTCCGTCCCGCGGAACATTGGGCAAGGTCGCATCCGACGCAGCGAAGCCCGGTGCCGGTTCATAGACATTGCTGTCGTTCTGGAAAGCGCTGATGGAAAGGCTCATGCCCTTGAGGGGACGCAACTTCAGCTCCCCATCTAGCCCGTAAATGCGCCCATTCCCGATATTTGCGGTGTTGATGAAGCCGGCAGTATCGATGATATCCGCCTGGATCTGCTGCCAATCGACGCCAAAGACTGCAGCGCGCACCTCAATCCAATCGCGCTCGCCGCTTCGCCAATGCAGACCGAGTTCAATCTGCGTGAGATCGTCAGCCGCGAAATTCGTGCCCTCGTCTGCCGATCCTTCGCTCGCAACGGTAAAACCGCCCGGGCGAAAACCCTGTTGAAAATGGGCATAGGTCGCGAGCCGCGGCGCGATCTGCCAACTGAGCGCTGCATCACCGGCGAAACGGAAGCGCGTCGCGGACTCCCTCTCGGGCGCTCCTTGCGCCTCGTTCAGCAGCCTGCCGAGATTATGCGCGCCGGTAATCCGTCCGCCAACAGTGGCAGTCAGAGAACGGCCTATCGGAAACGACTTTTGGCCGAAGAACGAGATTTCGGACCGCTCATTTTCGACGCCCACCAAGCGCTGCGGATCGTCGGGCGTGCCCAGCGTACGCGAAATCGCGCTGATGTTATAAAGACCCGATAACCCGACAACCCACGGCGCCCGCGTACTGCCGCCGGCCAGTCGCGTCTCATGGGCGATGAAGGTGATCCGGTTCAGTTCGTCGAACAAGCGCGGCTCGGACGTGCCGTCGGCTCCGGTCGCATCGTAAACGGATTGCAGTTCGTGCCGGACCAGCGAGGTCGCGGTGACAAGTTCACTGCCGCTGTCCATTGTCTTGCGGGCGACAAGATAGGCAAGATTATAGTCGTTGCGAAAAGGCTGCGCCAAAGTGCTGCTACGGGAAAGCGGCGGATCGCCCTTCAGAACATATTGGCTGTCCCTGCTGTCTATATTCTGAATCACGGCACCGACATCGAGCGTCCAACCGGCGAGATCCTTACGCCGCAACGCCAGCCGGCCACCCGCGCTGTGCCCCCTGTTTATGTTGCTCAGGCCACGTGCCGGGTCATCGATATAGCCCGCGTCGCGCGCACCATAAATGACAGCGCGCACCGCCGATCTGTCACCGATCGGCACGTTGAACATCGCTGCTACATCGGCTCCTATCCCTCCCGATTGAGTTGCGCTGACGCCAGTCGCTGCAGAGCCATATGTTTCAGCCAGGTCAGGCACGTTGGGAACGAGCCGGACCACGCCGCCCAGAGATCCTGCGCCGTACAATGTGCCCTGCGGCCCAGCGAGAACCTCGATCCGTTTCAAGTCATAGAGATTGAGATCGGGATCGGGGGCGTTATAGTTAAGGCGGACATCTCCGAAGTATTGACCTACCGTAGACTGTGTCGGGCCATTGAAGCTGCTATCGGCAATGCCGCGTACGTATATCTTGTTTCGACCCCGTCCAAGATTGGTTGAATTCAAAACCGGCATCATATCCATCAGGGCCGCGCTACCGAGATGTGCATTGGCAGAAGACCACTGCTTCTGCGGCTCAATGATGTGAACTGAGCCAGGATATCTTGTCACTGTCACATTCTGCTTGCTGGCGGTAACAATGATGTCCGCCGTCGGCCCAGGGCTGGGGTTGGATGAGCCACTGGTTTGCTGCGGAAATCGATTGGGTATAATCCGCTTGCGAACAATCCTCACGGTTACCGAATCGAGAAATATCACCTCAGCGCCAGTGCCCCGGATGGCACGCGCCAGCGCCGCGCGCGCGGAGAGATTGCCCCGGACGCCGGGCGAAGGGCGTGCAGCGAGTTCCGGATCTGTGACTGCTACCGTGATGCGCGCGCGCGCGCCGATTGCCGCGACGACTGAACCAAGCGGACCGGCCGCAATATCAAATTGCGCCGCATGAGCGGCGGGGGCCCCTCCCAAGCAAGTCGCAATCATCATCGCGACCGCGCATTTCCTATCGATCTGCACTGCCAGCTGGCTTCATGATCCATCCATCTGGTGTGCGCTCGATTTCGACGTCCAGCGCTACGGCAAACCTTTTGAGTTGTTCGGCATCCTTGCTCGACAATGTGAGGCTGCCCGAAAATGGCCTTGCGGCTATACCAGGCGCAACCTCTATACGCAGGCCGAGCGCGCGGCCGAGGTCTGCTGCCACCTGTGAAAGCGGCGCTCGGGAATAAATCAGCGAACGGTGCTGCCAGCTGCCTACAGCATCTATTGGCACCCCACCGAGAATGACCGTATCCCGATCTTCGCGATCCAACAGCGACTGGCCAGCGTGCAGCGCAATGGCGGCACCTGACGGGTTGTATACGATTTTGCCCTCGCGAACCGCCACTCTGACCTCGCCACCGTCATGCACGACGTTGAACTGCGTTCCTGCATCCTCCACGATCTCGCGTCCGACGGTCACTCGGAACGGATTGTCGGTATCGTGGCGTACTCGAAAGAAGGCTTCTCCCCCCTCCAACGACGCAAAGCGTGGATTCTTCCTGTCAAACCTCATGCGGGTCGAGCCATTCAATATAACCTCGGTCTCACGATCGAGGGTAACGACCTTGATTTCACCACCGCGGGTTGCAACCTCGTACAGATCCTGGCCCCCCGTCGGCAGGACCACAATCGCGATTACTGCAGCAGCCGACGCCGCCAGCCCTCCGGCAACGAGTGCGAACGGCCATTTGCGCTTAAGTGCTTCCGGCGCAAGATCGTCTGGCCCATCATTCGCCGCTTCACGAAAGATGACGTGGGGGAGCAGATCATCCAGCGCGAGATCGTCCTGCTCGACCCTATCATAAGCCAATGCATGGCGTTCGTCTTCGGCCAGCCACTGTGCGAATGCCTCCCACGTGTCATCGTCTTCCTGACGAAGACGGATATGCCATTCGATGGCTTGCGCTTTCACGCTGGCGTCTGCTTCAGATGGCATGGCGATCCCTATCATCCGTCAGACTCCGCCCGCTGGGCGTTTCCTCATCCAATCGCAGCCTGGCGGCCGAAATGTCCTTATAGGCGCGCGCGAGATGCTTCTCGACGGCGCTGATGCTGATGCCAAGTTCGGTGGCGATCACGCGTTGCTGCTCGCCCTCGATGCGGAAACGACGAAAGATCAGACGGGTGCGCTCGGGGAGCCTATCCAAGACACGCTGGAGTATTTCTACCTGCTGCCTGGCGATGAGTTCCGCCTCTACTGATGGCTGATTGTCCATTTCGCCGGCAGACCCGTGCGCGGCGACCCAGTCGTTCTCGCGCCTGGAACGTCTTCCGATGGTGCGGCGATGCACCAGGAAATGATTGTTGACCATCTTGTATAGATAGGCCCGTGGCTGGGCAATCGGACCTGTCGCCACGCCCAGGAGCTTCAGATGAACGTCTTGAAGAGCGTCCTCGGCTTCATCCGGCGACGCTCCACGGCTCGAGAGAAAGCGCAACAGCGCAGGTCTCATCTCAAAAAAGAGCGAGCTTAGACCACTGTCTTTCAACGCCGGTAAACTCGCATGCAATCAAACCTCGAAACGGATCGCCGGAGGATAGCGGACCTGCCGATGCACAGATTTATCATATCGCGGTACGGCGGGCTTGCACCATCCATCGAAACGCGTCAACCGCACGGCAGACGCGCGCGGCGACGCGACCAGAATGCATGTGCGGCCCAAATCGCGCGCCCTGATCAGCATTCGCTAGAGAGGCGCTTGTTCATTCCACATACGGGTCGCGTTTCATCTTCTGGTGCGGCGCGATGTCCTCTTATGGTTGCCGCACAACAAACTTGCCACTGGTGCGCGCCACCGTAGAAATATTTAATATAATCATCACGGATATAATCATTCATTCTTACCATAGCCTCTAAGCTGATCGATTTCGGCCTGCCGTTGAATGAGATATTTGGATCGAACTGCAGAATAAGGATCCGCATTTTCGGTCATATTTTTCCGTATGGCATCATCCGCTTCTGCGCGCTCATCGATCAACCTTATGGCGGTGGTCGGGACTACAAAAAACGGATCACTGAAAGGCCTGCCCACAGCGACAGGCAATAGCGAAATGTCGCCCAGGCGCCCCGCCAGGTCGCGGACGGTCGTCGGGCCGATCAGGGGAAGGTACATATATGGCCCAGGCTTCACGCCGTAATAACCCAGTGTGTAGGCAAGGCCGTTCGTGCGATAGGGCAGATTGAAGGGCCGTTTTTTCGCGACATCGAACAGCCCGGCAACGCCTGCCGTCGAATTGATCGCCAACCGGCCGAGTGTTTCCAGGCTTTTCCCCGGCTTGAGCTGCAAAAGGTAATTCACGGCCACCGCCGGCTCGCCGAGATTGCGCAGCGCATTGCGCAAGCCACTGCGGACGGGCGAGGGTATTGTTTTCTTGTACCCGCGCGCCACTGGCCCGGTAACGGCCTTATCGACCGACTGCGTGACGTTGAAGGACGTCGTATTGAGGCCGCGCATTGGATCGCTTCGGGGCGGTGCTGGCCTGGCCGTGACCACTATCTCCCCTTCAGTCTGCGTCCCGGCGGCCGGGATCTCTCTTTCCGGAGCACTCGGGAGTTGGTCGCCGTCCATCGATCGGTTGGCCATATCAGGTTGCGGGGCGGACTTTTGCTCGGCTCGCCTTTCCGACGCCTGATCCATTGCCGGCGCAGACTGAGCAGTGGGCACTGAACCCCAAGCCGCCACGTACGCAACCACGAGTAAGGAGGAAAAGATCATAGGGTTGCATGTCCAGATTGAGGTTGATGAGACGCTCGCCGGAATAGCCGGCGAGCGCTTTGCTCCAGGTCGTCCACCAGCTCGAAGATGACCGGCACGACCAGCAGGCTCAGCACAGTGGAGGTCAGCAAGCCGCCAATGACTGCAATCGCCATCGGTTGACGGAAACTGGCGTCTGCGCCGATGCCCAGGGCAAGCGGCGCCATGCCTGCGATCATCGCCACGCTCGTCATGATAATCGGGCGCGCCCGCATCCGGCAGGCTTCCAGCAGAGCCTGCTCACGCGATAGTCCGTGGCTCTTCATCCCCAGGATCGCATATTCGACCAGCAGAATCGAATTCTTGGCAACGATACCCATCAACATGACGAGGCCGATCATGGCCGTGAGAACCAGGGCGCTGCCGCTCAGAAAGAGCGCAAGGAAGGCCCCGCCTATCGAAAGCGGCAGAGCCGAAAGAATGGTGACAGGCTGGAAGAAATCCCGAAACAGGAGCACCAATACGCAATAGATGCACAGCACGCCGGCGGCGAGCGCGGTCAGGAAGCCCGCGGAAATATCCTCACCAATCTGCGCACTGCCGTCCGGGATGAGCGATACCGTCGAAGGCATGGCGCGAATGGCGGGAAGCATCTCGACCCGTGCCAATGCGTCACCTTGCGCCATCCCGTTCAGGTCGGCACTCACAGCGACAAAGCGCTTTCGATCGTAGCGGTCGATCCTCGAAAGATCGCTTGCCAGCGAAATGTCGGCGATACTCTCCAGAGCGACGACGCCATCGCGGCCGGCGACACGCAGATTGGCAAGTGTGGAAAGATTCCGGCGCGCTTCGTCGGCCATGCGCGTTCGGATGAATATCTGTCGGTTGTCGAGATTGAGGCGACCGACCTGAGCGTCGAAATCGCCACGCGTTGCGATCCGCACCACATCGCCGATCGCCTCGGTCGTTACGCCACGCTCGGCTGCCCGTTGGAGATCGGGCCGGATCACGATTTCCTGCCTTTCGGCACTGGCCGTCGAGTTGATGTTCGACAATGTGCCAAGCGCGCGCAGCTCACGGACCAGGCTCTGCGCAGTCTGGCCGAGCGCTTGCACGTCCTCGCTGGCAAGGATGAGTTCGAGCCTTTCGCTACCGCCATCGCCGACCGAAAAGCGGGCTCCGGGAACGCCGGTCAGGCTTTCACGGACGGCCGCCTCGATTGACGTCTTGGACGGGCGGTCTCCCCGCGGCGCCAGGATGAGGCTCAGAGATGCCTGGCGGATCTCCCCTGACGTCGATTCACCCGACTGGCCGATGGTGGTGAAGACATTCGTAATGCCCTCCACTCGCGACAGCGCCCCACGTACCTGCTCGCTTGTCTCGACCGTCGTCTGCAGGGCTGTTCCCGGTGGCAGTTCGATCGACATTTCGGTCAGGCTGCGGTCGTCGGACGGAAGGAAGCCAGTCGGGATCAAGGGCAGGAGTGCGAGAGACGCGGCCAGAAACGCCAGTGTCGCGGCGATAGTGGCTTTGGGGTGAGCCAGGCACCATCGGACCTTCGAGATGTAGAGCCGTTCCTGGATGACGCGCGCATTTTCGGTTTCGGTCCGCCCGTTCCCCTTCAGGAAATAGGCTGCCATCATGGGTGTCAGCAGGCGAGCGACCAGAAGGGAGGCAAGCACGGCAATGACTGCGGTCCAACCGAAAGGCTTGAAAAACAATCCGGCATAGCCGGTCATCAGGGCGGTAGGCAGGAATACAGCCACCAGACTAAGCGTGGTCGCAATGACGGCCTTGGCGATCTCGTTGACCGCCTCCTCGGTTGCTTGCAGCGCCGGTTTGCCCATGCGCCGATGGCGTTCGATATTCTCCACCTCGACGATGGCATCATCGACGAGGATGCCTACGACCACGGCCAGCGCGAGCAGGGTCAGGGTGTTGAGCGTGAACCCGAGCCAGTAGATCGCGGCGAAGGTCGGCAGGATCGATAGCGGAAGCGCGGTCGCCGCGACCATCGTCGCCCGCCAGTCGCGCAGGAACAGCCAGACGACAAAAATGGCGAGCAACGACCCCTCGTAGAGCATTGCAATCGATGCTTCATATTGCTCGATCGTATAGTCGATCGACCCTCCTACCGGGGTCAGCGCTAGTCCGGGTGTCCGGCTCTCCAGTTCTTTAAGTGCGGCCCTTACGCCTTCTGCGACCGCGACCTCGCCAGCTCCCCTTGCCCGATAGATATTAAGACCGACGACCGGCTTGCCGTCCAGCATGGCGATTTGCGTGCGATCCGCATTGCTATCGCGGATCGTCGCGACCTGATCGAGCCGTATCCTTCGTCCATCCGACAATATCACCGGCAACATCGCCAGCTCGGATGCCTGCCCGACCAGTGCGACGGTACGGATCGATTGTTCTTCCCCGCCGAGCTGTCCGCGACCGCCCGAAGATTGCTGCTGCATCTGCCGCAGCGCACGCGAGACATCGCTGGCGGTTGCGCCTACACTTGAAAGACGGACGGGATCGACGATGACCTGGGCTTCGCGCTCTATGCCGCCGACACGCTCGACCTTGCCGATACCGGGGACTGCGCGGACCGCCCGGACGATGGCGTCATCGACGAACCAGCTCAGCTCCGCCTCATTCATGCGCTGAGACTGGACGGCCAGCACCAATATTGGTTCCATGGTGAAATTGGTGGTCGTCACCGTGGGCGGCAGCAAGGCCGACGGCAGATCCGAACGGATGGAGTCGATCGCGTCCTTGGTGCGCATCTGCGCGTCGGACAACATCGTCTCGAGGCTGAACTCCGTTTCGATCCCGACCGTGCCGTCCGTGATCGTCGTCGTAACGTGCCGCACCCCTTCCAGCGCGGCGACCGCATCCTCGATCGGCCTTGCGACTTCGGTTTCCAATTGCGTGGGCGTAGCCCCGGGCAGGACCGCGGAAACGGATACCAACGGCAGGTTGATGTCGGGAAGATCCTGCACCGGTAATCGCGAGAAGCCGAACAGGCCCGCGATCGCCAGAAGAATGAACAGCAGGATCGACGGGATCGGATTGCGGATCGACCAGGTAGCGAAGTTCATGGTCGAGCCTTTCCGGCGTCTGCGATGTCGACCACATCGCCATCATCCAGAAATGCCGCGCCCCGTCGCACCAGAATTTCTGCGCCGGAGAGACCACGGACGATCTCGACCTGATCGTCATTTCGACGTCCCGTCGTGACAGCGCGCAAGGCGACGTCCGACCTCTTGCCCGGTGTGGACAGAAGCATGACGTAACTGCGACCGTCGCGTATCACCACGCACTCGGCCGGAACGACCAGTGCTTTGGACTCGCCCACAGCGATGGCGCCACTGGCGTACATACCCGCGCGCGCGCGACTGCCGGGCAGGATATCTGCATAGACAATTCCAAGGCGGGATGCGGCATCCAGTGTTGGCGCGAACTCGCGGATCTTCGCCCGCGCATCGCTGCCGCCGGGAAGGCTGAGAGTGATCATCTGATCGCGCCGCGCGACCTCGATATGCTGCGCCGTCAGTTCACCGCGCCATTCGAGACGGTTCTTGCGGATCATGCGGAACAACTCCTGTCCCGCGGGTACGACCGCGCCCGTTGTCGCGCTGCGCGCGCTGATCACGCCATCGTCCGGTGCCCGAATAGAGGTATATTGCAGTTCGAGCCGCTTGGCCGCCAGAAGCGCTGACGCGGTCCTGGCCTCGGTCGCAAACTGTAGCGCATCCTGATCGCTTATGCCGCCAGCGCCCTGGAGCCCCCGGGCTCGGCGATCATTGGCATCCGCCTGATCACGCCGGGCCAGCAATTGCGCCTCCTCCGCGCGCAGGAGAGCCGCATTGAGCCGCGCAAGGACCTGTCCGCGCCGCACCTGATCGCCGACGTTCGCACGCAGCTCGATCAACTGGTAGCTGCCGATCTGGGTGCCGATGCTGGCTTCTTCCCACGGTGCAATGGCGCCCTGCGCAATCAGAACATCCGGCCATGTCGTGCGCCGTGGCGTCGCCGTCGTGACGGTGAGCGCGGCACGGGATTGCCCGGACGCCGTCGGCCTGTCCTCGGGTCGCAGAATGATATGATACAGCGCTACGCCCATCGCCAGCATGAGCACCAGACCGATACCGATCGCCCAAGCACGTCTTCGGGATGGCGACCTTAAGCCGTTGCCATTCGGCGCAGCATCGATTTCGGACATCGCTGTGGTGGAGCCGTTCATTGGGGCTTATTCTCGCTTTCCAGCGTTGGCAGGGCTTCCTGATCGGCGGCGGGACCGGTCCGCCGCATCAGCGCCACCCATGCGCGCGCGCGATCGGCCGCCGCAGCGATTACGCCTTGCTGCGCACGGTTGAACTGCCGGCGGCTGTCTTCCAGCTCGAACTGCGAGATCGCGCCGGCGCGCCAGCGCGCCGCGTTGGCGTCGAGCGCGAAGCGCGCGGTATCCAGCGTTTCCCGGGAGGTCTCGATGCGCAGCGCGGCCGACTGCCGGGCGGCCAGGGCATCCTCGATGTCGCGGATGGTGGTGCGAACAGCCAGGGAGAGTTGCGCAACCGCCTCGCGGTAGGCGGCTTGCGCCCTACGGACGTTACCCGCTCCTGCCCCACCATCAAACAGCGGCGCTGAAAGCGTGGCTCCGAGGGAATTGCTCGTAAAGGACGTACCCGACCCGAGAGCCCCTATCCACTGCCCGGTGAGCACCGCCGCCAGATCGATCCGCGGCAGCCGCTCGGCGCGGGCGACGGCGACTTCCGACCAGCGCGCGGCCGCCTCGTTTTCGGCCGCCATCACGCCGGGATTTCCCAGCAATATGGTCGCGGGAAGCGCGAGGCCGGAGGACGGTGGTACAGGCAGCCAGGGTTCGTGCACGCCCTGACCCGGGTCGTGCGTGGCCGCGCCATGCGGATGCATAGCGATAAGGCTGCGAACCTTCGATGCTTCCAGCCCGCTCAGTGCCACCAGGGCATCGACCAGCCGCAGACATGTTTCTTCCTGCGCAATCCGATCGGTGCGGGTGGAAGCGAGATTGCTTTGGGCCGTCGCTAGTGCCACCGGCGCGATACTGCCCAGGGCGAGCCGGGCGCGACTGATCGTCAGTTCGGTTTCTCGTGAGGCGATGTCGCGGTCGCGCACCTCCTGCGTCAGGATACATGCACGCAGCGCGATAGCATTGTCGGCGATATCTCCGATGATCGATAGTCGCGCGCTTCTCGCCTCCGCCGTTCGTGCGCCGACGCGATGACGCGCGGCATTCGTGCCTTCACGCACCCGCCTCCAGAGATCGAGTTCCCAGGAGAGCCGGGGGCCAAGGGCAGCAGACGTCTGATAGCTGGGGCCGCCCGAGGGATCGAAGCGATCACGCGTTCGCGTGACGCTGCCCTCGATACCGATCGCCGGCACCTTTCCAGCGCCGCGCACCGCGACCAGGGCACGCGCCTGTTCAACCCGCGCGGCCGCCTCGGCCAGTGTCGGGTTATCGATCAGACCCACCGAAACGAGATGATCTATGGCCGGATCGTCCAGCTGCGACCACCAGTTTGCCCGGTCCATGAGCACCGTCGACGGCGATGGAAGCGATCCACCAGCGCCGTTGGTCCATGAAGTCGGCATGTCGAGTGCTGGTCGACGATAATCGGGTTGCAGGGCGCATGCGCCAAGCAAGATGGCGGGAAAAGCCATTCCAGCGCGAAGGAAGGTCGCCATAGGGATATAGTGTCCACCATCAGCACAGGTCGTGCCTGCC
Organism: Parasphingomonas zepuensis; assembly: GCF_036663735.1. Classification (NCBI taxonomy): domain Bacteria; kingdom Pseudomonadati; phylum Pseudomonadota; class Alphaproteobacteria; order Sphingomonadales; family Sphingomonadaceae; genus Parasphingomonas; species Parasphingomonas zepuensis. The sequence goes on along the minus strand of NZ_JAXOJO010000002.1, from coordinate 242,237 downwards.
ACTGACAAATTGATCGGTCGTTGGGATCCGGGCGCCGGGAGGCAGTTTTGCTCCCGGCGCCCTTTGCGACCCGACGACTGCACCCGCCCGGATAACGCGAAATCCCATATGCCCCGGCCGGTCAGAAGCTGTAGGTCAGGAAACCCATGCCAAAAGGGGCGGTCTTCTTCGTTACGATCGGGCTGTTCTTGACGTCGCCCAGCAGCGTCGTGACACCGCCCATCGCACCCAAACCGATATGGTCCGTCAGCCGATATTGCAGCCCAAGCTCTGCCTTCGCATCAAGCAAACCCGAACCTGAGCGAAACTGCCGAAGACCCGATTCCTGCGACTGACGCGCATCCACCCCGTAGAAGCGGTCATTGTGTTTCGCGTTTGCCCATCTCGTCCCGATCGAGGGATTGAGGAACAGCCGCTCGTTCACCATGATGGGGCGCGACAGGCTGAAATCGGCAATCATGCCTTTTGTGCCGCCTGCGAATATCTGGGTAAGGCCGGCCGTGGCCTCGAGGCCGAACTGCCGAACACTGACGAAGCCGCGTGCGCCTGCTCCCATACTTATCTTGTTGAACCGGTTCGGCACATCCTTGCGCCTATAGTTGTCAGTTGCCATGACGATACCGACACCAGCCGTGAAAATTTCGTTGTCCACCGGCGCGACGCCTATTCCGTTCTGGAAATTGGCGAAGAAGTGCCCGAGCTTGATGTCGATGACAGGCAGCGGCTGAAGCCGATATTTGTTGGAGCCCATATAGGTGGGCTGATACATTCCGCCGACGCCGATCGAGATGTGATCGCCACCGGGGTCACCGTCCGGTCCGCCGGATTCTCCAGGATGTTCGGACGCTTGCCCAGGAGCGGTGAGCGGCTTTTCGATTTCCGTTAACGTCTGGGCTGCGGCGGAATTGGTCCAGAAGAGGACGCCTGCCGAAACGATAACATGATTACAGAAGCCAAGAATTTGACGCATGTCGATTCCCAATATTGTGGTTTCGCGAAATTCCGCCGTTGGCGGCTTGCCGCGGACAAGCTGTGGGCCACCCCGTTTATTTCGCTCGGGTCGGACCAAGCTCAGGATTTGCAAGCGAGAGCCCGGCCTGCCGCAGGCCGAATAATCAGCGCGCGACGAGGCCGGCACCTCAAGTAAGAGGCCAAGTCACGGTGCACCCGGGTCGTCGCCGCAAAACCGAGCGGTGTGAGGCAATGTGCATGTCGATGTCTCCATTTGCCCCCTGAGACACCGACGGAATTGCAGCCCCTCACCGGAAAATGCGAAAAAGTTTTCGGCTCCGCAGACACCGACATTTTTTCTAGCGTCGCGCTGGCTCGCCCGGCCACGTCCGCGTCATGCGCACGTAGCCCCGGTCGCCCGCCACGCGATCACGCTGCCTACATCACGGCGCCCGGCAGTTCAGTCGAGCACCATCGCGCCCCCTATTTACGCGGCACCGGCAGCGCCTCCGCGGCAAAGCCGAAGACCGGCGTCGCCTTGCGATAGGAAAAGCGCCATTTGCCATCCTCGCCGCGCTCGAACTTTTCCGCATAGTCGGCAATGCCGGCCGGGGCGGACGCAGGAAAGGGCGGCGTGCCCTCTGCCATGTAATAAGTCAGCGTATAGACACCGTGCGCATGGGTATCGTCGTCGAAGACGATATAGCGGTTGGTGGAGACGTGCCGTGTGGTCCGCGTGATCGAGCGCTTCGCGTAATAGGCGCTGATGGCCGCGCGGCCCCGCTTCTGCCCCGATATGGTTTCGAACACGCCGTCTGAAGTGAACAGATCGGCGAGCGATGCCGTGCCGCCATGATCCAGGCGGTAGAGATATGTCGCGATCAGATCCTCGATCGCGACGCGGTCGAGGAGATGCGCCTGCCCTGCCCTCGCCACGGCGCCGTACGGAACCGTGAACGACAATAGGCAAAGCATCGGCGCAAGCACGGCTTTTCGCATGTGATCCCTCCCGTCATATCCCTGCGGCGGTCACTACGGTCAGGCGCGGCCCCGGCCGCCAGGCACGAACAATTTCTGCGCCGTGTCATGGAAGATCGCGCGTTGCTGGGCGCGCGTCAGGCCATCCGCGGAATCGAGCGCCATCTGTACGAGATGCGCATAATCACCCTCGGTATTGCCGATGTCGGAACCCCAGACGAAATGCTCGGCGCCGTAGATGCCGACGGCAAATTTCAGGAATTCCCGAGGCGAGACACCGCCGGCCTGCAGCTGTTCGATCAACAGGCTGGTATATTTGTAATAGACGTTGCCATGCGCCGCGAGCGCCAGGTGCGCGGGGCTGAAACCAAAATTCGGGCCGGGCGCCGGGGTGGGAAAGCCGATATGGTCGAGGACGATGGTCACATTGGAGTAGCGGGTCGCGAGCGCGCCGATGCGGCTCATCGCTTCGGGCAGGTGCGATCGGTACGGCATCAGCACGACGATCAGGCTGAGTGAATCGGCGGCTTCCCACGCACCGCGGGCGGCATCTGTCAGGAAAGGGAAATTGCCCGCGTCGTCGGGCGGACCGGCGAAGCGGACCCCACAGATGCGGTTGTCCTTAACCATGCGGCCGAGCGCGGCAGGGGTCGCCGGATCGGTCGGACCAAGGATCACCACGGGCCTGATGCGGTCGGGGTGAGCGGCTGCGACGTCCAGCAGGTAGCGATTATCGGTCGCATAGGTCGTGTTGTACTGCACCCCGCAGCCCAGCTCGACGCCGGCCTGCCGCCACATCTCCAACATCGCTTCGACCGTCATCGGATGCGCTCTGGCCCTGGCCAGTGCTGCCGGCGCGACGTCAGCCCTCAGGGGGTAATGCTCGAAATCGTTCGAATAGAAATGGGCATGGGTATCATAGAGCTTCATTCGCGGGCGGGCGCCGAATGCCGGGCTGGACAGGGCGGCGGTCGCGCCGGCCGCCAGCGAGGCGAGGAATGTACGGCGACGCATGGTGGCGCTCTCCTGGAGGGACTTTTCCGAAATCGGCGAGGACGTCATCGGCCAGCCGCCACGCCCAGCAGGCGCGCGGGGTTGTCGACCATCATCGTGCGCAATTGCGCGACCGTCAGTCCCTCGCGCCGCAGCTGTCCGGCCATCAACGCCAGCATGTCGGGCGGATAGGGGCGGTTCACCTGCCCGCTGTCGCTGCTCAGGATGACATGGTCAGGGCCCAGCGCGCGGATCGCGTCGGCATATTGGCGGCTCGTGAAATTGGCGTGCTCGCCGATCACGAAGCTGCCGACGAACTCGATATAAGCGCCCAGCCGGACGGCTTCCTGCATCTGCGCCAGGGTCATGTTGATCGGCGCGCCCACCGCATGAGTCACCACGATGCCGACGATCCCCTGCTTCCGCGCCTCCGCCACGACCAGCAGCGCCTCCGCCGCCGAGACATGGCCGGTCGATAGCGCAAGCGCCGCACCGCTGTCGCGGACCCTGGCGGCGGCGACTGCCGCGATCACTGCCTTCGCCTCAGGCAGCAAGGCGCCATCGCGCGAGACCGCGACGGATTTCCGCGTCGGGTTGCGGGACTGGCGGACATTATTCTCGCTGTCCCAGGTCGGCATGCTGACGATGCGCGCCAGCCCGCCCTTCACTTCGGCGAAGTGATACACCGCATCCGGGTTGAGACCGCCGACCGTCAGGTTCATGCACAGCATCCCGAAGACCTGAATGCCGGGGTTGGCCGTGGCGGTCACATAGGCCAGCTGAGCCGTCTGATCGTAATGCTGCTTGATCACGAAGCCGCGCATGCGCAGCTTCCGCGCCTGCTTCGCCATGTCCATGACGTCCAGCGCACGAGCCGCCTGGGCGCTGTGCGCGCCGAAGCTGTCCGGATCGAGATGCGCGTGGATATCTATCGCGTCCTTCAGCAAGGCGCGATCGGCGGCCCCCGGCGTCGGAAATTCCTGTTTCGACAGGACCACCTGGGCGGTCGCCGTCGTTATTCCCATCAAAAGCGCGGCAGCCGCCAGGCACAATGGCCATGGCCTCAATCCAATCATCACCTAACCCCCAAAAATGCAGTGCGCACGATCGCCCGGAGATGGAAAAAGGTGCCGGCAGTCGGGCGGCCGCCGGCACCAGCCCCCCGGCTACCAGTCAGCCCGCAACCCGATTTTGTAGCTGCGGCCGACGGGATCGAAATAGACCGGATTGCCCGACAGGCGCAGGTTCGACGGCGGATCCTTGTCGAACAGATTGTTGATGCCCCCGAACAGCTCGATCTTGTGGTCGTCCTTGCCGAGCAGCTTCACCCGTCCGTTCAGGTTCACGTAAAGGCGTGAATCGACCCGATTGTCGTTGATGCTGTTGGGCAGATACGGGCTGTATCGCGCCTGATCCGGGCCGATCCAATCGCGGTTGAGAATACCGGCCGGGATGAACTGATACTGCGTTGTGATAGCCCAGTTCGGGCGCTGATAGCCGATCACCGCATCGGCACGCCATTTGGGCACCCCAAACAACGCGGTCGCCGATCCGGCATTGCCGGTGACGTCGGAGAATTCCTTGACCGATCCGTCGGGAATGGTGGTCGACAGCGTGTCGACATAATTGCCGTTGAGCGTGAAATTGACGGTCCCGGCGAACAGATCGAACGAATAGTTGGAGACGAGTTCGAACCCGCGTGCGTGCAACGTATTCACATTCTGATAGGTGGCGAACAGCCGGAGGATGCGATCCGGATTGCCGTTCGCGTCGGTGCCGATCGTGCACACTTCCGGGTTGGTGCCCGCGCGGCACAGGGTCACCGCGAGCGGCGCGCTGATCACGTCGATCGCGTCGGATACCTTGATGTCGTAATAGTCGATCGACAGCCGGAACCTGGGCAGCCAGGCCGGCTTGAACACGGCGCCGATCGTCAGCGTGTTGGCCGTTTCGAGCTTCAGGTTGGGATTGCCGCCGGAAGTGGACGGCATGAGATACTGCACGCCGTATTTCACATCCGACTGCGACAGCAGCAGGGTGCGCGTGTTCGGATTCAGCTCGAGCGGTGACGGCGCGCGGATATCGTGCGAGCGTGTCACGCGCAGCATATATTCGTCGTTCAGTTCATAGGCAGCGCCGACTTTCCATGTCGTGGCGCTGCCCGACAGGCTGTAATGAGTCTGCCGGACCGCGGCATCCACCTCCAGCGACTTGCCGAAAGCCGAATCCTTCAGCAGCGGCACGTTGACCTCGGCATAGCCTTCGGTGACCTTCTGCGTCGTGCGCGGCAGGATGCTTGCGCTAACCGAGGTGAATGCCTCCGAAACGCTCAGCGCGTCGGCGGCACCCTCCGACCGGTTGGTGCGATATTCGATGCCAGCCGCGGCCGAGATGTCGCCGGCCCAGCCGCTGAACAAGGTGCCGCGCAGATTTGCGCCGACATGATGCTGCGTGAATTTGCGCGTCTGGAACGCAGTGGCGAGCACCCAGGCGGCACCGCCTGGGGTGATCTTCCCCGCGCCCATGATGTTGATGGGAACGCAGCCATTGGTCGGATTAGTCAGCGTCGAGCGGCAGACGATCGTTCCAGCTGGAATGCCGGCGATACCGGCCGGGGCAAACACGGCGTCCAGCGCCTGTTGCCAGCGCGCGGTAATGCGCTGTCCCTTGGAGGTGAGCGTGCCCTCGGTCTGCCCGTAATCGTAGAAGGCGTCCCAGTGCCAGCCGCTCCCGAACCGCCCCTCAAGCCCGAAGAAGCCGCGCCAGGTGTTGTTGCGCGACACATAGTCCGATCCGCCCAGTTCGGTGTTGGAGCGGTTGATCGGCAGGAAACTGGTCTTGGCGGCGTCCATCGCCGCGGCGGTGGCAGGCGTCAGATAGGCATTGTCGCGCAGGATGCGGATCGCGCCGGCCTGGTCGGCCCTGATCGAGCCGCTCGCGGGCCCGCCGATCACGCGGGCGTAGGAAAGCTCGGCCGATGCGGTAAGCGAGTCCGATAGTTCGAAACTACCGTGCGCCAGCGCCGAATAATGCGATGTCGGCACCACCAGTGGCGTGTTGTTGAAGCCATAGACATCCTGCACGCTGGGATCGCCCCCGACCATCAGACTGCTCGGCTTCGCCTTGTTGAACAGTTCGCCGAAGCGGAACGGGATCAGATTGCCATCATTGTCGAACTGCGATCCCTGGAGCGGATGGACGATGGAGATGAGGCCGGCCGGATTGAGCGCATAGAGCACATTGTCGGTCGCGACCGTGGCCGGAAGCCCGTTGCTCAGCGCCGGATTGGTGGAGAAGAACGGGTTGGGAATGAAGTTGTGGTACTGCCTGCTCCAGTCGCGTGCGTTGAAATCGCCGACGCCGCCTTCATCGGAATATTCCCCACCGACGACGATATGGCCGCGCCCATCGGCAAAACCGGTTCCAGCCATCAACGCCGCATAGACCTTGCGGGCATCCCCCTGCTCGCTGATGCCATAGCTCGTCTCGGCTTTCAGGCCAGTCATGCGCGTGTCGAGGATCAGGTTGACCACCCCGGACACCGCATCCGCACCATAGGCCGCCGAGGCCCCGCCGGTCACGATTTCGGACCGTCTGATCATGATCGACGGCAGCGAGTTGAGATCGAAGCTCCCGTCGTCACCGCTGGGCACGGTGCGCCGGCCGTCGATGAGGGTCAGCGTGCGGCTCGCCCCCAGGCCGCGCAGGTCGAGGCTGCGGCCCGCGATGTTCGCGCTTGCCCGGAACGAGTTGGTCGCCGGGGTCGTCAGCGGACGGAAGGCGGGGATCTGGTTCAGCGCCTCGCCGACGTTGGTGATGTTGAGATCCTGGACGCGCTCCTGCCCCACCACGTTGACCGGGGTCGGTGAATTGAAGGTGGTTCGGCCGAGGCGCGATCCGGTGACCGTGATCTCCTTTTCGGCATCGGACGGATCAGTCTCGCCCGGCATAGCGGGAGCTGTAGCGGGTGGGTTTTGCGGCTGGGACGCGGCGTTCTGATCACCGCGCGGCGCGTTTCCCGACGTCGCCTCCACCACGATCGAGCCATTGGGATCGAACCTGAACCGAAGACCTGAATTGTCCAGCAGCCGGCTCAGCGCCTGCTCGACGGTCAGCTGGCCGCGCAGACGCGGCGCGCGTTTGCCGCGGGTCAGATTGGACGAGAAATAGATTTCGCGATTGGTCTGCCGCGCGACATTGGTCAGTGCGGTGCCGAGATCCTTGCTCTGGATATCGAACACGGCGCGCTGAATCCGTTGCGCATTAGCTGGTACCGGTACCAACGCCAAGGCGAGACACTGCGTCAGCCAGATATATTTCCCCCGCTGGTTTACCCGGCTGTCCATGCGTCACTCCCCCAATGTCCGAGATTAATCTCTCTTGCCCACAGGGACGAGTGACAGTCGCATCACCACAAAAAAGGTGTCATTTTGGCGTTATCGGCTGCGCCCGTAATATCGGTGCACCATCGGGCGCATGAGTCACCTCGACCGGCAGGACTTCGGCGACAGCCTGCGAAAAATGTTCTGGATCGTTCGACTTGAACACGCCGCTGATCCGGTAATTGCCGACGGCGCTATCCGCGATCGCGATCGGACGCTGCGTATAGCGGTTGATCTCCGCCACGGCGTCGGACAGCCGCGTATCGTTGAACATGAGCACACCGCCCTTCCAGCTCACCACCTGCGCAACATCGACGTTCCGGACGAGCAGGGGCGAGGCGAGATCGGCGGTCAGCGCCTCCCCGGCCGTCAGCGTCATTTCCTTGACCGGCAATGCCAGATCGCGTGCCGCCGCCGCGGCGGGGCGCACTTTCACCGATCCCTCGACCATCGCCACCTGGACTTCGGCGCCTTCCAGGCGGACGTTGAAGATCGTTCCCACAGCGGTGATCCGCTGGCTGCCCGCATAGACCTTGAACGGAATACGCTTGCCGTGCGCGACCTGGAACAGCGCCTGCCCTTTCAGCAGGTAAATGCCGCGTTCGGTCGGCCCATAAGCGACCCGGATCTGGCTGTCGGTATCCAGCGTGGCAACTGATCCGTCCGGCAGTTCGATCGCCGAGCGCTGGCCGATGCTCGTGCGATAGATGCTCCTTGCGGGATCGCTCGTTTCCTCCGCGACCCTGGTCGCCTTGCCGATCCTCGGGCTTTCCGCAGGGCTGGTGATCGGGGTCGCGGTCGATAGCACAACCACCGCGATGGAGGCGGCCGCCAGCCCCAGCGCCGCACTCCAGCCCCAATAGCTATCCCGTTTGCCGCCCGCGGTGAGCGCCGCGCCGCGCAGCGCCATGATATCGGGTTCGCCGGCATGCCGGGCCACCGCGTCCAGCGCCCAGATCGCATCCTCATAGGCCGGGCCGTGGCTGGGATCTTCGCCCAGCCAGGCAACGAAGCGCCGCTCTTCAGCCTCGCTCAGCGCCGCCGCCTCCTGGCGCAGCGCCCAGACGGCAGCTGCTTCGCTGACCGCTTTGGGCCGGCCCGGTCGACGCAACGGACTATCGCTCATGACAACCGCCTCCTGCGCTCGGCAAGGCACGCTGTCGCCAGCGCGATCTGCTGCTCGACCAGACTTTTCGAGATGCCCAGCCGCTGCGCGATTTCCGCGCGGGGCAGATTCTCCAGCCTGGCGAGGATGAAGATGTTGCGCATGCGCTCGGGCATCTCGTTCAGCGCCGCGACGATCCGGACGAGTTCCTGCCGCCCCTCCAGCAACCGCTCGGGGCTGAAATCGCTGGTCAGTTGCACCGCCTCGTAAAAGTCGGTCGCCGGGAGGCCTTTGCGGACCTTGTGATGGCGCGCGAAATCGATCGCGACGTTGGCGGCGATCGCGAACAGATACCCTTCGACGCTGGCTACGCCATCAAGCGCATGGTGCTTCGACAAGCGGACGAAAACATCCTGGGTGAGATCCTGCGCATCGCTCGGCAGGAAACCGCGCCGAGCGAAGTAGCGCAGCAGTGCGGCATGATAGCGACGCGAGAGCTGATCGATGCGCGCGTCATCGCGCCGATCGTCAGCAGAGGCCCGCCCATCGCCCATATGGATCGTCCGCAGCCTTTCTTTGGTTCACCAGTAAGACGAGCGAGGCCCCGGATACCGCAAATTTATTGCGGCGGCGGATCGTTTGCCGGTTTCGTCGTCTCCGGCAGGTGGGCTGGAGCGTCACCTGTCGCAAGTCATGGCTCACCCCGCGCCGGAACTAAAGGGCGCGCAACACAATCTTGAGCGACGCTGCGTTGAGAGACGACAGATTTGCCACGAACACCACGCCGCTGCCCCAGTTTAACGGGAAGGTATAGCTGTTGCTTGTCGTCGTCGCATAATAGCCTTCGGGTGCAGGAACGCCGGTACCCGGGCCGCTGTTGCTCGAATAGTTCACCGCGATCACATAGCCGTTATTGCCATCGACATCGACCGGCCCGCCAATGAGCCCGAGAATGCCGGTGGTCGAGCTGGTCGACTGGATCAGCAACTGCATGGATTGAGGTTGAGCGAGGCCTTGCGCCGTCTGGCCATAGGCGAGCTGCTGGCCACTCGCGCCGACCGGGAGCGGCAATGGTCTGGTCCCCGGGATGCCTGGCCCGATCGCCTGGATTTGGATCGGCGTGTTGCTGTTCGGGCTGATATTGGTCACGCTGAGATTATTGCTCTTCCAGTTGTTCATCCACACCGATGGCTGATTGGTGAGCGCCGGAACATTCCTGAAAGTCGGTGTGCCGCCACCCGAGGTTATGGCGATGGAGCCGGCATTGTTCTGCGTGCTGAGGTTCCAATAGGCGAAGATCATCGTGCCATTGGGCGTCTGGGGCATCACGGCGTTCTGATTTTCGACCAGAACCTGGGGGGCGCCGTCCCACGTCGCATCGACGGTGCCCTGATCGATCACGAGATAGGATATCGGCTGCGCCATCAGCGACAGCCCCGCAACGGCGAGCGCTGCATTCACAAGGGACTGAGGGTCACCTGGGCCGAAGACGAGGTGGCCGGGGACATGTTGACGACATAGATTTTACTCGAGCCCCAGTTGAACTGAAACGGATAGATATTGCTGCTTGTGGTCGCATAATATCCGGCCGGCGGGGGCAGGCCCGTCCCGGGCCCGGTATTGGACGCAGCGTTCACGGCAATGACATAGCCATTGTTGCCGGTGGTATCGGGCGGACCGCCGATAATGGCGAAAATGCACAATTTCGGGCTCGTTCCGCTCAGGGCAAGCCGCATAAATTGCGGCGACGCGGTCGCCATCGCGCTCTGCCCGGTCGCGAGCCCGAGCGGCGTTCCGTCGGTCTTCAGCGTCATCGGCGACTGGCCGGGAATGCCCGGGCCATAAAGGCACACCCAGATCGGCGTGTTATTGTTCACGCTGATATTGGTCACGTTGAGATTATTGGCGCTCCAATTGTTCATCAGCACGCTCGGCTGCGCGGCCAGTGCCGGCGCATCCAGAATGCATGGCGCGCTGCTGCCCGATGTGACTGACAGCTGTCCGGCAGTATTTTGTGGCGCCTGATTCACCCAGCCAAGGATCGTGGTGCCGTTCGGGGTTTGCGGCATCGCAAGTGACTGGTTCACGGCGATCGTCGTGCCGATGCCGTTCCAGCTCGCATTGACCACATTCTGGCCGATGATCTGAAAAGGCACTCGCTGCTTGCGTAGATGGTGCATGTCTCTCCCCGTCGATGCCCGATTGGCCGGCCGCGCGGGCGCGTGCTTGCGCCCGCGCGGCCGGCTTGATCGAGCCTAGAGTGCGCGCAGCAGGATGCTGACCGTCTGTGCCGTGCTCGGCGACAGATTGGACACGAACACCAGCGAGCTGCCCCAGTTGAACTGGTAGGCATAGGTGTTGGACGTGGTCGTCGCATAATAGCCGGCAGGCGCTGGCAAGCCGGTGCCGGGGCCGGTATTGGAGGTTGCGTTTACGGCGACGACGTAGCCGTTATTGCCGCTCGGATCCGGCGGGCCGCCGATGAACCCGATGATGCCGAGCGTCGGCCCGGTCACCTGGATTACTAGCTGCATATATTGCGGCGAGGCATTGCCCTGCGCCGACTGGCCCAATGCCAGCAGCAAAGGGGTTCCGATGACGAGCGGCAGCGGCGTGATGCCGGGAATGCCGGGGCCGACCGCCTGAACCAGAATCGGCGTGGTGTTGTTCAGGCTGATATTGGTGGCGCTGAGGTTGTTGGCCTTCCAGTTGTTGATGTTGATCGTCGGCTGGCTGGTCAGCGCCGGGACATCAAGGATCGTCGGTGCGCCGCCGCCCGAGGTCAGCGAGATCTGGCCCTGATTGTTTTGCAGCGCCTGGTTGGTCGCGGCGAAAATCGTGGTTCCATTGGGAGTCTGTGGGATCACCGTATTCTGGCTGGTCAGCAGCACCTGCGGGCTGCCGTTCCAGGCAGCGGCGACCGTGTTCTGGTCGATAAGGGTATATAGGTTTTCCGTCATTTCTAACCTCCTGCTTTATGCTTCGTCGAAATCTGCTGTGCCCGGCGCGACGTTCGGTCGCCCGGCTATCGGCCGCGTCCTCGCGGCCCGGCTAACTCTCCCTCTCGTGATGGCGGCTCACGGCGTGACGTCCGCTGTCTTCAGCTGCAGTGCGCGCAGCCGAAGGACGGGCGTGTTGACGCCGCTCAGCTCAGCGAAGAGCGTGAGGTCGAACACGAGCTGAGCGCCGGCCTGTTCCGCGGCGCCAAAGGCGATTGCGTTGGCGGTCGCCCAGGTGGTGATCGCCTCCGCGAACAGCGCCGAGAATTCGCCCAGCTGCGCCGGGTCGCTCCCGTTGATCAGGAAGGATCTCGCCAACACGATCGGGACCAGCGGCATCACCGGATTGGCCGACGTCACCCCACCCACGCTCGCCACCGGATATTGGAAGCTGCAAGCCATCTTCATGCGCCGCGGCGTGCTGTCATCGAGCCCCGCGGCGAGGCGCGCGCCGGCCAGGGCGGCCCCCGACACATCATTCGCCAGCAGGCCGTTCATGATCCTGTAGACATATTGGCACAGGCTCGCCGTGCCCGTCCCGCTGGTCGCGGTGCAGGCGCTGCAGACGCCGCCATCCGGCAGGGTCGCGACATTGATCGGTGTCGCATTGTCGACGAACGGCGTGATCGGCTGGGTCGCGCTGACGACTGGCGTCATGTAGACGAATTCGGCCTTGGCGAACCACTCGTTGCCGCCAGGATCGCTCATCTCGATCAGGTTGCGCTCAATCTGGACTGCCGCCAGCGCGTTTTCGGCGGCGAGGACATTGAGGTCGTCGATCTCGATCTGGTGCACGATCCAGTTGTCGGCCAATGGCGGCTGCGGGGTGTAGGTGACGGCAACCGATTGCGGCAGACGTTGCTGCGTCTGATCGGGATAGGCCGCCAGGCTGGATGGATCGAGCGCCTCGATCGAAACCGTCACGCCGGCAAAGCTCGATTCAGCCTCTGCCCAGCCCAGCGTGGCGACCCGGCTGGCCCCGCTTTGCGCCACATCGGATACCGAATAGTGATCGGTGATCCGCACCAGCGGTCCCCCCACGGCGAGCGCGCTGGGAGTGGGCGTCCAGGTCGAGTTGTTGACGACGGACTCCACCAGTTCCGCGAAGCTCTCGATCGCAGCGACCCAGTTGGCGCCCGTCGGCGTCGTCAGGATCGGTTGCAGCACCGCATAGGCCGCCCAGAAGCGCGCGAGCGACTGGAACAGCGTATATTGGACCGGCGTGCCGGCAAGCCTCGTCGGGGCGGGCGCTCCACCGCCGTTCGCGACACTGAGATCGCTGTTGTAGGTGACGGCCGTGAGGATCTGGTCGTGCGCAGTGAGCTGGACCTGATAGGCATATTGGAGATGCCACGCCGCGGCCTCGACGAGCGGGTTGCTGTTGGGCGCCTGAAGCGTTCCCCCGCCCTGGATCGCCGTCTGCCTGATCAGCGTCGGCGGCGTCGGATAGGCGCGCAGCACCAGCGGAATGACCGTCTCCTCGCCGGCCGGCCCGATATGCGGCGCTGCTGCGGTATCGACCAGCTGCAGCCAGATCGACGGCCGCGCCTCGTCGGCCGGCGTCGCGCTGGCCGGCTCGAGGAAATGCTGGATGTGCGTGATGTTGAAGGCCAGATCCAGGCTGACGCTGGCGACATCGCGCACATCGTTGAGGCCGAACAGGAAGGTCAGGACGCTCGAGCCGTTCGAATTGATCGGCACGTGCGGCGCGCTGATCGTGAAGCCCTTTTGCAGCACATCACCGGAGGCCGGGCGAACCGCGCCGAACAATTCGTACATGCCGTCGATCCCGGCCGGCAGCGGCTTCGTCCACGACACGCCGTACTGGATGATCGTATCGGTCGTATAAGCGGTCGCCAGCGCCGCGCGCATCTGCTGGCCGAACGCGTCCTGCGCCATGGTCAGTTGCGTAGCGGGACCGGTAAAGGGTGCATTGGCATCGAACAGCCAGTCGATCTCATTGCTCGAATAGAGATCGGCAAGCTGGCTCCGCCCGTTGGCAATCGTCGTATAGGCATCGCGTGCCTGCTCGAAGGCGGCCGCAGCGAGTGCGGGGGTGAGCATCAGATCGACTGCTTCGAAGAAGCTGCTGTTGAAGACGTCGAGATCGACGTCAGTGAACAGCTGGCTCGACGGCAAGGTACCGGGCAGCCCGGCCGGCAGAGTCGGCAGCGGCACCACGGCGCTGTTGATCGTGTTGTCGAGCGGCGTCGGCGAGGCGTAATAAGGGCCCGATTTGGCGCCGACACCGATCGAGACGTCGAGCAGCAATTGCTGGACGGCCCAGAGTGATTGCGGGACTGCCTGCCCCGAACCGTTGCTGTCGGCCTGCACACCCATGGTGCGCAGCTGGCGGGCGTTGCGTTGCGCCTTTGACGTGCTCGCGGTTTCACTTGCGCCGCCGAGCCCGACGGACAGGGCGAAGGCCGGGAAAGCCTTGACGAAATTGGCAGCAAAGTCAGTGATGGGGACTGACGTGCCGTCGGGCAGCGAGCTGCCGACGGTCGACCCGATCGTGGTATTGGCGCGCTGTGCCGACGGGAAGGTGACGTTGCCGAACTGATCCTTGAGCAACGGCGAAATCAGCGCAGGATCGCGCTCGACGACCAGCAGAACGACCATTTCGAAGATCGGCGGGATCGTCCCCACGCCCGTCGCGGCAACCGTAAGCACGACCGGATCGGCCGGGAAGGCACTGGTCGGATTTTCGAGCCAGGCGACCATCTTGCCGACCATCGCGACGACGGCAGCCGACTGTGCCCCGCTCAGTTGCACCTCGACCAGGCCGCCGCCGGCCTGGAGCGCCAGGTTGGTTTCGATCGTAAAGCTGATTCCCGGGCCGGTGATCTGGTCCTGGATCGTCGTCCAGCTTTGCAGGGACGACGCGATCTGGTCGGGCGTGAAGCCGTCGAACGCTGCCTTGCTCGGCGTCAGATAGACCGTGAAACTGTTGCGCTGCGGCCCGCTCGCGGTATCGAAATCATAGACCGAGACGATGCCTTGCCACTGATCGACCGGCACGATCGGATCGAAATAATAATTGGTACCGGCAAAGGGCAGCGAGCCCGGCATCTGGTTGCCGAAGGCGTCATTCTGGAAGAAGGCCATGCTGACCGGGTCGGCGATGCTCGTATAGCGGTTTGGAATCTCCGGCATCGGCTGGTTGGCCGTTGCCAGGCCGTAAAGCGGCACATAGACCCGGTAGGATCGTGTATCGTCGGACAGGCCCGTAAGCCCGTCGGCCGCGCTGCTGGCTGAATCGGGTTGCTGGGGCTGGATCGGCGCCGACACATTGCTAGCGATGAAGCCTGTCGTCGCCGCGACCTGATAGGTGACGAGGCTGTAGAGCGCGTTGAGTTGCGCAGGTCCGCTGCCGGCATCGGCAAGAACGGCGTGCAGTTCGGCCTCATCCTCGAGGCCCCCCGCGACCAGCGCGCCGATCAGCTCCGACCGCTGATAGAGCCGCCCACGCTCCACGCCCGCCGTCTTGAGCAGCTTCGTCGAGGGCGCGACCTTCATCGAGGAATCGTCGCGCGTCATGACGACGCCCATGCAGCCGGCGGCGACCGTGCTGTATTGGGTGGTGAGCGCCGGATCGGTGGTCTCGGCATAGTAGATCAACGCCGGATCGGCATTGTCGATCGTGATCGCGTTGTAGAAGGGCCGGACGCTGGCAGGCGATGCCGACGTGTTGAGCGTCGTGTCCGACAGATAGGTGATCAGGATAGTCAGCGGCGCCGGGCCCGAGGTGAACAGGGTCGTCGGCAGGCTGTTGTTGCTGCTGTCGAGATAGCGCAGATAATAGCCGGGCGCGTTGGTCACCACCGCCTGCTGGACGATCTCGAGGAACGGCTGATACTCGTCGATTTGCGCGCCGACCGGAGTGCTCGGGGTCGGCACCGCCGCCAGCGCCAGCGCCGAGAAGGTCGGCGGCGCAGAAACCGTGGTGCTGTTGGTCCGGAGGACGAAGACGTCGGCCGGCGTGACGGTCTGCGAGGTGAGCCCGCTCGATCCCGCCGCCGTCTGGTAGAGGATCTGGATCGAGGCGATCAGGTCTCCGCCCGAAAGCGCCTCCAATATCTGTTCGAGCAGTTGTTCGTCCTGCTCGCTCGCGCCGTTGAGCGCGAACACGTCCTTCAGCGGCTGGCCAAGAGCGTCCGGCACCTGCGACACCCGCAGGGTGATCTGCGTCGCCCAGTCGAAGCTGCCGGACTCCAGCGGCGTGCCGCCGGGCAGATAGGGCGCCCCGCCCTCGCGCGATTCGACCAGCATGTTGATCGGCGCACCCTGCGCGGCCTGCAGCGTCTGCAGGCTCGACGGGAAGGGTCGCAGGCTGGTCGTCGTGCCGGTCGGCTGAGTCCAGACGATCGCATTGCTGAACGCAAAGGATTGCGGCCCGATATCGGTGAAGGGAAGCTGAGCCGGCAACGAGGGTGCGACGATCGCCGAGGGCAAGATCCCCTGGAACAGCTTGAGCCAGTCGCTGGTCAGATCCCAGCTCGCCGTCACCGTCAGCCAGGCCTGGCTCTGGTCGGGGTCGCTGAGCGTGATCGAATATTTGCCGCTGCTGCCCAGATCACCCACCGGGAATTCCTGCCACAGCAGGGCGTAAAGCGGATTGGTCGTGGGGAGCGCAGTGCCGCCGGGCACGGTCAGCCCTGCGGTAAAGGGCAGTCGCACGCCGCCGCGGAACGAGCTCGACATCTGCCCGGAGAGCGAGGCGAACTGGCCGGCCTTGACGGCGTCGAGGATCAGCGTGTCGATCGTCGCGTTCGCCAGCTGGCCATTCTGCATCGTCTGCAGCAGCTGGTTCACGCCGCCGCGGATCAGGCCGTTCATATATTCGGTGAAGATTTCCTGGACGAGCGGTGTCGTCGCGGCTTCAGGAGCCGGCGCGGGGATCGGGGCGGCGCCATTGCTCTGGTTGACGAACAGCTGATTGAAATAGGCGTCGAGGGCCTGGATGTACGTCGCCGAGACGATGTTCTTGGAAGCGAATACATAATTGAGCTCGGCCGCCGACCCGCCTGCCATGCGCCCGGTCGTCGCGATGTTGAGGAACGGGAACATCGGGAAGGTCGCCGCGCTGACGACCGTGCCGTCCGGTTCGTGGGGGACAACGAGGGTCGCCGTGCTGAATACCGCCAGAGCATCGAGCAACGCCTGATAATCGATGCCGGCGAGCAGATGCTCCGGGTCCTGGTCAAGATCCGAAAGCGCGGTCTGCTCGACATTATAGTTCCAGCCGCTTTCGCCGAGCGCCCGGCCCACGGCCCAAGTGACCAATTGCGTGGTCACCTTCTCGAACGGCATGAAGCTCGCGTAAGTGGTGCTGCTCGGCGGGGCCGGATCATATTGCAGCGCCAGCGACGAGACGACCCAGGGCACGCCGGCTGTGCTCGAATCAGCGAACACGGCAGTGCCTTCGGGCGTGAACCAGATCGGCAGCGCGGTCGTGAAGCCGGGGATCAGCGGCAAGATGGTGACGGTATCGTCCGCCGCCAGCGCCAGCATGCGGGCGTGGCGGAAGCTGCTACGGGACTCGAGCCGCGCGGCATTCTGGCTCGGCCCGGCCAGCTGCCAGTCGAACCGGAACGACGCGTTGAAGCTGAAGCTGATCGTGATCGAGAAGAGGAACAGGTTGATCTCGACCGATACGCTGACGCTGACGCTTGCCTGGACATAGAGCAGGATCGATCCGTCATTGCCCGCCAGCGGCTCATATTTCAGGACGATGCCGATGCTCGCCTGAAGCCGGACATTGACGCTCGCCTTGATGATGACGAAGTCGATCGAGCCGTAGATTTCACCGATGATGCCAAACTGGCCGTTCAGCGCGAGCGCATCGGGCTTCTTGAACAGTTCGTCGGAACTGGCGATGTGATAGCCGGCCGCCCCCTGGATGATACCGAAGAAGGTGACGCTGACCCCGGCCTTGAGCGGGCCGGCGACGAAATTCTTGCCGACGCCGAGACGGGCGGCGAAACCGAAGGCTAGAATGCTCGCATAATCGCCAACGAACACGTCGGTCGTCGCCGAGCTGAGGCTTGCGATATAGAATCCGCCCGCTCCGGTGACGGGCACCGGCCCGGCCTGCGCCTCGACCCGGAAGGATTTGCTCCAGTCGTCGCCATTGGGGAAGCCGACGTCGAGCTTCCAGTTGCCGTTGGTGTAGACGCTGACCCCGATCGACGGGAGCGTCAGTGACGCCGCGCCGACTTGATAGGTGCGCAGGCTGTCCGGCAGGCTGAACTCGGCATAGAACAGGCCGATGCTGTCGCTGATCTTCGTATAGGTGATCTCGAAGTTGAACAGATTCTGGACGTTGAGCGTCAGGCTGTAGAACGGCGTCGTGTCGTAGAACACGAACCCGACTTCGATGATCTTCAGCAGCTTGAAATTGGTCAGCGCCAGCCATTGGCCGTCGGGATGATAGACCTTGTCATATTCGTTGTTTTCGATCGCATCCCAGAAATCGGTGGTCATGAACGTCATGAATTCGGCGAAGGTCGTCGGCGTGTCCTCGGGACCCGGACCGACCCGCTGGCCAAGGCCGAGATAGACCAGCTCGAACGCTCCACCCTCGCCTTCATCGGCCAGGGCGAGCGAGGAGGCGACGCCACCACCATTTTCGATCGTCACGCCAGGCGCGTATGGCGATGCGACCCGCAGCGGCGGCGATGGCGGTGGGGGCGGTGGCGGCGCGGTGTTGTTGTACGCCGCGATCCAGCCGATGTGCGCCGAATCCCCGATCGGCGCGAACAGCGCGACATCGATCTGGGCTTCGCCAGGCGGCAAGCGCACGCCCAGCACGGTCAGCGAGCTATTGTGGAGCGCGACGACCAGGAATGCCGGGCCGCCATCGGCGGGCTTTTCATAGCGCAGGATGAACTGCTCGATCAGCAGATCGAGCACGCCCTGGATCTTGATCTGCAGCTTGCCATTGGCCTGCGGTATCTGAACCCCGAAGGCGATGCCCCCGGCCTCGGCGCCATTATCGACTGCCCAGCCGATCAGGAAGCCGAACTTGAAAGCTTCGAGCGAACCGACCAGCGCGCCCAGTCCGCCAAGATCAAGCTCGAAGATCAGCCCGTAGTTGAATTTGTTGGTGAGGGTGAAGCCGGGATCCAGCGGCGCGTCCGACAGCGAGAAATAGCCCAGGCTCTCGACCGTCTGGTCGTCCGGATATTGATTGTAGAGGAAGGATGTCAGCTTGAACGGCAACAGCCTGAGCAAGCTCGTATCGCCCTCGCGCGGCTCGCTCGCGGCGAGATCGAGGCGCAGATTGCCAGGGTTGAAGGCGAGTTGCGTATTGGCCGTATAGGGCGAGCCCGTCGCCGGCACGGTCAGGTCGAAGCTGACCGAAATGCCGAGATCGTTGAACACCAGATCCTTGAACGCGAAGATATCCAGGACCTCGAACTGCTTGAAGACGAGGCTGCCCCAGATGCCGAACGACGCCTGGATATTGGAGGTGTCGCTGCCGACGGTGTCGGTTTCCTGCAGGAAGGAAAACTGCACCTTGTTGAGCGTGATCGTGTCGAGATACGGGTTGGTGCCGAAAGAATATTTGAAGGGCGCTTCCGAGACGAAGGAATAGACACCCTCGCCCGAGCTGCTGTCGTCACCGCTCGTCGAATGCGCCTGATAGGAACCGCTGATGACGATGATGTTGGCATCGTCCGCGGCAGCGGAACCGGAAGCGGGCGGCGCGGAATCCCCCGTAACGTCGGTGCCGAAAAGATTGTTGATCGTGAGATTGATCTTGCAGGAAAAGCTCTCGAGCGCTGAATTGGTGAACAGCGCGCGAAGATATTCGACCTCGAAATTATAGAAGGTATCGAGCTGGCTCGCGGCCAGCCGTGCCGCGGACGGCGACGCCGGCTTCTCGTAGTCGACCAGGCCGAACAGCGAGCTCTGCGACAGCATCGGCGTCGTGCCGGATGGATCGGTGTCGTTGATCGACACGCCGACATGATGGACCCGGAACGCGTCGATATTGCTGACCGGCTTGCCGTCGTCGCCGGGATAGGTCATCCCGCCGGTGACGGCCTTGATCGCGGTCGGCAGGTTGTTGAGCTGCATGTTGGCGTTGACCGCCAACAGCCCGCTCCAGGCCGGATCAGTCACCACCTGATAGAAATTATAATAGAGCGACGACGGGCCATCCTTGTCGACGGCGGCCTCCGCGTCCTCGATCAGCTGAGTGAGATAGGCCTGGGCCTGCTCGGCGGTGAAGCCGCTGCCGTTGAAGGTGTCGGCCTGCGACCAGAGGCTGGTATCGGCGACGAGATCCTTGATCGACTGGCCGGGATAGAATTTCATCATCACGATCGGCGGAATGCCGTCGGCGGAGGGCGTGCCGGTCGGGGAGAGGCTGAAGGGCCAGCCGGCGATGTTGATCTGCTGATCGGTGCCGGCAAAGCCGAACAGCGTGTTGCCCGGCGGATTGGGGTTGGTCAGCGTGCTGATGACCAGGAAGATCTGGTTTTGCTGGAGCGCCGCGCGGATCTGATCCTCCATCGCGGTGAACTGCAGGTAGATCGACGGATCTCCAGTGACGAGCGGCGGACTGATCGCGATCCGGGTCGTCTCCCACAGCTGGTCGGCGCCCGAGCCGCTCAGGCCGGCGAGCAGCCCCGGCGGGGTCATGGCATAGGTGAGATCGGCATCGGCGCTGGCCGCCAGCGACAGACCCTTTGCGCGACGGCTCGCCGAAACGGTTGCAGCGGCCTGGGTGAAGCTGTTCTTCCGCGTTGGATTGAGCGCCGTCGACTCGATCTGGAGATAGGGCGCAGATTCATCGGGGGTAGAGAAGAACAGGCCGGCAAAGGGAACGATCGGCACCAGCGGGCTGGATGTGGCGCCGCTGGCGGCCTGGGGCGCGGCATGGGCCGCGCTCCAGCTGGGGAGCGCCAGGAAATCGAGCAGATAGACGTCCAGCGCGGCATTCGCATCGGCCGCGCTGGCGCTGACCGATCCGGATTGCTGATAGAGCGGCGAATCCTGGGGCTGCGACACATAGCCGCCCGCGGCAGTCTTCAGCTGCGCCCAGGAGGTCGTGACGTTGCCGTCCATCGAATCGAGGAACTGCGGCGGAGCGCCCGGCGTCGTGGGCGGCGTGGTCTTCTGGAAGGCGGGGTTTCCGGGCACGAAAACGAGTGAATCGGCGGCCTCGGCTGCGACATTTATGCTAAGGAATTCAGTGCCTGCGGTGCCGCACAGCAGGGCGACGGGCGCTGACGATGACACACTGCCGTCGAGGCCCAGGCCGAAGGTGCCGGCGATCGTCAGATAATAGGTGCTGGTGTCGCTCGCCGCGTGCACGGGGCGGTTGGCGAAGACCAGGCGGCTGGCCTGCGACAGATCGGCGCCCGCGGTCGTGGTCAGCGCGATCGCCTTGCCGTTGGCGGTCGCGAAATAGCTGCCGACGAGGCTGTCGGTGTAGCGGAAATAGGAGCGGACCCCGTCGAGCGGCGAGAGCACGTCGAGCCAGGCGGAGAACTGCAACGGCGACGCCGCGCCACCCGGCGCCCGCACCACGGGGAAGCTGAAAGCGCCCAGCAGATCGTTCGCGCCGGGATCGAAATACATCATCCCGGCCTCGAATGCGGCGAGATCGGCGACTGCGAACGCGAAGGTCGCGTTGACGCTGCCGCCGTTCGGATCGCCGCCGCCGTTCATCGACAGTGCCAGCGCGGCCGACGTGGCGGGGAAGCTCTGCTGCGCACCGCTGGGCGGCTGCGCGGTCAGAAGCACGGGGTTGGAACTGTTCTGGTTCGGAAACAGGAACTGGCCGCCGGCATCGTCGAAGCTGATCACCGACGGCAGGAACGGACTGGACGGAACGGTCAGCGCGATGTTGGTGGCGAAAGCGAAGGTAAAGGGGCCGCTCGGCGAGGGACTGGCCGTGCCCTGATTGGTCACCTGAATCAGCGTTGCCGCGGTGAGCGTCAGCGACGAGCCGGTGCCCTGCTCCACGATCCAGGCGAATTGCGCCTGGGCGGTCTGGCCGAACAGAGTCCATACCTTGCCGGCGAACAGGCTCCAGTCGCGCTGGGCGGAAGGCAGGAAGAAGAAGAAATAGCCCTGCTGCGCCGGATCGGTCCAGGATGCCTGAGTCAGATCGAAGGTTGGATCGGTGCGCGCAGCATCCTGGAAAAGAAAGCCGATCCGCGCTTGCGCGACATCGCCAATATCTGCGGTCGGAAGATATAGCGCATTGTTATACCGGGTAAATCCGACCATCGATCTTCGCCATTCTATCTATTTAAGGTCGTGAAAAATGGGAAATGCTCAGGCAGAAATCCCACAAAATCTCGGATACGCACGACTTTACAATGGCAAAATTCAATTGAATTTGCGGTACTTAGAGTCTTCGAATAGTTATCTGCCTCAGATTTCCCGCTATCCTATTGATATATTTACTTTTCTAAATGGTTAACGCAGTATTGACGAGCGCACAGAAACGATCGCCATGAGTTCATGACGACCAACTTCTTTCGACTAACGCCGAAACGACTCGTTACTTTGAATTGATCACCGATGAACTTTTAGCAGGCACTAAGCGCCGATCAATAGCGTCGGACCGGAGAACAATCCGATCCTGTTGTAATTGATATCCGTCGCTCAGGAACGGACCTGTCGCCCCGCCGCCAGCCCGACGCTCCGTCGAGCGGAAGCCGGTGGAGATGCTTGACTGCGCAAGGCAGACGGGAGACGATTGCCCGAAGGAGATCATATCTTGCCCGACACCAACGCGACGCTTGCCGAACTCGACGAGAGAATCGCGATCATCGAGGATAATCTGCGCGACCTGGTCGAGCAGGCGGCCGCCTATTCCGGTGGCAATGACGAGGAGCGGGCTTCGGACCGGATCGCCGAGCAGCAGCAGGAACTCGACGCGCTGAAACTGCAACGCGACGCGCTTCGCTAAGCGCGGCGCGTTCAGCCCCGCTGAGCGCGTTTCCGGGCGTAAAGGGCGGCGCCGTATCCCGGTGAATAGAGCGGCTCAGAAGGCTCGAAGAGCCCCGAATCAGCAAGAATGCCGGCAAAGCTGTCGCGGACCAGCGGCTGGTTGAGCAGGACGCCGCCCGACCAGGAGACCGGCACCCGCTCGCCCGGCGCGAAGCCCAGCACCGTGCGCAGGCCGGTCGCCAGTGCCGCCAGCTCCCGCGCGGCCGACAGCAGGAGCGCGTGCGCCCCGCCGTCCCCATCCGCGGCCGCGCGCGACACGAGGTTCGCCAGCCCGGCGATCTCGCCGCGACTCATCGCATCCTGGCCCATGATGCGCCGGCACAGATCTAGATCGGTGCTCAGCGACAGCGCCTCGACGATATGGTCGTACAGCACGCCCCGGGGCGCGCGGCCATCGCTCATCCGCGAAAACAGGGCGAGCCCCTGGATCGCGATCCAATAGGCCGAGCCCTCGTCACCGAACACCTCGCCCCAGCCGCCGATGCGGGCCGAATTGCCCAAGCGCTCGCCGTATCCGATCGACCCAGTGCCGGCGACGATGTTGATGCCGTCCTTGCCGCCAAGCGATCCGGCCCAGCCGCACACCATGTCGTTGCCGCACAGGTAGCGATCGTGCCCCAGCAGCCGAGCGCATGCCGCATCAAGCTGCGGATCGACCGCGCTGTCCTCGCCATAAGCGGGCAGGCCGAAAAACACGAAGCCGAGCGCATCCCGCCCAATGCCGAGCTGGCCGCAGATATCGGCGATCCCCTGATCGAGGCGCGACACGACTTCGTCAGCCCCCACCTCGAGATGATAGGTCGTTCCCGTCACGGCGCTCGCGACCACCGCGCCAGCGCAATCGATGCAGACGAACGCCGTCTTGGTGCCGCCCCCGTCGACGCCCAGGAAAAACGCACCGTCGTTCATGCGCCTGCCGCGTAGATCCGCACGCCCTGCACCACCCGGTTCACGGTTCCGCTCGCATTGGGGCGATCCGGCGTGAGGCCGAGGGCGAGCGAGACATGCAGGCCGAACAACTGCGCCGGCACGATGAAGGGGAAGAGCAGATCGGCATCGGCCGCATCCGCCATGCCCTCGACCATGATCTCCGCGCTTTCGAGCGGCTGCGCCGAAATCACCGCCATCGCCCCGCAATGCCCGTCACTGCGCAATTCCTCGACAATGTCGAGATCGTAGCGCCGCGTGAGCGGATCGTTCGACACGAACACCACGACCAATGTCTCGGCATTGATGATCGTCTTCGGCCCATGCCGAAAGCCCATGGCGGTATCGAACGCCGTCACCACCGCGCCGTCGCTCAGTTCCATCAGCTTCAGCGCCGCCTCACGCGCCAGGCCCTTGAAGACCCCGCTGCCGAGATACACCACACGCTTGAACCCACGGGCAGCCAGATCGGCGACCACCGGTTCGGAGCGTGCGAGCACCTTGCTCACCGCCGCGGCGATGGCCGGCACGCGCGCATCGAGCGAGTCGATGCCGCCGAGGATCGACAGCGCCGCCAGCATCATCGCGCTGAAGCTGGAGGTCATGGCGAAGCCGCGATCGTGAGTCTGCTCCGGCAGCACCACGACATGGGTGTTCGTGTTGCTGCGCCGGCCCAGCGCACCATCGGCATTGCACGTCACGATCAGGTGATGCGCATCGGCAACGGCCGCATCGACCAGATCGACGGCGGCGACGCTTTCCGGGCTGCTGCCGGACCGCCCGAAGGAGACGAGCAGGGTCGGTGCGTCGCGCCGCAGGTACAGGGATGGGGAACTGACGATATCCGTCGTCGCGATCGCCTCTACCGGCCGGCCGAGCAGCCCGGACAGCCACGGCGCCAGGCATTCGCCGATGAACGCCGATGTGCCGGCGCCCGTGAGCACGATGCGCAGGTCGGGGCGGGCCAGCAGCAGTGCCACGAAGCGCTCGATCGCCGCCTTGTGATCGCGCAGCAGCGCCTGGGTGGCCTGCAGCGTATCGGGTTGCTGTTCAATCTCCAGGCGGGTCCAGGGCACGGTGGCGCGGCCCTCGGTCTCGGGGATGAGCACGGTCTCAGGCATTGGGGTGGGAAGCTCCATGATAGGCATCGAGGGTGGCGCCGATATGCGCCATGGCCAGATCGGCGGGATCGAGCGTGGCCTGCCCGGCACGCACCGCGGCATAAGCGAGCGGCAGATACTGGCTGACCAACGGCAGCGGCGGCGGCGTTTCGCGCAGATTGGCGAATAGCCGTTCCTGCGCGGCAGCGATCACGGCATCCGGCCAGTAATAGCGGATGCGATCCGACAGGCTGTATTCGAGCTGGAGGTCGAGAGCGTCGCCGGTTGCATGATAATATTTGCGCCAATGCTTCGGTTCGGCCTGCATGCGTGCCAGCGCAACCGCGCGTAGCCCCGCGCGATCCGGAGCTGAGATCGTCTCCGCCTCGATCGTATCGAGCGCCCACAGCGCCTCCCGCAGCGCGAAGGTGACGCCCGGCCCGACCTTCAGGATCGCGAAATGATCGCGGACCAGAGCAGCGAGCGCGGCCGGCGTCTGATAATCCGTCGAATGCGCCTCGAACACGAGATGGTCGACCGGCTCGATCGCGCGGCTGAGCGCGACCGCCCGTTCCGGACGGTAATCGACCACCTTGTCATGATCGAATTCGACGCCGGGTTGCACGACGGTGGCGATCACACGTTCCCACGCACTACCGAGGCCCTGGTCGCGAAACAGATTCCGGTGCATCGCGACGGTGGCGACCGCCGCCTCCGGCGTCGTCACCGCGAGTTCCTCCAGGTCTTCCGCCGCGCCGCCGGGCACCGGGACCTCAGTACCGATCACATATACCGGCGCGTCGGCGGCGGAGCCGGTAAAGGCATCCTCGGCCGCGCGGCACAGGCGGGCAGCACGTTCGGCGATCGTCCGTTCCGGGAGCGGGACCGGATCGTCGGCACAGCTCATCGAGCAATCGAGATGGATCTTGCGGAAACCGGCACGGACATAGTCCGCCACCATCACATCGGCCTTGTCCATCGCCTCGGCGGCCGGCGCCGCAGTCCAGGCATTGGGGCCGAGATGATCGCCGCCGAGCACCAGCCGGCCGAGCGGAAAGCCGACCCGGTCGGCGATGGCATGGACGAAGTCGCGGAAGTCGGCCGGGAGCATGCCGGTATAGCCGCCGTCCTGGTTCACCTGGTTGGAGGTGGCCTCGATCAGCGCGATTTCCTGCCCCGTCCGCAGCGCATGCCGCAGCGTCGCCTCGATCACGAGTGGATGCGCCGAACAGACGGACGTCACGCCGATCCGTTCACCGGCCTTGTGCCGCAGCACCATATCGAGAATCGCCTGCACATCGGCTCCTTTCGGAAAGATCCTAACCGATCAACATCGCAAACACAACAAAGCGAAATAAAACGAAACTATTTCGCTTCGAGGATCGCTTCTTCATCCTCGGCATCAGGCTCGATCGCGAGCAGCATCGAGGCGACTAGGGCGAGCAGGATTCCGACGGTCTTGAGCGGCCCCGGCACCACCCCCAGGATGACCAGCGAGAGCAACGCCGTGGCGAGCGGCGCACCGGCATTGGCCAGCGGCGCGACGATGATCGCCTTGCCGTAGCGAAACGCGAAGACCAGAGTCAGCGCGCCGATCGCGTTCAGCACCTGAATCAGGGCGGCCAGCCCGGGGCCGTCCAGCCCCCAGTTGATCGGCTTGCCGAAATCGGTCATCGCCCAGGCCACGGGGACCAGCATCAGCCCGGCCAGCATCATGTAAACGAAGATGCTCTCGGCCGACATGATGTGGTTGGCCGCTTTCATGAAATAGGCCTGCACGCCCCAACACAGCATCACCACCAGCGCCGGCACCAGCCAGGCCGCCGATGCGCCGCCGCCGCTGCCGGGCGCGAAATCGAACGTCGGCAAGGCAAGCAGCGCGAGCAGGATGCCGATCGCGCCCAGCCGCCCGGTCCGTTCGCGCATCAGCACGAACGACAGCGCGATCGTCACGATCGGCGACAGCGAGATGATCGGAAAGATCAGATAGGCGGGCCCGCGCGCGACGGCGTAGAACAACACCATCTGCCCACCAGCGCCGAGCAACCCGATCGCCAACCCATAGCCGATCGCGCGGGGCGACCGATCGAGCCGCCAGCCGGTTTGCGCCAGCACCACGAGCGCCGGCGGAATCATCGTGAGCGCCCAGACGCAATAGACCAACGTCTCGGGAAAGCCGCGCTGCACCGACAGGCCGGAAAAGGCGCCCCATACGCCCCACAGCACGACGGTGACCAGCGCGTTGACGAGCCAGGCACGGCTCGACGGCGCGGCCGCTGCGATCGCCGTCATGCCTGAACTCCCCGGGCCGGTATCGCCGTGATCAGCTGGAAGCGCGCGAACTTCGCCGGGACGCTATTGCGCGCGCCGGTCGCAGTGCCGAGGGATTTTCCGCTGAAGCTGTCGGTCAGCGTGTAGCGCCCCGCGCCGAGGCCGCGCAGGACGAGCGGGCCATCCCATGCATCAGCGAAAAAGGCGTAATGGAGCACGCCGTCCCGATCGATCGCATGCGCCTCCGGCTTGTCGAACCCGATATCGTAGAGCCCGCCGAGATAGCTGCCCCTGGCCAGCATATTGGCGCGGTACAGATCGATCCATTTGCGCCAGAGCGCTTCCTTCTGCGCCGTCAGCACGAACCCGCCGGGCGGTAGCTTGTCGGTCGGGTCAGGCGTATCCCTGGGCCAGGTGAATTTGGTCGATGGGATCGCCCCGATCCCGTAGGTGGAGGCGAAATCGTCTCCCCCGTCGCTCAGCTCGACATGATCGCCGGAATAGGGCGCCGACGGGCCCATCAGCGCCTTGAACGTCTTGCCCTTCGAGCGGATCTGCCACGATGAAGTGGGATCGGAGGCGGGCGTGTTGTTCATTGCCGGGATGTTGTGAAAGGCGAAGCTGTCGCCGCACGGGCAGATCTCGATGATGGCCTGCGGGTTTATCGCCATCGCCTCGTCATAAATGGCCTTCCAGAAATCCTGCAGCTTCTCGAACGATTCCTCTGGCCGGGCGTGGTTGTGCGCGGGATTGTGGCAGGGCGCGACGCCGTTCAGATGCTGGCCGTCGAGCTTGAGCCCTTCGAACCCCCATTCGCCGATGATCCGGCGCACCTGCGCGCGGAAGAAATCGACCGTCGGCGGATAGGCCGGGCACATCGTGAAGGCATTCCACCAGCTGACATTCTGCGCAGACCCGTCGCGATCGAGGATCAGCATGTCGGCATGATCGCGCAGGAGATCGGTGCCGGGATCGACCGCAAGCGGGGCCAGCCACAGCCGCGGGCGCATGCCATCCGCCTTGATGCGATCGGCAAAGGCCTTCATGTCGGCATCGCCGCGCGGGAACTTCGTGCGATCCACTTTCCAATCGCCTTCGGACGTCTGCCAGCCATCGTCGAGCACCGCCCATTCGAAGCCGAGCGCCTTCGCCTTGGGCAAGGTGCCGTACACCTGTTCGGTGGTGAAGTTGCGCTCATAGCCCCAGGCGCACCACACCGGCCCATAGCTCGATTCCGGAATGACCGGCGCAGCAAGGCCCCGCTCGCCCATCAGGCGACGATAGGTGTCGAGCGGACGGAAATGGTCGCCCGTGTGCGCCATCAGGAAGGCAGCGGGCAGAGTCACGGTCGCGCCCGGGGCCAGCAGCGTCGGCTCGTCTCCGGACAGGCCGAGGCGGGTGCCGTCCGGCTGGGCCGCGACGGGCAGCGAGACCAGCCGCGGGACCGTTTCGACATGGCCGACCGCAAGGCCGACGTCGCGGCGCCACACCACGGCGACTGGCGTGCCGCCGCCATAATCGGAGCCGTTCATCCCCATGAAATTTCGCTGCTCGAAGCCGGGCGCGACCTTCTGCACCCAATCCCGCCGATCGGGATAGGAAGCGCCGGCGAAGCTCCAGGCGCCATCGGGATGCGCGAGCAGATCGTGAGTCGCGACGCGCCACCCGGCAATCGCCAGCGGCTCGGTGCCAGTGTTGCGATAGCCCATTTCATAGAGGGCGAAGCCGGGATAGCGATCGAAGAAGGTGATGGCGAGTTGCTGCTCCACGGCCCCGCCGGCGGTGGCCCGCAGCTGATGCCGGCGACCCGGGCCATGCGGCCCCGCCACCGCATTCTCCCGGTGGTCGAGCAGGAGGAAGCGATCGACCGCGCGATGATCGGCGAGAAACAGCGCCTCCCCGGCCGCCATCGGCGTGATGGCCTTCCCACCGTGCGACACGCGGGACTGCATCATCGCATCGAAATCGATCGTCAGGGTTCCGTCGGAAAGCCGCACGCCTGTCGGCGCAGCGGCCCAAGCCCGCCCCGCACCCACCGGCGCGGCGACGAGCGCGGCGCTCGCCATCAGGCGTCCAAGCGCGGCGCGGCGGCTGATTGAATCGGACAGCATGGTGGCGGGCACCCCTCCAGACCGGCCGGATCTCGCGACGAGCGGCCATTGATACAAAAGGTCTTGCCCCAACCGCAGCGACGGCGCAAACCAAAATCGCAATTTACGTGATCGTTTTGTTTCGTTTCGTTTGCATTGAGGGGAGTATGGGATGCGGTTGCTGCCAAACATCGCGCTTCTGACGGTTTCGGCGCTGCTGATCGGCGCCGCCGACCCAACGCCGCTCTATAGCGAGGCGGATTTCGCGCACGTCGCCAAGTTCGACGCGCACGTCCACGCCAATGTCAGCGATCCGAGATTCCTTGACGTGGCGCGCCGCGATGGCTTCGAGCTACTGTCGATCAATGTCGACTATCCCGATTTCCCGGCGCTTCGCGATCAGGCGACGGTCGCGCACGAGATGCGCGCGAAAGACCCCCGCCGCTTCCGCTTCGCCACCACCTTTTCCATGCAGGGCTTCGGCACGCCGGACTGGACGGCCCGCACCAACCGGGCGCTCGACGACGCCTTCGCCCGCGGTGCGGTGGCAGTGAAGGTTTGGAAGAATATCGGCATGGTTGCGACCGATGCCGCGGGTAAACGCGTTTTCCTCGACGATCCTCGCTTCGACGGCGTGATGGCGCATCTCGAGCAGCGTGGCATTCCGCTGATCGCGCACCAGGCCGAGCCGAAGAATTGCTGGCTGCCGCTCGATCAGATGACGACGGAGAACGACCGCAGCTATTTCCGCGAGCATCCCGAATATTACATGTACCTCCACCCCGAAGAGCCGAGCTACGAGGCGCTGATGGCGGCGCGCGACCGCTTCGTCGCCCGTCACCCGAAGCTGGCCTTTGACGGGGCGCACATGGCGAGCCTGGAGTGGAGCGTAGACGAGCTCGCCCGCTTCTTCGATCGCCATCCCAATGCGGTGGTCGACCTGGCGGCGCGCATGTCCAACCTGCAGGTCCAGTCGAACGCCGATCGCGCCAAGGTGCGCGCCTTCTTCATCAAATATCAGGACCGGATCCTGTACGGCACCGACCTGACCGACAGCCCGCCCGATCCCGCCGCGCGCGCGCAGAATCCGCCTGCGACCAATGACTTCCCGAAAGAGGCCGACCAGGTGTGGCGTGCCGACTGGCGCTATCTGGCGACGCCGCTGAGCCAGCGCGTCGATGCGATCGGGGCCGATGCACCGGGCCTGGCCCTGCCCCGCCCGGTGATCGACAAGATCTACTGGAAGAACGCCCAGCGCTTCTTCAAGCTGGCGAAATAGCCGGGGGAATCCCCCTCAGGCGACGTGGAGCCGGAAGCCCAGCCGGCCGGCCGCGGCCTGCATGCCGTCAGCCTCCACGGCGTCCGTGACCAGATCGTCGATCTCGCCGACGTTCAGGATGCGGTGGAGGCAGACGCGGCCGAACTTCGACCGGTCGGTCACGACGATCACCTGCCCCGCCGCCCTGGCCATCTTGCGGTTGAGCACTGCCTCGGGCTCGTAATGCGTGGTGATGCCGCGATCGAGATCGAAGCCGTCAACGCCCAGGAACAGCTTGTCGACATGGAGATCGTCGAGCGCGCCCTCCGTCTGCGCGCCGTAAAAGGCGCGATTGCGCCGCCGCAGCGCGCCGCCCAGGAACACGACGTTGATCCGTTCCTTGGCGGCGAGCACGCACAGGATATCGAGATCGTTGGTCAGCACCGTGATGTCGTCCATATCCGGCAGGTGCAGCGCGATCTGCAGCGCGGTGGTGCCTGAATCGAGCACCACGGAATCGCCAGGCATCACCATTTTCGCCGCCAGTGCGCCGATCCGTGCCTTCTCACCGATGTTGATCGCGCGCTTGGCCTCGACCGGGGGCTCGGCCACGACATTCACCGCATCGGTCGAGATGGCGCCGCCATAGGAGCGCTCGGCGATCCCGCGCTTCGCCAGATAGTGCAGGTCCTTGCGGATCGTCTGCATCGACACGCCGAAGCGTTCGGCGAGCGGCACGACCTGCACACTGCCGCGTTCGCGCACCATTGCGCTGATCTGCTGTCGCCGACCGCTGGTATCCCGGGTGACGGGCATGGACATCCTCCTGTTGCTGGATGCTTATCAGCCAAAAATCGCGCGCACAACAAAATGGAAAGTTTCGTTTCATTTCTGTTTGACAGTTTCGCTACGATCGCGATACCAAAACGAAATAAACCGCACGAGTCTAACGAGACAACGCGACCGCGCGGCAGCTCAAAGGGGAATTGCGATGACGCGACTACGCACTTGGCGGGATGTGGTGCTTACCGGGGTCAGCGCGGCGGCCTTACTGGCCGGGTCAAACGCGGCAGCGCAGACCAACGCCGTCCCCGCGACCGCCGAGCCCGATCCGGCGACGCTTCAGACGAATGACGACTCCGCCGGGGCGGAAGACACGGCCGACATCGTCGTGCGCGGCGTCCGCGGGAGCCTGTTGCGATCCATCCAGGCCAAGCGCAACGCCGACACCATCGTCGATGCGATCTCGTCCGAGGAACTCGGCAAGTTTCCCAACCGCAACGTCGCCGAGGCACTGGCCAACATTCCCGGCGTGACCGTCGGGCGTGATGGCCGTGGCGAAGGCCGTTCGGTCACCATTCGCGGCCTGGGCGAGAATTTCGCGATCACGACGCTCAACGGGCGCATCCTGCCGACCGACGGGCCGGATCGTTCCTTCGCCTTCGACGTGCTGCCGTCCGAGATCATCTCCGGCGCCGAAGTGCAGAAGGCCGTGCGCGCCTCCGAGCTGGAGGGCAGCATCGGCGGCAACATCAACTTGCGCACCGCCCGCCCGCTCGACCGCACGGGGCTGCACGCGTCGGCCGCTGTCGAGGGCCAGTATAATGATTTCGCCGACAAGGGCGGATACAAGGTGACTGGTGTGGTCAGCGCGACCTTCGCCAACGACACGATGGGTATCCTGATCGGCGCGAGCTACAACAAGTACAAGTTCAGGACCGACAATCTCGGCGAATATTCAATCACCGACGGCACCGAGGCGGCGTACGGCGTCGATTTCGACCGCAACGGGCAGATCAACCCGGACGAGAACGGCCCGGCCTTCATCTGGCCGGATTATTACAGCGTCGGCTATGTACTGGGTGAGCGCGAGCGGATCGGATCGGCCGGCGCCTTCCAGTGGAAGCCGTCGAGCAGCTTCGAGCTGACGATCGACGGGATCTACAGCCGCTACAACGTCTCGCAGCACAATTACCGTTCATCCAACTATCTCAACCCGCTGGGCGATGACGGATCGCTGCGCTGGGACCCGGCCTCGATCAAGGTCGATTCAAACCATGTCGTGACCGGCTTCGCCCTCAACGACCTTGTTTCGGAAGTGCTGACCACCGACGAGCCGCGCAAGAGCCAGACCTATCAGTTCGGCGGCCATATCGACTGGCAGGCGAGCGAGCGCCTGAAGGTCGCGGTCGACGGCTATTACGGCAAGGCAAGTGACGATACCGGCGGGCAGAACCGGTTCGTCGTGGCCGGCATCACGGGCGCCTCCGCCGTGTTCGCGACCCGCAACGGCGGGATACCGGACCTGGCCATCACGATCCCGGGCGGCCGGACGCTCGACCAGGCGACCAACGACGATTTCCGCGCCCATTATATCGGCATCCAGGGCCAGAATATCTCCGACCGCACCCAGGGCACCAAGCTCGACGCGACCTATGATGTCGACAACGGCCTGTTCAAGTCGATCACCTTCGGTGGTTCCTGGACCGACCGCAAGAAGACCGTGGAGACGATCGACAACCAGTACACGACATCGTGCAATTATTGCGGCTATCCGTTCACCTTCGGTCAGCTTGGCGCGTCGGTCGTCCGGCCGGGAATCGAGGGGAATATCCTGCCGAAGCTATCCGGCAATTTCCCCCGCAACTTCCCCCAATTCGACATCGACACCTATCTGGCCGCCCTTCCCCGCGCGGACAACAACCCGGCGATCCTCGATCCCAACAGCTGCCTGGACGATACGGGCACGCCGATCCCCGGCTGCGCCCTGTCGCCCTATCCGGCGGGATATTCGGCCCAGTCGATCATCCCGGACCTTCCGGCATCCTATCTGATCAAGGAGCGGACCTGGGCCGGATATGTGCAGTTCAACCTGGCCGGCGCGCGCTGGCGGGCCGATATCGGCGCACGCCTGGTATCGACCAAGGTTTCCTCGACCGGATATGGCGCCAGCATCGCGAGCATCATCCCGCGCGTCGGGACGCAGGACAATGACGTCGATTTCAACCCGGTCGACGCGATCAACGGCGGCGGCGATTATCTGCGCCTCCTGCCGGCGGCGAACTTCGCCTATGATATCGCCGACGGTTTCCGCGTCCGGCTCGCCGCGTCGCAGGCGATCTCCCGGCCGAGCTTCGGCGAATTGTCTCCGGCGAAGGACGCGACTTCGGCGCAATCGGGCACCTACATCATCTACGATGCCGGCAACCCGAACCTGAAGCCGACCGAAGCGGACCAGTTCGACGTCTCGTTCGAATATTATCCGTCGAACCGCCTCGCGCTGACCGCGGCGGCCTTTTACAAGCACATCACCAATTTCGTCTCCACCATGCCGGTCGACGTGGTCATCACGCCGACCAACCAGCCGGCGAACCAGCAGCAGAATTTCAACTTCGTCGAATATCAGGTTTCGAACGGCGACAGCGCCAAGGTCTACGGCGTCGAGGTTGGCGGGCAATATTTCCTGGACAATGGCTTCGGCGTCCAGGCCAACCTGACCTACAATCATTCCCGCGCGACCTCGGGCGATGTCACGACCGGCCTGCCGGGGGCGATCCCCTTCTCCGCCAACACCAAGCTGTTCTACGAGAATCACGGCATCGGCGCGCAGGTTTCGTACAGCTTCCAGTCGCGCTACACGTATGCCCAGGCCGGCAATCTCGGCTATCTTCCAGTCAAGGAAGACGCCTATCACGAAATGTCGGCCAGCCTGTCCTATGACGTGACGAGCAACGTATCGGTCTATGTGCAGGGTTCCAACCTGCTCGGATCGGCGATCAAGCGCTACAACACCTATCGCAACGTGCCGAATTTCTACGAATATTCGGGCCGCTCCTTCTTCTTCGGAATTCGCGGCCGGCTGTGAGCGGCGGGGGGCCGGTGACCGGCGGGGTCAGCCGGCGGACGGTGCTGGCGGCGGGGGCCGCCGGGGGGATCGGGCTTGCCGCCCCCCGCCCGGCCACCGCCCGCATGCCGGAACATCTCTGGAGCGGGTTCGACTGGGGCAATGGTCCACCCGTATCGGACCGCCTCCACCAGGGGCCGTTTCCGCAATATGGCGCCGGTGCGGTCGTGCCCGGCAGCGAGGTGGTGATGGTCACGACCGCCTCGCGCGATATCGTGCCGAATGTCGGCATGGGCCTGACCGTCTATGTCTCGGGCGATACGGGGCCGCCGCGCATCCCCGGCCAGTCACTGGAACGGTCGATCGAGGATCTGATCCAGCTTCCCTTCGTCCAGAAAGTCTATCTGCGCCCCAACTGGCGCGAAGTGCAGCAGCGCCCGGGCCGCCTCGACCTGCCCGACTGGTGGCAGATCACCTTCGATCTGGCGCGGCGCCATGGAAAGCAGATCGGGTTCCGCATCATGCTGGAGAACCCGGATTTCGCCGAGCCGGGCATGCCGGCCTTCCTGATGGAGAAAGTGCCGTATCTGCGTCTGAAGGGGAGCTGGCCGGGCGATAACAGCCAGATCCGGCACAGCAAGCGGCATGCCCTGCCCCGCTATGACCACCCGGCCTATCTGGCCGCGTTCGCGGAGCTGAACGCGTTGCTTGCAGACGCGCTGAACGGCAGCCCCGCGATCGAATATATGGACACAATGATGTACGGCTTCTGGGGCGAAGGCCACAGCTGGCCGTTCGAAGGGCATGTTTTCCCCAGCGACATCATCGCCGAGCAGACATGGCGGCAGATGCTGGAAATCCAGATCGCGGCCTGGAGCAGGACGCCCCTCGTCACCAACACCCAGCCGGATTTCAACACTGTCGGCAATGCCGACATGCTGGACCGCACGGTGCGCAGCGGCAACTGGATCCGCAGCGACACGATCTTCATCGAGAACACCCAGATCGAGGCACTGAGCAACCGCCCGCCCTGGACCGCGGCGATCAGCGAAGTCGGCATGACGACGGGCGAGCCGTCGCAGCTCGGGCTCGATCAGGGCATTACGCTGAACGAAAGGATCATCGATCACGTGCTGGCGGTCGGCGCCAATTACTGGTCGGTGTGGAACTGGCACAATGAGGCGGCGGCCAATGTGCTGAGCTATTACGACCGTTTCCCCGGGCCGATCGACGAGGCGGCGCGGCGGATCGGGTACCGGGTCTATCCGTCCTTCGTCTGGGCGTTCGAACGGGACGGCCAGGCCGGCCTGGTGATCGGGCTGGCCAATGCCGGGGTGGCAGCCGTACCGGGCGTACTGCGCCTCAACGTGCAGGACGAGCAGGGCCGCATCCTTGCCGGCGGCTGCGTCGATGCCGGCTATCCCCGTCCGACCGGCATTCGCCAGGCGATGCTGATGCTGCCGCCGGGCAGCGCGTGGGAGGGCCTGCGGCTCAAGGCCGAGATCGAGATCAAGGGCGTGCGCCACCCATTGCGCTGGGCCTGCCGGCAGCCGCTCAACCCGGATTTGTCGATCACGCTCCGGCGCAACGTCCACCCCTGAACGCTTTATTTCGCTGCGTCGCACAACGGGTCTTTCCAGAGCCGGGCGACGGGGTGATACTCAGTGCTCGGCGGATCCGCGGCCGCGCCGTATGGCACGGCGCCTGGCGGGGACGGGGGGACATCGATGCAGGGCCATCAGCACGTCACGCTCGCCAGGAATCTGAATGCCTTCCATCTCTGGGGCATTGCCGTCGGGCTGGTCATCTCGGGCGAATATTTCGGCTGGAGCTATGGCTGGGCGACCGCCGGGACGCTGGGCTTCCTGGTGACGACGATCGTGGTGGCGGCGATGTACGTCGCCTTCATCTTCAGCTTCACCGAACTGACGACCGCGATCCCTCAGGCGGGCGGGCCCTTCGCCTATAGCCACCGCGCGTTCGGGCCGGTGGGCGGGGCGATCGCCGGCTTTGCCACGCTGATCGAATTCGTCTTCGCGCCGCCCGCGATCGCGCTGGCGATCGGCGCCTATCTCAACGTGCAATTCCCCGGGCTCGACCCGAAGCATGCCGCGCTTGGCGCATACGTCGTGTTCGTGCTGCTCAACATCGCGGGCGTGCGCATCGCGGCGACCTTCGAGCTGTTCGTCACGTTGCTCGCGGTGGGCGAGCTGCTGGTGTTTATGGGCGTGGTCGCGCCCGCCTTCAACTGGTCGCAGTTCGCGGCGGACGGCTGGGGCGGCGCCTCGCACTTCGCCATCGGGTCGATCGGCGGCATCTTCGCGGCGATTCCGTTCGCGATCTGGTTCTTCCTGGCGATCGAAGGCGTGGCGATGGCGGCGGAGGAAGCGCGCGATCCGCGCCGCACCATCCCGATCGCCTATGTCACCGGCATCCTGACGCTGACGGCGCTGGCGTTCGGCGTGATGATCTTCGCCGGCGGCTCGGGCGACTGGAAGGCGCTGTCGAACCTCAACGATCCGTTGCCGCAGGCCATGAAGACCGTGGTCGGTGCGTCGAGCGGGTGGCTGCACATGCTGGTGTGGCTTGGCCTGTTCGGGCTGGTCGCGTCGTTCCACGGGATCATCATGGGCTATGCGCGCCAGATCTTCGCGCTCTCCCGCGCCGGCTATCTGCCCGCGGTCTTCGCGCGGCTGCACCCGCGTTTCCGCACGCCGCATATCGCCACGGTCGCAGGCGGGCTGATCGGGGTCGCGGCGATCTACAGCGACAGCCTGATCGGGATCGCGGGCCAGTCGCTGACCGCGAGCATCGTCACCATCTCCGTGTTCGGGGCGCTGGTGATGTACCTGATGAGCATGGCGAGCCTGTTCCGCCTGCGCCGGACCGAGCCGGCGCTCGACCGGCCGTATCGCGCGCCGCTCTATCCGCTGGCGCCGGGCTTCGCGCTGGCGCTGTCGATCGTCGCGCTGGCGGCGATGGTCTATTATAATCTCGCGATCTTCCTCGTCTTCCTGGTGCTGATGCTGGCGGCAGTAGCCACGGCGTTGCTGCTCGCCAGGCGCAGGCCGGCCGAGGCGCGGCTTCGATAAGAATAACTTGTGTGGACCATCGCCGAATGGTCGTTACCCAATCGAAATGGACAGTTGTGCAATAAAGACACGGCTGCCGGGCGACAGCGGAGAGACATAATCCGGCGAAGGGGACTCGCTATGGCAATGGGACGAACGGGTTTGCGCAAGGCCTGGCTGACGGGCGCGGCGGTCGCCGGGATGCTGTCGATGGTCCCCGACGGAGCGGCGGCGCAGACCGCCACCGCCGCCGCGGACGACCCCACCGACATCGTCGTCACGGCGCAGCGGCGCGAGCAGAAGCTGCAGGATGTCGGCATCGCGATCACCGCCCTGTCGGGCGAGACGCTGCAGCAATTCAACATCACCAACGCGACCGACCTGACGCGCGCGGTGCCGACGCTCAAGATGAATGCCTATTCCTCCGC
This sequence comes from Parasphingomonas zepuensis, assembly GCF_036663735.1. Lineage (NCBI taxonomy): Bacteria > Pseudomonadati > Pseudomonadota > Alphaproteobacteria > Sphingomonadales > Sphingomonadaceae > Parasphingomonas > Parasphingomonas zepuensis. The sequence goes on along the minus strand of NZ_JAXOJO010000002.1, from coordinate 204,863 downwards.
GCAGGTGGTGTTCAACATCCGCGGCGTGTCGCAGAACGATTATGGCGACCAGCAGGAGCCGCCGGTCGCGGTCTATCAGGACGACAGCTATTCCAGCTCGATCAACCTGGCGAGCTTCCCGACCTTCGATCTGGCCCGTGTGGAAGTGTTGCGCGGACCACAGGGCACGCTGTTCGGGCGCAACGCCACCGGCGGCGCGGTGCAGTTCATCTCGAACCAGCCGACCCGGGAATTCGGCGGCTACGCCTCGGTCACGGTCGGCCGCTATGGCCAGCTCGTTACCGAGGGCGCGATCTCCGGCCCGATAACCGATACGCTGCAAGTCCGCCTCGCCGGCATCCGCGACCGGGACAAGGGCTATATCGAGAATATCAACCCCGGCATGCCGGCACGCGGCGCGAACAATCACTGGGCGCTGCGCGGCATCGTGGCGTGGCAGCCCACGCCGGATATCTCGACCCGACTGACGCTGCGCTATCTGCGCGCGCCGCGCGAACGCCAGGCGGGCCTCTATTCGCTGGTCGCGAGCTGCCCGAACGCGCAGTTCCAGGGCGAAGTGCTCGGCGCAAACGAGAGCTGCGCCTATTGGGGATCGGGCCCGGGCGAGACGGGCGCCGGCTATCGCAACGACGCGATCAACCCGACGCGTGGCGGCGATCCCTACAAGACCGCAGCGACCGACCCGAGCTATGTCGACCGCAAGCTGTTCGGCGCGACCCTGCGCATCGAGGCCAGCCTCGGCGACGGGCTCGATCTCGTCTCGATCACCGACTACCAGCACGGCACCAAATTCTACGTCGAGGACGGGGACGCGTCGCCGGCCGACGGGGTGTTCTTCTACCAGGGATCGAAAATCGACCAGGGATCGCAGGAAGTGCGGCTGCAGGCGCATCTCGGCGCCAACGAACTGACGGTCGGGGCCTATGGCCTGATCGTGGACGGCCATTACACAGGCAAATATGCCGACCTGTTCTATGGCTATGATCCGCTGGTCGCCTTTTCGCAGCGGACCGAATCCTTCGCCTTTTTCGCGCAGGACGAATGGGCCGTCACCGACAAGGTCAAGCTGATCGGCGGCCTGCGTTACTGGCATGATTCGCGCCGCGGCAGCTATTTCGGCGCCGAGCCGAGCACGGGCGTATCGATCACCTTCAATCCGCGCGAAGTGTCCTACGGATCGTTCGGGGTGACTCAGCCATCGACCGGTGTGCTGACGACGCCGGCCGATGCCACGCCCAAGTTCAGCGGCCTCACCGCGCGGGCCGAGATCGATTACAAGCCGGTCGAACAGCTGCTGCTCTACGCGAGCTATAATCGCGGATCGAAGAGCGGCGGTTTCACTTTCTCGACCGGGACGCCGTTCCCGGGCGCTGAGGTCGCCACGCTCAACGGCATTCCCTATCGCCCGGAGAAGCTCGACGCCTATGAGCTCGGTGCAAAGGCGACGCTGGCGCCCGGCACCACGCTGAACATCGCGGCCTTCCATTACGAATATCACAACTATCAGGCCTTCGCCCAATATGGCGCGGTGCAGACGGTGGTGAACCTGCCGGGGAAATCGCAGGGCGTGGAAGTCGAATTCTCCACACGACCGCTTCGCGGCCTCACGCTTCAGGCAAGCGGTTCGGTTCTGCACACCCAGGTCCGCAACGTCGCGCTGCCGGATCTTGCCACGATCGAGACGCATAACCTGCCGCAGGCGCCGGGCTTTTCCGGCAATGCGCTCGCCCGATACGAATTCGCCTTCCTGGGCGGCATGGCGTCCCTGCAGGGCGATTTCCAGCATAGCGACAAATTCTGCTTCACCGTGCTGTGCGCGCCGGTAGAGCGGGAGGGCGCCTATGACGTCGCCAATGCCCGGATCGGTTACGTATCGCCGGGCAATGTCTGGGAGGCAGCGTTCTTCGTGAACAACATCTTCGCCGAGAAGTATCGCGTCTATGGCTATGACAATACGCTGTTCGACGGCACCGTGGCGGGCGTCTACGCCAAGCCGCGGACCTGGGGCGTGACCGGCACCGTGCATTTCGGCGCGGAACGCTGATCCGCCGGTTTCAGGGGTGGTCGACGGGCGCTCTGTTCATTGTCGCGTGCCTGGCGTTCGGCAATGCCGCCCGGGCCGAGGTGCGCATCGTGCACGGGCCGACGCCGATCGTCGGCGGCGAAGCGGTCGCGGCTGACGACCTGACGCTCGTCAACGATCGGATGGCGGTCGGCATCGCCATCGGCTCGACCCCGCCATGGGGCGCGCCGAGCGGTGCGATCATCGATGTCGCCACGGTCGAGCGCGGCGTGATCGGCCGCGACCATATCGCCTTTGCCGATTTCCTGCCCAACAGCTGGAGCCCGTGGACCGGGGTCCGGCCGGAGGTCGAGATCGTCTCGCCGGGCGGCCCCGAGGCGGTGGTGCGCGTCACGCGCGTCTGGCAGGGCGTCGAGGTCCGCACCACCTATCGCCTCGCCGACGGCGCCGACCAGATCGGCATCCTGGTCGAGCTGACGAACCGCGGCACGATCGATCATCGCGGCCTTTCATCGGGTTTGACCTTATGGGCAAAGGGCGGTGCGTTCTTTGCGATGCCCGGCCTGGTCGGCGCCAACGGCAAGGCCCTCGATTCCGGGGCAACGACCGGGGCGCTGGCCGACCGCGTCAGCGCCTATGACCGGGACTGGGCTATCACCCTGCACGCGCCCTATGCGGACCGAGTCGGTTATGAGCAGAAGGATCTCTACCGCCGCATCGATCTTCCGCCCGGTGGCCGGACGAGCCTTGCCGGGTGGCTGCAGGCAACGCCATCGGGTGACCTTGCGCCAGCCGTTCGGGCAGAAATCGCGCGCCGCGCCGTCCCGTCAGGCACGGTCGACGGCGCCATCGCCGCGCTTGCTGGAGGCGCGGTTGCCGACGGGACGGTCATCGTCGAAAAGAACAATGTCGCTTATGCCTGGGCGCGATCGGAAGGCGGCCGCTATGCCCTGTCGCTGCCGGTTGGCGATTACGCCCTGTATGCGACCGGCGCGGGCTTTGCCTCGACCGAAAAAGTCCCCATCGGGATCGCCGCAGGGGCCAGGCTGAAGCAGGATTTCGCCACGCTCCGGCCGCCGGGGCGGGTGCGCTTCGAGATCAGCGACGCCGCCACGCACGCGCCGATTCCTGCGCGGATCGCGGTGCTGGAAGGCGAACGCCCTGTGGTCGAATATCTCGGCCGGCACGTCTTCTTCACTGACCTGGACAAGACCGGCCGCAGCGTCGTGACGCTGGCGCCGGGCCATTATGCCTTCTCCGTCAGCCACGGCGGCGGGTTTCTAAGCACGCCGCGCGTCGAGCGGGTAACGGTACAATCGGGGCAGGACATGGTCGTGCGGGTCGCCCTGCCCCGCCCCTTCGATCCGGCAGCAAGCGGTTGGTTCGGCGCGGATATCCATCACCACGCAGATCAGGCGGAAGCCGTCACGCCGATCGCTGATCTGACCCGGTCGCAGCTCGCCGCGGGCCTGAACCCGCTCTTCATCAGCGATCATGACGACATGCGGAATGCCGCGCCGCTCTGTGCGATCGCGGCGCGGGCGGGAGCGGCGTGCTTGCCCGGAGTAGAGCTGACCACCTCCTGGGGCCATTTCAACGCCTATCCGATCCACCCCGACGGCCGGGTCTCGATCGACATGAGTCAGGCCAAGGTGGGCGCCGTGCTGGACGAAGCGCGCCGGCTGGGGGCAACGGCCGTGCAGCTCAACCATCCGTTCGGCGGCGGAGAAGGCTATATCAACAATGTCGCGGCCGGGCTCGCGCCAGGCGGATTCGATCCGCGCTTCGACCTGCTCGAGCTGAACGGCAGCGGCGAAACCGAGACTGGTCGCGCGGCCGACGCAAAGACGCTCGCGCTGGCATGGCGACTGTGGAACGGCGGGCATCGCTATTATCTGACGGGCGGCTCCGACACCCACGACGTCTGGGCAGGCGTGAGCGGATCGGTGCGGGTCTATGCCCATCCCGCCGGCGCGGTGAGTGCCGACAGCTATGTCGCGGCACTGCTTGCCGGCGCATCCTATGTCACGCGCGGCCCGCTGATCCTGCCCGACCGGATGTTCGGCACGACCGTACGCCGATCGTCGGGCAGCAGCGTGGCGGCGGGGTTCCGGCTGAGCGCGATCGGCGGCCTGCGATCGGCGAGCCTGGTCGTCAACGGTATTGTTGCCGAGACGCGCAGCTTTACCGGGCTGCCGCGCGAGGCGCGCGCCGACTTTGCCTGGCCCGCGCGGGCTGGCTGGTATGCGTTGACGGTCACGGACGGCGCAGGAGCGCAGGCGTTCAGCAATCCCGTCTGGATCGACATCGTCGACCAGCCCTGACGCAGACGGATCTTCGCCGCGCCGAACGAATAGGCGCCGATATCGACGCGCGTCCGATGCGCAAGGTCGGCCGGCAAAGCGATTTTGTTAACCGGTCCGCGCTACGGATCGACCATCGCCTGCCGGACATTCGCGACCAGTTGTCGGCCGGGTATCGGGCAGGAACCGAAGGATGTGCCGCATAATGATCCGGAGAGCTAAGCGTGAAAGATGATCTTCCCAAGGCGATCACCAAATTCCGGAATCTTCACGGTCAATTAACGTCACTCGCCGCAATCGAAACCGGCGACAGCCGAAGGGCCCTGGTCGATCTGCGGCGGGAACTCGCCACCGCGATGCACACGCTCGAACAGGTCGGGCCGCCCGAAGTCGCCGCGTCGCGCCTGCCGACCGCCGAAGCCGTCGCCGAAGAGTTCCGTCAGCGTTTTGCCCAGATGCGCAGCCGGATCGCGATGCACCAGACGAAATGGCCCGCAGTCCTGCTCGATCAGGCGCTGGTGGAATATCGCGCATCGGCCCGCGAGATGCACAAGAGCGTCGACGATTTCCTCGCCTGGGCCGACGCTCTCCTGCGCAAGATGACCTATTCCTGAGCGCGTTGCCCCCGGTCATTTCCAGGGCGATGGCGAACCATAGGGCACGGTGACGGCGACAGCTTCGATCGCCACGATCTTGCCGTCCACGACCTTGAACATCTCGGCCGCCGGCACGGTGAATGGCCGGATCGCGGCCTCCGGCATTGCGCGGGTGGTGCCGTCCGGATTCCTGATGGTAACGATGTCGCCGGGATGCTGGAAATAGAAGATGCCGAAGACGAGGCCACGTGCCTCGTCGATCACCGCGACTCGCCGCGGATCGACTGACTGGATGTACACGGTCGAGCCCGAATCGAATTGCTGCGCGCATCGCATCAGCTGGATCTCGGACCCGCCCGAGGGAGTCGCGCCCGCGGGCGGCAGAGTGCGACGCGCCCCGGCGGTCTGGATGCCGTTCTCGTGCCGCTCGCATTCATCGGCGAACGGCACGGCCTTGCCGCTGCCGGTGCTGAGCGCGCTCAGATAGGCATTGGCGATCTCCGCGAGCCGATCGCGCGAGACCCGTTTTTCCGGCGGGACGATCTCCGCCCAGACCGGCTTGAGCGTGAGACCCTGAGTGTTGAGGAACCGCGACGCCTGGCGACGCTGGATCAGCACCTCCGCCTCGGCGATCCGCCCGTTCACCAGCTTTACGCGCAGCGCGAGCAATTGCGGCACGCCATTTTCGACGATCGTCGCAAACAGCCCGGCCTGCCCGGCCCGCGCATCGTAAAAGCTGTTGCGATAGCTGCCGAAGCTGTCGATCGTCCGCCACAGACCCTGACCGAACGGCAGCTCTACTCCGTTCTCGGAATAGCGCGCGCCAGCGGCGAGCAGCGCATCGCCGGGTTTGCGCGCCGCGAAGGCAATCATGAAGCGATCGAGCGCCGCCCTGAGGCAAGCCACGTCACACGCAGCGGCATTGGCCTGAGCTGCAACGGGAACCGGTGCCGCGGCGAAAGCGGGCGCTGCCGCGAATGCCATTCCAATCGCCACAACCGAGGCAAGCGCACGCACCGGCACCACGCGCCTGAAGGGCGCCTCAACGGGTTTTGTCATGATCCTCTCCGATCGTTTTCGCGGCGTTATTCACCACTAATCAGAAACCTATCGGTGATAGGTTTATCGGTCAAGGAATGGCTGTTACGTAACAGGATCAGGTGAGGATCGAAGATTGAAGCTGAACAAGCGCAAGATTGCCGAGGGTGGGTTGACGCTGCTGGCGGAGGGCGGACTGCAGAATCTCTCGACGCGCAAGCTGGCGGAGCATTTCGGCATAAAGAGCGCCAGCCTCTATTATCACTTCAAGAACAAGCAGCAGTTGCTCGATCATGTGGCCGACGTGATGGTCCGTCCCGCCTGGCGCCCGCCCGGGCCGGAGGAGCGCTGGCAGGATTGGCTGGTCGATCTCGGGCTGCGGCTGCGCAGCCGGATCCTGGCTTATCCAGACGGCGCGCTGATCTATGCAGGCGCCTCTCCGCCGGTGGATCTCGAGAAAGAGACGGTGGACATGCTCTACGCGCCGATGATGCGCGTGGGCTTTTCCCGTGGGGACACGCGCTTCGTGATCTTCACCGTCATCCGCTTCACGATCGGCTGGGCTGCCGATGAGCAGGTCGCCCATAGCCGGGGCGCGGACCGCCCTTCAGACCTGAGCGAGCATGGCTTCGATTTCGGCCTGCGGACCATCGTCAGGGGTGCCGAAGCGCGGTTGCTGGAGGAGGCAGCCGAAGCGGCTGCGGCTCGCCGCCCGGACTGAGTGCCCCCCTTCCCCGACCAAGTTGAATAGCTTCCATAAAGGGGCTTGCGAGCCAACCTATCACTGATAGACTGGCGGCAGAACATTCGCCGGGCGAGGTGGCTGTCGTCGCCGTAGACCGGACGAATGCGAGACCAACAGGAGAGGATCACGCATGCTGGGAACGCCCTATCCCAAGGAGCCGATGCATCGCTTCGCTTATACGAAGCTGTCGGAAAGCCAGATTCTGAGCGCGTTGAGGCCAGTCGCAGCTAGCGGCCCGACCAGTGCTTCGCCGCTGTCGACCACCCTGGCGGGCAAGTCCCTCCGCATCGTCACGGACAAGGGCCCTACTCTTACTTACCGTTTCACCGGCGCGAACCGTCTGTCGGTCGCCCAGAGCGGCGCGGGTGCGGTGACTGCCGGATATGGCGCCCTGACGCTCGATCACGTCACGTTTTTCACGCACCTGATTCCCGGCACGCAGCGCGGTTACAGCGTGGTGATCGACCAGCAGACGAACCTGGCCACGGTATTCGAGCTGTGGTTCAGCGGCTATCAGGACAAGCGCGAGGTGATGCGCGAAATCTATCACGGCTATGTCGAGCAACCCGGCAAGGAAGCGCCCAGGGCGCGCCACGCACCAACCAACCGCATTGAAGGCAAGGCCTTCAAGTGGAAGCAGGACAATGGGATCGAGACGCTCGAATTCTACCCCTCGGCCAGCTATTCGCATTTTGTCGAGCTGACGCGGCTGGGCGGCGAGCTGGGCTATTGCGGCCCTTCCGATTACATCAAGATCAACGACGAACTCTATATCTACACCCGCACCGAATGCGAGTTCTCGGGCGTCTTCACCCTGTATGTGCTGGATCTCAACCGGATCGAGCAAGTGGGCGTGCGGCTTGGCTTCGACGCGACCGACAAGCTCGAATATTATGTCTTCCGCGGCAAGGGCGAGTGCCTGGGCCAGATCGCGACCTTCGAGAAGTTCGGTGACACCAGCGGCAATCCCGTACCCGTGCCGACACCGGGCAAGGGCCAGCGCCGGGTCTATCGTCCGCTTCAAACCATGCAGAAACTGTCAAAGGCGCAGACCGCGGAGGCGGCGCGGAAGCCGAAGGTCTTCGAAAAGCGCACGTCGATGGCGGGCAACGGATCGGACCCGACCGACTGGCTGGCCGGCAAGGCGATGACGCTGCGTTATGATGACGGCCCGGTGATGGAATATAAGTTCGAGAGCGCCGATACGCTGTCTTGGCGCAAGGAAGGCTCCAGCGCATGGATCAAGGCGCGCTACAATGCGTGGGAGTCGATGCCCGGCGTGCTCCTGTTCGGCCATTTGCTGGAAGGCACGGAGAACCATGATGGCCATATGGTCGTCGTCGATTTCGATCATGGCCTGGCGACCTGTTTCAACGGCCATCTCAACACGCCGTACATCGCCAACGAAGCCGGCGCGAAGACCTATTTCGGCGTGATCGAGATGGCCGGCATCATCCCGCCGTCCCATCGCCGCCACCAGTTCACCGACGAGCTGGTCGGCCGGGCGCTGACCTGGAACTACTCCCCCGGGCTCACCTCGATGCATCTCTATTCGACGCCGCACACGGTCAGCTGGATCATCTTCACGGAGAGCGGCCATGGCGGCACGACCTGGAGCGGATCCGGCCGCTTCGTGAAGATCCGCGACGACCAGTATTTCGCCTATTGGCTGGAAGAAGCGTGCAACGGGACCCTGGGCACCATCCTGATCAACATGCGCACCATGCACGATGTCGGCATCGGTTATCATTGCGACGAGAAGGGGCTGAGCCTCGGACAGGTCGGCGCGCATTCGCGGCACGCCGGACGGTTCGACGTGAAGCGGTTCTCGCAGGTTTCGGCGTGAAGGAGGACGAGATGAGCAACAACAGCACAGCAACGCGCCGATCGTTCCTGAAGGTCGGTGCGATCATGGCCACGCCGTTCGCAGCGGCGGTGCCTGTCGTAGCCATGGCCAGCGACGGACAGCGGGAACGTCTCGCTCGCCTGGAGGACGAAGGCGCGATCCGCGAACTTCAGCAGAGCTGGCTGCGCCGCTTCAATGCCGGCGCAGTCGACGAGGCGGCCCGGCTGGTCGGCGGCCGCCGCAAGATCGTGCTCGATGACGGCCTGCGGAGCATCGTCGCGGACCATGCGGCCGAACCGCTCGGCATCGAGGTCGCGGAAAATGGCGCCCGCGCCACTGCAAAGCTCGATTGCATCGTCGAGCTCGAGACCGAGCTGGCGCGGGATTGCACGCTGGCGATGATGGCGCATGCCCAAGGTAGCGGCTTCGTGCGGTCCACCGAGCGCCGCGTGCTCAGCGCCGACTATGTGAAATCCGACAAGGGCTGGACCATCGCCAGGCTGGAACTGGCGCAGGCCTGACGCGCCGTTCCCGATACCGAAGGGAGCCGGGAACGCGATGCGCCCCGGCTCCTCGTCGTTTCGGCTATTCCTGCGCGCGCAACTGCGCCGGGACGGGATAGCCGCAATTGAACGTCTTGCAGACCGTGATGGTGTGGACGTAGCGGATCTTGTCACGCTCCACCCGGAACATGTGGCTGTCCGGCAGGCGGTTCTGCCCAAACACGACCAGCCCCACCACGCCGCCGACATCCTCATCGACGATGAAGCGCCGCTCGACGATCTTCACGCCCGACGGCACGCCCACGTTGCACGTATCGTCCGGGCGGCCCTTGCCGGTGTAGATGCCGCCTTCAAGCCGCGCGCACGGGCTGCCCCAGGGAACCACGGTCTTTGGATCCATGAACAGGTCGAAATAGGCATTGGCGGCCGCGATCAGCGTCGCGCGGCTGCTGCGATCGGACGCGGGAATTACCCCCCAATCCTCGGCCGACGCATATTTGTACGTGATCGACGCCTTGAACAGCCAATCGTCGCTGTCCGTGACCAATGTCTCGATCTCGGCGACCTTGCCGTCGGCCAGTTTCAGTCGCGTGCCAAGTACATAAGGATGCGCCGGATCGGTGATCACGACTTCAGTGAAGGTCTCACAATTCTGCGTGTCCAGCAGACTGCGATGAAAATCGATCTTCTGCGGCGTGCTGAGAATGCCGCCCGACAACACAGCCTTCTGCATGTTCTCGACATAAGCGACCGAGGCGGCGAGCGGCATGGCGGCGGGCCGCCCGGACCGTTGGGCCGCGATGTAGCTGTCAATCGCAGCCTTCAGGCTTTCGCGGGTGCAGGCGTCCTTGGCCAGAACCGGCATCGGCGCGCACATCAGGGCTATGGTCGGCATCAGCCCGGCGACGAGATATCTCATTCCGATCCTCTCCTTTTATCGTTCCCAGCCGCGCCGCCGACCCGGTCACCTCCATAAAAAAAGGGGCCGACCTGTCTCGCGACGTTGCTTGACGCAAACACCTATCACTGATAGGTGAACAGGCCAAGGCGAAGTTCCACCATAGGGAATGCGCCACAGGGGAAGGATGCCAGCATGGATGTGGCATGTGGTTTCGCCATGCGCGGAACCGAGCCGATAAGGCTGCACCGCAGATGCGCAGGCTGGACGCAGCTGTTGCGCCGGGCGACGCGCCCCCTCCCCCTTTCAAGCTGCTTCGCAACCTTCCGCTTCGCGCGGGATCGCTGCGTGCGTCGAGCCGTGCCGTCACTGTCGAAGGGGGAATATCAATGATCGCTCGACTGGTTTTCCGGCTTGCCGCCGGAGCCGCGCTGCTTGTCGGCCCGCCCGTGATGGCCGGCCCGGCCCAGCAGAATCCCACCAACCTCGCCGTGCCGGTCGACTGCGACCGTGCCTGCCTGACCGGGGTGCTCACCGCGGTGCTGAACGCGATGGCCAGCAACGATATCGGCACGCTGCCGCTGGCGAACCATGTCCGCGCCACCCAGAACGGCGTGGCGCTGCCGCTCTATGACGGCATCTGGCAGACGGTGAAGGCCCTTGGCGCCTATCGGCTCGACGTCATCGATCCGGAATCGGGCCAGGCCGGGGCGTTCGCCACGGTGATCGAGGGCGGCAAGCCGATCTATATCGCGATCCGCGTTCGCGTTTCCGACCAGAAGATCGACGAGATCGAAGTGCTTTCGGCGCGCGGCAGCGGCTTTGGCGGCCCCGGCCGCGCCACGCCCGGCGAGACGATGGACAAGCTGGGCACGCCGCGCCCGCAATTCCTGCGCACCGTGCCAGCCTCTGCGCGGATGAGCCGGGCCGACCTGACTCGGGTGGCGGATGCCTATTTCGCCAACCTCCAGGCGAGCACCGGCAAATCCTCGGCACCGTTCGCCAAGACCTGCCAGCGGCTCGAAAATGGCGGGCAGACCACCAACCTGAAGACGCCGCGACCGGGCCGCGAAGCGTTCGACGTGCTGATGCTCGATTGCGAGAAGCAGCAGCTGAGCGGATTCTATCCGTTCGTGACGAGCATCCGGAACCGGCGCTTCCCGATCGTGGACCGCGAGCGCGGCATCGTGATGGCGTTCGGCTTCTTCGATCACACCGGGGCGGTGGGCGACATGAAGCTGACCAACGGCATGATCGTACCGTCGCCGATCAAGGCACCGCTGACCTTCAGCATCGCCGAGATCTTCCAGATCGACAGCGGCAAGATCGACCAGGTCGAGGCCGTGATCGACACCGTTCCCTACAAGATGCGCTCCGACATCTGGGACCGGCCCGAATAACCCGACCGCAATGAAGCGCGGGGGGAGCGGGCTCCCCCGGCGCCGACCACCGATCGTACCGGACGATTGAGCGGCAAAGCCGCCGAAACAGGGGAGAGAGATATCATGACCATCGCCAGCACCTTCACGTCCCGCCGCCATATGTTCGCCGGCTCGGCGCTCGCCGCGCTCGCCACCGCGATCCTGATGCCCGCCGCCGCCCTGGCGCAGACCGCGCCACCCGCCGCCGAGCAGGCCCAGGCCGAGGACACCGAGCGCGATATCGTGGTGACCGGATCGCGGCTGATCAGCAACGGCTTCTCAGCACCGACGCCGGTGACGGTGGTATCGGGCGAGCAGTTGCTGACGACGACGCCAACGACGATCGGCGAGGGCCTGAACAAGCTGCCCCAGTTCGCCAATTCGATCCGCCCCAGCAGTGCCCAGTTCGCGCCCGAAAGCGGTGCCGCCACACAGCTCAACCTGCGCTCGCTCGGTGCCCAGCGCGGCCTGATCCTGCTCAACGGCCGGCGCGTGAATCCATCGACCGCATCGGGCGCAGTCGATATCGCGACGCTGCCGGAAGAACTGGTCAAGCGGGTCGAGATCGTCACCGGCGGCGCTTCGGCGGCCTATGGGTCCGACGCGGTCGCGGGTGTGGTCAACTTCATCCTCGATTCGGACTTCAAGGGGCTGAAGGGCCTTATCCAGGGTGGCGTGACAGAGCGTGGCGACAATCTCAGCGAGAAGGTGTCGCTGACCTATGGCACGCCGATCACCGACACCCTGCACCTCGTGGCCAGCGGCAGCTTCTACAACACCAATGGCATCCGCGATTACCGCAAGCGCGACTGGTTCCAGTCCTGCGCCGCTCTGCTCAACCCCGCCGGGCCGCCGGCGCGCGTGCAGGTCTGCGGCGCCGCAACGACGCAAATGGCCGCGGGCGGCCTCATTACCGCGGGCCCGCTTGCGGGCACCCAGTTCCTCGAGGGCGGCGTTCCGGCGGCATTCCAATATGGCACGCTGCGCACCGGGACGATGATGCTGGGCGGCACGGGCGAGGATCAGGGCATCGACTTCCAGCCGCTCCCCTCGCTGCGCCGTGCAACCGGCTTCGGACAGCTCACCTGGAAACCGTCCGACACGCTCACCTTCTTCGCCGACGCCCTGGTGGCGCACAGCCGGGCGGAATATCGCGGCACGCTGATGCAGTTCTACGGCTCGACCGCGCTCACCATCTTTCAGGACAATGCCTTCCTGCCCCAGGCCACGCGCCAGCAGATGATCGACCGGAACCTGCAGTCGATCACCGTCGGCACGTCGATGCCGGCGGTAGGGTTCCTCGAGAATGAAGGCATCAGCGATACCCAGCGCTACACGGCGGGTTTCAACGCGAAGCTCGGCGAGTGGACGGTGGACGGCTATTACGAACACGGCACCAATCTCCAGACCATCCGGGGCCATGGCAATGTGACGATCGCCCATGTGTTCGACGCGGTCGATGCGGTGGTGAATCCAGCCAACGGGCAGGTCGTTTGCCGCACCCAGCTCGCCAATCCGAACCATGCCTGCACCCCGTACAATATCTTCGGCCCCAATTCGGCATCGCAGCAGGCCGTGGATTTCGTGCGCAATGGCCCGGGCGGCGACGGTTCCTGGACCAAGGAGCGCACCAAGGAGGATGTCGTCGAAGTCGTGGTGCGCGGCCATCCGTTCGAGACCTGGGCCGGCCCGTTCGGCGTGGCGTTCGGCGGCGGCTATCGTCGCGAAGCGGTCGACCGCAAAGTGGATCCGGGCTCCAACGGCCCGAAGATCTCCTGCCTTCAGGTCAACCCGAACTGCGCCAATCCCTATCCGATCCCGCGCGGCGTTCCGTCGAGCTATCTGGCGCGGCCGGTCGGGGCTTATTTCTTCAGCAACCAGCAGCCGATCGTCGGCGGTTACGACCTTTGGGAGACTTTCGGGGAAATCCTGGTGCCGCTCGCGCGCGACGCGACGCTCCTTCAGGAACTCGATCTGAACGCGGCCATCCGATACACCGATTACAGCCTGAGCGGCGGGGTGACGACCTGGAAGCTGGGCCTCAACTGGCGCCCGATCGACGACCTGCGCTTTCGCGCCACACGCTCGCGGGATATCCGCGCCGCGAACCTGACGGAGCTTTATTCGAGCTCTCCGGCCGGCGCCGGCGCGGTGACCGATCCGACACGCAACAATGCCGCCTCCACGGTCGTCAGCCTGGCGACCGGCAGTACCAATCTCGTCCCGGAAAAGGCCGACACTTTCACCATCGGCGGCGTGTTCACGCCGAGCTTCGTGCCCGGCTTCCAGTTCTCGGTCGATTATTACGACATCGCGATCGAAGGAGCGATCGGCCAGCTCGGCACGCAGAATATCGTCAACCAGTGTTATGCCGGCGCGACCGACCTGTGCAGCCGCATCGAGCGCGATGCCGACGGCGTGATCTTCCGGGTGAACAACGGCTATCTCAACATCAACCAGCTCAAGACCAGCGGACTGGACATCGAAGCGAGCTATCGCACGGCGGTGGGCCAGGGTTCGCTCGGCCTGCGCGTGCTCGCGTCGCACGTGTTCGAACTCTCCACTCAGGTGCAGGGCGCGGCGGTGGTCGACCGGGCCGGCCAGACCGGCTTGTCGGGCGGGATACCCAGCTGGAACTTCAACATCGACCTGAATTACCGCAACGGGCCGTTCGGGGTGAACATCAACGAGCGGATCATCGGATCGGGCACCTATGATTCCACCTTCCGCGAAGGCGTGGACATCGACGACAACAGCATCCCGGCCGTCGCCTATACCGATCTTACGGCGAGCTATCGCTTCAACGTGGGCGGCAATGAGTGGGAGCTGTTCGGCACGGTCAACAACCTGCTCGACAAGGCGCCGCCGCGGCAGAGCGGCACCTTCTTCGTGTTCGGGACGATCCCGACCAACACCTATCTGTTCGATACGATCGGCCGTTCCTACACGATGGGCCTGCGTATCAAGCTGTAAGGGGGCGCGGCCCGTCCGCCGTTTGCGCGGCGGATGGGCCGATCGGCCGTCGATCAGTGCGCGCCGTCCAGCAGGCGGATGATCGCGGAGAAATCCAGCCCGCCCTGCCCTTCCGCCGCGAAGCGTTCGTAGAGCTCGGCGGCCTTCGCGCCCATCGGGGTGTCGGCATGCGCTTCGGCCGCAGCCTCCATGGCGAGGCGCAGGTCCTTGAGCATCAGCGCCGTCGCGAAGCCGCCCTGATAATCGTGATCGGCCGGCGTATCCGGACCGACGCCGGGCAGCGGCGCATAGCTCGTCATCGACCAGCTCTGGCCGGACGAGACCGAGGCGATATCGAAGAATTTCTGCGGGTCGAGGCCGAGCTTCTGCGCCAGCAGGAACGCCTCGCACGTCGCGACCATGGTCGCGCCGAGCAGCATGTTGTTGGCGATCTTCGCGGTCTGTCCGGTGCCGCTGTCTCCGGCATGGATCACGGCCTTGCCCATGTCGGACAGGAAGGGCTCGGCCCGATCGAAAGCTTCGGCGCTGCCGCCGACCATGAAGGTGAGCGTGCCGGCATTGGCCGCGGCGATGCCCCCCGAAACGGGCGCATCGACCGCTGACAGGCCCTTGGCGAGCGCCGCTTCACCGATCCGCCTGGCCGTGGCGACATCGATCGTCGAGCAGTCGATCAGGATCGCGGAGGCAGGCGCTGTGCCGAACAGGCTTTCGCCATAGACCTGCTCCACATGCTTGCCCGCGGGCAGCATGGTGATGATCGCCTCGGCGCCGTCGGCGGCCTCGGCGGCGCTGGCGACGGTCAGGCATCCGGCGGCCCTGGCCCGCTCCAGCGCTTCGGCTGAAAGGTCATAGGCGCGGACGTCATGCCCCTTCTTCGCGAGGTTCGCGGCCATGCCACCGCCCATGTTGCCGAGACCGATGAATCCGACGCGTGCCATGTTACTTCCCCGTCCAGTTACCGGGGCGTTTCTCGACGAACGCCGCCATGCCTTCCTTCTGGTCGCCCGTGCCGAACAGGCCGTGGAACAGGCGCCGCTCGAACTGCACGCCCATCGCGAGCCCGGTCTCGAACGCCGCGTTGACCATTTCCTTGTTCGCCTTGACCGCAAGCGGCGCCATCGAGGCGATCGTCGCGGCGGTCTTCAGCGCTTCCTCGACCAGATCTGCGGCGGGGACGATGCGGCTGACGAGGCCGGCGCGTTCGGCTTCCTCGGCGCCCATCATCCGGCCGGTAAGGCACATCTCCATCGCCTTGGCCTTGCCCACGGCGCGCGTTAGCCGCTGCGAGCCGCCCATGCCGGGCGCGACGGCGAGCTTGATCTCGGGCTGGCCGAACTTTGCGGTGTCCGCGGCGAGGATGAAATCGCACATCATCGCCAGTTCGCATCCGCCGCCAAGCGCGAAGCCGGCGACCGCGGCGATGATCGGCTTGCGCGTCGCGGTGAACTTCTCCCAGCCGGCGAAGAAATTGTGGCCGTACATGTCGGCAAAGCCCTGGGCCTGCATCTCCTTGATGTCGGCGCCTGCGGCGAAGGCCTTTTCGCTGCCGGTGAGGACCGCGCAGCCCTGGCTGTCGTCCGCGTCGAACGCGGCGGTCGCGGCAATCAGATCGGCGAGCACCTGGCTGTTGAGCGCATTGAGCGCCTGGGGCCGGTTGAGCGTGATCAGCGTGACGGCGCCACGCTGCTCGACGAGGAGGGTTTCGTAGTCTGCCATGGCTATGTCCTTATGCGGGGGTCCAGGCCTCGCCGTCGGGCAAGGGGGAAAAGATCTGATCGATGACGTGATCGGTCACGCCCTCTGGCGTGGGCGGATCCCATCGGGGCGCGTTATCCTTGTCGACGATGACGGCGCGGACGCCTTCGAGGAAATCGTGACGCTGCACGACATGCGCGCCGACGGCATATTCCTGACGCATCTCGTCCTCGAAGGTCGGCATCATTGCGCCTTCGTGGAGCAGGCGGAGCGAGACCTTCATCGTCTGCGGCGATTTGGTGCGCAAGGTGGCGAGCTGCTGCTGCGCCCATTCGCCCGGATCGGCCTCCAGCGCAGCGACAATATCCTCTAGCACGTCGGACGCGAACAGGCGGTCGATCGCGTCGCGATGCCCCAGGATGCGGGCGTCGGGGGCGGGTACCGACAGCTCGTCGAGGATCTCGGCGATCCGCTGGGGCTCCGCGGTGATGCGTGCCTTGGCGTCGTCAAGCCGGTCGCCCGGCAGATAATGGCTGGCGAGGCCGAGCGCGAGGCATTCGGCGCCGTCGAGCCGGTGGCCGGTCAGCGCGAGATATTGCCCGGTGCGGCCCGGCAAGCGGGACAGATACCAGCCGCCGCCGACATCGGGGAACAGGCCGATGCCCGTCTCCGGCATGGCGAGCCGGGTGTTCTCGGTCGCGACGCGGTATTTCGCCGGCTGCGACAGGCCGACGCCCCCGCCCATGGTGATGCCGTCCATGAAGGCGGCGACCGGCTTGGCATAAGTGAACAGGCGGTGGTTCATGCGATATTCGGTGTGGAAGAAGGCACGCGCTTCGGCGCCGTCCTTCGCGCCGCTTTCGGCGAGCATGCGGATGTCGCCGCCGGCACAGAAACCGCGGCCCTCGGCATGGTCGATCAGCACTGCCTCGATATCGAGATCGGTGCGCCATTCCTCCAGCGCATCGAGGATCGTGGCGCACATTGCCGTGGTGAGGGCATGGATCGCCTTGGGCCGGTTCAGCCGGATGCGGGCGACCTTGCCGTCGCGTGGGGTGAGGACATCGCTCACTGCCGTGTCAGCTCCCGGCCGACGATCATGCGCATGACCTGGTTGGTGCCCTCGAGGATCGAATGGACGCGCAGGTCGCGCCAGAAGCGTTCGATCGGATAGTCCATCAGATAGCCATAGCCCCCATGGAGCTGCAACGCGCGGTCCGCGACGGACGATCCGGTGTCGGTGGCGAGGCGCTTGGCCATGGCGGCGAACTTGGTCTTGTCCGGGGCGTTGGCGGTCACCTTCGCGGCGGCCATGTAGAGCAAAGCGCGGGCTGCCTCGAGCTCGGTCGCCATGTCGGCAAGCATGAATTGGGTGTTCTGGAAATCGGCGATGGCGGTGCCGAACTGCTTGCGCTCCCTGGTGTATTTGACTGCCTCGTCGAGGCAGCGCTGCGCACCCCCGAGCGAGCAGGCGCCGATGTTGAGCCGGCCGCCGTCGAGGCCCATCATCGCGATGCGGAACCCCTCCCCTTCGGCGCCGACGAGGTTTTCCTTCGGCACGCGGACGCCGTCGAACATGACTTGCGCGGTCGGCTGCGAATGCCAGCCGAGCTTGCGCTCCTGCGCGCCGAAGCTCACGCCGGGCATGTCCTTCTCGATCACCAGGCAGGAAATGCCCTTCGGGCCATCCTCTCCGGTGCGGACCATGGTGACGTAGATCTCGTTCTCGCCGCCGCCCGAGATGAACTGCTTGGAACCGGTCACGACATAATCGTCGCCGTCCTTCACCGCCCTGGTCTTCAGCGCCGCGGCGTCGGAGCCCGAGCCGGGTTCTGTCAGGCAATAGCTGGCGATCTCGTCCATGGTGACGAGGCGGGGGAGATATTTGTCCTTCACCGCCTGGCTGCCGAAACGGTCGATCATCCAGGACGCCATGTTGTGGATCGAGATGAAGGCCGAGGTGGAGGCGCAGCCATACGCCATCGACTCCATGATCAGCGCCGCTTCCAGCCGGCCGAGATTGATCCCGCCGCTTTCCTCCGAGACGTAGATCGACGCGAAGCCGAGTTCGGCCGCGGCCTTGATCGTGTCGCGTGGGAAGATGTGCTTCTCGTCCCATTCGGCGGCGAAAGGGGTGATGCGATCGGCGGTGAATTTCCGGGCAAGGTCCTGGATCTCGCGCTGATCGTCGGTGAGGTCGAATTGCTGGGTCATCTGGATGTTCCTGAAGGAAAAAAACCGGATCGCCTGGCCGGCGAAGCGGAGTTTCCGTACACGGGAGGCATGTCTATCGTGCTTGTTGGAGATTTCCCACAGGCGCGATGGACGGGGTTTCGCGGCCAAGCCATAACGGGTGCGATATGGCGCAACTGATGCTTCTGGACACGGTGATGCGGGTGCTGGCGATCGGCCAGCTGCTGCTGATCGCGATGGTGATCGGGCGTGGCCAGGCACCGAGGCGAATCCGCATCGCGACGGCGATGCTGCTGATCGGCGTGAGCTGCTACCTCACGCTCGCGACCTATCTGTTCAGGCCCACCGAGGGAGCAGTCTGGGCGCTCATCCAGCTCGCCGCGCAATCGGTGCCGCTGATGCTGTGGATCTTCGCGCACCTGCTGTTCGAGCGGCCGATTGATCGCCGGGCCCTGATCGCGGGCATCATCGTGACCGTCGGATGCTGGGCCTGCTTCTTCTTCGCTCGCATCGCCGGGTTTGACCTGCGGGTGGAGATCGCCTGGGTTCAGCGTGGTGCCTCCCTCGTCCTGGCCGGCCATGCCATCCTGATCGCCATCCGCGAACGGGGCGACGATCTGATCGAGAAGCGCCGCCAGCTGCGTGTCGGGTTCGTGGTCGTGGTGGGCACGCTGGCCTTCGTCGTCATCGTGCTGGAGATGCTGTTCGGATTTCGCCGTGCGGACCCGGGCATCGCCCTCGCCCAGGCCGCCGCCATCCTGATCGCGACGACCGCGATGGGCGTGGCCCTGCTGCAGAGCGACCCCGACCTGCTGTTCGACCCCGCACAACCGGAAACCGCCCCCGCCCCGAGCTTCAGCCCATCCGAACATGTGCTCAATCGCAAGCTGGAAGCGGCGATCGCGCAGGCGGTCTATCGCGAGCCGGGCCTCAGCATCGGCGCACTGGCCGAGCTGCTGGAAACGCCGGAGCACCGGCTGCGCAGCCTGATCAACCAGCGGCTTGGCTATCGCAACTTCTCGGCCTTCCTCAACCATCATCGCATCGGCGAAGCCAGGGCGTTGCTGGTCGATCCGACTCATGTGGACCTGCCGATCCTGACCATCGCGATGGACCTGGGCTACGGCTCGCTCGCCCCGTTCAACCGCGCGTTCCGCGAAACGGTCGGCCAGTCGCCGAGCGAATATCGCCGGGCGAACATCGTGCGGAACTGAAAAGATGCGATCGATTCCGGAATCGATCGGCATTTTTTGCCCTGACGCAGCCTCGCCGGCCGCGGCTGCATAGACACCTGACAGACCGCAATCGAACGGAGCATCAGCGTGATCGGAATCCTGCAAACCATTGGCGCGCACTGGCTGCACAGCTTCAACATAGAGATGATCCGATACCTGATCGGGGCCGCCGGAATCGCGCTGCTCTATTGGCTGTTGCGCCGCTGGATCGCCCCGCGCCGTATCCAGCAACGCACTGCGACCATGGCGGACCGCCGGCGCGAGGTGATGTTGTCGGTGAAGACCGTCGCCGTTTTCGGCGTGGTCGATCTGATCGCCTTCTCGCTGGTCGCCGGCGGCGTCATCGGCATCGCGCATGATTTCAATCCGGGCATCATCGCCGTGCAGATCGTCGCGCTGGCGATCGCGCACGACACCTGGTTCTACTGGATGCACCGCGGGCTCCATCTCCGGGCGATGTTCCGCCGGGCGCATGCCGCGCACCACCAGTCGCGCACGCCGACCTCCTGGGCATCCTATGCCTTTGCGCCGATCGAAGCCGTGTTCGAGGCACTGTATGTCCCGATCGCCCTGCTGCTCCTGTCGCGGTTCGGGCCGGTCTATCCGCTCGCCGCGTTCATTTTCATGGGCCACCAGATCGCGCGCAACGCGATCGGGCATTCCGGGCATGAACTCGCCTGGTCGGGCTTCACCCGGTCGCCGTGGACCGGCTGGCTGACGACGACCACGCACCACGACCTGCACCACAGCGAGGGCCGTTATAATTTCGGGCTCTACTTCACCTGGTGGGACCGGTGGATGGGCACCGAGCATCCGAAATATCATGCGCGGTTCGAGAGTGTGGCGGGGCGCAATTCGGTGGAAGGCAGCCCGGCCACCGCCTGACCCTTATCGCCACGGATCCCGACGGGTCCGTGGCAATAGAAATCGAGGCAGCCGAGCAAATGCCTCACCCCATGGTCGGGATGACGAAGGCATTGGCGGCATCGCCAACCCCACCGTCGGGCCAGCGCTGCGTGACCGTCTTGACCTTGGTCCAGAACTTCACGCCTTCCATGCCGTGCTGGTTGGTGTCGCCGAACGCCGAGCGCTTCCAGCCGCCAAAGGTGTGATAGGCGACCGGCACCGGGATCGGCACGTTGATGCCGACCATGCCGACATTGACGCGCGCAGCGAATTCGCGCGCGGCGTGGCCGTTGCGCGTGAAGATGGCGACGCCGTTGCCGTACTGATGCTCGCTCGGCAGGCGGAGCGCATGTTCGAAATCGTCGGCGCGGACGATCTGCAGCACGGGACCGAAAATCTCTTCCTTGTAGGCCTGCATGTCGGGCGTGACGTGATCGAACAGCGACGGGCCGATAAAGAAGCCCTTCTCATGCCCCTGCAATTCGAAGCCGCGGCCGTCGACCACCAGCTCGGCGCCTTCATCGACGCCGGTCTGGATCCAGTTTTCGATGCGCTGCTTGTGCGCGGCGTTGACCACCGGGCCGTAATGCGCATCCTTGTCGGTCGACACGCCAACGCGCAGTGCTGCGATCGCCGGGATCAGCTTCTCGCGCAGAGCGACAGCCGTCTTCTCGCCGACCGGTACGACCACCGGCAGCGCCATGCAGCGCTCGCCAGCCGAGCCGAAGGCAGCGCCCGACAGATCGGCGACGACCTGGTCGAGATCGGCATCGGGCATGACGATGCCGTGGTTCTTGGCGCCGCCCATCGCCTGGACGCGCTTGCCCGCCGCGACGCCGCGGCTGTAGACATAGTGCGCGATATCCGAGGAGCCGACGAAGCTCACCGCCGCGATGGCGGGATGATCGAGGATCGCATCGACCATTTCCTTGTCGCCGTGAACGACCTGGAAGATGCCCTCGGGCAGGCCGGCCTCTCGGAACAGCTCGCCGAGCCGCACCGGCACGCTCGGATCGCGCTCGCTCGGCTTCAGGATGAAGGCGTTGCCGGTGGCGATGGCCACGCCCGACATCCACAGGGGGATCATCGCGGGGAAGTTGAACGGGGTGATGCCGGCGCCGATGCCGAGCGGCTGGCGCATCGAATAGACGTCGATGCCGGGGCCGGCGCCCTGGGTATATTCGCCCTTCAGCACGTGCGGGATGCCGCAGCAGAATTCGATCACCTCGAGCCCGCGCTGGATATCGCCCTTCGAATCCGCGACGACCTTGCCGTGTTCGGACGAGAGCAGCTCGGCGAGCGCGTCCATGTTCTGTTCGACCAGCGCCTTGAAGTTGAACATCACGCGGGCGCGGCGCTGCGGGTTGGTCGCGGCCCAGGCGGGTTGCGCCTGCTGCGCGGCGGCGATGGCGGCATCGAGCACGGCCTGGTCGCCGAGATTGACGGTCGCCTGGACCTGGCCGGTATTGGGATTGAACACATCGCCGGTGCGGCCCGAACCGCCACCCGAGAGGCCCGCGACGTGATGATCGATGAGGCGCATATCCAATTTTCCCAAAACTTTTGTGCTTCTCCCTTACGCTTGGGAATTTTGCAGGCAAGGTGTGGAGGGTGCAGCTCGGGGCTGCAATTATGCAGGACGTGCGGGGTTTGGGACCGGCGTCGGGATAGTGAGCCGCCATCATCATTGCGCTTGCACGTACGAGCACCGCCGGACGATCGGGCAGCCGCGCGCCGCTCGCGCCGATTATGGTCTATTAAAGATATAAAGATATCTTTATATCACTGTTGACGAGCTTATCGGTAAGCTGCCAAAGGCACCCGGCATTCGTTATCTCACACAACAAGAGGCTCTCGATGTCGTCCAATCCTCCGTTCCGTGCCGATCATGTCGGCAGTTTTCTCCGTCCCGTCGCTCTGATCGCCGCACGCGATCGCTTCGCCGCCGGCGAGATCGACGCCGCCGCTTTGCGTGAGGTCGAGGACGCTGCGATCCGCGACGTGGTGGCCTTTCAGGAAGGTCTGGGCCTGAAGGGGATCACCGACGGCGAATATCGGCGCACCTTCTTCCACACCGATTTCCTGCTGCAGCTCGACGGCATCGAACAGGAGGGCGGCATGGAAGTGAGTTTCCAGCATGCCGCCGGCAAGGCCATCAACTTCGCCCCGCCGCGCATGGTCGTGACGGGCAAGGTCGCTCATGCAAAGCCGATCCAGCGCGCCGATTTCGAGTTCCTGGCCGGCGCGACCAGCGAAACGGCCAAGGTCACCATTCCGTCGCCGACGATGCTGCACTTTCGGGCGGGCCGGGAAGGAATCAGCGAGACGGCCTATCCCGACATGGCGGAGTTCTTCGCGGATGTGGCGACCGCCTATCGCGCCGAGATCGCCGATCTTTCCGATGCGGGCTGCCGCTACCTCCAGCTCGACGATACGAACCTGGCGTATCTGTGCGATGATACGCAGCGCGAGAATGCGCGTCGGCGCGGGCTCGATCCCGATTCCCTCCCGCGCCACTATGCCGGCATGATCAACGATGCGCTGGCGGGGGCTGCCGACGGCATGTTCACCGCGGTGCATCTCTGTCGTGGCAATTTCCGGTCCAGCTGGGCCGCAGAGGGCGGTTATGAGCCGGTCGCGGAGATCATGTTCAACGAACTGAATATCGACGCCTTCTTCCTCGAATATGACGATGTCCGCTCAGGCGATTTCGCGCCGCTCCGCTTCGTGCCCAAGGGCAAGACGGTGGTGCTGGGCCTGGTCACGACCAAATTGGGGTCGCTCGAATCCCGCGACGATATCCTGCGCCGGATCGAGGAAGCGGCCAGTTTCGTCCCGCTGGACCAGTTGGCGCTCTCGCCGCAATGCGGCTTTTCATCGACCGTCCATGGTAACGACATCGCATTTGACCAGCAGGCGGCGAAGATGCGCCTGGTGATGGATGTCGCCGCGGAGGTTTGGGGCACGGCCTGAACGCGAAGGGGCGACGCGCCATAGGCTGTGCCACAGATGTGGCACGCCGCAGATGGCGCGTCGGCCTTCGAAAAGGCGGCCGGTTGGGGGGCGCGCGCCTTTATCGCCGGGCTAGAACGGGAAACCGGCCGCATCCTCCATCTGCTCAAGCCTGGGCCGAAACGGATGAGTTGGGTCGACTGTCACGGGAAATCCATCCGCCCGCGTCATCGCTAGCCTCCTTTCTTGGTGGCGTAGATTGAACGGAGGACGTCGAATGCTCGACGCGAAATAGCCGCCCGCTCGACATTGAAGTCGATCAGTCGCGGAATACGGCGCTTGAAATCAGCGGCCGACATATCGGTGAATTCGAAGCGTTCGCGGGTACCCGCAATCCCTAGCACCCGCAACAAACAGGCGGCAGCCCGAGCTTGCTCGAGCCTCCAAGGTTGTTTTGCCCTAGTTTCGCGTACGCGCCCAAAGCCGTGACAAATGGCGCCGGTGATCCGCCGCTCATCGCCGACCGTGAACCCGGGCGTTTCCAGGCCGATTGGATAGTCGGTATAGAAGTCATTCGCGTTGGGGAAATATCCCGTCTTACCATTAGTAACCGTACGGGCGAGCCCTTCGCGCGCATCGGCTTCTGTTCCGCGAGGACAGCCGTGCAGCGGAGCGGGGACGGAGCAGACCGGCTTATCGCCGGTACAAGCCGTATCCAGATCATAGACGATCATGACGTTGGCGTTCGACTGCACCAACACGACCCTGATCGATCCCATGGCATCGACGAAGCGCGGGTCTTCGAGAATGGTCGCGAAGGCGCCATCAATCGTCGGGTCGCCGGTGCGCTGGATACGAACATCCGATTCCCAGCGGCGTTTGAATTCGGCTACGGGCGCGGCGGGCAGCTTCCCGGCACAGGCCTCGCCCGCGATCTTTCCGTAGGAAGATCCCCATACAAACGCCTCGAAAATCGAGGGCGGAGCAGTGGGCCCGCGATCGAAGGCATTTTGCCTTACCTGCTCGGCAAAGCGCTTCACCGCCGCCGGTTCCGCAAGGCACCTGGGCGACGATGGCTCGGACGCACTGGCCAAAATGGAGGCGGCGAACTGCTTGTCCAGTGTCGGATCCGGTCGCACCGATGGCCAGCAATGTTGCGCTTGCGCGAACATTTTTAGATCCACTCGGGCATCTGCAGCGATGGATCGGGCCGTGGCATAGCGCGCCGAAACCGGGAACGGCGGGTCTCCAGCGATGACCTGAAGCGGCAAGGCAGGCGGTGGTCCGGGAGGCGCGTCGACCGCAATTTCGGGTGTGACGGCCGCGCCCACATTGTTCACGCCGCCGCTACCGCAGGCGCCGGCTCCAAGCGACAGACTTGCCACCGCCGACATGACCCAGAGCCTGCGGGCAATCGCCGACCGGCCAAGGAGCGATTTTGCTATTTTTGAATCGCCCGATAGGCAGATCAAGATCGGGTGCTGCGGCGATCGCGCGGGAATCAAATCTCGATTGCTGGCTATTCGCATCTACACCACCCTTCCGCCTCGCTCACCGTCGCGCTTCAGTATTTCAGCGCATCAAACAGAGCGATGTTTGCAGAATGTTACTGCGATATTCCAAAAGCAAATAATAACTTTGTGTCCATTTAATTGTTATTTACTTTGGTTAATACCAGCTTCAAGATATTGGATTGTCATCCAGATCTTCGCATAACGGTGACTGTGTATCACCCCCTTTACTTGCGGTGCGCGCGGTTAGCATCTGCAAATGACCGACCTCCGGCGCATCGCCCCTGGCATCCCGTACCATGCGGCGCAGCCAGACAACCGTCGCGAGACGGTGTTCTTCGAGGATGGCGACTACGCATTGTACCCCGATCAGCCGTGAATCACATGAGGAGGCAAGCATCGATGTTGTCGCGCAACTGCTCAGGAATATGACCGTCTGTATTCCTGCGGAGTCATGCCAGTCGCGCGCCGAAATGCTCGGGTGAAATTGGTCTGGGACGAGAAGCAGCATGACAGGGCCACATCGAAGAGCGCCCTATCGCCGGTCGTCAGCAACGTCTTCGCATGCTCAAGGCGCATCAGGCCGAGATAGCGGCTCGGCGTCGTGCCGACGCGATTGCGGAACATCCGGATGAAATGAAACGGGCTGAGGCAAGCCACGCCAGCAAGATCCTCGATGCCCAGTTCCTCTTCCAGATGCGCGGCCATATATTCGAGGACCCGGCGCAGGCGCCGATCGTCGAGACCGTGACTGGTCCGCAGCCGATCAAGCCGACCAATGCCGGGATCCGAATATGCCTGTACCAGACGCGCCGTGAGCGAAAGGGCAAGCGACTCCGCCAGCACCCGTCCGGCTGCGGTGGGTGCCCGTAACTCGGCCAGAAGGGTCTTTCCAACCTGCCGGATCAGATTGTCGTCAATGTCCGCCAGATACCGGATGTGATCGGCACGAATTGCTGCGCCGCCCACCAGTTGGGATACATCGTCGAAGCGCGAGGATGGGAGGTATATGTGGAGGCAGTCGTGCCATTCGTACAGAGAGATTTCCTCTTCGCGCACGCCGGCCGGGCAGGTCCAGATCGTGCCGCGGGTCACGACCGTTCGCTGCCGGACGCCATTGCCACAGCGCGCAACCACTGCATTGGGATGACTGTCGATGGCGATGCCAATCTCGGTCTGAGCGAGGTCGAAGGCCGCGATATCTCCGGCGGGGTGGTGCCGCAATTCGGCACCGACCCCGGACCAGGCACATCCCAACGCCGTGTCGAGCACGCCCGCGCCGTATTTCTGTTGACCATGATCATAGAGATTCATCGCGGCCGTCATCCTGACAGCAAAGTGGAAGCGACGCATCTGCTCTTTGGGTCGTCCGCAAACTCAGCAATTTGGGAATAAAGGAACGCAGTCCCGGCAAAGAAGAAGCCTGGGCGCCGATCTACAATCCAGCTTCGCCGAGGAGATTTGGATGACAAGCATCTTGGAAGGACGGCCGGTATCGGTTCGCGATAATGCGGGGTCTCCGCGATGAAGGCCGTCCGGGTGCACGCGTTCGGCGGGCTGGATGCGATGATTTACGAAGAGGTGCCACGACCTGTTCCGGAGGCGGGCCAGGTGCTCGTGAGGGTCGCCGCAGCCGGCGTCGGCCCCTGGGACATATGGGTGCGATCGGGACGCAGCGTTCTTCCGCAGCCTCTGCCGCTGACGCTGGGCGCGGACCTTTCAGGTACCGTCGAGGCTATCGGAGAGGGGGTAACCGGCTTTGCGCTCGGCACGCCGATCTATGGCGTGACCAATTCCCGATTTACCGGCGCCTATGCGGACTATGCGCTGGCCGACGCCGGCATGATCGCCGCGCGCCCCAACCAGCTTAGCGAGATTGAAGCAGCGTCCGTGCCGGTTATCGGCTGCACTGCGCTGCAGATGTTGTTCGAGCATGCCGGAGTAGAGGCCGGCCAGACCGTGCTGGTGATCGGCGGCGCGGGGAATGTCGGCGCTTATGCGGTCCAGCTGGCCATTTTGGCCGGCGCGGAAGTCGTGGCGACCGGCCGCACGCAGGAGCTGGCAAGCATAACCGCGGCCGGGGCGATCGCAGTTGACGCGGGCGCTGGCATACCCGCGCGATTCATGGGCCAGATCGACGCGGTAATCGATACGGTCGGCGGCGTCGCGCTGGAGAGTGCTTTCGAATGGTTGCGCGTCGGCGGCGTGCTCGTCTCTTCGGTCGGGGAGCCGGATCGAGAGCTTGCGCGGCGCCATAAGGTGCGGGCGCAGTTCATGCTCGTCGCGGTCACGACCCACAAGCTTGTCCAGCTCGCCGACCTTTTCTCCACCGGCGATCTGCAGACCCGTATCGGAGAGGTGCTCGGCTTGCCGGACGCACGCCGTGCCCACGCCATGATCGAAACGGGCACCGCTCCCCCGGGAAAATTGATGCTTGTTCCCCAAACGCCACCTTCAGCAAAGGATACACCATGACCGAGGTCCCCACGACGCCGCTGGTTCCCGGAAACTCATTGCTGACGTCCTCACCCGAGGAAGGACGGGCCTTGGCAATGATGCTCGCCCGACACTCGGTTCACGCAATGCAACATCAGCTGGAGGTGTTGCAGAACGGGCGGTCGCAATATGCGCATGATCCGTTCGGCCTGATCGCGGCGAGCCACGTCATTGCGGTTGAGTTCGCCACGATCGCTGCCGCTAATGATTACTGGCGCGGCGTCGCGGCAGGCAGTGCTGCGCTGCAAGCGGAGGCGTGACATCCGACAGCGAATTAGCGGACTGAGCAGGCGCGTCGCTTTCCCGTTCCGTCGATCCTGGAGTTTCGGTGGGAGGCGGGCCGCATCCTCAAGCCCCGCGAGCCTGGGCTGAAACGAGATAGTTAAGTGGACTGTCAGCGGAACTGCCGATGGGGCAGATTGGACGCCTCGTTTATGGGGAGCCAGCGTCGCTGGATCGCCGATCATATTCAGCAATGAACTCGGGATAGCTGGCTTCCAGTGGGCCAACCTCTTCTTTCCAGATCCGGGCGGCGATATGGCTTCGCCTGGTATTCACGTTCCAGGCCATAAGATCACGGGCGCGGACATATTCCCGGAACCACCTGTCTTTGACGACCGGGTCATCCCTCTCGGCATCCGCCTTGGCTTGGGCTCGCTCCCGGATCGCAGCCTCGACGAGACGATCAAGCGCTCGATCGACGATACTCGTTCGCCCGACTATCGCTCCCCGCACGACGCTTTCACCCGGATATCACCGTTTTGAGAAAAAACACAAAAAGGACCGGAGCGCGCGCCTTAGGCGAGAAGAACAGGGCTTCGACACGCTCAGCCCGAACGGTGTGGCGGGATCTACCCATCTCGAAGGTGCGCCAGGCATCGCGTCAGGGATGGCGGTTCGCTTGGGGCAAGCTCGGAAATTTGCAGGTAAGACGCTCAGGGTGCATGGAGGCGCTGCAATTATGCAGGGTGCCGGTCGTTTGGAGTTACCTGTCGCCATCGCCGGATTCGTTCCAGCGTCCACTGCGCCGCATACGCTCGGGCTATGCGTACGTGGCACGGTGGACCCCGGAACAAGTCCGGGGTGACGGACGGGTGGTTTGCGCGGATGCCCATATCGGTGGCGGGATCACGGATGTTCGATTGGGACGACCTGCGGATTTTCCTGGCGGTGGCGCGATCGCGGCAGCTGGCGCCGGCGGCGCGGGCGCTGGGGCTTGATGCGACCACGGTCGGGCGGCGGTTGCGGCGGCTGGCGGCGGCGCTCAAATCCGAATTGTTCGAGATCGAGGCGGGCGAGCGGCGGCTGACCGAGCAGGGCCAGGCGCTGTTCGCGCATGCCGAGACGATGGAGAGCACGGCGCTGCATGCGCTGGGCGAAGTCGGCGGGGATTCCAACCAGGCGACCGGGCATGTCCGGCTGAGCGTCGCCGAGGGCTTCGCCACCTGGGTGCTGGCGCCGCGCCTGCCCGCGTTTCGCGCGCGGCATCCCGATATCCGGCTCGACCTGGTCACCGCGTCCGGCTTCCTCAATCCGTCAAAGCGCGAGGCGGACGTCGCGGTGATGATGGCGCGGCCGCGCCATGGGCGGCTGATCGCGGCCAAGCTCGCCGATTATCGGCTTCGGCTCTATGCCGCGACATCCTATCTCTCCGCGCATGGCCCGATCGGGGAGATCGAGGCGCTGCGCGGCCATGCGCTGATCGGATACGTGCCCGAATTCCTCTATTCGCCCGAGCTCGACTATCTTGGCGAAGTGGCGCAGGGGCTCGATGCGACGCTGCGGTCGACCAGCATCAACGTGCAATATCGCGCGATCGCGAGCGGCGCCGGAATCGGGGTGCTGCCGAGCTTCATCGCCGATCAGGATCCCGGACTGACGATGATCTTTCCGGGCGAAGTGAACATCCTGCGCAGCTTCTGGCTGGTGACGCACAGCGACATGCGGCGGCTCGCCCGGATCGATGCCGTGCTCGGATGGTTGAAAGATTCAGCGACCGGCCGCACTGGGGCCGCCGCATTGAATCTGGGAGACTGACGTGAGCGTCGCATTCCGCCGCGAGAGCGACGAGGAACATAAGGAACCGAAGTTCGAGCTACCGCTGCCGCCCGGGCCGAACCTGGTCACGCGCCGCGGCCTGGCTCTTATGGACAAGCAGGTGGCGGCGCTTGAAGCGGCGATCGCAGCCGAAGCCGACGAGACGGCGCGCGCGGTGCTGCAGCGCGAGCTGCGTTACTGGAACACGCGCCAGACGACGGCGATCGTCGCGCCCGAGCCCGACGGCGGCGAAGTGGCGTTCGGCACCAGCGTGACCTTTCGCCTCAACGGTGCGCTGCGTACGATACAAATCGTCGGCAGCGACGAGGCCGATCCGGCGGCCGGGCGCATCGCCTTCACCGGGCCGCTGGTGAAGGCGATGATGGGCGCCGAAGCCGGCGACACGATCGATTATAACGGGACGAGCGATGCGATCGAGATCGTCGGGATCGAGCGCGCGCGCGGCGAAGATGAACGGGAGTAACGGCGCTGACACACTTTGCGACAATCCGAATCCTTGTCGATGCGGACGCATGCCCCGTAAAGGATGAGGTCTATAAAGTGGCCTTTCGCCATGAGGTGCCAGTGGCCATCGTGAGTAACAGCATCATGCGCATCCCGGTCCATCCGCTCGTCGAGCGGGTGATCGTGAGCGACGGATTCGACGCTGCCGACGACTGGATCGCGGAGCGCGCCAACGCGTCCGCCGTCGTCGTCACCACCGATATCCTGCTGGCGGACCGGTGCCTGAAGGCCGGTGCCACCGTGATCGCGCCGACTGGCCGCCCCTTTACCACCAGCTCGATCGGCGCCGCCGTCGCGACCCGGGCGATCATGGCCGATCTGCGCGCCGGCGGCGACGCGATCGGCGGCCCGGCGCCCTTTGCGAAGACCGATCGGTCGCGGTTCCTGTCGGCGCTCGACCAGGCGCTCGTCACCCTCAAGCGCAAGGCGCAGGCAGCATGAGCGAGGACCGGTTCGAACGCCACCGCCAGCCCTGGACCAGCGACGAGATCCAGAAGCTCCACACGCTCGCCAAGAAGGGCATGGCGCTGAAGGCGATCGCCAAGGCGCTGAAGCGCAGCGAGGAATCGACCAAGGATCGCGCCAAGGCGGATGGGCTTTCCATCGCGAAACTTAGATAGGATATAGGATCCTACCAAAAAGCATTTCCCCGATCGCCGATCGCGGGACAGGTACCACAGGCTGAGGCGATGTTTGGCAGTGTTGCGCGGGGACCAGCGCGCGGTGCAGGCGGGCTGAGGCGATGGAGAACGAATGACCGTGTTATCGCCTTACTCTGCGCGTATTTCCTCGCTGGCGTCGCTTGCCGTGCTGGCGCTGCTTGCCGGCTGCGGCAAGGGCGAGACGCAGGAGGGCGGCCGCGGTCGCCGTGGTCCGCAGGGCCCGCCCCAGGTGGGCTATCTCGTCATCCAGCCGACCAGTGTGGCGATCACGACCGAGCTGTCGGGGCGCACCACCGCCTATGAGAGTTCCGAAGTCCGCCCGCAGGTGTCGGGCGTGATCTACCGGCGGTTCTTCACCGAGGGCACGCTCGTCAAGCAGGGGCAGCCGCTCTACCAGATCGATCCGAGCCTCTATCGTGCATCGGCCAACCAGGCACAGGCCAACCTGGCCAGCGCGACCGCCAGCGCCGAGGCAAGCCGCATCCGGGCCGAGCGCTTCAAGCCGCTCGCCGAGATCGAGGCCGTGGCCAAGCAGGATTATACCGACGCCGTCGCCCAGGCGCGCCAGGCCGAGGCCGCCGTCGCGCAGAACCGCGCCGCGCTGGACACCGCGCGGATCAATTTGCGCTTCACCACCGTTCCCGCGCCGATCAGCGGGCGGATCGGCCGATCGCTGTTCACCGTCGGTGCGCTGGTGACGACCAACCAGGCAGATCCGCTCACCACGATCCAGCGGCTCGATCCGATCTATGTCGATATCCAGCAATCGAGCGCCGACCTGCTCAAGCTGCGCCGCCAGCTTGCCTCGGGCGGGCATACGCCGGCCAATGCGCAGGTGCGCCTGAAGCTGGAGGACGGCAGCGATTACGGCCTGACCGGCACGATCGAATTCTCCGAAGTGGTGGTCAGCCAGACGACCGGCACCGTCACCCTGCGCGCGCGCTTCCCCAATCCGCAGGGGCTGCTGATGCCGGGCATGTTCGTGCGGGCGGCCTTTGCCCAATCGATCGACAACAATGCCTTCCTGATCCCGCAGCCGGCGGTGTCGCGCGATCCCAAGGGCAATGCGACCGTGTTCGTCGTCGGGCCGGACAACAAGGCGATCCAGCGCAGCGTGACCGCGACCCGGCCGATCGGCACCAACTGGGTCGTGACCTCCGGCCTTTCGCGCGGCGACAAGGTGATCGTGCAGGGCGTGGGCAAGACCTTGCCCAATCAGGTCGTACGGCCGGTGCCGGCGAGCCAGCCGGAGCGCATCGGCGCGCCGCAAGGCACCGGCCAGAAGCGCGATTGACCGACTCGTGATTTCCCGCATCTTCATCGACCGGCCGATCTTCGCCTGGGTCATCGCCATCATCATCATGCTGGCCGGCCTGGGCGCGATGTTCACCCTGCCGATCGAGCAGTTCCCGGACGTGGCGCCGCCGAACGTCAACGTGCGCGCCAATTATCCCGGCGCCTCCTCCGAAACGCTCGAGAACAGCGTCACGCAGGTGATCGAGCAACAGCTGACCGGCATCGACGGGTTGCTCTATTTCAGTTCCAATTCGAATTCGCGCGGCGGCGTGAACATCAGCGCGACCTTCGCCAAGGGCACGGACCCCGACATCGCGCAGGTGCAGGTGCAGAACAAGGTCCAGCAGGCGCTGCCCCGCCTGCCAGCCCAGGTGCAGCAGCAGGGCCTGACCGTGACCAAGTCCAATCCGGACTTCCTGATGGTCGCGGCGATCTACGACACGACCGACACGCGCACCAACCAGGACGTATCCGACTATCTCGTCTCCACCCTGCAGGAGCCGATCGGCCGGCTGGAGGGCGTGGGCGACATCAACGTGTTCGGATCGCAATATGCGATGCGGGTGTGGCTGAATCCGGAGCGGCTTTCGAGCTACAGCCTGATGCCGAGCGATGTGATCAGCGCGATCCAGGCGCAGAACACCGAAGTGGCGGCGGGCGAGATCGGCGGCGTGCCGAACAACCCCGAACAGGCGCTGAACGCCACCGTGACGGCGCAGAGCCGCCTGTCGACCCCGACCCAGTTCGCCGATATCGTGGTGAAGACCCAGCCCGACGGATCGGCGGTGCACCTGCGCGACGTCGCGCGCGTGGAACTGGGTGCCGAGAATTACGGCATGATCAGCCGGATCAACGGCCATCCCGGCGCCGGCATCGCGGTCAGCCTGGCGCCCGGCGCGGACGCGCTGAAGACGGCCGAGCTGGTCAAGGCCGAGATCGCGCGCCAGGCGAAGAAATTTCCCGCCGGCTTCGCCTTCGATTTCCCGCAGGACGTGACGGAGTTCATCAAGCTTTCCGTCGAGGAAGTGGTGAAGACGCTGGTCGAGGCGATCATCCTCGTCGTCATCGTCATGTTCGTGTTCCTGCAGAGCTGGCGCGCGACGCTGATCCCGACGATCGCCGTGCCGGTGGTGCTGCTCGGTACCGTCGCGATCTTCGCCATCGCCGGCTTCACCATCAACACGCTGACCCTGTTCGGCCTGGTGCTCGCCATCGGCCTGCTGGTCGACGACGCGATCGTCGTGGTCGAGAATGTCGAGCGGCTGATGGACGAGAATCCCGGCATGAGCCCGCGCGACGCCACGATCGAATCGATGAACGAGATCACCGTCGCGCTGATCGCGATCGCGCTGGTGCTGTCGGCGGTGTTCCTGCCGATGGCGTTCTTCGGCGGATCGACCGGCGTGATCTACCGCCAGTTCTCGATCACGATCGTCTCCGCGATGGTGCTGTCCGTGGTGGTCGCGCTGGTCCTGACGCCAGCGCTGACATCGACGATGCTCAAGCGCAGGGAAGAACACCGCGAGAGTCGACATGGCTGGATCCGGTGGATCCAGCAGCGGCTGGAAGAGGCCAAGATCTGGTTCAACACCAATTTCGAACGCGGCCTGGACAAATATCAGCATGCGGTGTCCCGCGTGGTCGATCGCAAGCTGCTGTTCCTGCTCATCTACGCCCTGACGGTCGCGATCCTGGCGATCCTGTTCGTGAAATTGCCGACAGGCTTCCTGCCGACCGAGGACCAGGGCACGACGAGCATCCAGTACAACCTCGCCCCGGGCGCGACGATCGGGAAGACCCAGATCGCGCAGCGCCAGATCGAGAAATATTTCATGACGACCGAAGGCGCGGACACGTCGGCGCTGATGGTCGTCGCCGGCGGCGGCGGCGGTGGCCAGAATACCGGGCGCGGCTTCGTCGCGTTGAAGGACTGGTCGGAACGCAAGGGTAAGGACAGCAGCGCGCAGGCGATCGCGCGACGCGCGACCCAGGCACTGAGCGGCCTGCGCGACGTCGAATTCTATTCGACCGTTCCCTCCGCGGTGCGCGGGCTCGGCCAGTCGGCCGGCTTCCAGATGGAGCTGCAGAACAGCGGCGGGCTGAGCCGCCCCGACTTCAAGGCAGCGCGCGACAAGCTGCTCGCTGCGGCGCGGGCCGACCCGATGCTGCAGGCGGTACGACCGACCGATTTGCAGGACCAGCCGACGCTGAAGGTCGATGTCGATCCGCAGAAGCTGAGCACGCTCGGGCTCAACCAGGCCGACGTCAACACCACGCTCTCGACTGCGTGGGGCGGGCGCTACGTCAACGATTTCAACGATCGCGGCCGCGTGAAACGCGTCTATGTCCAGGGCGACGCGCCATATCGCGCCTCGCCGGACAATATCGCGGAGTGGTTCGTGCGAGGATCGAGCGGGCAGATGACGCCCTTCTCGTCCTTCGCCAACATCACCTGGGGCACGGCGCCGTCGTCGCTCGCCCGGTTCGGCGGTTTCTCCTCCTATGAGCTGCAGGGCCAGGCGGCGCCGGGCGTCAGCTCGGGCGAGGCAATGGCGCGGATGGAAGCGCTGGCCGCGCAATATCCGGGAACCAGCGTGGCCTGGGCAGGCCTGTCCTTCCAGGAGCGGCTGTCCTCCGGCCAGGCGCCCTATCTCTACGCGCTCTCGCTGCTGGTCGTGTTCCTGTGCCTGGCGGCGCTGTACGAAAGCTGGACGATCCCGATCGCGGTGCTGCTGGTCATCCCGCTCGGCCTGGTCGGCGCGGTGTTCGCGGTGACGCTGCGCGGGCTGGAGAATGACGTGTATTTGCAGATCGGGCTGCTGACGACGATGGGGCTGGCGGCGAAGAACGCGATCCTGATGATCGAATTCGCCGAGCAGGCCGAGAAAAAGGGCAAGCGCGTGATCGACGCAGCGCTGGAGGCAGCGCGGATCCGGCTTCGCCCGATCCTGATGACCAGCCTTGCCTTCATCTTCGGCGTGCTGCCGCTGGCCATCTCGACCGGCGCCGGCGCGAACAGCCGCGTGGCGATCGGCACCGCCGTGATCGGCGGGATGCTGACCGCGACGATCCTGGCGATCTTCTACATCCCGCTGTTCTTCGTCCTAGTCCGCCGCGGCACGCGCGACGTGCTGGCGCGGCTGCATCACGAGCATCCGGCACCCCCCGCGCAACCCGAAGGGGGCACCGCCTGATGCGCGTTCTACAATCCGTTCGGGCCGAGCTCGTCGAAGCCCTGCACTTCTCTTCCAGCGTCGAAAAGAAGAACGGTCGTTCGACAAGTTCAGGACGAACGGGGAAGTGGAAGCTTACGGCCCTTCTGGCCATTACCTCGCTCGGCGCCTGTTCGATGGCGCCGACCTATGTCCGGCCCGAGCTGCCGGTGCCGCCGTCCTGGCCCGCCGGCGACGCCTATCTGCGGCAGAGCGAAGCGGCGCTGCCCAGCGTCACCTATCGCGACATCTTCCGCGATCCGCGGCTGCAGGCGCTGATCGAACAGGCGCTGGTCAACAATCGCGACCTGCGCATCGCCGCCGCCAACATCGCCGCCGCCCGGGCGCAATATCGCATCCAGCGCGCCGAACTGCTGCCGGAGATCGGCACGTCGGCGGGCGTCACCCGTTCCGACAATGGCAATGATACGGGCGCGCGGACCAGTTACTCGGTGGATGGCGGCATCACGGCGTTCGAGCTCGACCTGTTCGGACGGCTCCGGTCGCTGAGCACCGCCGCGCAGAACAGCTATTTCGCAACCGAGGCCGCGGCGCGTGCGACGCGGCTGACGCTGGTCGGCGATATCGCGACGGGCTGGCTGACCTATGCGGCGGACAGGAGCCTGCTCGTCATCGCGCAGGATACCGCGGCGAATGCGCAGCGTAGCGTAACTTTGACCAGGGCGCGGCTCGAGGGCGGGATCGCGCCGCGGACCGATCTGCGCCAGGCCGAGACCGTGCTCGCCGGCGCGCAGGCCGATCTGGCCCAGCAGACGACCAGCCTGGCGCAGGACGTGAACGCCTTGCGGCTGCTGGTAGGCGCGCCGATCGACCCGGCGCTGCTGCCCGGCTCGATCGACGAGGCCGGCAAGACGATCGCTGAACTGCCGGCGGGGCTCGATTCCGGGATCCTGCTGCGCCGTCCCGATGTGGTGCAGGCCGAATATCAACTGCGCAGCGCCAATGCCGAGATCGGCGCGGCGCGGGCGGCGCTGTTCCCGCGCATCTCGCTGACCGCGGTGCTCGGCCTGGCCAGCACGGCGCTGGGCAATCTGTTCAGCGACGGCGCGTTCAATTATTCGACCGGCGCGAACGCCAGCTATTCGATCTTCAACGCCGGGGCAGCCCGCGCCAATGTGCGCCTATCCGAGGCGCAGCGCGACGCCAGTCTCGCGACATATGAACGGGCGATCCAGACCGCGTTCCGCGAAGTCTCCGATGCGCTCGCACGGCGTGGGACGATCAATGAGCAGACACGCGCCACCGTGGCGTTGACCGACGCGGCGGCGGACAATTACCGCCTGTCGGATGCGCTATATCGCGGCGGGCTCGCGACCTTCCTGCAGAGCCTCGATGCACAGCGCTCGCTCTATTCGGCCCGGCAGCAGCTGGTCTCGACGCGGCTGACGGCGGCGACCAACCTCGTCACTCTATACCGCGTGCTGGGCGGCGATGCGACGCTCGACGCCACGGCGGCGGGGCCGCGGCCTACGACCACCGACTGATCGCCGTACGGCGCTTGCTTGACGGGAGGCCCCGGCCAGTCAAGGATGACGGTTGCGTGACGACCAGCGCCCGCGCTTTTTGCCGGAACGGGTCGGACGGTGGGGAGAGCGGTCGACATGAGCCATCACATCCGGCGGTTCGTGCCGGGCGACCGCGACGCGATGCTCGCCTTCGCCAACACCCTGCCGGAGCATGACCTGCTTTTCCTGGGCCGCGACCTGCGCCATCCACGCGTCATCGAAGCGTGGCAGGCAGCGATCGAGGATGGCTGGATCGACAGCCTGATCGCGGAGGATGAGGGGCGCTTCGTCGGCACCGCGGCTTTGGTGCGCGATCCGCTCGGCTGGAGCGCGCATGTCGGCGAGATCCGGCTGCTCGTGGCGCCGGGCAAGCGCGGCGGCGGGATCGGCCGCGATCTGCTGGAAGCGATCTATTCCGTGGCGGTCGAGCGCGACGTGGAGAAACTGATAGCGCAGATGACGCCCGACCAGATCGGTTCAGTGATGCTGTTCGAGAGCCTGGGCTTCCGCGCCGAGGCCCTGCTCAAGGACCATGTCCGCGACGCCGACGGCAGGACTCATGACCTGGCGATCCTGGCCCATGATGTCGCGCGCGTGACGACGCCGCACCGCGCGCCCGGCGACCAATAGCCAGCCGGACGCCGGGGGCGCGATCCTCAGTCCTTGCCTTTCAGCGGCTGCACCGCCTCGCGGCCGATCTGCATGATCAGTTCGCCGATCTCCCGGGCCTGGCTCATGCTGCGGGAGCCCTGCTCGCGCAGATAATCGCCCTGCACCTTCATCACCTCGGACAAGTCCTTGGCAGCGGCCGCTGCACGGAGCGCGGCAAAGGCCTGGCGGGCGTTGTTTTCTGCCTGGTCGATCAGCTTCGTGCTGACGGTCGAGCCGCCCTCGGCGACCCTGGCGCCCGCGGCGCGCATCGCATCGCCGGCCTTTTTCGCCGGATCGACGATCTTCTCGTCGATCGCATCCTTCACTTTTTCACCCGTGCTCTTGTCTGTGCTGCTCTTCTTGTCGGCCATCATGCTGCTCCTTTCCTGCTGGGTGCCGGCATTTTGGACGGGGCCACGAAGAGGATGCCCGATCACGGGCGGGCCATGCACCGGCGCAAATCGCCGGCCGCACGACCGCGGCTGTCGCCATCCTCTCCCCTTTCCCCTGCCTTACCGGGCGTTTGTCGTTGTCCGACAATGGAACACAGCCGGGGCCAGCACGCAACCGCCGCGTTCTTAACCCGTCCTCAACGCCATGTCGGGCATTGGGAGATCGATGAAAATCGGGCGATCGATACTGCGTCGCATCTGTAACTTATGATAAGTATCAGTCGATTCGCGGGAATCGAAACTGGGGGCGTGATCTGATGGCGATATTCAACAGCAACAACCGTGGCCGCGATACCGGATCCAGCCTGCCGCCCGCGGCGGCGCAAGCTTCCGGCGGCAAGCGCGGCATGTTTTCGGTGCTCGGGCCCGACGTCGTCGTCACCGGCAATGTCGCCGCCACCGCCGATCTGCACATCGATGGCCGCATCGATGGCAACGTCGATTGCGGCAACCTGGTGCAAGGCACGGACAGCAGGATCAGCGGATCGGTGAAAGCCGAGGTGGCCCGCATTGCGGGCTCGATCGACGGATCTGTATCGGTACGCCAGTTGACGGTCGAGCGCACCGCGCGGATCTCCGGGGATGTCGAATATGAGACCATCTCGATCGAGAACGGCGCTTCGGTCGACGGCCATCTGAAGCATATCGCCGCCGGTGCCGCCGGCCGCGTGTTCGACCGCACCGGGCCGTCCTCACCACCCGAGATCAGCCTGGTCAGTTCGGCCGGTGCCGCCGCCTGAACCTCGATGCTATCGCGCCGCGCGCGCGATATCGACCGCGAAGCCGATCCACATCGCCATCAGCACCGCACTGCCCAGCCAATAGACCGGCGCGCGGAACATCACCTTGCGCACAACGATGTGGATAAAGCTGTGGACGGCGCGCAGCAGCACGAACGCCCAGGCCAATGCCACCTGCACGTGGTTCCCCTGATGCGTGATCATCAGCAGCGGGACGATGGCGAAATAGAGCACCGGCATCTCGAACAAATTGCGGAAATTGTTCGCGGGCATCTCGACGGGCGCGAAATAGCGCAGGGCCGCTTCACCGGTGGCAAAGTCCTCCGCCGTCGGCGGCCTCCGCTTGATGTGGCGCCCCCGCTCCACCGTGAGCCAGAACCAGACCAGAATGATCAGCGCCACCAGCGCGAAGGTCGGCCACAGAATTGCGAACGGCATAGCACCCCTCCCCTTGTCGTGACGTTTGTGCCCGTGGCAGGACGGTCGAGTCCAGCATGACGGGAGACCCACCATGGCCGAAACGAAGCTGCCGCAGGAAGGCGGTTGCCGCTGCGGGCAATTGCGCTTCCGCATTTCCGCGCCGCCGATCCTGACCATGGCGTGCCACTGCACCGGCTGCCAGAAAATGAGCGCCAGCGCCTTTTCGCTCAGCATCGCCGTACCCAGCGACGCATTCGAGGTAGTTCAGGGAGAGCCGGTGATCGGTGGACTGCACGGTGACCAGTCGCGCCACCATCATTGCGACTGGTGCAAGAGTTGGGTGTTCACCCGGATCAACCCCGAGCCCGGCTTCCTCAACGTCCGCGCCACGATGCTCGACGATACCAGCGGCTACGCGCCGTTCATCGAGACCTTTCGCAGCGAGGCGCTGCCCTGGGCGACTACGCCGGCGCGGCACAGCTATGACACGTTTCCGGAAATGGCGGACTATTCCGCGCTGATCGCCGAATTCGCGCGGACTGCCTGATCGCTTACGGCAGGATCAGCCTGGCCTGATCAGGGGCCGGCGCGGCCACCTCCCCTTTCGGGGCGAAGCGAGTCGTCCATTTCGGATAGCCCCCGGCCGTCATCTCGATATCGGGAAGCACGACCGGATCATCCCCGGTCTCGACCCAGCCCGCGCCGTGGCAATGATCGCAGATCGTGCGCTTGCAGCGGAAACTCACCAGATCGATCTCGTTGTTCCACTGGCCGTGCCCCTTGCAGACCGGACACACAGCATCGAGCGTGCCGTTACGCGGCTGAAGCGGGACGATATCGAAGGCATTGGGGCAGTCCGGCCCGTTGCAGGTAACGATCGTGCTGGCGTGGGGCATCGGTCTACTCGCTGAGGAAAGCCTTCAACGAGCGAGGCGGCGCGAGGTTCAGTCCGCCCAGGTCGATTGGCGCGGGAACGATCGCGCCCGGGCCCCTGCCCTGCGACGAGCCCAGGCGAGGATGCGCAGCAGCGCAGCGACGCCGAGCAGCGACAGCATCGGCACGCCCAATGCCGGATTGACCGGCACGCGGCCGAGATAGGAAAAAGCGAAGATGCCGGCGATGACATAGCCGCCGGTCGCGTGGAGCAGGCGCCAGCGGCGCGGGCCAAGGCGGCGCACGGAGGTGTCGTTCGACGTGATGGCCATGGCGAAGACGAACAGATACCCGATTCCCCCGCCAATGACGGTCACCATCTTCGTACCGTGACCGAAGACGAAGATCGCCGTGAGCAGGGCGGCGAGATGCACGGTGTGAGTCGCGGCAAATGCCAGCCCGACCGATCGCCGCCGTCGGAGCAGCGCCGTCCGCCACCCACCCGGCCATAGCCGCGCCAGTGCCGAAGCCGACCACGCCGCGATGAACCAGAGGAAAGACAGGCGAGCCGTCAACCGGGCGGCAGCGGCTGCGCCCTCATAAGTCCAGCCGCCATGCGCGAGAAAGGCGCCGGTAATGACGGACAGCGCCAGCGTGGTGGCGATGCCGATGGCGGCAGGCGGCGAGAATGCGGGCCTTGTCATACCGACAGTATGACAACATACCGAGAGTATGGAGTCAACGCTCAACCGCGGGAAACTGGTAGGAGCGGCACGTACGCTGTTTGCGGAGCGGGGCTATGCGGCGGTGTCGGTCGACGAGATCGCGGCGCGTGCCAGGCTGACCAAGGGAGCGGTCTATTATCAGTTCAAGGACAAGCGCGACCTGTTCCGTGCTGCCTGCCAGGCAGTGATCGACGAGATCGTCGACCATGTCACCCGCGGCACGATGGACCATGTCGAGCACAGCATCGACGAGATCGTGACCGGCAGCGGCATGTTGTTCGATGTCTATGAAAGCCGCGAGACGCGGCAATTGCTGCTGATCGACGGGCCCGCCGTGCTTGGCACGGACGAATGGAACGCGTTGCAAGGCACGTTGCGCGTCGAGCTGGGCGAGCATGCGCTCGACCATGTGGCCGATGCCGGACTGATCGAGCGCGACCTGGTCCCGAGCCTTGCGCATCTGTTGTTCGGAGCGTTCACCCAGGGGGTATTGCGGATCGCCGCGTCCGCGAACCCAGCTGCGACCAGTGCGGAAGTCCGTGCGGCATATCGGCGCCTGACGCTGGGGCTGCTGGCGCTGACGCCGGATTAGGCGCAGCCTTGCCGCTCAGCCGAGCATGCCGCGATACGTGGCGGGACTTTGAGGGAGCGCGACGCGCGCGGCAGTGCCGGCAGCAACGATCAGCAGGAGCGCTGCACCGCCGACACGCAACGTCCGGCGCGGGAGAGGCCGTTCCCCTGCCAGCAAGACTGTCGCCAGCGCAGCCGCCATCATCGGCCAGAGATGATAGCGCAGGTCCGAGGCGATGCTGACCACAGCGAAGCTCGCCTCGAGCGCCAGTGCCGACACCAGGAGCGCCAAGGCAAGATCGCGGGGTGGACTCTTCGCGCGGCCAAGGGCGACGCAGAGGCCGATCACCGCAAGCGCAATCCAGGCGATCGGCCAGCCGAGCGGCGTTTCGGCAAGCCAGCCCCCTGCCCGCGCGATCGCCGCGGCGACCGGTCCGGGCGATGCCAAACCCAGGTCATTCGGTTCGGAACGTAGCGGGGGTGCAGCATCCGGTCGTCCTCGTGCCAC
The DNA here is from genome assembly GCF_036663735.1 of Parasphingomonas zepuensis. Lineage (NCBI taxonomy): Bacteria > Pseudomonadati > Pseudomonadota > Alphaproteobacteria > Sphingomonadales > Sphingomonadaceae > Parasphingomonas > Parasphingomonas zepuensis. Next base: position 163,332 of record NZ_JAXOJO010000002.1, on the reverse strand, counting down.
CAACAGGCGCTCCGTCGAGTTGAGGTGGGCGAGCCGATGCTCGAGATACGCGACCGGATGATGGAGGGCGGAGCCCAGCCATTGCGCGACGAGCGTCCGGGCCGGGAGCAGTTCGAGCCGCTCGGCAATGCTGCCGCAATGCGCATCGTCACCGAGCGGGTCCCAGAAATAGGGTTGGTAGCAACGGCGGCGTGCGATCAGGGCGCGCTCCGCGGGGGTGAGGCCATCGCTGGCACCGGAAAAATGCGCGATGCCGGCGAGATCGTAGATCGGGAGCGTGCGCGTGACCTTGGTCTCCCCGGCACCGAGCAGGCCGTGGTTGATCGGCGACGCCACCGCGAGCACCAGCAGGATGCCGGCGATGGCGGCCAGACCGCGTTGCCAGAGACGCATCGGCCACGGGGCAAGCATTACTGCCAGCGGAACCACCGCGAATACCGCGTTGGCGCGGACCAATGTCGCATAGGTCAGCAACAGGACGATGGCGGCGACGGCGGCGATCGGCAGCCGCCTGCCTGATAGCCTCCACCAGCCGACGAGCCCGACCGCGGCAAGGATCGCGCCGAGCATCTGAGTGTCTTTCAGGACCGCGGCCTGCCACCCGGCGAAGAGCGGAAGGGCACCGAGCGCGAGCACGGCCACTCCGGCGCGCGCCCTCCCCGTCCGCGCGAGCGCCGCCGCAAAAAGGCCGAGACCCGACCAGTAGAGCCCCATCTGCAATACGAACATCGGGTATGCGCCCGGGCCGGACGAATGGAGCATTGCCCAGAGCCGCGCCATGATCGGAGGATGCCAATCGAGATAGATCCCGTTCAGGGCCTGCCTATATTGTTCGACCGAATCATATTCGGCTACGCCCGGCCACCAAAGGGCAAGCGCGGCGAGGCACAAAAGGGCGGCCCCCGCCCCCATGAGGCGCGCGGGGCCGGCAGAACTGTTCAGTGAAATGTCCGGCATCAACGCAATCCCAGTCCGTCCCGGGTAGCCATCGAGATTTTCGAGGTGGCATATCGAGAAAGAGGCGTCACGCGCGCGCCGTCGTCGGTACGGCTACCCGGTCTCTGCCTCGCACGAACCGAGTGGATGCATCCTAGATGTGGAGCGCCTTGCCATAGGCGCCCAGCACGCTTTCGTGCATCATTTCGCTGAGCGTCGGATGGGCGAACACGGTCTCCATCAGCTCGGCTTCGGTGGTCTCGAGCTGGCGGGCGACGACATAACCCTGGATCAGCTCAGTCACTTCGGCACCGACCATGTGCGCACCGAGCAGCTCGCCGGTCTTCGCGTCGAACACCGTCTTCACGAAGCCCTCTGCCTCGCCCAGCGCGATCGCCTTGCCGTTGCCGATGAAGGGGAATTTGCCGACCTTCACGGTGTAACCGGCTTCCTTCGCCTTGGCCTCGGTCAGCCCCACCGACGCGACCTGGGGCCGCGAATAGGTGCAGCCCGGGATGTTCCAGGTCTCGAACGCGTGCGGCTTCTCGCCCGCGATCTGCTCGACGCAGACCACGCCTTCATGACTCGCCTTATGCGCCAGCCAGGGCGGGCCGGTGACGTCGCCGATGGCGAGGATCCCGTCGATATTGGTCCGGCCATAGCCATCGGTCTTGATGTGACCCCGGTCAGTCTCGACGCCGAGCTTCTCCAGCCCGATCTCCTCGGTGTTCGGCACGATCCCGATCGCGACGATCGCGTGGCTGAACTCTTCCGACGTGACGGTGCCGTCCTTGCCCTTGATCTTCGCCGTCACGCCATTGGCGCCCGGGGTCAGGCCCTCGATGCCGGCGCCGGTGACGATTTTGATGCCCTGCTTGGTCAGCGCCTTTTCCATGAAGGCGGAGACTTCCTCGTCCTCGACCGGGAGGACGCGGGGCAGCATTTCGACGATGGTCACCTCGGCGCCCATATCCGAATAGAAGCTCGCGAATTCGACGCCGATCGCGCCGGAGCCGATCACCAGCAATTTCGTCGGCATCTCCTCCGGCACCATCGCGTGGCGATAGGTCCAGATGCGCTTGCCGTCGGCCTTGGCGAACGGGAGATCGCGGGCGCGGGCGCCGGTCGCGACGATGATGTTCTTCGCCTCGAGCTCGGTCGTCTTGTCGCCCTGCTTGACGGTCAGCTTGCCCTTGGCCGTGATGGTGCCGGTGCCTTCATAGACCGTCACCTTGTTCTTCTTCATCAGGCCCTTCACGCCCGCGTTGAGCGTGCCCGCAACCTTGCGCGAGCGCTCGACGATCTTCGTGAGGTCATAGCCCGGCTTCTCGACGGTCAGGCCGTAATCGGCGGCGTGCGTCATGTAATGATAGATTTCCGACGTGCGCAGCAGCGCCTTGGTCGGGATGCACCCCCAGTTGAGGCAGATGCCGCCCAGCCGCTCGCGCTCGATGATCGCGGTCTTGAGCCCAAGCTGCGCCGCGCGGATCGCCGCGACATAGCCGCCGGGACCGGAGCCGAGGATGATGAGATCGAAACTGTCAGCCACGTGGATGTCCCTCTGCGAAAACCGGGTTCGGCCTGTCGTCCGCGCCCATCGATAGTGAAATATAGGTGCCCCTCACCGCCTGCGCAGGGCCGCCGATCGCTCGCCGGATGTCCGGGGCGGCATCAGCCATTGGCGCGGGGCTGGCCGTGCTTCGCTGCCTGATCGGCGCGCCACGCCAGGCGCAGCGGGCGAACCCCCATGAACGCGACGATCACCATCGCCACTATGGCAACCTGCCAGATCGACTGAGTCGCATAGGGCACGCTCCAGGCTGCGACCCAGGCGATCAGCGCCGTGCCGATCAGGCCGGCGGCGATATGGAGCAGTTCGTACAGCGTGCGTTTCACCGCGCCCTCACGCCACCATGCCCAGCGGATTTTCCACCAGCGCCTTGAACGCCTGCATCAGCTGCGCGCCGTCGGCGCCGTCGATCGCGCGGTGATCGAAGCTGCCGGTCGCCGACATGATCGTCGCGATGCCGAGCGCATCGTCGATGATCCAGGGGCGCTTCTCACCCGCGCCGATCGCCATGATCATGCCCTGGGGCGGATTGATCACTGCCTCGAACTGCTTGATGCCGAACATGCCCATGTTGGACAGGCTGGCGGTGCCGCCCTGATATTCCTCCGGCTTCAGCTTGTTGTCGCGGGCGCGGGCGGCGAGATCCTTCATCTGCTCCGAAATCGCGGCGAGGCCCTTGGTATCGGCCTCGGCGATGATCGGCGTGATCAGGCCGGAGGGCGTGCTGACCGCGACCGAGATGTCGGCGCGCTGGAAGCTGATCAGCTGATCCGGCGTGAACATCACGTTGCACTTCGGCACCTGCATCAGGCTGACGCCCAATGCCTTGATCAGCAGATCGTTGACCGACAGCTTCACGCCACGCGGCTCGAGCGCAGCGTTGAATTCGCTGCGCAGCTTGAGCAGCTTGTCGAGCCGGATATCCACCGTGAGATAGATGTGCGGCACCGTCTGCTTGGATTCGGTGAGGCGGCGCGCGATCGTCTTGCGGACGTTCGACAGCTTTTCCGCGCTGTGCGGGATGTCCGGGATGACGGCGGGCCTGGCTGGCGCAGCAACTGCGGCGGCCGGTGCTGCAGGTTCCGCGGCGGGCGCGGATGCGGATGCGGATGCGGATGCGGCTGCGGCGGGCGCAGCGCCCGGCTTCGCGCCATCGACATCAGACTTCACGATGCGGCCGTTCGGGCCGGTACCGGCCAGCGCCGACAGCTCGACGCCCTTTTCTGCAGCGATGCGGCGCGCGAGCGGGCTTGCCTTGACCCGGTCGCCGGATGCGGGAGCAGCAGGCTTGGGCGCCTCGGCTGCCGGCGCAGGCGCGGCTGGCGCCGGTGCGGCGGGTGCTTCCTGCTTCGGCGCCTCGGCCTTTGGCTCTTCCTTCGGCGCGGGCGTGGCATCGGCGCTCTCGCCGTCTTCCAGCAAGGTCGCGATCACGGTGCCGACCTTCACGTTATCGGTGCCCTCGGCGACGAGGATCTTGCCGATCACGCCTTCGTCGACCGCTTCGAACTCCATCGTCGCCTTGTCGGTTTCGATCTCGGCCATGAGATCGCCCGACTTGACCGTATCGCCTTCCTTCACGAGCCACTTCGCCAGCGTGCCCTCCTCCATCGTGGGCGACAACGCAGGCATCTTGATCTCGATCGACATGGGGAGGCGTTCCTCTAACCGAATCCGTAGCGGCCCGTTCCCTTCGCGCCCGATACCGCCCGGGTCAAGACCGCGCGCGCAACGGCGGCATCGCCGCGGCTCTTGCGCGGCGGGCAGGACCGCGCCACCTAGCGGACATAGGGGAGGCCGAGAGCCACATGCGTATCTATCTGGTCGTGATCGACGAGAATCCGGAAAGCGAGATCGCTTTGCGCTTTGCCGCGCGGCGCGCGGTGAAGACCGGCGGCGGCGTCGAGATCCTCACCCTGATACCGCCCGCCGAGTTCGTCGCCTTCGGCGGCGTTCAGGCGACGATCGAGGATGAAGCGCGAATCCATGCCGAGGCGCTCGTCGCCGGGGCGGCGGGGACCTTGCTCGAGGAATCAGGGCTCAGGCCATCGATCACCGTGCGGCAGGGCGAGGGCCCGAAGATCATCCGCGAGATGATCGCGGCCAACCCCGATATCGCGGCTTTGGTGCTGGGCGCTGCCGCCACCGGCGCGCCGGGGCCGCTGGTGGCCCATTTCGCCAGCGCCGATGGTGGCATGCTGCCGATTCCGCTGATGATCATTCCCGGATCGCTCGACCGCGAGGCGATCGACCGGTTGAGCTGATTCGGGACGGGTCTTTCCGACCATGCCGGGCTTCCGCGGCGGATGAGGGGTTGAAGGCGGCCCCTCTCCCCGTCACCATCGGCGCATGTATCGCCTCATCCCGCTCGCCCTCCTCCTCGCCACCCCCGCCGCCGCGCAGGAGACGCCCGATCCGGCGCGGCTCAAGGCCACGGTCGAGAAGCTGGTCAGCTTCGGCACGCGGCACAGCCTTTCCGACACCGAGGACCCGGTGCGCGGCATCGGCGCGGCGCGGCGTTGGGCGGCGGGCGAACTGACGCGCATCTCCGATCGGTGCGACGGCTGCATCGAAAGCGCCAATATCGCGCGAACCTTCACCGGCCCGCGCGCGCCGAACGGCATCGAGATCGTCGATGTGCTCGGATTTCAGCAGGGCACCGAGCCGCGCCGCGTGATCATCATCGGCGCGCATATCGACAGCCGGGTCAGCGATGTGATGAACGCGACCAGCGATGCGCCGGGCGCGAACGACAATGGTTCGGGCGTGGCGCTGGTGCTCGAGGCCGCGCGAATTTTATCCAAACAGAAATTCCGCGCGACGATCGTCTATGCGCTCTTCTCGGGCGAGGAGCAGGGATTGTGGGGCGGCACGCTGCTGGCCGAGACGGCCAAGCAGCGGAACTGGACCGTCTCGGCAATGCTCAACAACGACATCGTCGGCAACACGATCGGCCAGGACGGCGTTCGTGTCGCCGACAGGGTGCGGGTCTTTTCCGAAGGGATCGGCGCGGCGGAGGACCTGCCGACCCTGCTGAAGCGCCGGCAGAATGGCGGCGAGGACGACGGCGCGTCGCGCGCGCTGGCCAAGGCCGTCGACGGGATCGCGGGCAAGATCAAGGGCGGGATCGACGTGTTCGTCGACCGGCGGCCCGACCGCTTCGGCCGCGGCGGCGACCATAGCCCGTTCCTGGCGCTGGGCTATCCGGCGATCCGCTTCACCGTCGCCGCCGAGAACTGGAAGGGGCAGCACCAGGACCTGCGAACCGAAAACGGGATCGTCTATGGCGACACGATCGACAAGATGGACTTCGCCTATCTGGCCAAGGTGACCGCGATCAATGTCGCAACGATCCGCCGCCTCGCCGCGGCTCCGGCTGCGCCGGCGGACGTCACCATCTCCGGGGCGCTTGGCTATGACACGACGGTGAAGTGGCAGCCGGTCGAAGGTGCCACCGGCTATCGCCTCCACTGGCGGCGCAACGATGCGCAGGACTGGCAGAAATCGATCGACGTGCCGGCACCGGCCCTGACCGAGGTGCTGAAGGGCGTGCCCGTCGACGATAATTTCGTCGGTGTCTCGTCGCTGGGGCCGGACGGCGCGGAGAGCCTCGTCACCTTCGCCGGGCCGTAGCGGCCGCGATCAGCCGGCGATGCGCGGCGCGAGCAGGCGGACCAGGGCGGCGCATCCGGCGGCATCCTCGACATCGAAGCGCGCGGCGCTGGGACTATCGAGATCGAGCACGCCGAGCAGCCGCCCCTCATGCAGGATCGGCACCACCAGTTCGGACCGGCTCGCCGCATCGCAGGCGATATGACCAGGAAAGGCGTGGACGTCCTCGACCAGCTGAGTCTCGCGGCTCGCGGCGGCCGCGCCGCAGACGCCAGCGCCGATCGCGATGCGGATACAGGCCGGCTTGCCTTGAAACGGGCCAAGCACCAGTTCATCGCCGACCAGCCGGTAGAAACCCGCCCAGTTGAGATCGGGCAGATATTGCCACAGCAGTGCCGCCGCGTTCGCCATGTTGGCGATCGCGTCCGGCTCGTCGGCCGTGAGCGCGTCGAGCGCGGCGTTAAGGTCGCGGTAGAGTTCGGCCTTCGAATCCCCGGCGATGGCAAAATCGTACATCAACATCCTCGTCGTACCGGCACAGGCCGGGGCCGCTATGTAGGACAGGGTATCCGCAACCGCCAGCGACCCATTGTCCGACGGCCCCGTCCCTGAGATAGGTCATCCGATGCCGATGATCCCCGTCACCCGTTCGATCGCGATCGATGCCGATGAGATCGAGGAGAGCTTCGCCCGCTCTTCCGGTCCGGGAGGGCAATCGGTGAACACGACCGATTCCGCGGTCATGCTGCGCTTCGACGTGCGCAATTCGCCCAACCTTCCCGAGGCAGTGAAGACGCGACTCGAGGCACTGGCCGGGAGCCGCCTGACGCGGGACGGCATCCTGGTGCTCAAGAGCGAAGGCGCGCGATCGCAACTGCTCAACCGGCAGGAAGTCCGCGAGCGATTGCTGGCGCTGATCCGCGAGGCGACGATCGTGCCGAAGAAGCGCCGCCCGACCAAGCCGTCCAAGGCCGCCAAGGCCCGCCGGATGGAGGGCAAGGCGAAACGCTCGACCGTGAAAAGCCTGCGCGGCAAGCCGGTCGATTAGAGCAGAACTCGGTTGGCTGGAACTGCCTCTCCCCGCTCGCCCTGAGCTTGTCGAAGGGCTGTTCTGTCTTTCCAAGAGAGAAGAGCGGGGCTTCGACGAGCTCAGCCCGAACGGGGTGGATGGATCTAGCCAAGTCGAAATGCGCTAGCCTGCGCTTTCCGGGACGGGCAGGTCCTGGCCGAAACCTGCCTTCAAGAAGCGTTCGGGCAGCGGCGCCTCGGCCTTGATCGGGTCCTTGCCCGCGCGTGGGACCAGCAGGGATGCAGCGTGGAGAAGGCTTTCGCCGACGCCGTCCCCATAGACCGGATCGCCGACCACCGGTGCACCAAGCGCCTCGGCCGCATGGACCCGGATCTGGTGGGTGCGGCCGGTCTCGGGCCTGAATTCGACGAAGCTGCGCCCGTCCCGCACCGCGAGCACGCGCCAGGCCGTGCGCGAGGGCTTGCCCTTCGGATCGCCCTTCATCCGCCAGCCGGTCTCGGCGGTGCTGACCTTTGACAGCGCCAGATCGATCAGCCCGCTTTCACCCTCGACCACGCCCTCAAGCACGGCGAGATAGCGTTTCTCCACGCTTCCTTCCTCGAAGGCGTGGTGGAAGCGCGCATGCGCCTTGGGATTGCGCGACAGCAACAGGCAGCCCGACGTATCGCGATCGAGCCGGTGAACGGCCTGCGGCCAGCGGCGAAAGCCGAAGGCCAGGCTTTCCAGGTGGTTTTCAAGGCTGATCGAGCCGTCGCGGGGACGGTCGACCGGGAGGCCGGCGGGCTTGTCGATGACGATTGCTTCGCCGTCGAGGAACAGGACATGGTTTACGAGCATTGGACGTCCTTGCCACTCCGCGCACGCGCAGGCCAGAGGGACGCTATGTGAAGCTGACTGCACAGCAGGCGATCGGGATGCTGGCGGCGACCTGGCTGATGCCCGCGCCCGCGTTTGCCGGCACGACGTCACCCGGCACTGCCCTCGCCGCGCCAATGCCCGGCGGGATCGGCATTCCGGACGCCGATGGGCGGCTGCTCGGGCACCTGCCCTATGCCGAAGTGCCGCCAAGCGAGCTGACGACAGTTGCATCGCCGGGCTTTGCCCTGGGCGCGCCGTGCCGGCTGCAGCGGGATGCGGCGGCGGATCTGACGCAGCTGATCGAAACCGCCAACGCCACGCCGGGGATCGCGCACCAGCTCAAAGGCGTCTCCTGCTACCGCGCAGTGGCGCGCCAGCGTGCCGTTTTCTGTCGAGATGGCGTGCCCGGCGATGCCTGCCGCAACGCGATTCAGCGCGCGCACTCGGTCGGGCCGCCAGGCTTCAGCGAACATGCCACCGGCTATGCGATCGATTTCGGCGTTAGGCCAGCGCCGGGTTGCCGGGACCTCGAGCAGTGCATGGCAGCCACCCCCGCCGGCCGGTGGCTGATGGCGCATGCGCGCGATTTCGGGTTCGAACTGTCCTTCCCGGCGGGCAATGCCCAGAAAGTGACGTGGGAGCCGTGGCACTGGCGCTGGGTCGGCCGGTCCGCCCGTGCGCCTGGGGCGATGCAGGCACGACAGGTTTTCGCGCGGGCGCGAATGCGTTTCCCGGCTCGCCCGATGATCGATCCGCCGCCGATCCAGACTGCTCATGCGACGCCAGCGCCGCTGGTGCTGCCGATCCCGCTGGTCTGGCCTAGCATGTTTCTCTGGGGCTGATCCCCGGCGTCGTGGCAGGTCCGTCTCAGGCATGAAAAAGGGCACCCGCGGATTGACCGCGGATGCCCTTCATCGATCACAAGTGTATCAGGCGGCGAGCTTGGCCGCGACTTCGGCGATCCGGCGGCCCTGATAGCGAGCACCGTCAAGTTCGGGTGCGCTCGGCTGGCGGCTGCCGTCGCCGTCGGCGATGGTCGTCGCGCCGTAAGGCGAATTGCCGTGCACTTCCTGCACGCCCATCTGGCCGGTGAAGCCATAATCGAGGCCGACGATGGTCAGGCCGAAATGCAGCAGATTGGTGATGATCGAGAAGAGCGTCGTCTCCTGGCCACCATGCTGGCTCGCCGTCGAGGTGAAGGCGCCGCCGACCTTGCCGTTGAGCGCACCGCGGAACCACAGGCCGCCGGCCTGATCGAGGAAGGACGCCATCTGGCTGGGCATGCGACCGAAGCGAGTCGGCGCACCGATGATGATCGCATCGTAATCGGCCAATGCCTCGACGCTCTCGATCACGGGATGCGCGGTGTCTGCCTTGAAGCCGGCTGCCTTGACCACTTCGGCCGGCGCGGTTTCGGGCACGCGGCGGATGTCGACGGTGGCGCCGGCCGAACGGGCACCCTCGGCGACGGCGTCAGCCATCTGCTCGATATGACCATAGGACGAGTAATAGAGCACGAGGACCTTGGACATTGCAGTCTCCTTTGGTGGTTACGGGAATCGAAAAAGGGAAAAATCCGGGGGCGGGTGCCCGGCAGCGATCTGCCGGGCGTTCGGGGAGGACGAAAGCCCGCCCCCGGCCTGTTCCCGCCCCGGGGGGACGGGGCGGGACAGGAACTCGGTCATTCGGAGTCGACGAGCACCAGTTCGGTGTCTTCGATCGCCTTGATCTCGACGGTCTGGCCGCCGCCGATCGCGACGCCATCACGTGCCTTGAAGGCCTGGCCGTCAATCTCGATCGCACCGGTCGCCGGGACGAGATAGGCGTGGCGCCCCTCCCCCACGCTGTGCGTAATCGTCTCGCCGGCCTTAACCGTCGCGCCGAGCACCCGGGCATCGGCACGGATCGGCAGGGCGTCCTTGTCCTCGGCAAAGCCGCTCGCCAGCACGGCGAACCGGCCGCTGCGATCGCTCTTCGGGAAGGGCTTGGCGCCCCAGCTCGGCGATCCGCCGGTCCGCTTCGGCTCGATCCAGATCTGGAAGAGCGTCGTCGTCTCGGGCTCGAGGTTATATTCGGCATGGCGCACGCCGGTGCCGGCGCTCATCACCTGCACGTCGCCAGCGCCGGTGCGGCCTTCATTACCCATCGAATCCTTGTGGGTGATGGCCCCTTTGCGGACATAGGTGATGATCTCCATGTCGCGGTGCGGATGCGCCGGGAATCCGGAGTTCGGCCCGATCTCGTCATCGTTCCAGACACGGATCGCGCCCCAGCCCATGCGGGCGGGATCATAATAATTGGCGAAGCTGAAATGGTGGCGGGCGTTGAGCCAGCCGTGATCGGCATGGCCCAGGCTCTCGAACGATCTTTTCTCGATCATGCTGTGTCTCCTTGTTGCCGCCAAGATAAGCATTTGGATCACGACGTAAATGGAAACGCTGGAAACCGATCGTTTCCAGTGTTAAGTCGTCAACGACATCGGGGAGGAATGCATGCGTCTGCCGGATCTCGAAGCCTGGGCGATCTTCGCCTCCGTCGTTGAGCACCGGTCGTTCAGCGGCGCGGCCGACGCGATCGGGGTTTCCAAGGCGACCGTATCGAAAGCCGTCACCCGGCTCGAGGCGCATCTCGGTCAGTCGCTGTTCCATCGCACGTCGCGCCGCCTGACCCTGACCGAAAGCGGCCGGAGCCTGTCTGAACATGCCGCGCGGATCCTGGCCGAGGCGATCGCCGCCGAGGAAGCCGCGCATGACGCGGCGACCGCCCCAACCGGCCTGATCCGCGTGACCGCGCCGATGACCCTCGGGCTGATCAGCCTGACCCCGGCGATCGCCGAATTCCTCGCCGAGCATCCCGGCATCGAGATCGATCTGCATCTGTCCGACGCCAAGGTGGATATCGTCGCGGAGGGCATCGACGTTGCGCTGCGCATCGCCGACCTGCCCGACAGCTCGCTGCGCGCGCGGCGGCTCGGGCCGATCGCGACTCATCTGGTCGCCGCGCCCGCCTATCTCGAAAAGCAGGGCCGGCCGACTCATCCGGCCCAGCTCGGCGAGCATGCCTGCCTCGGCTATACCAACGTCACCGGCCCGTGGCGCTTCCTCGGGCCCGGCGGCGCCGAGGTTGCAGTGCGGCCGGCGGGGCCGTTGCGATCGAACAGCGGCGATGCCCTGCTGCCGGCGCTGCGGACCGGGCTGGGGATCGGCATGCTGCCCGATTTCATCGTCGGCGGCGATCTGGCGGCGGGCACATTGGAGGCCATCCTGACCGAGTGGCACAGCCCGCCGATCGCGCTGCACCTGCTCACACCGCCGGGCAATCTGCGACCAGCACGGGTCGAGGCGCTGATCTCTTTCCTCACCGAGCGGTTCCGCAACATCTGCGCCCGCGATGCTGCGGCTGCGGCCTGAAATTATATGCCAAGCTATCTTTCGGGCCGAGTCACCCCTCGCGACTCGTGGATTCAGGCCGGTTAGCGAAGAATTAACCTTTTGCCATCATGCCCTGACAGGTTAATAGTTTGTGCAGGGTGCATCGAACCTGAGGGGGGTCGAGCGCTGTAAGCGACGGGGGAACTGCCACATGCGCGTGCTGCTGATCGAGGACGAGCCGACGACTGCCAAGGCGATCGAGCTGATGCTCACGACCGAAGGCTTCAACGTCTATACGACCGATCTGGGCGAGGAAGGCCTCGATCTGGGCAAGCTCTATGATTACGATATCATCCTGCTCGATCTGAACCTGCCCGACATGCATGGTTATGAAGTGCTCAAGAAACTCCGGGTCGCCCGCGTACAAACGCCGGTGCTGATCCTTTCAGGCATCAACGAGATGGATTCCAAGGTCCGCAGCTTCGGCTTCGGCGCCGACGATTATGTCACCAAGCCGTTCCACCGCGAGGAACTGACCGCGCGAATCCACGCCGTGGTCCGCCGCTCCAAGGGCCATAGCCAGTCGGTCATCCGCACCGGCAAGCTGGCGGTGAACCTCGATGCCAAGACGGTCGAGGTCGACGGCAGCCGGGTCCACCTGACCGGCAAGGAATATGCGATGCTCGAGCTGCTCTCGCTGCGCAAGGGCACGACGCTGACCAAGGAAATGTTCCTCAACCATCTCTATGGCGGGATGGACGAGCCCGAGCTGAAGATCATCGACGTGTTCATCTGCAAGCTGCGCAAGAAGCTGAGCATGGCCTGCGAAGGCGAGAATTATATCGAGACCGTCTGGGGCCGCGGTTACGTGCTGCGCGATCCGGACGAGGTCGAGGCGCCGGTATCCGAAGTCGCCTGACGCCTTCTCCTCGCTAATGCCGGACAATCAGGCCGCGGTACCGGTGGGTGCCGCGGCCGTTTCTTTGTGGAGGGGGCGATCCGGCCTGTCGGTCGGCGAGCACGGCCCTATTTCCGCACCCACTCCTTGTGCCCGCCCACCCAGGTCTCCTGGACTTTGGTCGCCCGCAGATCGCTTGGGCTCGCCAGCAACGGATCGCGATCGACGATGATGAAGTCGGCACGCTGGCCGGGTGCAAGACGGCCGAATTTCTCCTCGGCGAAACCGGCATAGGCAGCACCGCCGGTGAAGGCCCACCAGGCCTGCTCGCGCGTCACGCGTTCCTCCGGGCGCCAGCCGCCAAAGGGCTGCCCGGTCGCATCCTGCCGCGTGAACGCTGCCGCCCAGCCGGCGAACGGATCCGGGCTTTCGACCGGATAGTCCGATCCGAACGCCAGGACCGATCCGTTCTTCAGCATCGAGGCCCAGGCATAGGCGCCGCCGAGCCGGTCCGGCCCGAGCCGGGCCTCGGCCATGGTCCGGTCCGATGTCTGGTGAACCGGCTGCATAGAGGCGATCGTACCGTGTTTCCCGAAGCGCGGCAGATCGGCCGGATCGACGATCTGGGCATGTTCGATGCGCCAGCGACGATCGCCCTTATACGTCTCGGACAATTCCTCGATCGCGTCGAGCACCTGCGCATTGGCCTTGTCGCCTATCGCATGGACGGCGACCTGATAATTATCCATTGCCGCGCGGCTCATCAGGTTGCGGATCACGTCATCGGCCATGAAGCCGAGGCCGGACTCCTTGGGCACGTCACTGTACGGCGCCTTGAGCCATGCCCCGCGCGATCCCAGCGCGCCGTCGGCATAGAGCTTCACGCCACCCATGCGCAGCCGATCGGCATAGAGCCAGCCGGTAGGCCCGGCACCGCCGATGCGCACCGCCGTCTCGACGCCGGCGCTATAGCTCATGATCCGGATGCGCAGCGCACCCGTATCGCCCGCGCGGCGATAGCTGAGCCAGTCGTCGAGGCTGGTGCCCATATCGGCGGTCGCGGTGATGCCAAGGCTGAGCAGAGTCGCCTGCGCCTTTAGAAAGGCAGCGTCGCGATCCTTGGGCAAAGGCTGCGGCACGGCCTTAGCGACCAGCGCCATCGCCGAATCGACGAACACGCCGTTGGGGATGGTACCGGTCTTTTCGATCCGCCCGCCCGCGGGAGAAACGCTTTTCGCGGTGATGCCCGCCGCCTTCATCGCCGCGCTGTTCGCCCAGCTCGCATGGCCGTCGGCACGCGCCAGCCATACCGGCCGGTCGCTGACCACTGCATCGAGATCGGCCGCGGTCGGGAAGCGGCCGAGGCCCCAGACTTCCTGGTTCCAGCCGCCACCGAGAATCCATTTCCGTTCGGGATTGGCCGCGACATAGGCAGCGATCTTCGCCATCGCCTCGTCGAGCGACTTCGTCCCCGACAGATCGAGCTCAACATCGCGAAAGCCGAGGTCCATCACATGGCCATGCGCGTCGATGAAGCCGGGAAGGAGCACCTTGCCCTTCATGTCGGCGCGCCAATCGAGCTTTTCCGGCCGCTTGTCGTTCGGCTGGAGCAGTCGGACGACCTTGCCGTCGGGCGTCATCAGCAGGCCATTGAAATGGACAACCTTGCCGTCCTTGTCGAGCGTCATGCCAGTGACGTTATCGACCAGCGAATCGGCCAGCGCCGGAGTGGCCGTCAGCAGGACCGTTGCGGCCGCGAGGAGCAATCTCACCGCGGCAACCTGCGGATCAGCGAGCTCGTGTCGTTGCGGCCGCCGCCCATCTTCTGCACATCGGCATAGAATTGATCGACAAGCGCGGTCACCGGCAGCGACGCGCCGTTGCGCTTCGCCTCGTCGAGCGTGAGGCCGAGATCCTTGCGCATCCAATCGACCGCGAAGCCGAAATCGAACTTGTCCTGGCTCATCGTTTCCCAGCGATTGACCATCTGCCAGCTCGACGCGGCGCCACCCGAAACCGCCTCGAACACCTTGTCGGTGTCCAGCCCACTTGCCTGGGCGAAGCGCAGCGCCTCGGCAATGCCCTGCACCGCGGCGGCGAGCGCGATCTGATTGACCATCTTGGTCGTCTGCCCGGCGCCCGCGTCGCCGATGTGGACGATGCGCAGCGCATAGGCCTGCATCAGCGGCTCGGCGACCGCCATCGCGGCCGCGCTGCCGCCGCACATGATCGAGAGCTTGCCGTTCTCGGCGCCTGCCTGCCCGCCCGAGACTGGCGCATCGACGACGAGCAGGCCTTTGGCTTCGCCCGCTTCCGCCAGCCGCCGGGCGATCTTCGCCGATACGGTGGTATGATCGACGAACAGCGCGCCCGGCGCCATGGCCGCAAACGCGCCGTCGGCGCCCAGCGTCACCTCGGCCAGATCGTCGTCATTGCCGACGCAGCTGAACACGGCATCCTTTCCGGCCGCGGCCTCGGCCGGCGTCGCGGCGACCGCTCCGCCATGTTTTGCCGCCCAGGCATCGGCCTTGGTGCGTGAGCGATTATAGACGGTGACGGTGTGGCCGGCAGCGGCGAGGTGGCCCGCCATCGGCGCGCCCATCACCCCGGTTCCGATGAATGCGATATTGGTCATGCCGCCCGCGATACGGGGTGTTTTCCCGACGCGCCAGATATGTCGCGCGCGATACTGGCGCATGGTGCGTGCCGTAACGGCCATTGCGGCCATCGGATTCAACGCCTAGTCCGCGCGCTTATGGCTACCGAACCGCTCCCCGCCGCAGAACCGCTCCCCGTCACCCTGGCCGACGTCCAGGCGGCACATGCACGGATCGCCGCATCCATCGTTCGCACCCCGACCTTCATCAGCCACACCCTGTCGAAGCTGACCGGTGCGACCGTCTATCTGAAGTTCGAGAATCTGCAGTTCACCGCTGCCTATAAGGAGCGCGGCGCGCTCAACACGCTGCTGCAGCTCAACCCGCAGACCAGGGGCGTGATCGCGGCTTCGGCCGGCAACCACGCGCAGGGCCTCGCCTATCACGCCAACCGGCTCGGCATCCCAGCGACCATCGTGATGCCGATCAACACGCCCACGGTGAAAGTGACTCAGACCGAGGGGCACGGCGCGACCGTGATCCTGTTCGGCAACACCTTCGACGAGGCTTTCGCCCATGCGCGCGAGCTCGAAGCCGAGCGCGGCTATACCTTCATCCATCCATTCGACGATGCCCGCGTTATCGCGGGCCAGGGCACGGTCGCGATCGAGATGCTCGAGGATGCGCCGGCGATCGACACGTTCATCACGCCGATCGGCGGCGGCGGGCTGATCTCCGGCATGGCGACCGTCGCGCGCGCGGCCGACCATCCGATCGAGGTGATCGGCGTGCAGGCCGAGCTGTTCCCGTCCATGTTCAACCGCATCAACGGCACCGACATGCCGTGCGCCGGCGATACCCTGGCCGAGGGCATCGCGGTGAAGGAGCCGGGCACGATCACCGCCCGCTTCGTCGAGGCGCTGGTCGACGACATCGTGCTGGTCAGCGAGCGCAGCCTTGAGGAATCGGTCAGCCTGCTGCTCCAGATCGAGAAGACGGTGGTCGAAGGGGCCGGCGCCGCCGGCCTTGCCGCCCTGCTGTCCTATCCCGACCGCTTCCGCGGCAAGACGGTCGGCGTCGTGCTGTGCGGCGGCAATATCGATACGCGCCTGCTCGCCAACGTCCTGTTGCGCGATCTCGCCCGTTCGGGACGGCTCGCGCGCCTGCGCATCAGGCTGCAGGACCAGCCCGGCGCGCTGTTCAACGTCGCGCGCATCTTCGACGCCGAGCGCGTCAACATCATCGAAATCTATCATCAGCGCGTGTTCACGACGCTGCCCGCCAAGGGCCTGATCACCGATATCGAGTGCGAGACGCGCGACAAGGCGCATCTCGACCGGCTGATGGCCGCGCTGCGCGCCGGCGGTTACGAGGTCAGCCCCGTCGAACTTGCCTGACGAAGCGAATCACCCGTGCGGTGAAGCGAGTCCCGCGCCTCTGGTCGCGAGTCGCGCAATGTACTATGATGTTGGTTCTCGGGATGCGCCGCGCGTAAATCCCGATACTTCCCCAAATCGATGCGTTAACCCTCTTTCATGGTAAAGCGGCTTTTCATCACGACGTTGGCGATTCATAACGGTCGCGCGCCGTGCATCAGCATCGGTGAGAAAGGGGACCAGAAGCGGTGACTGCGCCATTTCGCTTTCCGCGTTTCTTCGTGACCAGCCCGTCGCCCTGCCCCTATCTCCCCGGGCGGCAGGAGCGAAAGGTCTTCACGGAACTGAACGGGCCGCACGCGGGCGAGCTCAACGATGCGCTGGGCCGGATCGGCTTTCGCCGCAGCCAGTCGGTCGCCTACCGCCCGAGCTGCGCGGGCTGCACTGCCTGTGTCTCCGTCCGCGTGGTCGCGGCGAATTTCGTGCCCAACGCGACCCAGCGCAAGCA
Organism: Parasphingomonas zepuensis; assembly: GCF_036663735.1. NCBI lineage: Bacteria > Pseudomonadati > Pseudomonadota > Alphaproteobacteria > Sphingomonadales > Sphingomonadaceae > Parasphingomonas > Parasphingomonas zepuensis. Next base: position 146,579 of record NZ_JAXOJO010000002.1, on the reverse strand, counting down.
GATCCGGCGCAACGCCGATCTCGAGGTCAATGCCTGCCGCGCCTGGGCCACCGATGAGCAATATCAGTTGCTGCGGCACTATCTGGCGTCGCGCCACCCCGGCGGCGGCATGGCAGATATGGACGAAGGCGATTATGCCGACATGGTCGAGCATTCGCCAGTCAACAGCTTCATCGTCGAATATCGCGAGCCGCCGCGGGACGGCCAGCGCGGCCGGCTGATCGGCGCCTGCCTGACCGACCAGCAGACCGATGGCCTGTCGATGATCTACAGCTTCTTCGACGCGGATCATGCGGAACGCGCCGGCCTGGGCAACATGATCATCATGGATCACATCCTGCGCGCGCGCAGCATCGGCCTGCCCTATGTCTATCTCGGCTATTGGGTGAAGGGCTCCGAGCGGATGGCGTACAAGACCCGCTATCGCCCGATCGAGGTGCTCGGGCCGAACGGCTGGACGCTGCTGACCGACGAGGACGCAACCTATGCGCCGCCCGCGCAGAAGAACGTCCTGATGGCGAACGAACTGGTCTGAGATACCCGCCGAGCGCGCGGTGCGATCACTTCAGCCAGGCCGGACCGGCTGACCGATCAATCCTGCCCGTTGGCACGGCCGACATGCAGGTCGACGTCCAGCTCCTCGTCGCCCTCGCCCAGCCGCGATCCAGCAACCGGCGCGGCGCCGGCTGAATCCAGCGCCACGGCGACCCGCGCATAGGCCTCGTCGGCGCACAGCCCGGTACAGGGATCGAACGCCACCCAGCCCAGCCCCGGCACAAATGCCTCCGCCCAGCCATGCGGCGCAGGGGACATGTCGCCCAGGTTGCACGCCACGCTGTAGCCCGAGACATAACGCGCCGGCACGCCGAGCCCGCGCGCAGCCGCGGCGAACATCTGCGCGAGATCGCGCGGGGTCGCCGTATCGAGCTCGAACGCCTCGGCCGCGCTCCGCCCCGAGACCGGCCGATTTCGATCGAGCGCGAAGCGGTCGTGGAAAGCGAGGTTGAGGGCGTGCAGCCGCTCGACCGGGTCGACCGTCGCGGCGACCGCTTCGGCGGCGAACGCGCCCAGCCCTTCGCTCGGCGCCGTCAGGCCGGTGGAGCGCAGGAACAAGGGTGGCGGCAGGGGCTCGTGCGTGCCGTGCACCACGCCGTTCGAACGGTTGGTCAGCACCTCGCCGGAGACGGCAATCTCGATATGCTCGATCGGGCCCTCGACATAGAGCATCGTGACGCGGTTGCCGAAGCCGTCCCGCCCGGGACGCATCCGCGCGTCGCAATCGACATGCAATTGCCAGCCGGCGGCGGTCTGATCGTGCGTGTCCTCAGGCGTCAAGCGGAGCATCTGGGTGAGGCGCCCCTGCGGCACCGAGAAACGATAGATCGTTCGGTGATCTATCGTGAGCCTCATCCGAATTTGAACTGCCGGCCAATGGCCTCGTGGAGCAGATCATTCTCTGCCTTGAAGGCCTGGAGATACTGGTGCAGCCCGCTGGTGATGACTTCGCCGGACCGGGTCTTGGCGAGCCGCGACTGCCGCATCCGCGCCATCCGGTCAGCCTCACCGTGCAGCCCGGTGCGCTTGGCGAGCAGGTTCAGAATCTCGAGCGTCTCCTCGGCGGAGGCGGCGAGGCTGCGCGGCAATTCAGCGCGGGAGATCAGCAGGTCGATCACGTTCGCCGGCCGCAGCCCTTCCGAATAGAGCCAGCGATACGCAGTGACAGCCGACACGGTCTGCAGGATCGTGGTCCATTGATCGCGGTCGACCACGCCGCCCACCCGCTCGCCCTCGGGTAGCAGCAGATGATATTTTACGTCGAGCAGGCGCGCCGTGTTGTCGGCCCGCTCGACTGCCTGGCCGAGGCGGATGAACCAGGTCGTCTGGTTGCGCAGCATGCGGTGGATCGCGCCTTCGAAACCGCGCGCCTCGGTCTTTACGGCATCGACCAGGCCGAGCGTCGCGGTGGCGCCCCCGGGGCTGGTGCGGCTGTGGAAGATCAGCCAGGCGCGGTTTATCGCGGTCCAGGCCTCGCGGGTCAGCGCGGTGCGGACGGCGCGGGCATTGTTACGCGCCATATCGAGGCAGCGGACGATCGAGCCGGGATGGCTTCCGTCGAGCGTGAGGAACCGCGCGACATGCTGCTGAGTCATGGTCTCGCCCGTCGCCTCGAAGGCGTCGTCAGTCTCCGTCACCGCCAGCGCGCTGGCCCAGGCCGCTTCGCCCGCCGGACGCGGCGAGAGCACGTCGAGCCGCACGGTCGCCTCGACCAGGCGCGCGATGAAATCTGCCCGCTCGATATAGCGACCGAGCCAATAGAGCGATGAGGCAGTGCGGGAGAGCATCAGATAGCTCCCCGAGCTCGTTCGGGGAGGATTTGCGTAGCCGCGCTCACGACGACTGCCCCTGTACCTGGCTCATGCCGTCCGCAGTCTGCACCTGGGCCTGCACGTTCCCGCCGTCCATCAGCACGAAACTATCCTTGGTCCCGCCGCCCTGCGACGAATTCACGACCAGCGAGCCTTCCTTCAGCGCCACCCGGGTCAGGCCGCCGGGCACGACCTGGATGCTCTTCGAACCGGTCAGCACGAAGGGGCGGAAATCGACATGGCGCGGGGCAAGGCCGGCCTCGCTGAGCGTCGGCACAGTCGAGAGCGCCAGGGTGGGCTGTGCGATATAGCGATGCGGCTCGGCGATGAGCGCGGCGCGGAAGGTCTCGATCTCGGCCTTGGTCGCGGTCGGACCGACGAGCATGCCATAGCCGCCCGAACCATCCACCAGCTTCACCACCACGTCCTTCAGATTATCCAGGACGTATTTGAGCGCCTGCGGCTCGCGGCAGCGCCAGGTCTCGACATTGGGCAGCTTGGGCTCACTGTCCGAATAGAAGCGGACGATCTCGGGCATATAGCTGTAGATCGCCTTGTCGTCGGCGATGCCGTTCCCGGGTGCGTTGAGCAGCGCAACATTGCCCGCCGCATAAGCGGCAATCAGGCCGGGCACACCGAGCATCGAATCCGGCCGGAAGACGAGCGGATCGAGATAATCGTCGTCGATCCGGCGATAGATCACATCGACCTTCACGCGCCCGGCGATCGTCCGCATCCACACGATATCGTCGTCGACCACGAGATCGGCCGCCTCGACCAGCTCGATCCCCATCGAATCCGCCAGGAAGCTGTGCTCGTAATAAGCGGAGTTGAAATGCCCCGGCGTCAGCACAACGCACACCGGATTCTGGCCAGATCCATGCGGCGCGACGGATTTCATCGTCTCCAGCAAGCGGTCCGGATAACTGTCGACGGCAGCCACGCGGAATTCACGGAACAGCTCCGGGCAGAGCCGCAACATCGCCTCGCGATTCTCCAGCATGTAGCTGACGCCCGATGGCGTGCGGGCATTATCCTCGAGCACGAAGAATTCGTCAGGCCCGGTACGGACGAGATCGATGCCGCAAATATGCGCCCAGATACCATGCGGCGGGCGCATGCCCGCGATTTCAGGGCGGAATTGCGGATTGCCGAAGATCAGGTCCTCCGGCAGCACGCCGGCCTTCAGGATCTTCCGCTCGCCATAGATGTCGTCGAGGAACGCGTTGATGGCCTCGACGCGCTGAACCAGCCCCTCGGACAGCCGCGCCCATTCATCGGCCAGGAAGATGCGCGGCACGATATCGAATGGGATGATGCGTTCCGACGCATCGCTGTCGCCATAGACTGCGAAAGTGATGCCGAGCTGACGAAAGGTCGCTTCGGCCGATTGCTGGCGTCGGCGCAGCTCCGCATCGGGGGTCTCGTCGAGCCAGCGACCGAGCGCGGCGAGTTCGGGTCGCGGCCTGGTCGAGCCGCTCTGCCCCATGATCTCGTCAAACGCCGGTCGTGTCCCCATCGAACGGTAAAGCCCCCATATGCCGCCTGGTTCCATGCTGCGACGAATTGCTGCGGCGCACAAGGGCCGTTCTTCACGCCATCGAAAGGAAAATTCAGGAGCCCAATGCCGCCAGCATGCCGGGTGTCAGCACCTGCGGCAGCACCTGGGGCGCGGCGGCGCCAGGGGCGTAATAGAGATATAACGGCACACCGGCGCGGTTGTGTGCCTCGATGAACCGACCAAGCACCGGATCGCCGCCAGTCCAGTCGCCGACCAGCACCGCCACCTTGTGCGCAGCAAAAGCCGATGTCGTTGCCTCGGTTTCGATCGCGACCTTTTCGTTGACCTTGCAGGTGAGGCACCAGTCAGCCGTGAAATAGGCGAAGACTGGCCGGCCCTCAGACCGGAGCGCGGCAAGCCTTGTTTCGCTGAACGGCTCGACCGCGCCGACGGCGGGCGCGCTTGCCCGGGCGGGGCGGGTGGCGGTCGCCGCCAGCCAGATGCCGCCCGCGACGATTGCCACCAGCGCCGCGCTTGCAACCGTGCCAAAAGCGAGCCCCCGCGCCTGACGGCGCCCTGCCACCCACAGCACGATCGCGGCGGTCAGGGCGACGAGCAGACCCTGGGTCATGCCATCGACACCGGTCTGGCGCCCGAGTACCCACACGAGCGCGATCGCCGTCAGCCACATCGGGATCGACAGGAAGCGGCGGAAATTCTCCATCCAGGCGCCGGGCCGCGGCAGGCGCCGCCGCAGCGCTGGCACGAAACCCAGTGCGAGGAACGGCAAGGCCAGACCGAGCCCGAGCCCGGCGAACACGGCGAGCGCGGCGGGCCAGGGCAGGATCAGCGCCGCGCCCAGCGCCGCGCCCATGAACGGCCCGGTGCACGGCGTCGCGATGAATGCCGCGAGCGCGCCAGTCGCGAAGGCGCCGCCCGTGCCGCCGGCATTGTTGACGAAGCCCGGCGTCGGAATCTCGAATAGCCCGCTCAGGTTGAGCGCCAGCGCCACCGTCAGCAGCAGCAATACGATGATCGCGCGCGGATCCTGCAACTGGAACGCCCAGCCCACCGCGGTGCCGCCCGCCCGCAGCGCGAGGATCGCGCCGCCCAGCGCCACGCATACCGCGATCACCCCCGCAGCATAGGCCAGCGCCTCGTGCCGCGCCGAGCGTTCGTCGAGATGTCCGCGCGCGAGGCTCAGTGCCTTGAGGCTGAGGATCGGAAAGACGCACGGCATGATGTTGAGGATCAGCCCGCCGAGCATCGCGCCGGCAAAGGCGATCAGCGTCGCGATCCAGACGCCGTCCGGCACGCCCGCGGGCGCCGCGGCGACGGTTCCGGCAACTGCCGTCACCATCAGCCCCTGCCCCGGCGCGATCCGCAGCACGCCGCCGAGCGAGCCCTGCCCGGCCTCCGTCCCGGCCTTGGCCTCGATCACCACCAGATCGCCGTCTCGGGTCACGCGCTGCGGTGCTGCATAATCGATGCGACCGGTTGTGATCGGGAAGAAATAGGCGTCCGCAAGCGGGGCATCCGCCGGATAGGGCACGCCGATGCGCAGCTTGCCGCCCTCGGCCTGGAATTGCGCCTTCGCGTCGAGCGGCTTGGGGATCGCCTTGCGCCATGCATCGAACCGCGCCCGATCGGCCGGGGCGACCGCGCCGTCGCCGATGGTCAGGTCAAGCGACAGGTCCGCTTCCTCTGGCACGCACAGGGTCTTGGTGCAGACGAGATATTGCGCGTGGAGCCTGACCGGCAAAGATGTGCCGGCAGCGAGCCCGGCCGGCATCTGCAACGTCACCAGTGGCGCATAGGGCGCCTCGAACACATAGTTCATCAGCCCGGCCATCAGCAGCGTGCCCGGCACGGGATAGACCGGTTCGCCGACGGTCACGCCTCGGGGGAGCACCCAAGTGAGGGTCGCGGGAAAGCCCGCATCGCCGGGGTTCTGCCAATAGCCGTGCCAGCCCGGCTCCGGCCGGGTGTCGAGTGCCAGCGTCACTGCCTGCCCCGCGGCGGGCGTGACGGTTTCGGCGACCAGCCGCATCGCGAGATGCCTGGCCTTGCCGGGCGCCGCCGGCGATTGCGCATGCGCGCCGCCGGCCGCGAACAGCGCGGCCAGGATCGTCACAATCAGGTAACCGAACGCGCGCATCGCCCATCCTTGTCGGCAGTCACGCACTCGCCCATAGCGGCGAGCGCGGTGCATTGCACCTGAGCGCGGAGAAAATGCACGTGAAGATTCTGGTCTCGATCGCTGCCCTTGCCATCGCCCTATGGGCCGCGCCGATCCAGGCCCAGGAAACGCCGGCGCCGACTCCCGCTCCAGCGCCACGCAAGGCGCCCAAGCTGATCGTCACCATTTCGGTCGATCAGTTCTCCGCCGATCTGTTCGCCGAATATCGCAACCGCTTCACCGGCGGCTTCGCGCGGCTGCTCGACGGCGCCGTATTCCCTTCCGGCTATCAGAGCCATGCCGCGACCGAGACCTGCCCCGGCCATTCGACGATCCTCACCGGGTTCCGTCCCGGGCATACCGGCATCATCGCCAACAACTGGACCGACCTGAAAAACCCGCGCAAGGACAAGAGCATCTATTGCAGCGAGGACGAGAGCGTCCCCGGCAGTTCCTCGGTCAACTACACTGTCTCCGACAAGCATCTGCTGGTCCCCACGCTCGGCGAACGGATGAAGGCCACAAATCCGGCAACGCGGGTCGTTTCAGTCGCCGGCAAGGACCGCGCTGCGGTGATGATGGGCGGGCACCAGGTCGATGAGCTGTGGTGGTGGAACGGCACTGGCTTTGTCTCCTATGCCGGCCGCGCCACGCCGCCGGTCGTCGCCCGCACCAACGCCGCGGTCACCGCGCTGATCGCGCAGCCGCAGACGGCGCTGGAAGAACCCGATTTCTGTTTACCGCACGATCGCGCGATCCCGATCGGCGGCGGGCAGACCGTTGGAGCCGGCCGCTTCGCGCGCGCCGCGGGCGACACGCGCTCGTTCCGCGCCTCCCCCGCCTTCGATGCGACGATCCTGGCGCTTGCGGCGGGCATGTTCCAGGACATGAAGCTTGGACAGGGCGACACGACCGATCTGCTCATCGTCGGGGCGTCGGCGACCGATTATGTCGGCCACACCTATGGCACCGGCGGCAACGAGATGTGCGTGCAACTCGCCAATCTCGATCGATCGCTCGGGTCGTTCTTCGACGTGCTCGACCGGACCGGCATCGACTATGCGGTCGTGCTGACCGCCGATCATGGCGGCCACGACCTGCCCGAGCGCAACCGCGAGCATGCCGCGCCGATGGCGCAGCGGATCGATCCCGCCTTTCGCCTTGCCGATATCGGCAAGGACATCGCCACAAAGCTGAAGCTCAAGACCAAGACTCAGCTGCTCTACGGCGATACCGGATCGGGCGATGTGTGGATCGACCCTGCGCTGACCAAAGCCCAGCGCGCCCGGGTCGTGACGGAGGCGCTGGCCCGCATCCGCGCGCATCCGCAGGTCGCCGCAGCCTTCACCGCTGCCCAGATCGCCGCGACGCCCGACCCGAGCGGCCCGCCCGAAACGTGGAGCCTGATCGAGCGCGCCCGCGCCTCCTTCTACGCGCCGCGATCGGGCGACATCGTCGTCGCGCTCAAACCGCGGATCACGCCGATCCCCGATCCAACCAAGGGCTATGTCTCCACCCATGGCAGCTTCTGGGACTATGACCGCCGCGTGCCGATGCTGTTCTGGCGCAAGGGCATGACCGGATTCGAGCAGCCTTTGTCAGTCGAGACGGTGGACATCATGCCGACTCTGGCCGGCCTGATCGGCCTGCCCGTCGCCGGGCCCAAGCCCGATGGACGCTGCCTCGATTTCGATGCTGGTCCCGGATCGACCTGCCCGGGCAATTGACGCGCGGCCCCGATCTGGCCGATGGTCAGAGGCAGGGGGAATCATGCCGTCATCGCCAGCAGCCATAGCGGACCGTACCGACGCATTTCCGCATGTCCGGGGTCTCTACGACTATTGGGCGCGGCGGACCCGGCAGGCGGACGCACAGTCAATACCGGACATGCAGGCGCGGATCCTGCTCGACATGCTCGGCCTCGGGCTCGAGCAGACGATGCGCCACGTCGGCATCGAGACTCCAGACTATCCGGCTTTCGAAGCGTGGATCGCCGCCATCGCCGGCCTACCCGATCCCGATGCGCTCGATCGCTATCACGCCTGGCTCGACGGCGCGCCGGTGCCGGAAGCAACCAGCCGCCGGCTCAGGGCGATCGAGGACGCCCCGCCCGTACTGGACGCCGCCGATCTCGCGCATTGGGACGAGCATGGCTATGTGATCGTGCGCAACGCGATCACGGCGGACGAAGCCAGGGCCGCGGAAACCCTGCTCTGGCGAACCGTCCAGGCGCGGCCCGACGATCCGGACAGCTGGTACCGGGTGCGCAACAACGGCATCATGGTCCAGGTCTTCCAGGATCCCGCGCTCGACGCGATCAGGCGTTCCGCCCGCGCGCACAAGGCGTTCGCGCAACTCTGGGGAACGGCCAACCTCTGGTCCTCGGTCGACCGGATGAGCTTCAACCCGCCTGAGCGCCCGGGACGGGCCTTTCCCGGCCCCAAGCTGCACTGGGACGTCAGCCTGACGCTGCCGATCCCCTTCGCCACTCAGGGCATCCTCTATTTCACGGACACGAGCGCGGACCAGGGCGCGTTCGAGCTGGTTCCCGGATTCCATCGCGGGATCGAATCGTGGCTCGACGGGCTCGGCACCGCCGATCCGCGCCAGGTCGATCTCAGCGCGAAAGCGCAGCAAATCGCGGCGCGGGCCGGCGACCTGATCATCTGGCGCCAGGAACTGCCGCACGGCGCGAGCCCGAACAGCGCCGACCGGCCGCGCATGGCGCAATATATGACGATGTATTCGCCCGACTATCAGGCCCAGACGGTCTGGCGTTAGGGGCAAACGCCCCCGACAACATCAGTCCAGGTTCGGCCGTAACCAGCGCTCCGCCGTCGGCAGGTCGACGCCGCGCCGCTCGGCATATTCCTCCAGCTGATCGCGGCCGACCCGCGCCACGCCGAAATATTCCGCCTGGGGGTGCCCGAAGTAAAAGCCGGAAACGGCCGCGGTCGGCAGCATCGCGAAACTCTCGGTCAGGGAGATGCCGGTCGCGTGATGCGCGTCGAGCAGCTTGAACAGGGTCGGCTTCAGGCTGTGATCGGGGCAGGCCGGATAGCCCGGCGCCGGGCGGATGCCGCGATATTGCTCCTTGATCAGCGCTTCGTTGGTGAGCTGCTCTTCCGGCGCATACCCCCACAAAGTCGTGCGGACGTGCAGGTGCATCATTTCCGCCATGGCTTCGGCGAGGCGATCGGCCAGCGCCTTCAGCAGGATGTCCGAATAATCGTCGATCGCTGCCTTGAACCGCGCGAGATGCGGCTCGATCCCGTGGATGCTGACCGCGAAGCCGCCGATCCAGTCGCCGTCATGGCTGATGAAATCGGCCAGGCACATGTTCGCCCGCCCTTCCCGCTTGGCGATCTGCTGCCGCAGAAAGGGCAGCTTCACATGGCTCTCATCCTCGAGATGGATGATCACGTCATCGCCCTCGCGGCGGCACGGCCACAGCCCGACCACCGCACGCGCGACCAGCCATTTCTCCGCAATGACCTTGTCGAGCATCGCCTGTGCATCGGCGAACAGGCTGCGGGCGCTCTCGCCCACCACCTTGTCCTCCAGGATCGCCGGATAATTGCCGGCGAGTTCCCAGGCGCGGAAGAAGGGCGTCCAGTCGATGATCTCGCGCAGCTCGGCCAGGTCCCACTCGCGATAGACATGCACGCCCGGCTGCTTCGGCATCGGCGGCTTCATGTTCATATCGGCCTCGAACGCGTTGTCGCGCGCGGCCTGCAGCGTCAGCAGTTCGCTCTGGGTCCGGCCGGCGCGAGCGACGCGCACGGCTTCATATTCATCGGCCGTCTTTAGGACGAAGGCGTCCTTCTGCGTGTCGCTGACCAGGGTCGACGCAACGCCGACCGCACGGCTCGCATCGAGCACATGCACGACCGGACCGTCATAGGCCGGCGCGATACGCAGCGCGGTGTGGACCTTGGACGTGGTGGCGCCGCCGATCAGCAGCGGCATCTTCATGCCGGCGCGTTTCATCTCCTCGGCGACGGTGACCATCTCGTCGAGCGACGGGGTGATCAGGCCCGACAGGCCGATCATGTCGGCGTCATTCTCGTTCGCTGCCTTCAGGATGTCGGACCAGGGCACCATAACGCCCATATCCACCACGTCGAAGCCGTTGCACTGGAGCACGACGCCGACGATGTTCTTGCCGATATCGTGCACGTCGCCCTTGACGGTCGCCATGATGATCTTGCCCTTGCCGCGCGCGCCGGGCTCCTTCGCCGCCTCGATGAAGGGCAGCAGATGCGCCACCGCCTTCTTCATCACGCGTGCCGATTTCACCACCTGGGGCAGGAACATCTTGCCTGAGCCGAACAGGTCGCCGACGACGTTCATGCCGTCCATCAGCGGCCCTTCGATCACTTCGATAGGGCGATCGTAGAGCTGACGCGCTTCCTCGGTATCGTCGACGACATGCGCGTCGATGCCCTTCACCAGCGCATGCTCGAGCCGCTTGGCGACACCCCAGCCGCGCCATTCCGCCATCTGCTTCTCGGCGACCTCGTCCGTGCCCTTATAGCGTTCGGCGAGCGCGATCAGCCGCTCGGTCGCGCCGTCATCCTTGTTGAGGACAACGTCCTCACAAGCCTGGCGCAGTTCCGGGTCGATCGTGTCGTACACATCGAGCTGACCGGCATTGACGATCGCCATGTCGAGCCCGGCGGGGATGGCATAATAGAGGAACACCGAGTGCATCGCGCGCCGCACCGGCTCGTTGCCGCGGAACGAGAAGCTGAGGTTCGAAAGCCCGCCGGAGATGTGGCAATGCGGCAACCGCGCCTTGATCTCCTTGCACGCCTCGATGAAGTCGTTCCCGTAATTATTATGCTCCTCGATCCCCGTGGCGACGGCGAAGATGTTGGGATCGAAGATGATGTCCTCTGGCGGAAAGCCGATGCCCATCAGCAGCTTGTAGGCGCGCTCGCAAATCTCGACCTTGCGCGCCTTGGTATCCGCCTGACCGGTCTCGTCGAATGCCATGACGACGACGGCGGCGCCGTACTGCATCACCTTCTTGGCCTGATACAGGAACTGAGCTTCACCCTCCTTCATACTGATCGAATTGACGATCGGCTTGCCGCTGACGCATTTCAGCCCGGCCTCGATCACTGCCCATTTCGAGCTGTCGATCATGAACGGGATGCGCGCGATATCGGGCTCGGCGGCGATCAGCTTCAGGAAGGTGGTCATCGCCACCTCGGCGTCGAGCAGCCCTTCGTCCATGTTGACGTCGAGCACCTGAGCGCCCGATTCCACCTGCTGCAGCGCGACCTCGACCGCGGCGGGATAATCGCCCGCCATGATCAGCTTCTTGAAGCGCGCCGATCCGGTGACGTTGGTGCGCTCGCCGATATTGACGAACTGGGCGGTTGAGGGGGCAGAGGCCAAAATAAAATCCGTTCGTTTCGAGCGAAGCCGAGAAACCTGAGTCAGCGCACCGTCATTGTGTCTCGACTTCGCTCGACACGAACGGTCGGGGTTATCCCCGCGCTAAGCCGCCATCGTCATCGGTTCCAGACCGGCAAGCCGCGTCTTCACCGGGGGCGTAGCGGGCGTGCGCGGGGCGAGTTCGGCCACCGCCTGCGCAATCGCCGCGATATGCTCGGGCGTCGATCCGCAGCAGCCGCCCAGAATATTGACCTGCCCGTTCGCCGCCCACTCGCGCACCAGCCCGGCGGTAGTCGCCGGCTGCTCGTCATATTCGCCGAGCTCGTTGGGCAGGCCGGCATTGGGATAGACCATGATCAGCGTGTCGGCGATGTCGCTGAGGGTGCGGACATGCGGGCGCAGCTGTTCCGCCCCGAACGAACAGTTGAGCCCGATCGTCAGCGGCCGGGCATGGCGCACCGCGTGCCAGAACGCCTCGACCGTGTGGCCCGACAGGTTGCGGCCCGAAAGATCGGTCAGCGTCATCGACAGCATGATGGGTACGTCGTGGCCACGCTGTTCCGCGGCCTCGAGCACCGCCATGACGCCGGCCTTGGCGTTGAGCGTGTCGAACACCGTCTCGATAAGGATGAAATCGACGCCGCCATCCAGAAGCGCCTCGGTCTGCTCGCGATAGACCGATTTCAGATAATCGAAGTCGATCTCCCGGAAGCCCGGATCGTTCACGTCGGGCGACAGCGACAGGGTCTTGTTGGTCGGCCCGATCGCCCCGGCGACGAAGCGCGGGCGGCCGTCCTTCGCGGCATAATCGTCGGCCAGCCGGCGGGCGATCTGCGCGGACGCGATGTTGATCTCCCTCACCAGCCCCTCGGCGGCATAATCGGCCTGGCTGATCACGTTCGCGCTGAACGTGTTGGTCGAGACGATGTCGGCCCCGGCATCGAGATAGGCGCGTGTAATGGTCTCCGGCACCTCGGGCTTGGTCAGCGCGAGGATGTCGTTATTGCCCTTCTGGTCCTTGGCCAGGCCGAGCGCTCCGGCATAGTCGGCCTCGTTCAGCTTCCAGTTCTGGATCTCGGTGCCGAACGCGCCGTCCGTGATCAGGATGCGCTTGGCAGCCTCGGCCAGCAGTTTTTCGCGTGCCGTCATGGCGTCACCTGCTTCGTTGGACATGGTCATGCCGCCGCTGCCTCGCGCGCCGGCGGCTTGGCGCGCAGCCCGAGCAGGTGGCAGATCGCGAAGCTCAGCTCGGCGCGGTTGAGCGTGTAGAAGTGGAAGCTGCGCACGTCGCCGGCATAGAGTCGCCGGCACATTTCGGCGGCGATCGTCGCGGCCACCAGCTGGCGCGAGGCGGGATGATCGTCCAGCCCGTCGAACAGCCGCCCCATCCAGTCGGGGATGCCCGCCCCGCACATATCGGCGAATTTCCGCGTCTGCGCGACGTTCGATACGGGCAGGATACCCGGCACGATCTCCGCCGTGATCCCCGCCGCGGCGGCGCGATCGCGGAAGCGGAAGAACGCCTCGGGCGAGAAGAAGAACTGCGTCAGCGCCCGGTTGGCGCCGGCATCGATCTTCCGCTTGAGATTGTCGATATCGGCGCGAACATCGGGCGAATCCGGATGGCATTCCGGATAGGCCGCGACCGAGATGTCGAAGGGATGGAGTTTGCGCAGACCGGCGACCAGCGCCGCTGCATTCTCGTACCCGTCGGGATGGCTGACGAACGGCGTGCCCATGACCGGCGGATCGCCCCGCAGCGCGACGACGTGACGGATGCCGGCAGCCCAATATTCCTCGGCGACCTGATTGACCTCGGCCTTGGTCGCGCCGACGCAGGTGAGGTGCGCGGCGGCCGCCAGGCTCGTCTCGCGCTCGATGCGTGCCACGCAGGCATGCGTGCGATCGCGCGTCGTCCCGCCGGCACCATAGGTGACCGACACGAAGCGCGGGCCGAGCGGCTCGAGCGTCTTCACTGCCTCCCACATGGTTTCTTCGGTCTGGGCCGATTTCGGCGGGAAGAATTCGAACGATACCTGCGAATCGCCGGCGAGATCGGCGAACAGCGGCGACGCCTGCGCGCGCCGTGCCTCGCTTGCTGGGTTCCTGGTCATCATGCCGCCTTCACCTCTTGTACCGGTATTTCCATGGGGCTGCCCGCCTTGCGCGCCAGCCACAGCTTCACGGTCAGTTCGCCGCCTTCCAGCGTCTCGGTCCTTGCCGGCACGAGCCCGGCCGCACTGAACCACGCGGCGATCTGCTCATCCGAGAAGCCGAGCCGCGTATGTGCGTCGCGGGTGCGGAGCTCCTCGCGATCGTGCGGCGCGAAATCGGCAATGAGCAGACGCCCGCCCGGCGCCAGCACCCGGGCGGCCTCGACGATCGCGGCACCAGGCTGCTGCGCGAAATGCAGTACGTGATGGAGGATGGCGGCATCGGCCTCCCCGTCGCCGAGCGGCAATGCGTAAAGATCGGCCTGGCGCAATTCGGCATTGGAAAGCCCGCGTTCGGACAGCTTGGCGCGCGCCAGCCGAAGCATCTCGGAGCTGCGGTCGATCCCCAGCGCGTGTTTGGCGCGACCCGCAAACAGTTCGAGCATCCGCCCCGTACCGGTGCCGATATCGATCAGCTGGCCGATCGGCGTGCCCGTTTCCCCGTCAAGGCCGAGCACTGCCGACATGGCTGCCTCGACCTCGCTCTCGGCAATGTGCAGCGACCGGATCGCATCCCATTGCCCGGCGTTCGATTCGAACCAGCCCGCCGCCGAAGAAGCGCGATCGGCGCGCACGGCGGCCAACCGGGCCGCGTCAGCCACCGCCCAGTGGTCAGGCTCGATCTTGCCCCATTCGTCGAGCGAGGCCAGGATCGGGTTGACCCTGGCTGCCTTGCCCAGCGCGACGAACACCCAGCTGCCTTCCTTGCGGCGTTCGGCGAGGCCGGCATCGCACAGGATCTTCACATGCCGACTGACGCGCGGCTGGCTTTGGCCGAGCACTTGCGCCAGTTCGCCGACCGAGAGCTCCATCGAGCGCAGCAGGCCGAGGATACGAAGGCGGGTCCCGTCGGCCAGCGCGCGGAAGATATCGAGAGCTTGGGTCATGATGGAATTAGATATAAAGATATCTTTATATGAGGTCAACGGGCCATATAAAGATATCTTTATATGTACTGCGGGACATAGCCTGTGGGCGAACCGGATTGCACCCGTCCCGCCCGTTCGATAGCGTCCGCGTCGACGCGCCCCTCATGGCGCGCATCTGACACGAGGAGTCTGACAGATGACGAAATTCCTGATCGCGCCGATCGCCTTCGCCGCTGCCCTTGGCCTGGCTGCGTGCAGCCCCAAGGCACAGAACGAAACCGCCGAGGCAGCCGATACCATCGCGGCCGACGCCAATGCGACGATGAGTGAAGCCGCCGGCGACACCGAAGCCGCCGCCGACCGCGCACTTGGCGCCGCCGAGACGTCGATCGACAATGCCGGGAATGCGGTCGGCAACGCCGCCGATTCAACGCTCGACGCCACCGGCAACACGCTGAAGAAGGTCGGCCGCGACATCGAAGACTAAGCCGGCCAACCGCGCCATAGCTGAAACCAGCCCCGAGCCGTTCGGGGCGTCCGGAGAGTACCCATGACCGTTGCAAGCGCTGGCGGGCTGTTGTTGGCCGCCCTGTGCCTCACCGCCTGCCAGGGCAGCGACGGCACACCCGGCACGACCAGCCGCGCCGAGGCGCAAGCACTCAACGATGCCGCGACAATGCTCGATGCCAACAGCGTCGACATCAACGCCGTGTCGCTCAACGCAACCGAGGAACAATCGTCATGACATCGCTTCGCCGCCTGGGCGCCACCGATCTCCACATCGCCCCGCTCGTGCTCGGCGGCAACGTCTTCGGCTGGACGGCTGACCGCGACACGAGCTTCGCCGTGCTCGATGCCTTTGTCGCGGCCGGCGGGACGATGATCGACACCGCCGATCTCTATTCGAGCTGGGTGCCCGGCCATGTCGGCGGCGAATCCGAGCGCGTGATCGGCGAATGGCTGAAAACCGGCGGCAAGCGGGACAAGGTCCAGATCGCGACCAAGGTCGGCATGCTGCCGGGCGAGGGCGGCAAGGGACTGGCGCCGGCGCGGATCGCCGCCGCGGCCGACGAATCGCTCATGCGGCTCGGCATCGAGCAAATCGATCTCTATTTCGCCCATGAGGACGATGATGCAGTGCGTCAGGAAGACGCGCTCGCGGCGTTCGGGAAGCTGATCGACGCTGGCAAGGTTCGCGCGCTCGGCGCCTCCAACTTCCGCGCCATGCGCCTCAAATCGGCGAACGACGCCGCGAAGGCGCATGGCCTGCCGCATTATCAGGTACTCCAGCCGGAATATAATCTCGTCAGTCGCCACAAGTTCGAGGGCGAGCTGCAGGATTATTGCGTCGTCCACGATATCGGCGTGGTGCCCTATTACGGGCTCGCATCCGGCTTCCTGACCGGCAAATATCGCTCGACCGCGGATTTCGGCAAGAGCGTGCGGGGCGGGCAGA
Organism: Parasphingomonas zepuensis; assembly: GCF_036663735.1. Taxonomy (NCBI): domain Bacteria; kingdom Pseudomonadati; phylum Pseudomonadota; class Alphaproteobacteria; order Sphingomonadales; family Sphingomonadaceae; genus Parasphingomonas; species Parasphingomonas zepuensis. The sequence goes on along the minus strand of NZ_JAXOJO010000002.1, from coordinate 130,589 downwards.
TGGGCGAACTGCTCGAGGGCAAGGGCGCGGCCGTGCTTGCTGCCATGGACGAGGTTGCCGCTGATACGGGCGCGACGCTCGCCCAGATCGCGCTCGCCTGGCTGGCGGCGCAACCCGGCGTCACCGCGCCGATCGCCAGCGCGACCAGTGTCGCGCAGATGGACGAGCTTGCCGGATCGCTCCAACTGCAGCTGAGCGCGGCCCAACTGGAGCGGCTGACCAACGCCGGCGCCTGACGGATGAACACGGGGGGAAGACCATGAAGACTATCGCGAAGGCCGCCCTTGGCGCCTTGTTCACTTGCACGGCCGCCTCGGCGCAGCAAACGACCCCGCCCACCCCGCCCCCGGCGCAACAGCCGTTCGTCGCGGGCACACCGCTGGGCGTGACGGCGGACGGCAAATTCTCGGCCATCTCGTCCAACGTGAAGGTGTTCGGCGCTCTCGTGAATGCCGAGAGCTGCAGCTACGATCCGACGCGCAACCTCATTATCGCGGTGAATCGTGGTGCGGCGCAGAACGAGGCGCCGAACGACGGCTTCGTTTCGCTGATCAACCATGACGGCTCGGTCCACACCGCCCGCTGGATCGGGGTGAACCGCAACGGCCTGGTGCTGAATCAGCCCTTCGGCAGCGACGTCCATGCCGGCAAGCTCTATCTCGCCGACAGCGACGGCGGCACCGCCGATGGGGCGAAGCGCGTCTCCGTGATCCGCCTCTTCGACCTCGCGACCGGCGCCCCCGCCGGCGATATCGCCAGCCCGGACGTCGCCTGGCTCAACGATATCGCGGTGGCGGCCGACGGCACGATCTACGGATCGCAGACCGGCACCGCCGACGCCCAGACGCCGTGGCGCATCTATCGCATCACGGCTGACGGCAAGACGTCAGTCTTCCTCGACGGCGCGCCCTTGTCCCGGCCGAACGGCGTCGCGATCGACCGCGACGGCAATATCGTCGTGGTGAATATCGGCGACGATGCGGTGCTGACCTTCTCGCCGGCCGGCAAGCTGGTCCGGACCGAGCATGCGGCGCAGCCCGGCAATGACGGCATCGTCATCATGCCGGACGGCACCAAATATGTCAGCAGCGTGGTGAACGGTGGCATCTCACGCCTCCGCCCCGGCCAGCCGGTTCAGCTGATCGCGACCGGCATCCCGAGCGCCGCCTCGATGTGCCACGATGTGGCCGGCAACCAGCTGGTCGTGCCGATGAACCCCAACAATGCGCTGGCGTTCGTGAAGCTCGACTAACGCTACAGATAGGACGTGATGGCCGGTGGCTCGAACCAGCGATTGTCGCGACCATTGGAGTAATGCACCGGCACGCTCGCCAGCTCTTCGGGCGTGACGTCGTCCAGACAATTGACCGCGATGCTGACGAAGTCGCCGCCGATCGCCTCGACATGGCCAGCGCCGAACGGCGCGCAGCCGCATGTGGTGCAGAAGCGGTGATGGAGGGAAAGCGTGCCGAACTGATAGTCGGACAGAGCCTCCTGTCCCTGAATCAGGCGGAACGCATCGGGCTTGATGTTCACGCCCCAGGCCCGACGCTTGGTGCAGATCGAGCAATTGCACCGCCCCGTGCCGGCCGCGAGATCGAGATCGGCTTCGAAAGTGACTGCGCCGCAGTGGCAGCTGCCATGATAAGTCCTGAGCATCGTTTTTCTCCCGTGGTTGCGGGGTCGACATACTGCCATGCTGCTGACAGCATGGTGGCAGCATCCCTCCGTTAAAGCTCCGCCATGCGCCGCGCCGACCGCCTGTTCGAGATCGTCCAGATCCTCCGCCGCGAGCGGCGCCCGATCACTGCCGATGCGATCGCGGCCGAGCTCGAAAGCTCGAAACGATCGGTCTATCGTGACATCGCAGCGCTGATCGGCCAGCGCGTGCCGATCCGCGGCGAGGCGGGGGTCGGCTATGTGCTCGAGGGCGGCTTCGACCTGCCGCCGCTCATGCTCAATCCCGAGGAAGTCGAAGCAGCGGTGCTGGGCGCGCAATGGGTGGCGGGGCACGGCGATGCCGCGCTCGCCCACGCAGCCCGCAACCTCATCGCAAAGATCGCCGCGGTGGTGCCGCCCGAGATGCGGCCCCTGCTCGACGATCCCGCCGCCCGCACGCCGCCGGCCTGGCGCATGCCGGAGGATGCGGTCGACGCTACGGAGCTGCGCCACGCGATCCGGGCCGGCCGCAAGATCGCCTTGTCCTATCGCGCCGAGGACGGCCGGCTGACCGAACGCACCGTCTGGCCGGCGCTGCTAGGCTATCACGACAGTGGACGGATTCTGATCGCCTGGTGCGAGCTGCGCGAGGATTTCCGCAGCTTCCGGCTCGATCGCATGCTCGTCGCGGACATTCTCGATACGCGTTACCCGACCCGGCCGGCGCTGCTGCGCGCGCGCTGGCTGGCGCAAATCCAGCGTGAGGGACCGCCTGGCGATGTGGATTCAACCGCGACGAGAAAAGTCTAGAACCGGCCCCGGCAAGTAACAGGGATAATGCCGTAAGAACCTCGCAAAGGCCGGCGTAACGTGCTCGACATGAAGAATTTGTCATGTGCTGCAGACGCATTGGCCGGAACCCTCGACGACCCGGATCGTACTAGCGCCACCTCGGGACCGTGCTTTCCCGATGGGACAGGACGACCGATGATGACCGATACCCGGCAACCCACCGCCACGGTGGCAGGACATCCCCTTCACATTTTGCTGGTGCCCATCCCGATCGGCTGCTTCGTGGCGACCCTCGTGACCGACATCATCTACGCGCTGACCGCCAACATGTTGTGGGAAACCATGTCGGTGTGGCTGTTGACGGCAGGCCTGATCTTCGCCGGGCTCGCGGTCGTCGCCGGGCTGATCGACTTCGTCTTCAGCCGCCGGATCCGTGCGCTCAAGCCGGCTTGGCCCCATCTCGTCGGTAATGCGATCGCGGTCGTGCTGTCGCTGGTCAATGCCTTTGTTCACAGCCGCGACGGCTACACCTCGGTCGTGCCCACCGGCCTTACGCTGTCCGCGATCGTCGTGCTGATCCTCGCCTTCACCGGCTGGATGGGCTGGAAAATGGTTCACCGCGACGGCGTCGGAGCGGCCGCGTGATGCGCCCGCTCAATCAAGGAATCCCCATGCGCGCATCGCTCATCCTCCTGTCCGGTGTAGCCATGAGCCTCGCGGGATGCGGCGGCAGCAAACCGGCCGACCCGAGCACGCAGATCGGCGCCAACCCGGTCCTGCCCGCGCCGCAGCAATATCTTCTGCCACCGATACGCGTGGCCAAGCCAGTCGCCTGGGCCAAAGGCGAGACGCCAAGCGTCGCGCCCGGGCTGAAGATCGCAGCGCTGGCGACCGGCATGATGCATCCGCGGCAGCCCTATGTCCTGCCCAACGGCGACATCCTGATCGTCGAAAGCAGCGGGCCGTCCGAGCCGATCCATCGTCCCAAGGACATCGTCATGGGGATGGTGCAGAAGCACGCCGGCGCAGCGGCCCAGGGCGGCAACCGGATCATCCTGTTCCGCGACGCTGACGGCGACGGCAAGCCAGAGCTGCACACTGTTTTCCTGGATCGGCTCACCTCGCCTTTCGGCGTCGCCTTGGTCGGCCATGATCTCTATGTCGCCAACACCGACGCGGTCATGCGCTACGCCTATGTCGACGGCGCCACCCGCATCGACGGCGCCGGTACGAAGCTGACCGATCTGCCCGGCGGCCCGATCAACCATCACTGGACGAAGAGCCTGGTGGCGAGCCCGGACGGTTCGAGACTCTATGCCGGGGTCGGATCGAACAGCAACATCACCGAAAACGGCATCGCCGCCGAAGCCGGCCGCGCCGCGATCTGGGAGATCGACCGCGTGACGGGCGCGCACCGCATCTTCGCCAGCGGCCTGCGCAATCCCAACGGCCTGACGTGGAACCCGCAAAGCGGCAAGCTGTGGGCAGTCGTCAACGAGCGCGACGAGATCGGCCCCAATCTCGTTCCCGATTACCTGACCTCGGTGCAGCGCGGCGGGTTCTACGGCTGGCCCTACAGCTATTACGGCCAGCATCTCGATGCGCGGGTCAGGCCGCAACGTCCCGATCTCGTCGCCCGCGCGATCGTCCCCGATTACGCGCTCAGTTCGCATGTCGCGCCGCTCGGGCTTGCCTTCTACACCGGCGCCAACCTGCCCGCCCAATATCGGAACGGTGCGTTCGTCGGCGAACATGGCAGCTGGGATCGCGATCCGCTCAACGGCTACAAGGTCGTGTTCGTGCCCTTCGCCGGGGGAAAACCCAGCGGCCCGGCGCAGGATGTCGTGACGGGCTTCCTGAATGCGAAACAGCAGGCGCGTGGCCGCCCGGTCGGCCTGGCGGTGGACAAGGCCGGCGGCCTGCTGATCGCCGACGATCTCGGCAACACGGTGTGGCGGGTCACCAGGGCGAGCTGAGCAGGCCCCCGCTTGCCGCCGATCTTGGCCCCAGCTAGGTCTGCGGCATGAAAGCCAAGACCCAGCAGGCGCTGCGCCGCTATCACCTGTATATCGGCATGTTCCTGGCGCCGGCGATCATCTTCTTCGCGCTCAGCGGTGCGTTGCAGACGTTCCGCCTGCAGGAGGAGAAAGGCTGGGGAAGCACCCCGCCGGCATGGATCGTCTGGCTGGCCAGCGTCCACAAGGACGATCGCCTCCCGCAGCCCAAGGCGACGGACGCCGACGAGCATGCGAAACCGGCAGCGAAGCCTGCCCCCAAGGTCGCGCAGAAGCCGAAACCATCCGCGCTACCGTTCAAGATATTCGCGGCGTTGATGTCGATCGGCCTGATCCTCTCGGCCGTGCTCGGCATCGTCATCGCGCTGAACAGCCGCGCCACCCGGCTGGTCTCGACTGTCATGCTCGCCGCCGGTGTCGTGGTGCCGATCCTGCTGCTCAAGATCTAGGCGGCCTGCTGTCGCAGCATCGGCTGGCGCTTCCGGTAGACCAGCGAGCGCCAGACCCATTCAAGCGGGCCATAGGCAAAACTGCGAAGCCAGAGCGCACTCGCGGCAAGGTTTAGCGTCCAAACCGCGACCACCACATAGACCTGCTGATAATATTCGAGCGCCCCGTAAAGCTTCCAGGGGCCCCAGGCGAAGACGAACTGACACAGCAGGCTGGTGAGAATATAGTTGCTGAACGCTGTCCGGCCGACATTCCCCAAAGCCGCGGTGACCGGCGCGAGCCAGCCGTTGCGAATGATCAGCAGCAACAGCGAGGCGTTGGCGACCGCCCCGGCGACGACTTCGAGCGTATAGGGAAGATACAGCCAGCGCGTAGCCGCCGCCAGCGAGAAGCCGCCGGCATGGGCCATCGTCATGCCGACCAGGACGATCGGCATCGAGATCGCGTATCCCAGCGCCGCCGTCGCCATATAGCGGCGTCCCGATCGCGCACCGGCCAGGAAGCCGGTCTTGTAGAGCCCCATGCCGAGCAGCATGTTCCCGACGACCTCCAGGAACATGCCGCTGCGGAAATAGCCCATCAGGGAATCCAGATACGTATCGGCGCGCGGCGCGATGCTCTGGACATAGGGAAGCCTCCCCTCCCGGATGCTTTCTGCGGTTTTCGCCGGAAGCCGGGACCGCTCCCGTTCGTCGGCCTCCAGCGCGGCGCGTTGCTGCGGGGATGGAATGCGGTGCGCGGCAAGCGCGGCCTCACCGTCGGCGCGCAGGCGTTCGGCCGCCAGCACCTCCGGCGCATGGACGGTGCGCGCGACCCCGAAGGTGCCACCGAGGATTCCGATCGACAGGCCCAGAATGACAAGGGGCCGTGCCGCGAGGCGGCGCAGGGGATACAGGAACAGCAGCGCGACCAGGGCGTACCGCGTCAGGATATCGCCATGCCAGATCAGCGTGCCGTGCAGCAGGCCGAAGACCAGCAGCCACAGGTTGCGCCGACAAAAGATGCCGAACGCCGTTCCGGGCGGGCCGCGCCGATCCAGCCTTTCGGTCAGCAATACGATCCCGGCGCCGTACAGGATCGCGAACAGCGTCCGCATCTTGCCTTCGAAAAACATCCATTTGATCGTCACGATCGCGAGATCGAGCTGGGCATGCCAGCCAACGAATGCCGGCTTGCCCGTTCCCATCGGCACGTCGTGCAGGATGGCCGGACCACTGAACGTCTCGATGTTTAGGAAGAGGATGCCGAGGAGCGCAAAGCCCCGCAGCACATCCAGCGCGACGATCCGCTGGCCGAGCAATGTCGGGCCGGCGGCGGGCGGCTTGCGACCCTTATTGTGAGACAATGTCGGGTGGAACAGCGTAACGGTCGAACTGTTTTCCATCGTCACCGCCACGACGATGCGGAAACGAACGACATGTTTTCAGGCCGGCGCGCGGCGCTCGGGGAAGGCGGAACCATGGTGCGCTCCTGCGATTGGGAGAGGCTCCGATCGCAAGGGCGGGCTGCAAAATCGCTGCAAGCCGGGACAAACATGCTGCAACGGTAGCATTTCATCGGCCAGCGGCGGTGGCGCGCCAGACGCTGCAACAGAAACGGCCCGGGGCTTTAGCCCCGAGCCGTTCTCGCACCGGATCGTCAGCGTTACGCCGCGAACTGGTTCATCGTATTATGCGCGCCGCCCGCCTTCAGCGCGGCTTCTCCGGCGAAATATTCCTTGTGATCGTCACCGATGTCGGAGCCGGACATATTCTGGTGCTTCACACAGGCGATGCCCTGGCGGATCTCCTGGCGCTGCACGCCGAGGACATAGCCGAGCATGCCGGCCTCGCCGAAATACTCCTTCGCCAGATTGTCGGTCGACAGCGCGGCCGTGTGATAGGTCGGCAGCGTGATCAGGTGATGGAAGATACCCGCCCGCTTCGCGCTGTCCGCCTGGAAAGTGCGGATGCGCTCGTCGGCTTCGTCGCCCAGCTCGGTGCCGTCATAATCGACGCTCATCAGCCGCGCGCGATCATAAGCGGAGACGTCCCTGCCCTGCTCGACCCAGGCATCGTACACCTGCTGGCGGAAGTTCAGCGTCCAGTTGAACGAGGGTGAGTTGTTGTAGACCAGCTTCGCGTTCGGGATCACTTCGCGGATGCGGTCGACCATGCCGGCGATCTGCTCGATATGCGGCTTCTCGGTCTCGATCCACAGCAGGTCGGCGCCGTTCTGCAGCGAGGTGATGCTGTCGAGCACGCAGCGATCCTCGCCGCTGCCGGCGCGGAACTGATAGAGGTTCGACGCAAGCCGCTTCGGCCGCAGCAGCTTGCCGTCACGGTTGATGATGACATCGCCGCTGCGCGCATTCTCCGGCGTGATCTCCTCGCAATCGAGGAAGCCGTTATACTGGTCGCCCAGATCGCCGGGCGTGTGGCTGATCGCGATCTGCTTGGTCAGGCCGGCGCCGAGCGAGTCCGTGCGCGTGACGATGATGCCGTCCTCGACGCCCAGTTCCAGGAAGGCGTAGCGGCAGGCACGGACCTTCGCGAGGAAGTCCTCGTGCGGCACGGTGACCTTGCCGTCCTGGTGGCCGCACTGCTTCTCGTCGGAAACCTGGTTCTCGATCTGCAGCGCGCAGGCGCCCGCCTCGATCATCTTGCGCGCGAGCAGATAGGTCGCTTCGGCATTGCCGAAGCCGGCATCGATATCGGCGATGATCGGCACGACGTGAGTCTGGTAATTCTCGACCGCGGTCAGCAGTTGCTTCTCCTTGATCTGGTCACCCGCTTCGCGCGCGGCATCGATCTCGCGGAACATCATGCCCAGCTCGCGCGCATCGGCCTGCCGCAGGAAGGTGTAAAGTTCCCCGATCAGCGCCGGCACCGAGGTCTTCTCATGCATCGACTGGTCGGGCAGCGGCCCGAATTCGGAACGCAGCGCCGCGATCATCCATCCGGACAGATAGAGATAGCGCCGCTCGGTCGAGCCGAAATGCTTCTTGATGGCAATCATTTTCTGCTGGCCGATGAAGCCGTGCCAGCAGCCCAGCGATTGCGTGTAGTTGGCCGGATCGGCGTCATAGGCCGCCATGTCCTTGCGCATGATCGCCGCCGTGTAGCGCGCGATGTCGAGCCCGGTCTGGAAACGGTTCTGCAGGCGCATGCGGGCGACCGACTCAGCGTCGATCCCGTCCCACGTACCGTTCTTGCCGCCGATGATCTGGCGCATTTGCGTGATGTCGCTTTGGTAGGTCACAGTCCGTCCCTCGCTTGATGATGGCGAGATCGGTACACAAATTGACAGCCTTTCGCGCTATTCCACTAGGGAGTAGTGCGTCACCGTGTCACAAAATGCTGATTTGTTCTGTAATCTTGTAAATACCTGACACTCAATCGCCGCCGAAAGTGAACGGCGAGACGCCGCGCTCCCGCTCGTTGATCAGCAGCGTCCGCCCCATCGGTGGCGCCGACCGTTGCGGGCATTTCTCGCGAATGCACGCCCGGCACCCGAGCCCGATCGGCGTCGCCGGCCCGGCCAGATCGATCCCGCGCGCGACGGCGAGCGATCCGGCGAACGCCGCGGCGACACCAAGCCCGACCGCGAACTCGACCGGCACCGCGCCGTAGCGCCCACCCTGCGGTGCGACCGTGCGCGCCATGGTGAGCCACCGCGCCCCGTCCTCCAGCTCCACCAGCTGCACGGCGAGACTGCCCGGCCGGTCGAACGCGTGGTGCACGCGCCATAGCGGGCACCGCCCCTCCGCCTCGGCCAGCGGCGATCCGCTCGCGCCGGAAAAGCGCTTCGAGGCCTGGCCGGCCCGGTCGATCCGAACCAGGAAGAAGGGCAGACCCCGCGCGCCAACGCGCTGGAGCGTCGACAGGCGATGCGCGACCTGCTCGAAACCTGCGCCGAAGCGCCGTTGCAGCAGTTCCAGATCATAGCCGGTCGCCTCGCACGCCCGCAGGAACCGCGCATAGGGCATCATCACCGCGGCGGCGAAATAGCTCGCGAGATGCCGCCGATAGAGCCGCTCCGCCGCGCGATCGGCAAAGCCGGCGCCCTTGGCCAGCGCGTCGATCTCGCCGCGCGCCTCGATCTGGGCCAGCTGGAAGGCCGCAGCGAAGGTCCGCGACGCCGGATCGAGCGTCTCGCTCAGCTGCAACTGCCGGGCGTGGAGATCGAGCCGGCGCAGCAGATCGGGCATCACGTCGACTGGCAGGATGCGGATGGTCAGCTGATGCTTGACCCGCAACCGTTCTGCGATCGCGCCGTAAAGATCGCCCGCGCCGAGCCGCAACTCGTCAGCGAGCTTTTCCGCCGCCGCGTCGAGATCGGCGAAATGCCCGCGCCACCGCTCGATCTCGCGCCGCACCTCGACGATGGGATCGCTTAAGTCCGAGGGGCCCGCGCCCGCGCCGATCCGATCATAGGCGCGCGCAAATGCCTCCGCCCCGCCCGGCGCACCGGCCAGCCACTCCTCGAGCTCGTTGCGGTCCACCTCCAGATCCGCGAACATCGGATCCGCAAGCCGCCGCCGGATCGCCGCCTCGCCGCCACCCGGCTCGCCGGCGGCAAGCGCGCGCGGATCGAAGTCGAAGCTTTCGGCCAGCTTCACGAGCAGGGAGGCCGACAAGGGCCGCTGATTGCGCTCGACCAGGTTGAGATAGCTGGGCGAGATCGTCAGCGCCTCCGCCATTGCCGCCTGAGTCAGGCCGGCCTGCCGCCGCAGGCGTCGCACCGCATGGCCTGCAAAGAGTTTCCGGTCCGCCATAGTGTCTTCCCTGCGAGGCCTGGGCCGGGTTGAGGCCGCGCGCCGGAATCGCGAGAGATCTGCGTTCTGTCAATAGTTTACAGAATTTCAACGCCAGGACCGGCCGCAACGACAACCCGACATCGGCGCGGTCGGGAAGCTGCCTGACTTGCGCCCGACACAGCGATAGGTGCCGCCAGGACAGCCCGCGCGGCTGCCTGTTGTACTGTGCGTCACGATAGGAAGCCGCCCAAGCGGTGCCTTGAAAGTTTCCTGGGGAGGAAAGGATGCCCGCCGGCGGAAACGCCGGCGGGCATTTCCATGTGCGACGATGAAGTAGCTGCTCGACAAGATCCCAGTAGGAATTCTTCACGGTCAGGCCGCTCGAGTGGCGTGCTCCCGAAACCAGGTCGCCAGGGCCTCGACCGTCAACTCGCCTGCCGCGAGCGCGAGGAAAGTGGTGACGAGTTCGACATCATCGCAATCGAGCATATGGCCGTTCAGCGCCAGGAACGTCTCGCTCACCACCAGGGCGGTCCTTTTATTGCCATCCACGAAAGGATGGTTGCGCGCGATCCCGAAGGCGTAGCTCGCCGCGAGATCGGCAATATCGGGCTCGCCATAAGCGATCAGATTGAGCGGGCGCGCCATGGCGCTTTCCAGCATGCTCATATCGCGAACGCCGGCCGCACCGCCATGCTCGGCAAGCTGCTCGCCGTGCGCGGCAAGCGCAACCGCGATATCGACCCAGACCCACTCCTGCGCCATGCCGTTATTTGGCGAGTTCGCGCAGGGCGTTGCGACGGCGCTTCATCACCGCGCGCGCAAGTTCCATCTGCTCCGCAAAGCCCCCATCATGCCGCCGGATCTGGATCCCCCCCGGCGTATCGCTAAGGTCGATCGAATCGCCTGCCTCGACGCCCAGCTTTGCCAGCACCTCCTTGGGCAGGATCACGCCCATCGAATTGCCGATCTTGATCAGCTTCAACTTCTTCGAGGTTTTCATCGGTGCGTTCATACGTATGTTATAACACGCGACCGTGGATCGTTTCAATCGCTGGTGCGCTCCCGCCTTCTGCGCGTAGATGGCTGCAGAAGGGAGCTTGATATTGGCGACGACGAAGCAAGGCTCCAACCTCGTCATCTATGCGGCGCTGGCCGCCAATCTCGGCATTGCCGCGGCGAAGTTCGTCGCGGCGGCGATTTCCGGTTCCTCCTCGATGCTGACCGAAGGCTTCCACTCGGTCGTAGACAGCCTCAACCAGCTGTTGCTGCTGTACGGCCAGCGCCGCGGCCGGCAGCCGCCGGACCGCGAACATCCCTTCGGCTATGGCCGCGAGCTCTATTTCTGGAGCTTCGTCGTCGCCATCCTGATCTTCGGGGTGGGCGCGGGCGTGTCCGTCTATGAAGGGTGGATGCACATGGCCGAGCCCGAGCCATTGCGCGATCCGACGATCAACTATGTCGTACTCGCGATCGCGTTCGTCATGGAGGGCGCGTCGTGGCTGTTCGCCATGCGCGAATTCGCCGGATCGGTGCGCGGGAGTGGCTGGTGGCAGGCGGTGCGCACCTCGAAGGACCCGGCCGGCTTCATCGTGCTGTTCGAGGATTCCGCCGCGCTGGCCGGCCTGCTGATCGCGGCAATCGGCGTCTGGGCAAGCCATGCCTGGGCCGATCCCCGCATCGATGGCGCCGCGTCCATCGCGATCGGCCTGCTGCTCGGCGTGGTCGCGGCGCTGCTGGCACGCGAGGCCAAGGGCCTTCTGATCGGCGAGGGTGCCGATCCGGCGATCGTCGCGAAAGTGCGCGCGATCGTCGATGCGCGCCCGGAAATCACCTGGGTCAACCATGTCCGCACGATCCACACCGCGCCCGACAGCATCTTCGTCGCGATCAGCGCCGATTTCCGCGACACGCTGCCCATGGGCGCGGCGGAAATATTGATCGAGGGGATCGAGATGGAGCTCAAGGCAGCGATCCCGACCCTGTCCTCCATCTATATCCGGCCCGAGCGCCGGGAGGATGCCGCGATCCTGCACCCAGTCGAAGACGCCGCCGGCCGTTGATGCGGACCAGCCGCCGCGAGTTGCTGGCCGGGGGCCTTTGCGCGACGATCCTGCCTGTTCCTGCCCTGGCGCTGGAGCCGCATTTCCGGATCGACTGGCAGGGCGCCCCGGAGACACCGGAGATCGCCACCGCGCTTGCCGCCCAGATCGCCCTGATCGAGGCGCTGCCGATCGATCCCGCCATCCTCGCCTTCTTCGCGTCTCAGCGCATCGCGGTCGACACCATGCCCGGCAGCATGTCGCGCATCGGGCCGGACGGCATTCATTTCGAACGGCGCGCGGTGCCGGCGGACAATCCAGTGCTGCTCCATGAGATGCTGCACCGCTATCATCTGCTGCGTTTGCCGGGCGGGTATGAGAATGCCGAGATACTCCGTTTCTACGACAGCGTGCGTGCGGCCGGCCTTTATCCGCCCAGCGCCTATATGCTCAGCCACCCGATCGAGTTCTTCGCGATGACGGCAAGTGCTGTGCTGTACGTCCAGTTGTCGCGCCCGCCCTTCTCACGCGCCGAGGTGGCGACTAAATCGCCGGAGCTTTACGCGTGGATCGTAAGGGAGTTCGGGCTTCGAATTAACACAGCAATCCGGAATTCTCGCCTATTCTATTAAACATAAACTATGTGACAATGTACTTAGATCTATAAATACCGACGAATACTGAAATACAAAAAACAGCCGACGTAGCGAACAATCTGATCGGAAATTTATTTATCTTCATTTGTGCCGCCATGATAAAGACCAGAAATGCGGCCAACAATAAATTACCATTTACGCTGATGAATGATGTAATCAGGAAAAGAAGTATCCCCCATGGAGCAATAAGAAACAAATCTGAATTAAAACCTACATTTCGCCCGATACTGATTTCATAAATCGCCGCAATAATCCCGCAAATTGCGACGCTCATCAGAAATGAAAATAAAATTTCCACTAACGTACGGCCAACTTTTCGCATTTTGCCTTCCCCCAGCATCAAGAGCGAAATTCGTAATGCTAAATTACTTATTTTCGTGATCAGCTACCTCCGATGAAACGCGGCCGCTGCATGGGCCAACGGGAGGATCGGAAGTCGCGAAGGAGTTATCAGACGCGTCAACGACCTATGTTATCGTTGGCTATCGATCGAATGATTGCTAGCAGCCCCTCATCTGCGCCCAGCGATTGAGCATCGCCCATCCATTCCAATTCCAGCACGCTGTCGGCTGTGCGCGGGCAATCCATCGACGCGATAAGGGCCCTGAGTGCATCATTTACAGCCTCTACAGATTTGGTCCTTATCGCCTCACGGACATAATCCACCGCCACGGAATTTATTATTGTCTTTTCCTGAATCGCAATATTCAGAGCTTCCTTAGCCGCCGCCAACCCCAAAAAAAATTGACCATCGGAAATCAATGCTTGAGAATAGTTGGTCAACGAAGTTAATTCACTGAATTCCGAGTGCTTTTCTTTTGCAAATTCTACTTCGAGATCCGACCGTTCACAAAACTTACACTCAAATACAATATGCTCGTATATTTGATATCTTTCGTCGGAATCTGTTTCGGAAGCGAGCATGGAGAGTAAGACAGATACACTGGTTGGGACCTGCCTCCCGTTGCGTGCGACCTCCGTATTCCGGACACGCGCTAGCCGTTTAAGCAGTGCAACCCTTTCATCCGGTTTCATTTTAACCACTCTTACCGTTTGAGGAGCGGCGCGGTGAGACAGCCGTCAATCGTGTATCCGGGCATGGCGGTAGCTGCGATTCATCAAGAAACCGTGCCCACAAATAGTTTGCCGGATTGGTCGGCGGAGTGGTTGCCGCCCGGGAAAGGATCTTTGTAGACCTAGGGACACCCTATCGTGATGCCCTCCTAGACCGGCGCCCAATGAGCATCCTCCCGTGATGGGCCCGAGGGCGTCGAAGTGATATCGACGCGCTGGTCCTGGCCACGGATTTTCGCCGGAGATGAGAAAGAGCGGCACCCCCAGGCGAGTGCGCAGAGACAGCCATTTAGCTGCGCGGCCGACGCAATTGAATCGAGCGCACCGCAGCGGCGTGTTGAAAATGTCATGAGGGTTGCTGACATTTTCGATTCCGCATAAATTGCACAATTTATTTGTTATATTAGTACTTTAAGCGACATACGTGACGGGGCATGGTCGAAATGCGCCTGACATTCACACGTCTTTGAATAGGTCCGCCGTCGGCCGGGGCAGCGCGTCCCGAGCCATTCCCGACACGTCTAACCCCACACGCCGACGCAGCTGGCGCATAGAAGAAGATGGAATTGGACCGTCAGCACCGCCTCAGCGTGAAGCTCGAGATATAAAGAGCAGTCGGCGCCCCAAAAATACACGCTCTCACGCCTATCGCCACGACATAAAATGTAGCGACCGCAGGGACTATCCGTGTATCCATGTGCCGCCGCGTAAAAAAAATCACTCATCCGTTAATTACACCACAGCCCGTCATCGGTGTTTTATGGTTACGTAACCCTCACGCCAGTGATCTTCATCAACCAAATACTTATCTATACAAAACCCACGCGGACTATCCTTAAACCCAATAAGCTTCACTGTACGGTTAACGGCATCTTGGGCATTTTTCATGTCCGAATATACGCCTATAAATTTTACATCTTCCTCTCCGTCTTCCAGTTCATGAACATGCTGTACGACAAAAACGTCCACCTACTGGGCCCCTTCCTCCAATAATTCAATTTTCAGGAAATTTTTCGAGAGATGCGTTAATTTCGCTTTTCAGAGATTTTATATGAAAGGAAACATGAAGGATGTAATGTACATCGAGATCTATCAAGAAGCTTTCCAGCTCCTCTGGTGTCATCAGACCGGTTTCTCTTTTTTTGACCTCGGACAGCAACCACTCACTCGCCTCGATCAAATCATGCAAATCAACGCGCATGCGCGAAAGGGCAGCATCGTCGGCAACATATGGGCGCAGTTGCTCGATAAACCCGAGCCTCTTCATGATTTCTGACATGGAAAACGGGCCTCGACGAGCAGCAGGATTCGCAGTGACCTCCAGCAGGGTGGCACTTCATGGCAGAAACATATTACCGCCTTCACACCAGCTGCCGAAACGCCGTATTCGCCCGTCATCCGGCCATCGCCGTCCCAATCAATGGTGGTGTCGGATCGGTCGCCTAGCAGGCCAGTTGCCGCCGCTGATTCGACCGCTCGTCATCGAGGTCGCGGTCGATTTTGGGTGACTGCGGGGCGAATTTCACGATAAAGCGCCCAATGTAAATCAAGTGTGGTTGCACGGAATGTCGCAAATTCGGCGACGCAAGCCTGGCGCCGGCCCAGAATCTAAAATCAAGACCACCTATAATTATCTATTTTCGAACGAGAATATTCAGTCCTATCTGGCCATTCGATCCTGAATGAATTTTCTCTTTCAAATATCAACACATCCATCAAATGCAGCGCATAAGTCATCGCTCCCAAGCCATCAATTCCGAATGACCTCATTGCCATTTCAGACAAAACGCCCTCTGAATCAACGTTACAAACATACTCATCTCCGATCTTTTCCGGTGACGATATGGTTATACAGAATCCTTTTTCACGTCCGTCAGGGTAAACAGCCAGTAACTGCCGCTTGAGCTCATTTCCCATTGCCGGCCCTCGCCCTCCGATATTTAAAGAAATAGAGGTGTGGCGATATTATCCAAGCAACCTCGTTACGCGCGCTTAAAATACCTATAGGTGCGGCACTATGCAGTAATTCGGTGAGTTTAATCTATGGCTTCGAGCCTTTCGGCACTCTTCCCGATGGAGTTCACGACAAGCGTAACGCCGACCGCCTCGACGATCTTTCGCACGGTCGAGTTAACAAAGATTCTCCTGACGCAAAGGTGTGCCGCTAGCATCGACAATGACCAGCACGTCGCCCGCAGGGACTTCGCGCGTCGATGTGCCAGCATCGGCATAAGGGTTACTCCCCCATCAAGCCCGATCTGATCAGCTGGCTATATATAGCGCTCGGCGGTAGAATCTCAGCGGGGCCGCATCCGGCAGGCGACCTGACCTTCGCGGCACCATCGGGGCAGCGCCCCGCCACGCGTCATGACGAGCGGCGCGCTATTCCGCCGGGACCAGCTCCACGACGTCCACGATCGATTCGAACTTCGGCCAGGGCAGCACCAGCCGCCAGCGCTTCTCGCCGACGCGCTCGACGTAACCTGCCATATCGCGGCCATCGTCGCGGCCGTAATCGATCGGCTTCTTCTCGTCGCCGAACATCATCGTACCGAGGAACACCTGGCGCGATCCGCCGTCCGGAAACAGCAGGCCGATCGGCCGCTGCGATCCGCCGACCTTGTACAGGCTCGATACTTCGCCTTCGTCGTTGATGCGGCATTCATAGGGCGGATAGGCGGTGAAATCGCGCATCGCGGTGCCATTCGCGCCCAGCTTGAACACGCGGCAGCGATAGCGTCCGGCGGGCGGTGCGGCGTTGCTCAGCGCGCGATCAGGCTCGAACAGCGCGCCCTGCCCGGTCAGTTCGGCGGAGCGGCCGGCCGTGCGGATCTTGCCGAGCGCGGTCACCCAGGCGTTGCGCCAGGTGCGCAACCGCTCGCGGTCGCGGTCGGTCGCCACCATATGCCAGTCCATGCTCGTCACCTTCAGCGTGACCGGCAAGGGCGGCAACGGTCGCACTGGCTTGGGCGGCGTCGTCACCGGCACGACCACCGGCGCCGCGGCAATCGCGACGGGCTTGTCCACCTTGCCGCCGCAACCGGCCAGCACTGCGCAGCCGCACAGGCCCAGGGTAAGTCTTTTCAAGGCGACCGGTTCTTTCTTGTAGCGTACGCGCAACTAACCATGCCGCGTCCGGCTTGCCAACCCGGAAGAACCCGTAGGGCTCTCCGTCAGGCCGCGGTCCATCCCCCGTCCATCGACAGATTGGCGCCAGTGATCGACCGCGCCTCGTCCCGGCACAGGAACAGCGCGAATGCGGCGACCTGTTCGGCGGTCACGAACTCGCGGGTCGGCTGGGCGGAAAGCAGCACGTCGTTCAGCACTTGCTCGCGCGTCAGTCCCCGCGCCTTCATCGTATCGGGGATCTGGTTTTCGACCAGCGGGGTCCAGACATAGCCGGGCGAGATGCAATTGACGGTGATGCCATCCGTCGCCGTCTCCAGCGCGATCGTCTTGGTCAGGCCGGCGATGCCGAACTTCGCCATCACATAAGCGCTCTTGTTCGGGCTCGCGACCAGCGAATGGGCCGATGCGGTCGAGATGATCCGGCCCCATTTCGCGGCCTTCATATAGGGCACCGCCGCCTGCATCATGTACCAGGCGGAGGTCAGGTTGATCTTGATGATCGCCTCGAACTTGTCGGCCGGGAAATCCTCGATCGGCGCGACATGCTGGATGCCGGCATTGTTGATGATGATGTCCGGCCCGCCAAGCTCGTCATGGCAGCGCCGGACCATCGCGGCGATCGCCGCCGGATCGGTCATGTCGGCCGCGTCGTACAGCGCCTTCGCGCCGCTCGTGGCTTCAAGCGCGGCGCGCTCGGTCTCGATCGCCGCCGCGTCGCCGAAGCCGTTGATCATCACGCTGGCGCCCTCGCCCGCCAGCACCTTGGCATAGGCCAGCCCGATGCCCGAGGTGGAACCAGTGATGATCGCGCTCTTGCCCTTGAGGAACATGGCTTTCTCCGTCGTTGAAGTCAGATGGTCGGGGTATGTGCCGTCAGGTCGAACGCCGCGCTCTTGCCGGTCTCGATATTCGCCGCGACCAGCCGCGCGTTGACCATCGTCTCGTTCACCGCCGCGTGCCCGGCATGCCAATGCTCGCGCATCGTGCGCGCGGAAAATTCGAAGTCGCGCGATCCGCCTTCCCAGGCATTGGTGCGATAGATCAGCTGGACGAGATTGACCGGATGTTCCGCCGAATTCGCCGCCAGCGCCAGCACGTCGGGATCGTCGCGCAGGGCGGCCGGCAGCTTGGCCAGCACCTTGCGCGCGATCTCGCGGTCCTTGCGGATGCGCATCACCTGGTCGGACACTTGCCGGGTCCGGCTGGAGAAGCGAATTTCCTTTTCGCGCGCCGCCACGTCCATGATCGTCCTCGGCCGCTCGGTCGCCGCAGCGAACAGATCGACCTGAAAGGCGAGCAGCGGCTCGGTCTGGTGATCGAGCACATGCGTGAGCGGGGTGTTGGAGACGAGCCCGCCGTCCCACCATAGCCGCCCGTCGATCTCGATCGGCGGCAGGCCCGGTGGCAGCGCGCCGGAGGCCATGATGTGGCGCGCGTCGATCCGCGTATCGGTCGTGTCGAAATAGGCGAAATTGCCGCTTTCGACATCGACCGCACCGACCGACAGGCGCACTGGCCCGCTGTTCAGCAGATCCCAATCGACCAGCGCATCGAGCGTCTCCTTCAGCGGCGCTGAATCGTAGAAGCTCAGCGCTTCCGGCGTGCCCGGCACGGCGAACACCGGGGACACCCGGCGCGGGGCGAAGAAGCCCGGCACGCCCGCCATCATCACATAGCCGGCCGACCATTCGTGCAGCCATTCGCGCAGATGATCGTCGGGGTAGATCGGGAAGCTCGGCAAGGAGGAGGTCACCATGTCCCAGAAGGCAGTGAGCATCTCGACTCGCTTGTGCGGCGGGTTGCCCGCGAAGATCGCCGCGTTGACCGCACCGATCGAGATGCCGGCGACCCAGTCGATCTCGATCCCGCTCGACGCCAGACCCTCGATCACCCCGGCCTGATAGCTGCCCAGCGCGCCGCCACCCTGCAACACCAGGGCGACGCATTCGGGCAGCGGCAGCGCGTCGGCTTGGCGCAGCGGCCTGGGATGTTTCGCATCGGCCATCAGCGCGCACATGCGCCGCCGGGGCGACGGGATCAACGGCCGTTTTGATGAAAAACGCGTCATGCATCGCCCGCGCGCCACACGGCGCGCGCGGGAATCTGCGCGACGCTTGCAACAACCAGGGCCGCCGCGCATTCATGCCGCATCGGCAACGACCCCGGGAAACTCCAATGCGGCTCGACGATTTCGATCCCAACATCAACGTAGAGGATCAGCGCGGCCAGGGCGGCGGCCTGGGGTTCGGCGGCGGCGGCGGTGGCGGCGGCATGCTGTTCGGGCTGCTGCCGCTCGTGTTCAGCCGGTTCGGCTGCGGTGGCGTGGTCGTGCTGCTGATCCTATTCGCCGTTTTCGGCGGCGGTCTTCCCTCGATCCTCGGCGGCGGCAACCAGCTTTCCGCTCCGACGGAGCAGGCCGGGCAGCCCAAGGCCGGCACCGATGCCGCTTCGAGCTGTTCGCTGAACGCCCAGAGCAAGGCCGCGTGCAACGCCTTCAGTTCGGCCGACAAGACTTGGGCCGCGCTGTTCTCGCGCAGCGGCGAACGCTTCGCCCAGCCCAAGCTCGTCTTCTATGGCGGCCAGGGCCAGTCCGGCTGCGGCGCGGCGCAGAGCGCGATGGGGCCCTTCTATTGCCCGAGCGACCGGGGCATCTATCTCGACACCAGCTTCTTCGACGAACTCGGCACCCGATTCGGCGCGAAGGGCGATTTCGCGCAGGATTATGTGATCGCCCATGAATTCGGCCATCATATCCAGAATCTGCTCGGCACTTCGGACCAGGTTCAGCAGCAGATGGCCCGCGCCAGCCGCACCGAGGGCAATGCCCTGTCCGTCCGGCTGGAACTGCAGGCGGATTGCTATGCCGGCGTCTGGGCCGCGCAGAATCGCGACCGGATGGAACCGGGCGACCTCGAGGAAGGCATGACCGCCGCCCAGGCGATCGGCGACGACACCTTGCAGAAAGAAGCGCAAGGGCGCGTCGTGCCCGACAGCTTCACGCATGGCAGCTCGGCGCAGCGCATGGCCTGGCTCAAGAAGGGGCTTGAGACCGGCGATCCGGCACAATGCGATACGTTCGCCGGCGCGATCTGAGCCGGCGTAGCCCCGACTTGTCGTCCCCGCTCGAATGCGGGGACGACAAGGGGGATCAGGTCAGAGCCTGACCAGCATCTTGCCGGTATTGCCGCCCGAGAAGAGGCCCAGGAACGCCTCCGGCATCGCTTCGAGACCGTCGAACACCGTCTCCTGGCTCTGCAGCTTGCCCTCCTTGAGCCAGCCGCCCATCTCGCGGTAGAATTCCGCCGCGTTGGCCATGAAGTCGCTGACCAGGAAGCCCTGCACGCGGATGCGCATGCCGATCAGCCGGGGCAAATAGCGCAGCTCGGTCGGGTGGCTGCTGTTATAGACGTCGATCATCCCGCAAATGGCGAAGCGCGCGTGCAGGTTCGCCGCCGCCAGTGCCGCATCCAGATGCTCCCCGCCGACATTGTCGAAATAGACGTCGATCCCCTGCGGTGCTGCCGCCAGCAGCTTCTTCACCAGCGACCCGTCTTCCTTGTAATCGATCATCGCATCGGCGCCGAGTGACTGGCACCAGCCGCATTTCTCACTGCCGCCGGCCGATCCGATCACCGTCATGCCTTTGGCCTTGGCGATCTGCACCACGGTCGATCCGACCGCGCCAGCGGCGGCGGAGACGAACACCGTCTCTCCGGGCTTGGCCTCGGCGATCTTGAGCAGACCGTAATAGGCCGTCATGCCGGGCATGCCGAGCTGCCCGAGAAAGGCCTGTGGCGGCGCGTCGAGCGGCGGGACTTTCTGGACGAAAGCGGCCGGCACCACGGCCTCGTCCCGCCAGCCCAGCATGTGTTGGACGATATCCCCCACGGCGATGCCGTCGGCGCGGCTCTCGATCACCTCGCCGACCGCGCCGCCCTGCATCGCTTCGCCGAGCTGGAACGGCGGGGCATAGCTTTTCACGTCGTTCATGCGGCCGCGCATATAGGGGTCGACCGACAGCCAATGATTGGCGATGCGCACTTCGCCCTCGGCCAGCGGGGTGTGCGGCAGCTCGATGAATTCGAAATCGCCCGTCATGGGCATGCCGTTCGGGCGGGACTTGAGGCTCCAGGCGTGCGCCATCTCTTCTCTCCTTTGTTCTCGTTCAGTCGGTTTAGCTGTTGGCGTAGCGCTCGACCACCTGCCCGAGCAGGGTGAGCGGCACGTTGCCGGTCTTCACGACGATATCGTCATACGCCTTGAGATCGAACCGCGCACCCAGCTTGGCCCTGGCGCGATCCCGCAGGCGATTGATCTCGTTGTGGCCCATCTTGTAGCCGCAGGCCTGGCCGGGCATCGCGCAATAACGCTGCAATTCCGAAGTGAGCTGGCCGGCGGGCATGCCCGTCGCCTCCTGGAACCAGGCGAGCGCCTGGGCAAAGGTCCAGCGCTTGGCGTGAATGCCCGTGTCCACCACCAGCCGGCACGCGCGGAAATTCATCGATTGCAGATAACCGATCCGGCCGAGCGGATCGTCGTCATAGCTGCCAAGCTCGTCGGCGAGCTGTTCGGCATAGAGCGCCCAGCCTTCCGAATAGGCGTTGAACGCGAGCAGCGACCGGATCAGCGGCAGCCGATAGCTGTATTCGCCCTGCCAGATATGGCCGGGGATGCCCTCAGGATGGCACAGCGTCGGCAAGGCGTAGCGCGGCCAGGTCGCCGTGCTCTTGAGGTTGATGTAATAGATGCCGGGCTGCGATCCATCCATCGATCCGGGGCCGGCATAGCCATTGGGCGCCCCGTCCTGGATCGCAGGCGGCACGCGTCGGATGACGAGATCGCCCTTCACCAGCGTGTTGAACGCGCGCGGCAGCCGCGTGCGGATATCGGCGATGCGGCCGGCCAGATAGGCGAGCAGCTCGGCGCGGCCGGCATCGGTATCGGCGAAGAGCAGGTCCGGGCGCTTGCTCAGCGCGGTCAGCCGCTCGCCGACGCTGCCTTTGGTAAGCCCCTGCGCCTTCAGCAGGACGTCGATCTGCGCATTCAGCGCCCGGTTCTGTTCGAGCCCGAGCTGATGTAGCTGTTCCGGCGTGCGATCGGTGGTGGTGCCCGCCTTGACGAGCCATGCGTACCAGGCGTCGCCACCGGGTTGCGCCCACAGGCCCGGCGTCTCGCCCGCCTTGGGGCGAAGCTGGGCGAACGCCGCGATCTGACGCTGCAGCGCCGGCAGCACCTTTTCCGCGGCCAGAGCCGAAGCCCGGGCTGCGGGTGCGGTCGGCAACCCCGCTTTGGCGCATTTGTCCGCGAAGCTCCTGACGATCGACCAGTCAGCGACTGGCTGCGCCGCCATGTCCCGGATGATGCCCGCGGTGATATCGTTGAGGAAGCCCGGCATGATCGCGCCTCGGGCGCCGTCATCGAGGATACGCGCGGTCTCACCGTCGACGGCGGCGGCCATATGCTCGATGCGGGATAGATAGGCGTCGGCGTCGACCGCATCGGCCACGTCATGCTTGTTTTCGAGCAGGTCCGGCAGATCTGCGTACGCGCCGCCGAGCTGAGTCACGACATAGGGCGTATTGCGGAAATTATAGTTCGCGTTGAGCACTGCGACGTCGCCGACCGGCATCGTCCGCCAGCCTTCCACCGCAAGGGCGTAGGCGGCTTGGGCGGTATCGACGTCGAGCGCCACAGTGGGCGACAGGGCCGTGCGATCGACTGCCTGAAGCTGCGCGAGACGCTTGCCCGCCCGGGCAGCCCGATCCCGATCGCCGGCCTTGCTTCGATCGGCGAAGCGGCTGCGCAGCGCAGGCCGCTTGCCCTTCTCGATGCCCAGATAGAGCGCATTTTCGGGATAATCGGCCAGCAGCTCCTCGGAGATTGCATCGAGCAGCGCCGACGCGCCCGCATCCCCGGTCATGGCGGCCCAGCCAGGCAACGCGGCGGCCACGCCAAGCGCGCCTGCGCCAATCATCAGTTCGCGCCTGGTCGTGTGCATGGAGGTCCTCATGTGGTGCACCCGATAGTCGCCGGGGACGCGGCGGAAAGCAATGCATCGCCTCCCACGCATACGACAAGGCCCTCTCCCGTGTCGCCGGGAGAGGGCCCGTCATGTCACGGCCCGCAACGCTGCGGACGGCTAAGCGCGCCTCAATAGGTGCCGGAGAAGCTTCGGTTGAGGTTGCGCGGGCCCTTGCCCGCCTCCTCGTCGCGGTCTTCTCCGAAAAACGCGCCGCGTTCCTCGTCACGCCAATGCGCCTTCGCGTCCTCGGCGGTCTTGCGGATCGTCACCTTGTCGTCGACCGACTGAATCCAGCGCGATGGGATCGAATGATGCCGCCCGCCTGCATCGGCATCGCTCTTGGTCAGTAGGATGCGGTCGCCGCGCACCTTGTCGACCGTGCCGACATGCTCGCCGTCGGAACCGACCACGTCCATATGTTCGGCGACCTTCGACAGTGAGCCGCGCTGAGTCTGGCGCTCGGTGCGCCAGCTGCCGAACTCGGCTTCGAATTTGGAACGGTTCTCGCGGCGATATTCGTCATAATCGCGGTCGAGCGCCTCGATCTGCGAGCGGCGCCAGCTGTGATAATCGTCATCGCGCGCATAGGGGCTGTCCCAGCGCCCGCCGCCCTCGCGTCCGTCAAGGCGAGAATCCATCTCGCGGCGGCGCTCGGCTTCCTCGTCACCGAACCAGGAGCGGACTTCGTCGCCCGCGCGGCTGAAGAAGTCGCGATCTTCATGATCATGGACCGCCGGTCGACCGTGATCGCGGCGCCGGCCGTGGGACTCCCCACGGTCGCGGTCGGACTCGGCAAAGCGATGCCCGTCCGCTCCGTAGCTGCCGCGATAATCGCCCTGGAACCCGTCATCGCGGGAATCGCGGCGCTGCGGCCCGGCCTGTCGCTGCTCGCGCTGGGCATAGCCGGCATTCCCATATTCGCGGGGGCCATAGTCGCGACGGCCATCGTCCCGTCCGCGCCCACGATCGAGCGCCCCGACTGCCTGATATTCGCGCGCGCTCGAATAGCTGTAATCCTGGCCCGAACCGAAATCGCGCGTGAAGCCGCGTTCCCCGCTGTCCGAATAATCGGCCTGGGTCTCAGTGTTCCGGAGATAGCGTCCATTCTCCATGACGGCGTCCTTCCTTCCATTCTGCGGTGGCGGCGGACGGCGCTTGCCGCGTCCGCTCGACCGTACAAAAAAGGATCGAAAGCCGTGTTTGTTCCGATAGTTATGGGGCCGTAGCGATATCTCGCCGCACCGGCCGCGCGGTTCGCCGCATCGAAAGTTCGGGAGGGGCCGGCGATCCGGTTGCATCGCCCGAAAAGGCTCGCTAAACGCGCGCTTCCGGCTGGGAAATTCCATCTGGCCGGGGTGGAGCGGGGCTGTAGCTCAGATGGGAGAGCGCTGCAATCGCACTGCAGAGGTCAGGGGTTCGATTCCCCTCAGCTCCACCAGACCTGCCGTGCCGGTCCCGATCGCACCCGCCTTTCCAACGCCGCCGGCCCGCCGATGACCCGGATGATCGCGCCGGCGACGTGGCGCCGCGATCGTCAGCCATCGCTATCCGGTGTCGGGCCGAGCCACCGCGGCGCCCGCAAGTCATGGGCGCGCGCGATGCCGCTGCTCGTCGGCATCGTCGTGATCTCGACCGTCGTCCTGTTCGTCCGCGCCGAGTTCGCGCCGATCGTCGATCCGGTCCTGCTCGACGGATGGCTCGCTTATATGGGTGCCTGCGTGGTCTTCCAGGTGGCGACCCTCGCCGCGTCGATGGTCCCGCGCTGGCGCGCCGCACGACCGCGGCTGTTCTGGGTGCGGCTGGGGCAGATCACCTCGATCGCCTTTTGCGCCGGCATCGTCGCCAGCGTGTGGATCCTGATGCCGCCCGCCAACGACATCCTCCGCCTGCTGATGATCATCCTGTGCATGTGGTTCATCGCCATGGTGATCATCCTGAACGCCGATCGCCTGTCGATCCTCGGCGCGCTGGCGGTCGTGGCGTCGATGGCGGCCTTCACGCTCGTCTATGACATCCAATATGCCATCCCGCTCGCCGGCTTCCTCATCATGGAGGGCATCGCGCTGGTCATGATCCGCCGCCTGATCTGGCGCGCCGCCGAGACGCGGGAGGCGGCGCTGCAGATCGTCCGCAAGGAACGGGATGCCAAGACGCGGTTCATCGCCTCGGCCTCGCACGACCTGCAACAGCCGCTGCAGGCCGCCAGCCTGTATTTCGACCAGATCCTCGACAGCACCGATGCCGGCCAGCGCGAGCGGGCGATCGCCGGCGCACGCGGCGCCTTCGCCTCGACTCAGCGCCTGCTGGAAACGATGCTCGACCATCTGCGGCTCGAGGCGGGCGCGGCGCCGGTCCGGATCGAGCCGGTCGCGCTGGACGATCTGCTGTCAGCGATCGCGCTCGAACATGGCGCGGCCGCACGCGCCGCCGGCATGCGGATCAGGATGGTCTCCACCAGCCTCGGCGTGCTCGGCGATCGTGCGATGCTGACGCGAACCATCGGCAATCTGGTGACCAACGCGGTCCGGCATGCCCAGGGCGAACGCATCCTGGTCGGGGCGCGCCGCGCGCGCGGCCGGGCCGAGCTCTGGATCATCGACGACGGCAACGGCATCCCGGCGGCGGATGTCGCCACCATCTTCGACGATTATGCGCAGGGCGCGCAGCATCGCGGGGCCGAGCGCGGCGGGTTCGGCCTTGGCCTCGCCTCGGCCCGGCGCATGGCGCACCTGATGAGCGGCACGATTGATCTCGATCGCCGCTGGACGAGCGGCGCTGCCTTCGTCCTGCGCTTGCAGCTGGCCGATCCGGCCTGAGGCCGAGGACTATCTGCCCTCGATCGTCGCCCGCGCCGCGTCGAGGCGTGCCGCATAATTCTCCAGCACCTTTGCCGTACGCCCGGCATAGACATTGGCGTCGCCGAACCGGCGTTCCTCGATCGCCTCGCGCACGCCCGGCAGCGTCTTCGCGCCATAGCCGGTGAAGCGGCCCGGCGCGTAGATCATGTGCTTGTACCAGGGCCGGCCCGGCAGGCCGCGATCGTCGAGCAGCAACTGGTCGATATCGCGGAGCTGTCCGTTGAGCGTGGCGCGCCGCGCGGGCGTCAAGGCAGCGCCCTTGTCGGCATAGGCACTGTCATAGGCCGCGGCGGCTGCCTTCAGCCGGTCGACCGCATCCTCCAGCGCCGCCAGCTCGATATGCGGCGTCTGCGCTTCGGCCCGCGCGCCCGCGACCGGCTTCAGCGGATCGCTGGCGAGCCGGAATGCGCCGTCCGCGATCAGCTTGTCGCGCTTGCGGTCCTCCGTACGGCGATCCTCGGCAAGCTTCTTCACCTCGCCGAGATAGGTCGCGACCGTATCGGCGAAATCCTCGAAACGCTGCGGTGGGGTGTCGGCATCGGCCACGCGCAGCACCAGCCGCCCGACCGTCTTCGACAAAGCCGCGCCGTACAGCAGGCCAGGATCGTCGAAGGTCGTGAAATGGTGATAGCTGTCATAGATCGAGTGATAGACCCCGCCGCTCTCGTCCTCGCCGCCAAAGCCGATATTGAGCGACGGCAGGCCGAGATGCTGCAGATAGGCCGAATAGTCGGAGCCCGATCCCAGCGCGCTGATCGGCAGGTCCCCGCCCTTTTCCGCCGCGGCGAGATTCGCCTCGCTCACCTGCCCTGTCTTGTCGAACGCCTGCACGCGCAGGGCAGCCCGGGCCCGTTCCGCGACGCTCGCGCCGGTCTGCGGATCGGTCACATCCGCGGCGACGGCGTTCACCAGATGCTGGAAATCATGGCTGCCGCCGGCGCCGAGGAAGCCCCGCCCATTGCCGTCGGTATTGATGTAGATGACGCCCTTCGCCTTGAGCTCGGCGGCATGCTGCTCGGCCCATTCGGTCGATCCCAGCAGCATCGGCTCCTCGGCGTCCCAGCTGGCATAGACGATCGTGCGTTTCGGCCGCCAGCCCTGCTTCCACAGCCCGCCCAGCGCCTTCGCTTCGGACAGCATGGCGACATTGCCCGACAGCGGATCGGACGCGCCGAACACCCAGGCGTCGTGATGGTTGCCGCGGATCACCCATTGATCGGGATATTGCGATCCCTTCAGCGTCGCGATCACATTATAGACCGGCTTCAGCGACCAGTCGGATTGGACCGCGACGCGCACCTTCACCGCGCCATCGCCGCCGGTATGATAGGCGATTGGCAATCCGCCCTGCCAGCCGCCGGGAACGCGCGGCCCGCCGAGGCGGGACAGCAATTTGCTCGCATCGCCATAGGACATCGGCAATGCCGGGATCTTGAGGATGGTCGGCGCATCCGCCCGGGCGATCCGCTTTACGTTCCCGGTCGAGCCCATGCCGGGGGTCTGCGGGTCGCCCGGATAGAGCGTCATGTCCGCGACCGATCCGCGCTGCACGCCGGCATCGGGCCGCGCCCCGCCCTTGGGATAGATGTCGCCATCGCCATACCCATCCTGCTGGGGATCGGAATAGATGATGCAGGCGATCGCGCCATGCTCCTGCGCCAGCTTCGGCTTCAGGCCACGCCAGCCGGCGCCGTAGCGCGCGATGACGATCTTGCCCCTCACGTCTATGCCGCGCCGCTCCAGCGCCTTGTAATCGTCGGGCAAGCCGTAATTCACATAGACCAGGTCGCCGGTGACGTCCCCGTCGCCCTGAAAAGCGACATAGGGCGGCAATGCCCCGGCGAGGTTGGCCGAGGTGTCGTCGCCCGGTACCGCCGGCTCCTGCCCGCCGAGCACGATCTTCTCGGGCGCGACCAGCTCGACCGCAGTCGAGATCGGCGTCGGATAGAGCACCTGGAACGTCTCGATCTTCGCGTCCCAGCCCCATTCCTTGAACCGGGCCAGGATGAACTCGGCATTGGCCTTGTCGTGCGGCGATCCGACATGGTTGGGCGCCGAGGACATGGTCTTCAGCCAGCCAAGCTGGTCCGTCGCGCTGACGCCGGCATCGAAGGCGGCCTCGGTCGCCTTCTGATCGCCCGGCGCGGCGAGCCCCGCCTGCGCGAGTGCCAGGGCGCACGCACCCGCCAGCCAAAATCCGAGCTTCGCCATTAAAGAATCCCCCGCAACCCGTTGAAGCCGCAGCATGCGCAGTTGCGCGCCGCCACGCAACCCGGCCACCAGAATAGCCCGCGGGAATGACAAGTGCCGGGCGCGCTCCTACACCGGGCCCATGTCCGACGCGCCGAACGCCATCCCCGCCGCCACGCTCGTCCTGTTTCGCGAAGGCCCCCGGGCGCCGGAACTGCTGTTCGTCGAGCGCGCCAAGGCGATGGTGTTTGCCGGCGGCGCGCTGGTCTTTCCGGGCGGTCGAGTCGATCCCGGCGACCGCGCCCTTGCCCTCACCCTGCCCGGCGATCCGGACGACATGGCGGCGCGCGTCGCCGCGATCCGCGAGACGATCGAGGAAGTCGGGCTGGCGATCGGGCTGAATCCGGCGCCGGACGGCGAGCGACTGACCGCCCTGCGCGCAGCGCTGCACGCCGGCGTCTCGCTTGGCGCGGCGCTGCACGACGCAGGTCTCTCGCTCGATCCGGCGCCGCTCGTTCCCTTCGCCCGCTGGCTCCCGGCGCATGCGCATCCGCGCATCTTCGACACACGCTTCTATCTCGCGCGCCTGCCGCACGGCGCGCCCGCGCCGGTGGTCGACGATACCGAGAATGTCCGCGTCTTCTGGGCCACCGCGCAACAGGTGCTCGACGATGCCGATGCCGGCCGCGTGCGCATCATCTTTCCCACCAGGCGCAACCTCGAGCGGCTGGCCGGCTTCGCCAGCTTCGCTGAAGCCGCCGCCGATGCCGCGCGCTATCCGATCCGCCCGGTCACGCCCTGGACCGACGATATCGACGGCGTACCGCACCTGCGCATCCCCGACGATCTCGGCTATCCCGTCACCGTCGAACCCGTCTCCAGCGCCATGAGGGGTTGAGGGGGCCGATGCGCACATTGCGACGGCTGATCGGCGGCGCGACGATCGCCGCGATCCTGCTGGCGCTGGCGCTGCTGCTGTTCGCGGCGCTGCGCGGCCGGCCGCAGGATCTGCCCTGGACGCCGCTCGACCTGAGCCAGCCGATCGGGATGATGACCGGGCGGAAACTGGCTGGCCTGACGAGCGACTTCCCGCACTGCCGGGCGCTGCTCGACCAGGCCGGCGTGCGGTACACGGTGCTGCCGCCGCGCCGCTACGGCACCTGCAGCTACGCCGACGCAGTCCGCTTCGCACCGGGCGGGGCGCGCCGCACGGCCTATGCGCCCGCCGATCCGGGCATGTCCTGCCCGGTCGCGGCCGGGCTGTCGGTATGGGAATGGAATGTCGTCCAGCCGGCGGCGCGGCGCCTGCTCGGCAGCCCGGTCGTCGCGATCGAGCATTTCGGCACCTATAATTGCCGGCGCATCGGCGGCGGCAACAATTGGAGCGAACACGCCACCGCCGACGCGATCGACATTGCCGGCTTCCGCCTCGCCGATGGCCAGCGAATCACCGTGGCCGCGAACTGGAAGGGCGACGGGCCGGAAGCGACCTTCCTTCACCAGGTCCGCAACGGCGCCTGCAAGCTGTTCGCGACGACCCTGTCGCCGGATTATAACGCGGCACATCACGACCATCTGCACCTGGACCAGGCCGAGCGGGGTGAGTTCGGCTGGCGCGCGTGTCGGTAAATAGTCCCCTCCCCCGAAGGAGGGGGCTGGAATGGATCTCAGTTCGGCAGGGTCGCCGTCTCCACCTTCTCCACCCATTTCGGGAAGAAGGCCGGCTGGCGGTTCGACCAGCCCGATGCGGTCGCGGCTGCCTCGCTGATCGACTGCAGCAATTTGCGCCGCAGATCGGGGTGGAGATGCGGCAGCGCCGCCGCCGAACAGAAAGCCGCCGGCAGCCACGGCCGCACTTCGGCGCCGATCAGCCGCTCATAGAGGAAGCGGTAAGCGGAAAAAGTGGTGAGCCGCCCCTGCCCCAGATCGAATGCCGTCACCGTCATCAGCGGCGCCAGGAACGGCTCGACGGAATCGAGGCCGCTGTCGTCGGGGATCATCGCCCGGATTTCGGGCAGGCGGGCATAGAGGCGGGCTTGGGCGCGGATGCTGGCCGCTTCCACCACGTCGCGCGACCAGCGACTCATCGCGTCGTCGCGGTCGAGCCCGATGTCGAGCGAGCGCCGGATATAGCGCTGCGTGGACGAACTGAACCCTGCGAATTCCTTCATCTCGGCCAGCGTCATCACGCCGTTTGCCGGTTTCATCTTGGCACCCATATCGTCACCCCACCCGCAAATCGTGGAACCGGTGCCGATGATGCGCCTGGATGGGTAACACCGCCCTTAACGCGCCGTCGTCCGGCGTTAAGCATGGAATCATAGTTTGTGCTGCGATGCAACAAAGGTTGCGACGAACGGCGGGGTGGACGTCAAAAAGCCGGGAGATGTGCGATTATTGCGCAACATATCAAGCAAGACCCCTCCCCGCGGGTGGCGGGAAGGGGTCCGATATTGCGCGATCACGGATGATCGTGCCGCGCCGGGGCGCTTTAGTCCGCCTTTTCTTCCTTCAGCCGGGCTTCCTCCTCGGCATCATAGCCGGAAGACGCCGGCGGCGCGTGATTATGCACTGGCTGAGTCGAAGCGGGCGGATCCGATGCGTCCATCGATTCGTCCAGCGCGGCATCGAGTCGCGCCTCCTTGCTCTCCGGATTGCGCTCGAGCCGCTCGGCGATCGAGGTGTCCTGGCCAGCTTCCTGGCGCGGATGGTGGATCGCCTTGTTCTCTTCCGGGTGGCCTGCCGCCACGTCCTGGCTTGGCGCCTGCTGATCGATTTTCGTCTGGTCCTCGGTCATCGCCACTCTCCTGGGCTGTTACGTAGAGAGAACGAGCGACTCGTAGGAAGCGTTCCTGCCAATATGGCCAGGCGCGCTGAAACTGTTCAGTCGTCGAGTCGGCGGACGGACACCGTCTGCGCGTTCATCGTCGCGCGGCCGAATACCGTCATGAAGGCGATATCGGTCGCGTCACGCCCGACAGCCACTCGGGCAAGATCGCCGCAAGACGCCATCCCGGTGGGATCGACCAGATGCCAGGCGCCGGCCAGCCATAATTCGGCGACGGCGTGGAAATCGGGCGGATCGACGCCCGGGGCATAGGCCGACACGCACCGCGCCGGGATGCCCCCGGCCCGCGCAAGCGCCACGAGCAGATGCGCATAGTCGCGGCAGACCCCGCGGCGATCGGCGAAGGTCATCAGAGCAGTGGTCACCCCGCTGCTCGATCCCGCCGCATAAGTGAGATGCTCCTGCACCCAGCCGCTCAGGGCCGCGGCGAGCACGCCGCCCTCCAGCCCGGCGAACTCCTGTTCGATGAACCCCTCGAACCGGTCGGATTCGCAATAGCGGCTCGGCAGCAGATAGGCGACGGTTTCGGCCGGCAGCATCCGCGCCGGCGTCGCTGCCAGCGCGGTCAGATCGATTGCGCGCCGGTCGATCGCGACGGTCGCGCGATATTCCACGCGCAGGGCGCCTTCGCCCCGCGCCCAGGTCCGCTGGCCCACCCCTTCCTCGCCTGCCACGGCGCGCAGCGGCTCGGGGCACCAGACGCTGAGTTCCTGCCGCTCGAGGCGCTGGTCGGCCATCGCGGCAGCTTCGACCAGCAGCAGCACATCGGCCTGCCCTTCGATCGAATAGTCGAGCATCACGTCGATCGCGAGGCGCATGGCAGTCCTTCAATTCCCGCTCCCGGCGGACAGGGCGTATCACATAAAAAAGGCCCGGCAGGTTTCCCCGCCGGGCCTCGCATTTCAGCGCTTCAACTGCGTTCCGGTTCCGCCCTTAGTTGCGGTTGCCGAACAGGCGCAGGATGAACAGGAACATGTTGATGAAGTCGAGGTAGAGGTTCACCGCCGACATGATCACGACATGCTGCTCGGCACCGGTGCCGGCAACCTGCGCATACATGCTCTTGGTGCGCTGCGTGTCATAGGCGGTGAGGCCGGCGAACAGCAGCACGCCGACGATGCTGATCACCAGATCCATCACGCCCGACTGGAAGAACAGGTTCAGCAGGCTCGCCACGATCAGGCCGACCAGGCCCATGATCAGGAAGGTGCCGAACGCCGACAGATCCTTCTTCGTGGTGTAGCCATAGAGGCTGAGACCGGCGAACGCGGCCGCCGTCGCGAAGAACGCCTGGGCGATCGAGGTCTGGGTATAGACCAGGAAGATCGTCGACAGCGACAGGCCCATCGCAACCGCAAAGCCCCAGAACATCGCCTGGAGCGCGCCGGAGGACATGCGTGCGCCGCCGAAGCTCATGCCGAACACGAAGGCGAGCGGCGCGAACATGATGACGTATTTCAGCAGGCCGCCGCCGAGCATGATCTGCGCGGCCGGGGAGGTGGCACCACCCCATGAGAAGGCCATCGCGACGATACCCGTCAGCAGGATGCCGGAGAACATGTAGTTGTAGACCGACAGCATGTAGCGGCGAAGACCCGCGTCAAACGCCTCGGTGCGTGCGCCCGCCGTCGCGAACGAAGTCGCGCCAGATTGGGGGTCGGACCAATTAGCCATTTCGAAAAAGCTCCTTTGACCCGGCATCATACCGGATAGCCGGAATATCGCCCTTATCCGGGGGGTTTTCAAGATAATCCGAAAGGCCCCCGGCAGGGGCCAGCAACACTTTATTACAATTACCTGGCCGGCATGTGACAATGGCCGGAAACGCGGTAGAATCAGCGCCATGCACCGCCTGTTCGTCGCCCTGCGCCCGCCCCCTACGGTTCGCGCCGCTCTTACCGCGACGATGGACGGCTTGCCCCAGGCCCGCTGGCAGGACGACGATCAGCTTCACTTGACCGTCCGCTACATCGGCGAGGTCGATCGCCGCATGGCCGAGGACATCGTCCTGGCGCTCGGCCAGATTCACGCCGCGCCGATCGCGGTGGCGCTGTCGGGCGTCGGCGCGTTCGACAAGAAAGGCCGGGTCGATGCGCTCTGGGCGGGCGTCGCGCCGCACGACGCACTCGCCGCACTCCACCGCAAGGTCGATCACGCGCTGGTCCGCCTCGGCCTGCCGCCGGAGGGCCGCGCCTATCTGCCGCACATCACCCTTGCCCGGATCAGCCGCGGCGTGGGCTTTGGTCCGGAGATTCCGCGCTGGCAGGCGGAACATGCCGGCCTGAGCAGTCCGCCCTTCACGATCGAGCACATGACTTTGTTCGAAAGCCGTCTCGGCGGCGAACGCGCGCGCTATGAGGTCGTCGAACGCTGGCGGCTGGATTAACGGAATAGCGCTTCCGTATCGCCGCCGCTCTGCTAGCTTCCCGGGCAGAACATAAACGGGAGGATCAATGGCCACCACGCCCATCGGCGCGCCGGCGCGCACGCCAGCCTATGCCTGGTACGTGCTCGCCATCCTGTTCCTCGTCTACATCCTGAATTTCGTCGACCGCCAGATCATCTCGATCCTGGCCGAGGACATCAAGCGCGACCTCGGCCTGGCCGATGAGGATCTCGGCTTCCTCTATGGCACGGCGTTCGGCGTCTTCTATTCGTTGTTCGGCATCCCGCTCGGTCGCCTCGCCGACAATTGGCACCGGGTGAAGCTGATGACGCTCGGCCTCGCGCTCTGGTCCGGCATGACGGCTTTTTCCGGCTTCGCGCGGAACGGTGCGATGCTGACGGTGGCCCGGATCGGCGTCGGCGTGGGCGAGGCGACGGCCAGCCCGTCGGCCTATTCGCTGATCTCGGATTATTTCCCGAAACGGCTGCGCGCCACCGCGCTCGCCATCTACTCGTCCGGCCTGTACGTCGGCGGCGGCCTGTCGCTCGGCATTGGCGGGCTGATCGTGCAGCGCTGGAACCGGGCCTGGCCGGAGGGCGGGCCGCTCGGCCTGCACGGCTGGCAGGCGGCATTCCTCGTCGTCGGCCTGCCCGGCCTGCTCGTCGCCCTGTGGATCGCGACCCTGCGCGAGCCGAAGCGCGGCGCCTCCGAAGGCTTGGCCGAGCCGGCTCCCCACCCTGCCCCGTTCCGCGAATTCCTCCAGGAGCTGGTAACCATCCTGCCGCCGCTGACCCTGATCGGCGCGGCGCGCGGCGGCGTCCGTGCCCTGCTCGTCAACCTGATCGGGCTGGCGGTGGTCGTGGCGTGCGTGCTCGGCCTCGTCTCCATCGGCGAGCCCTGGCCGCAATGGGTCGCGATCGGGATCGGCGTCTATGCGGTCTTTTCCTGGGCTTCGGCACTCAAGCGGCGTGATCCGCCGACCTTCCGCCTGATCGTCGGCAACCCGGCCTTTCTCTGCATCGTCGTCGCCTATGGCCTCAACGCCTTCATCGCTTATGCGGTGAGCTTCTGGGCGGCGCCGCACGCGCTACGCGATCTCGGCGCTTCCCCCGCGACCGCCGGCCTGCTGATCGGCGGGGGCGGCGCAGCCGGCGGCTTTATCGGCGTGACGATCGGCGGCATCGTTGCCGATCGGCTGCGGCGCCGGTTCGCCAATGGCCGGGTGATGGTCATCATCTTCGGGGCGATCGCCCCGGTGCCGGCGGTGTGGATCGCCTTCACGACCCACGATCTGACGCTCTATTACGCAATGCTCCCGGTGGCGCAGATCCTCGCCGCGAGCGCGCTGGGCGCTTCGGCGGCGACCATGCAGGATCTGGTGTTGCCCCGAATGCGCGGCACGGCGACCGGCACTTTCTTCATTGGCACAACCCTGCTCGGGCTGGCGATGGGCCCCTATCTGGCCGGCCGGGTCTCGACGCTGTCGGGGAGTCTGTCGGTGGGCGTGCTCTCGCTGCTGGTCACGGTGCCGATCACGCTGGCCGCTGCGATCGCAGCCTATCGACTGGTGCCGAAGGCGGAGGCCAACCGCGAAAGCTGGGCCCGAGAGGCCGGTGAAGCGATCTAAACCCCTCTCCCCTGGTGGCAGAGGGAGGGGCCCGCTGCCGAAGGCAGTGGGAGGGTGACGGAGACACTTGCCAGTGTTCCGAACTCCCCCCTCATCCGGCCCTTCGGGCCACCCTCTCCCAAAAGAGGAGGAGGGGGATCACCCCGCCGTGAACACGCCGCACGCGATCCGCGCGCCGCTGTTGCCGGACGGATCGGTCATCAGATCGTCCGCCGCGGCATGCACCACCAGCGCGGACCCATCGGCATCTAGCAGCCCGGCCATCGTCGCGCCGGGGATGGTGATGCCGATCGTGCCACGTCCATCCGTGCCGACGATCAGGTTCGGCAGGTCGCCCTCATGCGGACCGGCAGGGTTCATCGCACCGTGTTTCATGCCCGTAGGATTCCAGTGACCGCCCGCGCTGGCGAAATCCGGCGGGGTGCAGGCGCCCGTCATGTGAACATGCACGCCATGCGTGCCGGGTGGCAGGTCCTTCACATCGACGGTGAAGCGCAGGCCGCCGACCACTTCGCTGGCCGTAGCGCGGCCCGCCTCGATGCCCACGGGCGTGCTCAGGCTCGCCATGGCACGCGCGCCATCGGCGACGGGAGAACCAACCGCGGTGCCCGACTTGTCGCAGGCGGAAAGCCCCAGCGCGATCAAGGCCGCCGTTCCGATCGTCACGATCCGCATTGTCATTCTCCCGTCAGCATTTCAGCCCCCAACCGCTAGGGCGGAGCGCGGTTCCGCGCAATCGCCCCAGCGCGCTCGGCCGGAAAAGCATGCCGGTGTCCCTAGCGGCTGCGCACCGTCAGCGACACGCCGTAGAAGCGCGGCTCGCCACCGATAAAGGTCGGCAGGCCAAGCCCGTCGCCGGTATTGCCCGCATCCTTGATGTATTTGCGGTCGAACAGGTTCGTCACGAAGCCTTCCAGCCGCCACACGCCATTGGCCGATTCCACGCCGAGCCGCGCATCGACCAGCGCGTAGCCCTTCTGCGACTCGTCCTGCACCAGATCGGGGATCAGGTTCTGGGTCTGCAATGCCGGCCGGTCGTTATCGTCGTCGAAGAAGATGCTCGATTGATAGGTCACGCTCGGCGTGAAATCGATCTTGACCGGGCCGACCGGCTGCTTCAGCGTGAAACCGGCCGAGGCGGCATTGTCCGGCGACAGGCGGAAATGATTGCCGTCGCGCGCACCTTCGGTGAAGCGGCCGTGATTATAGGCATAGGTCGCAAACACCATCAGCGCATCGGACGGGACGTAGCGCAGCTGACCCTCGAAGCCATAAGTCCGCGCCTTGCCGGCATTGGTCGTTACGAACGCGGTGCCGATCTGCTCGGTCGTCTGGAAATTACTGTAATCGTAGAGGAATACCGATCCATCGGCGAACAGCCTGCGGCCGAGCAAAGCCGTCTTCAAACCCACTTCATAGCTGTCGACCGTTTCGGACGGCAGCGCCTTGAAGCTCGGTGCCCCATAGGGAGCGCTTGGGGCCGAAACGCTCAGCACCTCGGGGCGACGGCCGCGCGCATAGGTGGCGTAGAGGCTGGCATCGGCACTCGGCTCGTACCGGGCAGTCGCGCGCCAGGTGAAACCGGAATCCTTCAGGTCCTGGTCGACCCGCGTGCCATTCGCCGCCGTCGGCTGAAGCCCGATGCCGAAGAAGGGCACCACGCTCGCTGGCAGCGTGTTCAGCACCGCGCCGGGCAACGCCAGCGCGTTGAGCAGCGCGGCACGCTGCGCGGCTGGCAGGCCGAGCGCCCCGATGAAACCGCCCAGAGTCGATCGGCCGTTAAGCACGGAGGCAGTGAAGCCGCTCGACTTGTCGTCGTGCGTGTAGCGGACGCCTGCCCCGATCTCGAACCTGTCGGTGACATGGAAGGTCGCGTCGGCGAACAGATCAACTGCGTTCGTGCGCGCGTAGTTGGTCGAGCTTTCGAGGTGATTGGCCTTGAGGTTGTTGGCAATCGCCAGCGCCTTGGCTGCCGAGTTCGCGGCCGCCTTCACTGGGTCCGGATCATTATCCAGCGCGATGCCCCGAGCCCGAGCAATGCCAAGGATCAGCGCTTGGGCGAAGGCAGGATTGCTGAGTACGCTCATTGGAGCGGGATCGCTCGCTGGCCGGCCTGGTATCAGCCCGCCGCCATTGAGCGCGTTCGCCACGCGCGCCAGCGCCACGCGCTCGTCGAACGATGCCGGTGTGCGCTGCGAGCCATCCTCATGGAAATAGGTACCGCCGACGAACGCGGTCAGCCGGTCGGACGTGTAGGACAGGCGCAGCGTGCCCATCGTCTGGTTGCCGCGCGCGTCTTCCGCCGCGGTCAGCGCGGGCAGCGAAATACCGTCGGCATCGAACACCTCGAGCGCGTCGAAGCGACGATAGGAACCCATCGCATTGAGCGACCAATGCTCGTCGATCGCGTAATTGGCGATGCCCGTCCCGCCCCAGACGGTGCGGTTGAGCCCAAGCGGCGCGCTGTTCTCGAAGCCCGGCTGCGGCGCCAGCGCCGCGCCCGAATTGCGCCCGCGATCGCCGATCACGGCACCCGTCACCGGATTCGTCGGATTATAGGCGATCGACTTGAACGGCGTACCGTTCGCATGGTCTTCCTGATAATTGCCGATCAGGTCGAAGGTCAGCTTGCCCGGCGCCCAGCGCAGCGATCCGCGGATCGCCTGGGTGTCGACTGAATTGAAGTCATGGTCGTCGCCCTGCGCCAGCAGATTGTCGACATAGCCGTCGCGCTTCTTCGTCCGGCCGGCGATGCGGATCGCCAGCGTATCGGTGATCGGCGCATTCGCGGTGATATCCACCTGATACGCATTGAAATTGCCGTAGCTGGCGCGGAAATAGCCATATTGCGCACTCGGATCGGCCTTGGCCTGGACGATGTTGACGGCGCCGATCAGCGCGCCGCGACCATAGAGCGTCGATTGCGGCCCCTTCGCCACCTCGACCCGCTCCAGATCGAACAGCTCGACATAGGAGCCGCGCGACTTGGAGATCGACACGCCGTCCTGGAAGACCGAGACGCGCGGCTCGTTGAACGCGCTGCCGCTGTCCGACGTGATGCCGCGGATCACGAAGCCCGGATTGTTGGGCGACTGGTTCTGCACGACGAAGCCCGGCACATAGCGCGACAGCTTCTCGAAATCGGTGATGCCCAGATCGTCGAGGAAGCGCCCGGAATAGGCCGTCAGCGCGATCGGCACGTCGATCGCATTCTGGCGCCGGAGCTGGGCGGTGACGACGATGTCCCCGTCCGCCGCCTCGGGCGCCGCCTGCTCCACCGTCACCGCTTCGGGGGCGGTCTGGGCGT
Organism: Parasphingomonas zepuensis; assembly: GCF_036663735.1. Lineage (NCBI taxonomy): Bacteria > Pseudomonadati > Pseudomonadota > Alphaproteobacteria > Sphingomonadales > Sphingomonadaceae > Parasphingomonas > Parasphingomonas zepuensis. The sequence goes on along the minus strand of NZ_JAXOJO010000002.1, from coordinate 92,796 downwards.
GCGCCGCGGAGGCGATCGCCAGCGCCGGCAGGCAGCTGAGCGCGAGGATGGTTGAACGGATCGTCATGGCAGGTCCCTTTTTTGCGTCTTGTGGCGCGCCTAGGACCGCTCGGTTGCAGGACGATGACGATTATGGTGCATTGCAAAAGAATTGGGTGGCGGGCGGCCGGCTGAGCGCTACGGCGCGTCAGGGTTCGGGTGTTACCAGCACCACTGTCTTCTCGACGATCGCGGGCATCGCGGTACCCGGCGGGATCGCCGCGCTCCGGCCGGAAAAGATCGGGGTAAGGAATACCATGCCCGCCACCCCGCCGACCGAGACGCTGGCCTTTTCCGAAGCAGCGCCTGCCAGCCGCACCGTCCGCTGACCGAGGCGCAGATACAATGGCCTGACGACGAGCCGCCCCGCGGTCCCCAGCCCGCCCGTTGCCCGCGCGTCGATCACCTGGCCAGTCGCCGCGGTGCCGCGCGGAATCGCCACCACGCCGTCCGCCTGCACATCCTCGGTCGTCACCAGCGCGACGATCGCGCCCTTCACATGAGTCTTGCTCGACAGCGCTTCATTCGTCGCCAGCGGCACCGCAGTGCCGGCATGCAGCGTTACGTCGCGCGCATTGGCCGACGCGGAGGCCAGGAGGACCGCCAGCCACGCCGCGATGGCTGTCGCGGCTCTCACGGCGCCGTCGCGGTGGCCGCGGGCGTGAGGACCGCGCTGGCCGCGTCGATGCGCCGGGCGACGGGTGTCGACAGGTCGAGCGTCACATCCTGCGCGACGAAACCGGTCAGGATCTCGCCCGCCTTGATCTTCGCATTGTTGCCGCGGTGGAAGAAGCCGGCCCAGCCGGTGAGCAGAATCGCGACCCCGGCAGATCCGGCGCCGGTGCCCTTGGCGCTCAGTTCGCCCTCCAGGGGAATCTCTGCCTCGCCGAGCTGGATATGCATCAACCGCGCGGTCATCCGGCCCGATTTGCCGAGGCCGCCTGAATCGGTGGCCTCAACCACCCGGCCAAATGCGGTGGTACCGATCGGGATGATGACGCGCCCGTCGACCTCGATCGCGCGATTGACGCGCAGCTTGAAGATGGTGCCGGCTGTCGCCCGCGCGGTGCTCACCTCGGTCGGCGCCATCAGCTCGACCGGCGTGTCCTGCGCCAGCGTCGCGGTCGCTGCCGGCGACTCCTGAGTCGCCGGCAGCGGCTGGACACTTGCCTGTGCCGGAACGGCGACCAATGCTGCAGCTGCGAAACAAGACAGAATCATGACTAGAATCCTCCCCTTGCGGCTATCATGCTCGCGCCGAAGAATTGCTGCAAGTTATTGCAGTTGCTCCCTTCATCCGCCACAATGCGCCAGCCGGAATACTCGGCGCAACGATCTATACTGGGGGTGCATCATGAGAGGCAGCATTTCACTTTCGCTCGCGGTCCTGCTCGCGACTGGCGCTGCGCCAGCCATCGCCAAGGACAAGCCGGCCAAGACCTATGTCGTGGTCAACGAGGACGTCGGCGTGCCGGTGTTCGCCTATGATATCACCGATCGGCCCTATACGGTGATCGGCGAGGTCCAGGCAGGGGTCCGCAAAGCCACCGTGTTCAGCAAGGAAGCTTCGCAGGAAAAAATCTACCGCGAACTGTGGGAGCGGGCCGAGAAGCTCGGCGCGGACGCGGTGATCAAAGCCACCTATGGCGACTCGCACGTGTCGGCGATGAGCTGGGGCAAGACCAACGCGACCGGCATCGCGATCAAGTTCACGGATCCGGCGGCCGTACCAGCGCCAGCCGCGACCCCGCCGGTTCAATAAGCCCGGGCGACATGGCCGCGCCGCCAGGCGGCGCGGCCATGATCGGTAAGGTTTTCGCGTAATGATCGCCGCATGATCCTCCCGGTCGCCCTCGCCCTGCTCGCCATCAACGCCTGGACGATCCTGCGCTTCTGGCAGGACAAAAGCCGCGCGATCGCTGGCCTGCGCCGCATTCCCGAGGCCGATCTGCTCGGGCTGGCCCTGATCGGTGGCACGCCCGGCGCGTTCCTGGCGCGGCAGCTGTTCCGTCACAAGACGCGCAAACAGCCATTCTTCACCTGGCTGATGCTGATCGCGGTCGTCCAGGCAGGGGCGATCATCGGCCTGTCGATTTCCTGAAGTCCAGCCACAGCCAGCGCCGGTTCATCCTTTTGGGCCGCAGGGTCGTTGTTCGCTTATGGCAACCGGCCCGCACTCATGACTGTTCGCGCAAGTCCTCCCGAACGGACCGGCGCCGCGCTTGGCGCCGCCGCGTTGCTGGCGCTGCTGGTCTATGCGCTGGTCGTCGGGCTGGCGGTGCCGCTGCCCAGCCTGGTCGAGCGCCCGCTCGCGCTGTTCGGCGTTCTGCCGCCACCGCGGCCGCCGATCGAGAGGATCAAGCCCCATCCGGTCCGCAGCACCAAAAGGGAAGGCGCGGCCTCACCGCCCAATCTGCGCTCGAAGGCGACCGAGATCGTCGTGCCCGTCCCGATCGTACAGGTAACGATCCCGCCGCCGGTGGTCGCAGCCCTGAAACCCGGCATCGGCAATGATCCCTCGACCGGCGCCTCGACCGTGCCTGGCCCGGGCACGGGGTCCGGCGGCGTGGGCAATGGTACCGGCAGCGGCGGGGCCGGCGATGGCGACGGGGATGGCGGCGGCATCCCGCCGCGCTGGCTCCGCGGCCGGCTGAAGGATTCGGACTATCCGCGTGCCGCAAAGGAAGCGCTGATCCAGGGCACGGTCGGCGTGCGCTACCTGGTCGCCGAGAGCGGGCGGGTGACCGAATGCGCCGTGACCTCATCGAGCGGCAATGCCGAGCTCGACCAGACCACCTGCCGCCTGATCCGCGAGCGTTTCCGCTTCCGGCCGTCGCGCGACGAACGCGGCCAGGCAGTCGCCTCGATCATCGTCGAGAATCATAGCTGGCTTATCGACGATACGCCCGATCCCGCGGCGACGCCGGCGCCGCCCAAATGACCCGTAAGGTCGTGGTTGCACTGGAAATCCCCTGCCTGTTCATACTAGGGCGATACCCGGCGTGCGAAACGGCCCTGGCCGCCGCTAACGACAGGATGATGATGACTCGCGAATTCGGTGCTCAAGACGGAAGGCGCAGCATGCTCGCGCGCTGGTTCACCGCGGTAACGGTGCTGCCCGCGCTGCTGGCCGCGCCGGCCCAGGCCGGCCAGTCGGTCGCGCCGCCCCCGGTCGCCCGAACGGTTCCGGCACCTCAGGCGTTGTCGGCCGTGCCGCTGCCGGTGCTGAGCCCCGCCCAGGCCGATCGGCTGCGCGCGATGCTCGCCGGCGATGCGATGGCGCAGGGCCTGCGCGCCGTGCCGCCGGCCCCGTCCACCCGGCTCGATGGAGAAGCGCTGATCCGCGCCGCGCTCGATCATGCCCGTGCGGTCCATGCCGGGCGGCTCGATACCGCCGATTTCCAGGACGATTGGGGCCTCAGGCCGCCGCCTTACGATCCCCTGCCCGGCTTTGCCGACGCAGTCCGGCGCGACCGGCTGGCGGCGTGGATCGCCGCGCTGCCGCCGCCCTATGCGGGCTATGACGGACTGGTGAAGGGCCTCGCCACCTACCGCGCCATCGCCGCGGCCGGCGGCTGGCAGACGCTGGAGGCCGGGCCCGACCTGACACTCGGCGCCAAGGGCCCCCGCGTCCTCGCGCTGCGCCAGCGCCTCGCTGCCGAGGACAAGGATGTCGTCGCCACCGGCGATACCTTCGATGCCGCGCTGCTCGAGGATGTGCAGCGTGCGCAGCGCCGTTACGGGCTCAACCCGGCCGGCGTGGTCGCCGGCCAGACGCTCGCCGCGCTCAACGTGCCCGCCGACGAGCGCGTCCGCCAGATCATGGCCAATCTCGAACGCTGGCGCTGGCTGCCGCAGGAGCTGCCGCGCGATCGCATCCAGGTCAACATCGCCGCCGCGGTGCTGACCGTGTTCGACGGCGATACGCCCGTCATGTCGATGCGCGCCGTCACCGGCCGCCCCGGCGACGAGACGCCGATGCTGTCCTCGACCATCCACAGCATCGTCATCAATCCGCCATGGAACGTGCCGACCTCGATCGCGACCAAGGAATTATGGCCGAAGGAGCGCAAGAGCCCCGGCTATTTCAAGCGTAACGGCTTCAAGGTGCTCGACGGCAAGCGCCTGCAACAGGCCGCCGGCGACCAGAGCGCGCTCGGACGGTTCAAGTTCGATTTCGACAATCGCTATTCGGTCTATCTCCACGACACGCCCTCGCGCGCGAAGTTCGCCAGTTTCAGCCGGCTCGCCAGCCATGGCTGCATCCGCCTGGAAAAGCCTGCCGAGCTCGCGGCCCTGCTGCTGAAGGGCGATCCGGCCTGGCCGCCCGAGGCGATCGCCGCGCAGGTGGAGAAGGGTAAGACGCTGCGGGTGAGCTTGACCAAGCCGGTCGAGGTGTATCTGCTGTACTGGACGGCGTTCGCCAGCACGAGCGGCCAGATGAACTTTCGCGCCGACCCTTATGGCTGGGATCGTACCCTGGCCGCCAAGATCGAGGCACGATCGGGACGGCTGGTCCTGCCTGAACTCGAGGAGCTGACACGATAATGACATTACGGGGCAAGACTGCAGGGATCGCCGCCGGATTGGTGGCGCTCGCCGCCCTGGCAGGGTGCGACTCATCGACACCGGATCAGCCGGCGCCGGTGGAGAATGCCGTGAACGAGGAAGCACCGGCGGAGGTCGTGGTGCCGGTCGAGGCGCCGCCGCCAGCGGAAACCACCAACGCCGCCACGGTGGACGTCGAGCCGCGCGAGACCCCGCCCGATCCCGACGCCCAGACGCTCGACGATGCCGACGCGACCGGCATGACCGCCCGCGTCCGCCGCGACGAGGCCGAGGCCAACGAGACGGTCCCGCAATAACCTCGGCCCGCTGACACCAGGTTCCGGAAGCGGGCCGGACCCATTGACACGACGAGGCGAAAGCACGGGAGATTCGGCCCATCGACAGCCGGGCCGAACCCCGTCTATCGCCCCGCGATGAGCATCATCGCCACCATCATGAACGCTGCCACCGGCGCGCCGATCCAGAAAATGACCTTTGGCCGCATGCCCCGCCCCGGCGCCGGCTTCGTCCTCACCACGGGCGAGCGCGTCACCGCCCAGCGCGTCGATGTCGGCAAGCCTGCCCCCGGCAAGGTCGTCGTGCCGGTCGATGTGTGGGTCACCCTACCGGCCTGAGCCCGCCATCGCATTTCGAGCTGCGTCGATCCCCACACTCCGTTCGGCCCCGGACTTGATCCGGGGCTGTCGAAGCCCTGCTCTTCTCTTCCGCGGAAGAAAGAACGGCCCTTCGACAAGCTCAGGGCGAGCGGGAGAAGTGATCCAGCCGACGGCGCCCTGTTCTAGCGCGGCGCCAGCGCCTCCAGGATGCGGCAGTCGGAAATCGTGCCGCCCTCGCACGATTCGACCAGCGCCCCCAGTTCCCGCCGCAATGCGCTCAGGTCCGCCAGCTTGCGATCGATCTCGGCGAGGTGCGCTACCGCCAGCACGTCGACGGATCCGCAATCGCGCTGTCCCTGTTCCGCCAGATCGAGCAGCTCGCGGACCTGGTCGAGCGAGAAGCCGAGGTCGCGCGCCCGACGGATGAAGCTCAGCCGCGACAGCGCATCGCCGCCATAGGCCCGGTAATTGCCCTGGGTCCGGCCCGGCGGCGCCAGCAGGCCGATGCGCTCGTAATAGCGCACGGTTTCCACCTTGGTGTCGGTCGCCTTGCCCAATTGGCCGATGGTGAATGCCGCCATGCGCTTGACCCTGCAGTTGCTACAGGGTGCATATGCCGGTCCGACTCGGGAAAAGTCGAGAGGACGATGATGGTCTGCACCAGCTGCGCGGGCGACAAGCCACAGGGGACCAGCGATCCGCGCTGGCGGCGCGTGCTGTGGATCGCGCTCGCGGTGAACGCGGCGATGTTCGTCGGCGAGCTTATCGCCGGCGTCGCCGGTGGATCGCAGGCGCTGCAGGCCGACGCGCTCGATTTCCTCGGCGATTCCGCCAATTACGCGATCAGCCTCGGCGTCGCCGGCATGGCGCTCGCCTGGCGTGCCCGGGCGGCGTTGCTGAAGGGCGGCACGATCTTCCTGTTCGGCCTCGTCGTGCTCGGTGCGACCGGGTGGCGCGCGCTGCACGGATCGGCACCTCAGGCCGAGGTGATGGGTGCGGTCGGCTTCATCGCCTTGCTCGCCAATGTCGCGGTCGCGGCGCTCCTTTATCGCTACCGCACGGGCGACGCGAACATGCGCTCGGTGTGGATCTGCTCGCGCAACGATGCGATCGGCAATCTAGCGGTGCTGCTCGCCGCGCTCGGCGTGTTCGGCACCGGCACGGCCTGGCCCGATCTGATCGTCGCCGCGATCATGGCCGGGCTCGGCCTGTGGGGCGGCGCGCAGATCATCCGCCAGGCCTCCGCGGAGCTCGGCCTGCCCTTCGGCGCAACGATCCTTCCCCGGCCAAGCGCCGGGTGATAGGGAGCCGAACGATGCGTCGCCTGCTCCCCCTCCTTGCCTGCCTGATGCTGGTCCTGACCTTGTGGGCCGGAACCGGCGCGCATGCGACGGAATCGATGCTGCCCATCGACTCGGTCGCCGCTGCGCATGGCGAACACAGCGCGGGCGATGCGGACGAGGTTCCGGCCGATTCTGATCGGGCCACGCCGCACCATCACGGCGTCTGCCATGGCCACGATCTCAGCGTCGTCCAGCTGATGCAGGCCCGCACCCGTACCACTGCACCGGCAATTCGCTGCGCAGTGCCGGTTGCGGCGCTTCACTCGACCGGGACTGACCCGGCCCTGCGCCCACCCCAGGCCTGACGATCACGCCCGACGTCCGCCGGCAGCGATGCCGGCCGGGCTTGCGCTGTCCGTCAGGAGTCCAGTCCCATGCATGCCATCCTTGCCGCGGCCGTCGCCGTGGCTGCCGCCTCGTCCTTCGGCGCCCCCGCCGCGGCTCAGGTCGCGCCCGCCTTCCCGGAGCTGCTGCGCCGCGCCGCCGATTCCGCCCCCCGGCTGACAGCCGGCGATGCCGAGATCGACGTCGCGCGCGGCCTCGCGCGCCAGGCGCGTGCCCGGCCCAATCCGACGCTCGGCGCCGAAGTGGAGAATTTCGCCGGCAGCCGCCCCTATGGCCGGTTCGACCAGGCCGAAACGACGCTGACGGTGCAGCAGCCGTTCGAGCTTGGCGGCAAGCGCGCCGCCCGCGCCGCCACGGCCGATGCCGAACTGCGCACCGCCGGCGCCCGTGCGCGGCAGGTCCGCGCCGATTTCGCCCGCGATCTCGCGGTCGCCTATGCCACGGCCGAGGCAATGGCCGCGCGACTCACCATAGCGCGCGAAGCGCTCGATCTGGCCGCACAGGACGCGCGCGCCGCCCATCTGCTCGTCGAGCATGGCCGCGAGGCACGGGTGCGCGGCGTCCAGGCCGACGCCGCCGTAGCGACCGCGCGGGGCGATCTCGCTGGCGCTGAGGCGGAGAATGATGCCGCGCTCGCCCGCCTCGGTGCCCTTACTGGCGCCCCGACCGGCTTCACCGCAGTCGCCGGCGGCCTGCTCGACGCGCCCCTGCCCACGCTGGCCGGCAGCCGCGACGATACCCCCGCCGTCAGTGTGGCCCGCGCCGAGCGTGATGCAGCGCAGTGGCGCATCGGCAGCGAGCGCCGCCGCGCCATCCCCGATCTCACCGTCAGCCTCGGCGCCCGCCGGCTCGAAGGCGCCGGCGCCACCGCACTGATCGCCGGCGTATCGGTCCCGCTTCCGCTGTTCGATCGCAATCGCGGCTCCGTCGACAGCGCCGCCGCCGGCGCGCGCGGCGCCGAAGCACGGCTCGCCGACGCGACTGCCTCGGCCGGGGCTGAGCGCCGATCGGCAAGCAGCCGGGTCCGCGCGGCCGAGGCCCGTGTCTCGGCCGCCGGCGAGGGTGAAGCCGCCGCCGCCGAAGCCTATCGGCTCGCCCGGATCGGCTACGACGGCGGCAAGCTGCCGCTGATCGAGCTGCTCGCCGCGCGCCGCGCGCTGATCGACGCAAGGTCCCGAACGATCGAGGTGCGCCTGGCGCGGATCGAGGCTGCGGCGGAACTCGCCCGGCTCGGTGGCGTCAGCCTGGCAGGCGCGATCTCATGACGATCGATCGCAAATTCCTCGCCCTCGGCGCTGCCGGCCTCGTCGCTGCCGGCGCCATCGGCTTCGGCGTCGCGCGCTTCACCGGCCCTGCCGAGGTAGCGCAAGCTAACCATGAAGAAGGGGCGGAAGCGCATGCACCGCCCGGCTTCGTCCCGCTCCAGCCAGCCGATGCCCCGGCGGCAGGCGTCGATATCGTCCAGCCCGAACGCGGCGGCGGTGCCGATCTGCTGCTCGCCGGTCGCGTCGTCTTCGCGCCCAATGCCGAAGCGAATGTCGGCGCCCCCATCGGCGGAACCGTCGTTTCCGTCCACGTCGCCGCGGGCACGCGCGTCGGCGTCGGCGCAGCGATCGCCACCCTGCGCAGCGCCGACGGCGCCGCCACAAGGGCCGCGCTCGATGCCGCCGCCGCGGGCGTCGATGCCGCCCGCGCCGGCGCCACGCGCGAACGCCGCCTGTTCGACGCCGGCGTATCCGCCCGGCAGGATTGGGAAGCCGCCCGCGCGACATCCCTGAAGGCCGAGGCCGAGCTGCGCGCCGCCCGCGCCCAGACGGCCGCGCAGGGCTCCCCCGGATCGAACGGACTGCTCGTCGTCCGCAGCCCGATCGCCGGCATCGTCAACCGGATCACGGTAGCCCCGGGCAGCGTGATCGCGACCGGTGGGGAGGTGGGGACGCTCGCCAACCCCATGCTGGTCGAACTGCTGTTCGACATGCCGCCGGCGAGCCTCGGCCTTGTCCATCCCGGCGCCACGATCAGGGCGCAGCTGCCCGGCGGCGGTGCGATCGATGCGGTCGTCACCGCGGTCGCCCCGGGGACCGGCGGCGCGCCCGGCATCGTCCGCGCCCGCGCGATGGGCGCCGCGCCACCAGTCGGCACCATTCTGTCGGCACGGCTTGCCGCCGGCAGCGGGACAGCCATCACCGTGCCGAGCGAAGCGGTGCAGACGATCGACGGCGTGCCGAGCGTCTTCGTCGCCGAAGCCGGCGGCTTCCGCGTCCGCCCTGTCGTCACCGGACCGTCCGGATCGGGCCGCACCGAAATCCGGCAAGGCCTCACCGGCAGCGAACGCATCGCCGGCCCCGGCGCTTTCCTGCTCAAGGCCGAACTCGCCAAGGGCGAAGGCGGGCATGAGGACTGACCATGCTTGACCGACTGATCGATCTTTCCGTGCGCCGGCGCTGGCTTGTCGTGCTCATCGCCCTGGTGCTGGCCGGATTCGGCCTGCGCGAACTGACCCGCCTGCCGATCGATGCGGTGCCGGACATCACCAACCGGCAGGTTCAGGTGACGACGGTTGCCGCCGCGCTCGGCCCGGAAGAGGTCGAGCGCCAGGTCACCTTCCCGGTCGAAACCGCGCTCACCGGCCTGCCCGGCCTGATCGGCACCCGCTCGCTCTCGCGCCACGGCTTCTCGCAGATCACCGCGGTGTTCCAGGACAGCACCGATATCTACACCGCCCGCAACCTCGTGAACGAACGGCTCCAGGCCGTCCGCGCCGATCTGCCGGACGGCGTCACGCCGTCGCTCGGCCCGGTCGTCACTGGTCTCGGCGAAGTCTATATCTGGACGGTCGAGTTCAGCGGCCCGGCGGCGAAGCCGGGTGCCGTCTATGTCACGCCGGAGGGCGAACGCCTCACCGGCGATCTCGCCCGGGCGACCTATCTGCGCACCGTGCAGGACTGGATCATCGCGCCGCAGCTGCGCACCGTGCCGGGCGTCGCCGGGGTCGATGTGCTGGGCGGCTACGTCAAGGAATATGCCGTCCATCCCGATCCGGCGAAGCTCGCCGCCTATCGCGTCGGGCTGGTCCAGCTGGTCGAGGCGCTCGAACATGCCAATCGCATCGCCGGCGCGGGCTATGTCAGCCGCGCGGGCGAGGCCTATGTGGTGCGCGCCGATGCACGCATCCGCACGGTCGAGGAGCTCGCCCAGACCCCTATCCTCAACCGCGGCGGCCAGGTGATCCGCGTATCGGACGTCGCGACGGTCGAGATCGGCCGTGCCCCGCGGCTCGGCTCGGCAAGCGCGAACGGGCGCGAAGTCGTCGTCGGCACCGCGCTGATGCTGCAGGGCGAGAACAGCCGCGCGGTCGCGAAACGCGTCGGCGCACGGCTGCTCGAAATCGGGCCGAGCCTCCCGCCCGGCGTGATCGTCCGCCCAGCGCTCGATCGCACCAAGCTGGTCGATGCGACGATCGCCACGGTCGAGCATAACCTCGCGCTCGGCGCCCTGCTGGTGGTCGTCGTGCTGTTCGTCGCGCTCGGCAATATCCGCGCCGCGCTGATCACCGCCCTAGTCATCCCGCTGTCCTTCCTGTTCGCGGCCGCGGCGATGAACCGGTTCGGCATCAGCGCCAATTTGATGAGCCTCGGCGCGCTCGATTTCGGGCTGATCGTCGATGGCGCGGTCGTGATCATCGAACACAGCCTGGCCCGGCTGGGCGCATCGCGCGCCGCGCTCGGCCGCAGCCTGACCATGGCCGAGCGCCTGTCGCTCGCCGCCGAGGCCGCCAGGGAAATGGCGCGTCCGGCCGCGTTCGGCCAAGCGATCATCCTGCTCGTCTATGCACCGCTGCTGGCGTTCGAGGGCGTCGAGGGCAAGATGTTCGGCCCGATGGCGGCCACCGTCATGCTGGCGCTTGCCGGCGCGTTCATCCTCTCGCTCACCTTCGTGCCGGCGATGGTCGCGCTGTTCGTCCGCGAGCCGGCGGTCCACCGCGAGACCAGGGCCGTCGCCGCACTCCAGGCGCGCTATACGCCGTTGCTGCGCAAGGCAGTCGCGCATCCGGGCGCCGTCGCGCTCGGCGGCGTGGCGGCGCTGCTGATCGGGCTGGTCGCGTTCCTCAGCCTCGGCCGCGAGTTCGTACCGACGCTCGATGAAGGCGACCTGCTGATCCAGGCATATCGCGTGCCTTCCACCTCGCTCGAGCAAAGCCAGGCGATGCAGTTCCAGGTGGAACGCGCGATCAAGCGCAATCCCGAGGTGGCGCTGGTCTTCGCCCGTACCGGCACGGCCGAGGTCGCGTCCGATCCGATGCCGCCCAGCATCTCGGACACTTTCGTCATGCTGAAGCCACGCGCCGAATGGCCCGATCCCAGGCTCGACAAGGCGAAGTTGGTCGCCCGCATGGAAGGCCAGCTCGGCAAGCTGCTCGGCAACGGCTATGAATTCACGCAACCGATCGAGATGCGTTTCAACGAGCTGATCGCCGGCGTCCGGTCGGACGTCGCGGTCAAGATCTATGGCGACGATTTCGCCGTGCTCGGCCGTGCAGCCAACCGGATCGCCGCCACGCTGCGCGGGATCGACGGCGCGGCCGACGTGCGGGTCGAGGAGATTTCGGGCCAGCCGACGATCACCGCCTCGGTCGATCGCACCGCCGCCGCCTCGCTTGGCATCCATGCCAGCGACGCGGCCGACGCGCTCGCCATCGGCCTTGGCGGGCGCGACGCAGGCCATGTGCTTGAGGGCGATCGCAAGTTCGCGGTCGTCGTGCGGCTGTCGGATGCGCTGCGCGACGATCCGGCGGTCATGGCGCAGCTGCCGGTCCTGCCCGAGGAGGAGACGGCGGGCGCGCCCACCGTGCCGCTGTCCGCCGTCGCCCGGTTCGACACGGCCGACGGGCCCAACCAGATCAGCCGCGAGAACGGCAAGCGCCGGATCGTCATCCAGGCCAATGTCCGCGGGCGCGATCTCGGCGGCTTCGTGCGTGAGGCCCGCGCAAAGGTCGCCGCCGGAGTCCCTGTCCCGCCGGGCAGCTGGCTCGAATGGGGCGGCCAGTTCGAAAATCTCGAACGCGCCAGCGCCCGGCTGCTGCTGATCGTGCCGCTGGTGGTGTTGGTGATCGGCGTGCTGCTGTTCCTCGCGCTCGGCTCGGTCGCCGAAGCGGGCCTGGTGTTCGCCGGCGTTCCGCTGGCACTGGTCGGCGGCGCGCTGGCGCTGCTGCTGCGGGGCATGCCGTTCTCGATCTCGGCCGCGGTCGGCTTCATCGCCGTCTCCGGCGTCGCGACGCTCAACGGCCTGGTCCTGATGCAGAGCATCCGGCAGCGCCTCGCTGATGGCGCTGATGCCATCACGGCGGCAATCGAGGGCGCGGCCAGCCGCCTGCGCGCGGTCGTCACCACCGCGCTGGTCGCGATCCTCGGCTTCGTGCCAATGGCCATCGCGTCGGGTGCCGGCGCCGAGGTGCAGAAGCCGCTGGCCACCGTGGTGATCGGCGGGCTGCTCACCGCGACGCTCCTGACGCTGCTGGTCTTGCCGACGCTGATGGCCTGGGCGACGGCGCGGCGGCGTGCTGCCTGATCCTTCGCGTGGGGTCAGGCCGTGCGCGGACTGAACAGGATGATCCCGGCGCCGATCAGGCAGACGATCCCGCCCGCCACGTCCCAGCGGTCGGGCCGGACGCCATCGACAGCCCAGAGCCAGCCGAGCGAGGCGCAGATATAGACGCCGCCATAGGCCGCATAAGCGCGCCCCGCCGCATCGGCATCGACGCGGGTGAGCAACCACGCGAACAATGCCAGCGAGACCATGCCCGGCACGATCCACCAGGGCGACTTGCCAAGGCGCAGCCACGCCCAGAAGGCGAAGCAGCCGGCAATCTCCGCCAGCGCGGCGCCACCATAGGTGACGATCACCGGCATCGAACGGGCGATGTGCGATTCATTCGGGTCGATCTGCTCCGCACTGCATCCTCCTGCCGCCCATTGGCAGGCAACGCATAGCATGCCCCCTACAGGCGCGCCTCGTCTTCGGACCACCACCGCATCCCAGTGGTGCCGGCCGCCGATCCGACGATCGATTCAAGGGCAACTGCAAGCGCGGAGATGGTTTCGGTCGTGTCGATCCGCTTCAGCCATCGCCAGATCCTCGGCTTGCCCGGTTCGATGAAACAGAGATGGCCGTCCTGTTGATCAGGGTGCGGGCCGCAACCCACCCATAACGAGAAGGCGGGATTGTCGATCATGACGACCCAGCCCCAATCTTCATGGGCGAGCCTTTTGAGCTGGAAGCCATGGCCCGGCAGCCCCGCGGCAATCAGCTGCGCAAGCTTCTCGCCGCCGGGATTGTCATCGCCGGCATCGTCATCGAGCAAGGCCGTGTTGCTGAATATCAGGTGAGTATGCACACCTCCGGCGTACAGGACGGGATAGCGGCACTCCACCGTGGCGAGCCAATCGCCGTCCCCGGATGATACAGATCAGGCACCGTGTCATCGGACGGGCGCCGGCGGCTTCGCTGCGGCATCAGGCCCGCGTTCTTCGCCCGCCGCCGTGCATGTCCCTCGCCTCCGCGTCCGAAAGCCTTGCGACCCAGGGATAGCGGGCCGCCATTTCCTCCGTATAGCCCAGGTTGAAGACGGTCGGGCTCTTGGCCGGCCGGTCGGCGCGGATATAGAGCGTGCCGAACAGGCGATCCCACAAGAAGTTGGTGATCCCGAAATTGCCGTCCTCGTCATGGAAATGATGCTCGAGATGGCGCCGCTTCATCATCACCAGCATCTTCGCCCTGGGCTTGTAGGCAAGATGCTGGATGCAGTGGAAGAATTCGTAGAAGCAGGTCCATAGCAGCCCTGCGGCAAACCCCGCCGCCGCGCCGCCGACGCCGCCGATCAGCCAGCCCGGCAGCGCGGCGACGAGCAGCAAGGTCGGCAGCGTCGTGTAGAGCGCGCCGAACAGCACTTCGAGGTGGTTGGGATCCCGGTGGTGATCATAGTGGATTCGCTTCCACACACGCGCCAGCGCCGGCACCTTGAACATCCAGTGACAGTGCAGCACCCAGCGATGCAGCACGTACCAGACCAGCGGATAGGCCAGCATCACCAGCATGGCCGAAGCCAGTGTGGGCAGCGCCGCGGCGGGATGCCACAGCCAGATGCCGACCGACGCCGCCGTCAGGCCGAGATAGGTCAGTATCGTGTAGTGGCCGAGATAGGCGCGCACCAGTTCGCCGAAGGTCATGCGATTGAGGTGGTGCGACCGTTGCCAGAAGGCACGGCCAGCTTGTGTCCCTTGGTTCATCGGCATTGTCTCGCCCGAAAGCTCGCAAGCGAGCGGATACGACGCAGCTATCACCCGCCGCAGCGCCTGCTTTTGACGGCGGTCAATCGTTCCGGATCAGGCGCAGGGAGGTTTGACGCATCCGGTATCCCGGCACCGGCTCATCGCCTTGTCGAAGCATCAATAGCGCTGCCCTGTTCAGCGCGTGTCGATCAGCAGGATTTCGGCGAATTTACGCGACTCGATCCGGATCATCGTCTCGTTCGTGATCGCGGCGCCTTCGAGCGGGCCTATGGTCTGGCCGTCGATCTCCACCGAACCCGTGAGCGCCATCACATAGGCGTGGCGTGATCGCGTCAGCGCGTAATCGATCGCACCCCGGGCCGGGAGACGCGCGCCAAACACACGCGTATGCGATTGCAACGGCATCGCGAGACGGTCCTCCCGAAACCCGCTGGCGAGCAGCGCGAGACGTCCGGTTTGGGTACGGTTGGGAAATCTCACGGTGCGCCGTTGTATGCGCTCCGGCACTGTCTCCATCCGCAGCCGGACTTCGACGAATTCCGCAGGCCTGGCGCCGGGATTGCTCTGGGCATGCGTGATACCGCGCCCCGGGCAAAGCAATTGCACCTCGCCGGCCAATGTGCGGTCGACATCGTCCATGTTGACGCGGTGCGCGATCACGCCCTTGCGGACGATCGTCAGGATATCGACGCCGTCGATGGCGTGCGGCGGCATGTCGGCGCGCGGGTCGAGGATATTGTGGTTGAGGGTGGTCAGGGCGCCCCAGCGGCTCCGCGCGGACTCCTGATATTGCCCGAACGAGAAGTGATGGAGCGCTTCCAGCCCCGGCAACCGGCTTTGTCCCAATGCCTCGCGAGTTCGTACATCGATCATCCCGTCATCTCACGCACCCGGTGTCAGGCGATAGCCGACACCCGGTTCAGTCAGCAGCAAGCGGGGATCGCTGGGGTTTTCTTCGATCTTCTGGCGCAGCAGGCCCATATAGACGCGCAGATACTGGCTGTCGGCGCCTTCCGATCCCCAGCCCGCGGCCAGCAGCCGCTTGTGCGTCACTACCTGTCCGGCGCTGAGCGCGAGAACGCGCAGGAGATCGAACTCCTTGGGAGAGAGCTTGACCGGTTCGCCGTCGAGCATGACCTGCCGCGCCGGGAAATCGATGTCGAGCGAGCCGCCCGAATAGGTCTCCGGCTCGCTTTCCAGGCTCTTGCCGCGTCGGATCGCGGCGCGGATGCGCGCCATCAACTCGCCGATTTCGAACGGCTTGTTGACATAGTCGTCGGCGCCATTGTCGAGCGCGGCGATCTTCTCCACTTCCTGGTGCCGCGCCGAGATCACGATGATCGGCACGGCGCTGGCCGCGCGGATGCGCCGGATGACTTCCTTGCCGTCCATGTCGGGCAGGCCGAGATCGAGCAGAACCACGTCCGGGCGTTCGTCCAATGCGAGGCGTGATGCGCTGCTGCCGTCAGTCGCGATGATCACCTGATAACCGGCGGCGCCCAGAACCGGCTGGAGCACGGCGATCAGCGAAGGCTCGTCATCGACGAGGAGGATATGAGTCATGTGGTGCCAATCCCTTCGACAAGCGGAAGGCTGATGGTGATGCGGGTGCCGCGCCCCTCGATCCCCGGGACGGTCGCCCCGATGGTGCCGCCCAGCGCCTCGACGAAACCCTTGGCGATCGCCAGCCCGAGCCCACTCCCGCGCGGCGACGCCTCGCTGCGCGCGACGCGGTAGAAACGGTCGAACACGCGCTCGGCATCCTGCGCGGGAATGCCATAGCCTTCATCCGCGATGACGATATCGCAAAGCCCGTCGCGGCCGGATATCTCGATCCGGATACGGGTGAACTCCTCGCTGTAGGTGATCGCGTTGTCGAGGATGTTGATCAGCACGAGCTCGAACAATGCGGGGTTCGCGGCGATCTGCAGATCGGATTCGGGATGCTGCAGGACGATCGTCCGCGCGCCTGCGCGCGACCGCACCCGCTGGATCGCCGCCGCGACCATCTCCGACACACCGAGAACCTGCAGCGAGGCAGGCCCGCTGCCACTTTCCAGCCGGCTCATCTCGAGCAGGTTCGCGGTGTACCGGTTGAGCCGCTCTCCCTCCTCGACGATGCCTTGCAGCAATCGCAACGAGGTTTCCGGATCGAGCTTTTCGCCATAGGTGATCAGGCTGGATGCCGACGCGCTGATCGCGGTCAGCGGCGTGCGGAAATCATGGCTTACCGAAGCGAGCAGCGCCGTCTTCAGCTCTTCCGCCCGGGCAGATGCGCGGCGCTCGGTCATCTGTTCGGACAGAGCGGCGCGCTGGAGCGCCAACGCGACTACGTTGCCGAGCGCGTCGACAAAGGCCGGCTCGAATCCGCGTGGCCGGAACGGCTCTACGATCATCACGATCGGCAGCGCGGTACCGCCGTCGAGACGGCGGCCGATCAGCGTGCCCTGGCGCATCGGCGCCGGGCTCGACAACAGGGTCTCGGCGAAACGCCGCCATTGGCCGTTGTTCGACGGGGAAACGAGGGGGATCAGATCCTCGCCATCGGCACGGAACAGGGCGACCCTTGCCCCCAGGACCTCATGGGAAGCCTTGCCCACCGTCGCGATGACATCCTCGAGCCGCTGGGCGGATTGCAGCGCACGGCTCAGCTCCAACAGGCTATTGAGCTGGAGGTTGCTCGACCGGGCAGCTTCGGCATGATCCTTGAGCCGGCCCGCGAGCACGCCGGACACCAGCGCGCACAGGTTGAAGATGACGAGCGGCGCGATATCGCTGCCGGTGGCGAGCCGGAAGGTCAGAACCGGCTCGGTCAGGTAGAAATTGTAGATGAGGAACGCGACCAGCGCAGCGATCAGGGCCGAGGCGAGGCCGCACAGCGCACCGGCCACCGTGATGCCGAGCACGAAGACCAGCGCCGCCGCGACCTCGCCATAATAATGGGCAGCGGCGAAAGAGCCCGTGGCGGACAGGGTGACGAGCACGAGCGTGAGCAGGAACTGTCCGCCGCTCAGATGCAGCGTCACTTTACGCATCGTCCCGAGCAGCGAGGCGGGAGGATCAATCATCGGTTGGCAATTGCCCTATCCTGTTGCCCCAATCGCCCCCGCACCGACTCTACCCTCATATGCGGGCTGGTCCACGGCGGCTGGGCAAAGTCCGCGGGAGCAATGGCCTGCCCGCCGCCGTGGTGAGTGGAGCACCGCCTTCAGGAGGGGGAATTCCGCGCGGGGGAGCGCGGTGGCGGTGCTCGCAGTTCCGGGATAGGCGGGGCCCGCCCGAGCCGTCCATGCATAAAAAACCTATAGTAACGCCCCCTGCTCCCGCCGCTCTAAGGATCGCGTGACCGATCCGGGGGAGACAATGATGAGCAAGATAATCCTGACAGCCACCATTGGCGCGATGATGCTGGCCGGTTGCGCCACCAAGAAACTGCCGGTCGACGGCAACAATTATGCGCCCGGAGCTGGCGAGTCCCAGGCCGCGCCGAACGGCCTGGCCGGATTGCAGGCTGACCTGGTCGACGCAGCGGGGAGCGACCGCGTGCTCTTCGCCTACGACTCCTTCACGCTCAGCGCCGAGGCACGCCAGACATTGGTGCGGCAGGCGGCGTGGCTGCGGCAGCATCCGGATGTCGGATTCTCGATCGAAGGCCATTGCGACGAACGCGGCACGCGCGAATATAATCTCGCGCTGGGCGATCGCCGCGCCCGTGCCGCGGCGACGCTGTTGGCTGCCGAGGGCATCGCCCCCTCGCGCATCCGGACGATCTCCTACGGCAAGGAACGCCCCGAGGCGCTCGGGTCGGACGATGGGTCCTATGCGACCAATCGCCGGGCGGTGTCGATCGTGATTGGAAACCATGGCGACTGACCGTCGAAAAGCCGGCAGGCGCGCGGCGCCGATCCTGATCGTGACGTTTGTTTGCTGGGCCCTCGTCGCCTGCGCCCCCCGCTACGCGGGCAATGCACCCACCGACGAGCGGCAATATGATTGCGATGGCGGAGAATCCTTCTCCGCCACCTTTTCGGAAGGGCGGGTTCGGATCGACGTCGACGGGTACAGCTACGATCTGCAGAAGCGCCCTGCTTCAGTAGGTGTCCGCTATGGCGCCAAACGAGTCGCGTTCGCCCAGGACGAAGACCGTGCCGCGCTGATCGGCGCAGCAAATGGGCCCTACAAGGGCTGCATCGAAACGAACTTCCGATTCGAGAAATGACATTTGGCGGCGCCGCGCTTCGGCTCCACCGATTTCCCCTCTCCAATCTTCTGGCTCCCTTCACCGGCCCGCGCGCGATTGGGGCGCTGACGACGGACGCTGCGCAGCGTAAAAATCCCTTCGCCCACGCCCTTCCCCAACCGGGACCCCCTTGCTAAAGCCCGCGCGACTCTACGCATTCGCACATCGCCGGAGCGCGCCCGCGCGGAACTTTTCCGCCTCCCCGCCGCGCCCGGCCAGACAGGGAAGGAACCCACCCCGGATGACCGCCATTGGCCAGGATACGCTCGGCGCCCGCACCACGCTCAAGGTCGGCTCGAAGTCCTACGATTATTATTCGCTGGCCAATGCCGCCGAGAAGTACGGCGACATCAGCCGCCTGCCCTTCTCGATGAAGGTTCTCCTGGAGAACATGCTCCGCTTCGAGGACGGCAAGACCGTCACCACCGAGGACGTGAAGGCGATCGTCGACTGGCAGCAGGAGCGCCGCTCCGATCGCGAGATCCAGTATCGCCCGGCCCGCGTGCTGATGCAGGATTTCACCGGCGTTCCCTGCGTGGTCGATCTCGCCGCGATGCGCGATGCCATCACCAAGCTCGGCGGCGATGCGGCCAAGATCAACCCGCTCGTCCCCGTCCATCTCGTCATCGATCACTCGGTGATGGTCGATGAATTCGGCACGCCCCAGGCGTTCGGCGACAATGTCGATCTCGAATATTCGCGCAATTTCGAACGCTATGAATTCCTCAAATGGGGTTCCAAGGCGCTCGACAATTTCAAGGTCGTGCCCCCCGGCACCGGCATCTGCCACCAGGTGAACCTCGAATATATCGGTGAGGGCGTCTGGTCCTCGGCCAGCTGGGGCGAGCATGGCGACGGCAATCTCGTCGCCTATCCCGATACGCTGGTCGGCACGGACAGCCACACCACCATGGTCAACGGCATGGGCGTGCTCGGCTGGGGCGTCGGCGGAATCGAGGCCGAGGCAGCGATGCTAGGCCAGCCCGTCTCGATGCTCATCCCCGAAGTCGTCGGCTTCAAGCTGACCGGCGCGATGAGCGAGGGCATCACCGCCACCGATCTCGTGCTCACCGTCACCCAGATGCTCCGCGCCAAGGGCGTGGTCGGCCGCTTCGTCGAGTTCTACGGCCCCGGCCTCGATTCGATGACGCTCGCTGACCGTGCGACCATCGCCAACATGGCGCCGGAATATGGCGCGACCTGCGGCTTCTTCCCGATCGATGCCAAGACGATCGAATATCTCAAGCTCACCGCGCGCCCGGACGAGACGGTCGAGCTGGTCGAGGCCTATTGCAAGGCGCAGGGCCTGTGGCACGACGAGAACAGCCCTGATCCCGTCTTCACCGACACGCTCGAGCTCGACATGGGCACCGTCCAGGCCAGCCTCGCCGGCCCGAAGCGCCCGCAGGACCGCGTCTCGCTCAACAAGGTCGACGAAGTGTTCAACGGCGATCTGTTCAAGGTCTACAAGAAGGAGCAGCCCGTCCGCGCCGCAGTCGAAGGCCGGCCGGACGATATCGGCGACGGCGACGTCGTGATCGCCGCGATCACCAGCTGCACCAACACCTCCAACCCGTCGGTCTTGGTCGCGGCCGGCCTGGTCGCCCGCAAGGCCCGCGCGAAGGGCCTCACCTCCAAGCCCTGGGTCAAGACCTCGCTCGCCCCCGGCTCGCAGGTCGTCACTGACTATCTCAACAAGGCCGGCCTGACCGAGGATCTCAACGCGCTCGGCTTCAACCTGGTCGGCTATGGCTGCACCACCTGCATCGGCAACTCCGGCCCGCTCGCGACCGAGATATCCTCGGCGATCAACGAGAACGACATCGTCGCTGCCTCGGTGCTTTCGGGCAACCGCAACTTCGAGGGCCGCGTCTCGCCGGACGTGCGCGCCAATTTCCTCGCTTCGCCGCCGCTCGTCGTCGCTTATGCGATCAAGGGCACGGTCACGCAGGACATGGTCGAAACCCCGCTCGGCAAGGGTTCTGACGGCGAGGACGTGTTCCTCAAGGACATCTGGCCGTCCAATGCCGAGATCGCCGAAGTGATGGCCGCCAACATCGACGACACCATGTTCCGCGCGCGCTACGGCAACGTCTATGCCGGCGACGAGAAATGGCGCGGCATCGAGGTCGAAGGCTCCGACACCTACAGCTGGCGCGCCGGCTCGACCTATGTCGCCAACCCGCCCTATTTCGACGGCATGACCATGACGCCGGCACCGGTGCAGGACATCATCGAGGCCCGCCCGCTCGCGATCCTCGGCGATTCGATCACCACCGATCACATCAGCCCGGCCGGCTCGATCAAGGCGGACAGCCCGGCCGGCACCTATCTGCAGGAGCATCAGGTCAGCCGCGCCGACTTCAACAGCTACGGCGCGCGCCGCGGCAACCATGACGTGATGATGCGCGGCACCTTCGCCAATATCCGCATCAAGAACGAGATGGTCCCCGGCGTCGAAGGCGGCATGTCCAAATATGACGGCGAGATCATGCCGATCTACGACGCCGCGATGCGCTTCAAGGCGGACGGCACGCCCCTCGTCGTCATCGCCGGCAAGGAATATGGCACCGGCTCGTCGCGCGACTGGGCGGCGAAGGGCACCAACCTGCTCGGCGTCCGTGCTGTCATTACCGAGAGCTTCGAGCGTATCCACCGCTCGAACCTGGTCGGCATGGGCGTGCTCCCGCTGCAGTTCGCTGACGGGGTGACGCGCCAGACGCTCGAGCTCGACGGTTCGGAAAGCTTCACCATCCAGCACGTGGCGGATATCCGCCCGCGCCAGGAGGTCGAGGTCATCCTCACCCGGGCCGACGGCCGCACCGAAACCTTCCTGACCCGCTGCCGGATCGATACGGTCAACGAGCTGGAATATTTCCTGCACGGCGGCATCCTGCAGTACGTGCTGCGCAACCTGGCGGCCTGAGGGAATCCCGATGAAGGCGATCGCCTGGTCCCTGGCCCTGGCGGTCGCCCCCCTCCCCGTCGCCGGCTTCCCCGTCGCTGCGGCGGCGGAGGAATGGAAGGATTTCGTGACGGCGGATGGCTATGCCAGCGCCGTCGCGACGGACAGCCTCAAGAGCTCCGGCAATCTTCGCTATTTCCGCCTGCGCGCCGGCAAGATCGGCGATCCGCGCTATGCGATCGCCGATGTGCTGCTCGATTGCCAGAGCAAGCAGCTGACGATCGGCCGCGCCGAGCTCTACGACAAGGGCGTCCAGACCGGCGTCCGCCAGGCCGATCCCGCCCGGCCCTTCGTCGAGCCGATGAGCGAACAACCCTCAGGCGACGAAATCCTCGCGCTGGTCTGCACGGGCTGATTCAACCAAGTCCTTCTCCGGATGAGAGAGGGAGATTTAGCCCTTCCCCTCCACCGCCCGTGCCCGCGCGTAGAGAAAATACACCAGCAGCCCGATCCCGTTCCAGATCAGGAACGACACCTGAGTCACATGCTGCAGGCTCATGAACAGATAGCCGCACCCCAGGATAGCCCCCGGCGCCACCAGCCAGGCGAACGGCGTGCGGAACGGCCGCCGCGCCTCGGGGCTCCGCCGCCGCAGCACCAGCACGCACGCCGCTACCGCGATGAACGCGACGAGCGTCCCGGCATTGGCCAGCGATGCGATCACGTCGAGCGGCAGCAGCCCGGCCAGGATCGCCACGAACACCGCCGTCACCGCGGTGATCCGCGCCGGCGTCCCCCGCTTCGAGATCGCCGCGAGCGAGGGCGGCAGGAAGCCGTCCCGCGCCATCACCAGGAAGATGCGGCTCTGCCCATAGAGGAACGCCAGCAGCACCGTCGGCAGGGCGATCGCCGCCGCCGCCGCGACCACCGTCGCCACGCCCCCGCTGCCCAGTTCGCGCAGGATCAGCGCCAGCGGCTCGGCACTCTTCGAGAAGACGGTATAATGCACCGCCCCGACCGCCGCCGCCGCGACGACGATATAGATCAGCGTGCAGGCCAGCATCGATCCGACGATCCCGATCGCCAGGTCGCGCTCCGGGTTCTTCGCTTCCTCCGCCGCGGTCGAGATCGCGTCGAAGCCGTAAAAGGCGAAGAAGATGATCGCCGCCGCGCCCATCACGCCATATTTCACGCCGTGATCGTCGGCGACGCTGCCGAAACCGTTCGGCGCGAACGGGTGGAGATTGGCCGGATCGAAATGCGGCAGCGCAACCGCGACGAACAGCGTCAGGGTCGCGATCTTCAGGAGCACCAGGGCGCTGTTGATCCGCGCACTCTCTTTCGTCCCGCGCATCAGCAGCCCGGCAACGACCGCGATGATCAGGATCGCCGGCACGTTGATCCCCACATTGCTGAGATGCACGCCCCCGTCCGTCACCAGCGTCGGCCCATGCGTCATCCACCCCGGCAGGATGATCCCGAGGCCCTTCAGAAACCCGACGGCATAGCCGGACCAGCCGACCGCGACGGTCGACACGACCAGCGAATATTCGAGGATCAGGCACCATCCGACGAACCAGGCGATGATCTCGCCCAGCACTGCATAGCTGTAGGTGTAGGCGCTGCCCGAGGCCGGGATCATCGTCGCCATCTCGGCATAGCAGAGCGCGGCGCACGCACAGATCGCCCCGGCCACGGCAAAGCTCAGCAGCACCGCCGGGCCCGCCCGGTCCGCCCCAACGCCGATCAGCGTCAGGATGCCCGTGCCGACGATCGCGCCGACCCCCATCGCCACCAGATGCGGCCAGGACAGGGTCCGCGCCATGCGGTGATGCTCGGGCTGGTCCTCTGCCGCGACGATCGTCTTCAATCTGAACAGGCTGCGCATGTCGTCCCCCGGGATTTGCTGCAAACTAGGCGCCTTGGCGGCCTCGGCGCAATGCTGGCGCGGGCGATGGCGGAACGCTACAGCGCCACCAACAGGTTTCAGGAGAGACGATAATGGACATGACGCTGGATTTCGCCCTTGGCGAGAATGCCGACATGATCCGCGACGTGACCCGGCGCTTCGCGACCGACAAGATCGCGCCGCTGGCCGCGAAGATCGACGCAGAGGACTGGTTCCCGCGCGATCTGTGGCCCGCAATGGGCGAGCTCGGTCTGCACGGCATCACCGTGGAGGAGGAATATGGCGGCCTGGCCCTCGGCTATCTCGAGCATGTCATCGCGTGCGAGGAAGTCAGCCGCGCCTCTGCCTCGATCGGCCTGAGCTACGGCGCCCATTCCAATCTCTGCGTCAATCAGATCCGCCGCTGGGGCAATCCGGAGCAGAAGGCGAAATATCTGCCCAAACTCGTCTCGGGCGAACATGTCGGCAGCCTCGCCATGTCGGAGGCCGGCGCCGGTTCCGACGTCGTCTCCATGAAACTGCGCGCCGACGCGGTCGATGGCGGCTATGTCCTCAATGGCACGAAATTCTGGATCACCAACGCGGCCTATGCCGACACCCTGGTGGTCTATGCCAAGACCGGCGACGGCAGCCGCGGCATCACGACCTTCCTGATCGAAAAGGACATGCCCGGCTTCGCGATAGGCCAGAAGATCGACAAGATGGGCATGCGCGGATCGCCCACGGCGGAACTCGTCTTCGACGATTGCGTGGTGCCCGAAGAGAATGTGATGGGTCCGGTCAATGGCGGCGTCGGCGTGCTGATGTCGGGCCTGGATTACGAGCGCACGGTGCTCGCCGGCATCCAGCTCGGCATCATGCAGGCGTGCCTCGACGTGGTGATCCCCTATCTCCGCGAGCGAAAACAGTTCGGCAAGCCGATCGGCGCCTTCCAGCTGATGCAGGCCAAGGTCGCCGACATGTATGTCGCGCTCAACTCGGCCCGCGCCTATGTCTATGCCGTCGCCCGCGCCTGCGACAGCGGCCAGACCACCCGCTTCGACGCCGCCGGCGCGATCCTGCTGGCAAGCGAGAACGCCTTCAAGGTCGCGGGCGAAGCAGTCCAGGCACTCGGCGGCGCGGGATATACGAAGGACTGGCCAGTCGAACGTTTCCTGCGCGACGCGAAGCTGCTCGATATCGGTGCGGGCACGAACGAGATCCGGCGGATGCTGATCGGCCGCGAACTGATCGGGGCCTAGGCCTTACCACTCTGGCTGAGAGGGCGAAGGACGGCGTTTCTTCCACTCTCGATAATGCCCGACCAGTTCGTCCGGGATGCTCGCCTCGAACGCGGCATCCAGGGGATATTGCGGCATCGTCGCATCTACCGCGTCAAGCAAGGCGATGCCTTGCTTCTGATCCTTGGGTCGCTTGAGCGGGGTCCGTTTCGCCTGAGCTGCCATCCATAATTTCTGTAGGGCGAACCAGCGCGGATCCGGCGCCACGATGCGCGCCGGAGAACTGTCCCGGCAAACCACTACCCTGTCGACCGGATTCCCCAACAAAAGCCATTCCTGCTCCGGAAGCGGTACAGGCCTCGGCCGGTCGGTCCTGAGCATCGTATCCGCCCGCGACGGCGCGACGAGAATTTCCACCTCATAGGCCTTGGCATTGCGCGCCTGAAAGGTTCGTTCGGAATTGACGGTGAAAGTCGAATCCACCGCCTTCAGCATATCCCACACGGCCGCCGTGCTTTCGGCAGCTTCCGCCGACCATGCCAGATCGAAATCCTGGGTTTCGTCGGGCACACCGCGGATCGTTCCTCCAGCTTCGAGGGCATAGGCCGCCATCGCGTTGGTACCCACGACCAGTAGGTGGCTTCCGAGCAGGTTTCTGCGATCCGCCTCCCGCAATATTGGTCCGGCGTCGCTCGCCAGCATCGGAAGACGCAAGGCGCGATACAGGCGAGCCGTTTCCGCAAGCGCTCCGGCGCTTCCATCCCGTCGTTCCTTGAGCGCGACTTTCGAAACTCGATATCGCTGGAATCGCGCTTCATTTTCCTCGGACCAGGCACCCAGGCTGGTGCCGTTTCCGCTGCGATCCTTTATCTCGTAAAGATAGCTCCGCCCATTAACGTGCTTGCGCCGAAGGTCGTAGGGCAACGCCGCCAGCGCACGCTCGGCCTCGATCCAGACCTGATAGCGCTGCTCGAGATTGACCAGCGTCCTGGCCTGCTCGTCGGAGAAGGGATCGATGATCGACAGCGGATTATCCCACAAATTGCACTTTCGCCAAAATGTGGGATAAATTCCGGGAGGTCAACTCTAACGCAACCGCACCTTCGCCGTCACCGACAACCCCGGCCGCAGCCGCGCCACTACTGCCTGCCCCGGATCGAGCCTGATCCGCACCGGCACCCGCTGCACGATCTTGGTGAAATTGCCCGATCCCGGCTCGAACGGCAGAAGGGTGAATTCCGATCCCGAGCCCGGCGCGAAGCTCTCGACCGTGCCGGTCAGCTGGTCGCCGTCGAGCGCGTCGACCTTGATCGTCGCCGCCTGGCCGGGACGCATCGCGCGGGTCTGGGTCTCCTTGAAGTTCGCGACGACATAGAGCGCGCGGGACGGCACCAGCGTCAGCAGGCGCGAGCCCGGCTGGACGAAGTCGCCGGTCTGCACCTGCCGGTTGCCCACCACGCCGTCGATCGGCGCGCGGATGATGGTATGGCCCTGGTCCTGCCGCGCCAGCTCGAGCGCAGCCCGCGCGCGCAGAGCTGCCGCCTCGGCCTGCGCCAGTTGCGCGATCAGCACCGGGCGGCGGGCATGCGTTACCGCGGCCTGCTCGCTCGTCACGTCGCGGTCCGCCAGCACACGCGCCCGCGCTGACTGGGCGCCGATCGCGGTGGCACGGACGCGCTCGACGTCGCGCCGCGTGGCGAAGCCCTGCGCCACCAGCGCTTCGAACCGCACCCGGTCGGCCGCGGCGCGGCTATATTCCGCGTCCGCCGACTGGATCGATGTCTGCGCCGCCCGCACCTGCGCCGCCGCCAGGCCTTCATCCGCGTTCAGCCCGGCCAGCGCAGCCCGCGCGGTGGCGACGCCCGCATCGGCATCGGCGACCGCAGCCTGTGCCGCCGCCAGCTTCGCGTTGAACTCCTGCGCGTCGATCCGGACAAGCGGCTCGCCGGCTTTCACTGCCTGGTTGTCGCGCACCAGCACTGCCGACACCAGCCCGCCGACCTTGGGCGCGACCGAGCTGCTGTCGGCCTTGAGATAGGCATTGTCCGTGCTCTCCGCCGTGCGCGGCGAGAACAGCCAGACGAGCCCGGCCGCCGCGATCAGCACGGCGATCGCCGCGGCGATCAGCGGGTTGCGGCTGAGCCTGAAGCGGCGCCGCTTCGCTTCGACCGGCACGTCGATGGTGGCTGCCATGTTCATCCCGAAATCACCAGCAGAGTCGAGGTTGCGGTAGCAAGGATCCGGCCCGTGGCATCGGTCAGCTTCGCTTCGGCAAAGGCGACGCGGCGCCCCATGCTGATCACCGTCCCCTCGGCGCGCACCGGGCCGGTATCGATCGTCATGCCGCGCACATAGGAGATCTTCAGCTCGAGCGTCGTATAGCCCTGCCCCGGCGCCAGCTTCGAATGCACCGCGATGCCGCAGGCCGAATCGAGCAGCGTCGCGGCATAGCCGCCATGCACGCTGCCGATCGGATTATAGACGCGCCGATCCGGATTGCCCGCGAACACCGCGCGGCCTTCCTCGATCTCGACCAGCGCGAAATCCAGCGTCTCGCCGATCGGCGGCTGGCGGCCGGTCGCGAGCATCGCGCGCAGCTGCTCGATGCCGCTCATCGCGGCCAGGTCGATCGCCGCGCTCATTGCGCCTGCTCCAGCCCGAAACGATCGATCACCGAGGCGCGCGCACGGTCGAGGATCGCATCGGACTGCGCCGGATCGGCGACCGCGCGCGACAGCGTCACCGCGCCGACCAGCTCGGCCAGCATCGCCGCCCCGCCCGCCTCGGGATCGGGGGCACCGAGCTTGGCCAGCGCGGCGGCGAGCCGTCCCGACAGACGCGCCACCCCAGCGCCGAACCGAACCCGCGCCGCCGGATCGAGCCGCGCGAGATCGCCCGACAGCGCCGGCAGCGGGCAACCATGCTCGCGCGAGTCGCGATGCTGGTTCGACAGATAGAAATCGACATAAGCGCGCAACGCCGCGCGCGGATCGGCATCGACCGCCGTCACATCGAACCGGTTGGCCGCGCTCTCGAACATCGTCTCGATCGCCGCGGCGATCAGCGCCTCCTTCGATTCGAAATGCGCGTAGAAACCGCCATGAGTGAGGCCCGCCCGGGCCATGATCCCGGCAACGGCCACGCCGCCCGGCCCCTTGGCCCTGATTTCCCGCGCCGCTTCCTTCAGCACGCGCCGCCGCGTCTCGCTCTTGTGATCGCTGTCGTACCGCATGGCCTTGCCGATCTCCTTTATATGACGCATATAATATAAAGGCTGCCAGGGACAAGCCCAAGGACAAGCATCCATGTCATCCTCTCCTGCCGTCGGCGCGCCGATCGATCCGATGGCGCTGCCCGACGCGCGCAAATTCCTGATCTTCGGGGTGATGGCATTCGGCCAGTTCATGGCGCTGATCGACATCCAGATCGTTGCCGCCTCGCTCAACGAAGTGCAGGCCGGCCTGTCCGCCGGGCCGGACGAAATCAGCTGGGTACAGACCGCCTATCTCATGGCGGAACTGGTGATGATCCCGTTCGCCGCCTTCCTTGCCCAGTCGATGTCGACCCGCTGGCTGTTCGCCCTTTCCGCCGGCCTGTTCACCCTGGCGAGCGCGTTGTGCGGTCTGGCCTGGAGCATCGAATCGATGATCGCCTTCCGCGCGCTGCAGGGGTTCGTCGGCGGCGCGATGATCCCGACGGTGTTCGCCACCGGCTTCGCGATGTTCTCCGGGAAACAGCGCGCGATGATCCCGGCGATCCTCGGCATGGTCTCGGTCCTCGCGCCCACGCTCGGGCCCACGCTCGGCGGCTGGATCACGGACGCCGCCGGCTGGCGCTGGGTCTTCTACGTCAACGTCCTGCCCGGCACGCTCGTCACCATCCTCGCGTTGGCGGTCATCAGGGTCGACCGTGCCGATCCGGCGATGCTGAAGCGGATCGACTGGGTCCATCTCGCATCGATGGCGGTCTTCCTCGCCGGCCTCGAATATGTGCTCGAGGAAGGGCCGAAGAACGGCTGGTTCAGCGATACGAGCATCGCCGCCGCGGCCTGGCTGTCCTTCATCGCTTTCCTGCTGTTCCTCGAACGCTCCTTCCGTTCGGACAGCCCGATCGTGAAGCTCAGCCCGTTCCGCAAGCCGACCTTCGTCTTCGCCTGCGTGTTCAACCTGGTGATCGGCTTCGGCCTCTATGCCGGCACCTATCTCGTCCCGCTCTTCCTCGGCCGGGTGCGCGGCTATAATGCGAACGAGATCGGCACGACCGTGTTCGTCGCCGGCCTCGTCCAGCTCTGCGGCGTGCCGATCGCCGCCGCTTTGTCGCAGCGTATCGACCAGCGCATCGTCATCACCATCGGCCTCAGCCTGTTCGCGGCCGGGCTATGGCTGTTCTCCTATATGACGCCCGAATGGGGCTTCGCCGCGCTGCTGCTGCCCCAGGCAGTGCGCAGCTTCGCGATCATGCTCTGCATCGTCCCCAGCGTCGGGCTCGCGCTCAACGGCTTTGCCGGGCCGGAGCTGCGATACGCGTCGGGCCTGTTCAACCTGATGCGCAATCTCGGCGGCGCCATCGGCATCGCGCTGGTCACCACCTGGCTGCAGGACATGAGCCGTCTCCACGCGCTCCGCATCAGCGAGACGCTCGGGGCGGCACCGCGCATCGCGACCGACACGCTCGGCGAACTCGGCCGCATGATGGGCTCGATCACCCCCGATCCCGCCCGCGCGATGCTGATGGCGGAATCGGTCATGGGCCGGGTCGTCGCGCGCACCGCGCTGACGCTCGCCTTCAACGACGTGTTCCGCATCATGGCCTGGCTGTTCATCGCCGCCCTGGTGATGGTCCCCTTCTGCCGCCCGCCCAGACAGGCGAGCGCGGCGCCAGTCGATGCGCATTAGGCCCTGATCCGATCCGCCTCAGGCGATCCGAGTCACTTCGGTCAGCGCCGATATGGCCCCGCAGCGGCGCCACAGATCCTGAAGCGCGGCGCGGGCCGGATCCTCGCGGAAGGCGGCGAGCGCCTCGGCGTCCGGAAAATGGAGCAGGTTCATTTCGCTGCGCCCATCGGCCGATCGCAGCCGCTCCTCCACGGCCGCGCCGTGCCGCGCCAGCACCGCGGTCTCATAAGCCTCGAACAGCGCGAGATCGGCACCGGAGATGTCGAGCTGGACGAAGACGAGCATTGCACGGACCCGTATTTTGCTGGCGGCCACGACCGGTCGAACCACATGATCCCTCGCCTCGACCCCGTGGAAAAGCAAGGGGCCCCGATCTGGGCGCATCCGGCCGCACGCGCTATAAGCCCCGGCGACATCCCCGGCCCGGAGCACATGCAATGACCATCGATCGGCGCACCTTCGCGAAAAGCATCCTCTCCGCCGGCGCCGCGACCATGCTCGCCGGCCGCGCCCTGGCGCAGACTCCGCCGCCCGCAAAGGCCCGCAACATCGTGCTGGTCCACGGCCTGTTCGCTGACGGTTCCTCCTGGTCGGAGGTCATCCCGCTGCTCCAGGCGCGCGGCCTCAACGTCGTCTCCGTGCAGAATCCGCTCACCACCCTGCCCGATGCCGTCGCCGCCGCGACGCGTGTGCTCGATCGGCAGGACGGACCTACCGTGCTCGCCGGCCACAGCTTCTCCGGCATGATCGTAACCGAGGCGGGCGTGCACCCGAACGTCTCGGCGGTAGTGTATGTCGCCGCCCGCGCGCCCGACGCGGGCGAGGATTTCGGTGCGCTCGCCGGGCGTTTTCCCGCGCCGCCGGCCAGCGCCGGCATCGTCTATGACGGCGATGAGGGCCGGCTGAGCGAAGCGGCGTTCCTGCGCGATTTCGCCGGCGATCTGCCGACCGCCAGGGCTCGCGCACTGTTCGCGGTCCAGCAGCCGTTCAATCGGGCGCTGCTGGCAGACCGCACGACCAACGCCGCCTGGCGCAGCAAGCCGAGCTATTATGCGGTGTCGACCGAGGACCGCACGATCAATCCGGAGCTTCAGCGCTACCTCGCCAAGCGGATGGGCGCGAAGACGATCGAGCTCAAGTCGAGCCATGTCTCGCTGATCTCCCATCCCACCGAGGTCACCCGGCTGATCCTCGACGCCGCCGGCCACGCCTGACGCGCGCAGCGCGGCCGCGCGTTGCAATTGTAGCCCGACAGTCGTCGCGGCGTCGGCGCGTCGCCGCTATCCGGTCGGAAACGACACCGGAGCGACGGAGTTCATGATGACGATCAGCAGGCGCATGTTTCTCCAGGGCGGGGCTGCCCTGCCACTGGCCCTGGCGGCCGGTCCCGCGATCGCCCGCGCCGCCCCCGCGCGCACCGGCTTTGCACAGGTCCCGGGTGGCCGGATCTGGTGGCGCATGGATGGCTCGGGCCCGAAGACGCCACTGCTGCTGCTCCACGGCGGCCCGGGCACCGGCCATGATTATCTGGAGCCGCTCGCGGCGCTGGCCACGCAGCGCCCGGTCATCTTCTACGATCAGCTCGGTTGCGGCCGCTCCGATCGCCCCGACGATCCGTCGCTATGGACTCCCGCGCGTTTCGTGAAGGAGATCGACGCCCTGCGCGCTGCGCTCGGGCTCGATCGTATCCTGCTTTACGGCCATTCCTGGGGCGGCTGGCTGGCGCAGGATTATATGCGGCAAAGCCCGGGCGCGGCATCGGTCGATGCGCTCGTGCTGGCCTCGACCTCGGCCAGCGCCGCGCAGTTCACCGCCGGCGCGGCCCGCCTGCTCGCTGCGTTGCCCGACGAAATGGACGCTACGCGCCGCCGGCTCGAGGCGGCGGGCCAGACCGACACGCCCGCCTATCAGGCGATCGTCCAGGCCTTTTACGACCGGCATCTGGTTAATCTGGACCCGCTCCCGGCCTATGCGCAGCGCAGCTTCGCCAACCTCGCCAGTTCGCGCACCTATCCGGCGATGAACGGCCCCAATGAATTCACCGTCACCGGCACGCTGCGCGGCTGGGATGCCGAGGCGGCGCTGGGCAGGATCAAGGTGCCCACCCTCGTCCTGTCGGGCGAACTGGACGAGTTCACGCCCGATTGCCACGAGACGCTCCACCGCGGCATCGCCGGATCGCGGCTGGTGGTCCTGTCCCAGGCCCGCCACCTCGCGATGGTCGAGCGTCCCGCCGCTTATGTGGCAACCCTGCGCGATTTCCTCGCCCCGTTCGCCTGACGCGCCGTTTGCCGGCGGCGCATCACACTGTGCGCCGCCGGGCATCTGGTGTCCTTTTCAGCTTCGCTGAGTCGGCACCGGAAAAAACGACGCTAGGAAGCCTGAGCGATCTGCCAGGTCTGTTCCACGGACGAATTGAAGTCGTAGATAATCGGCCGGGGGTATTTGCCCGCGTCGAGCGAGAATTTCTGCTGGCCTTCGTCGATCAGATTATACGCCAGCAGAAGCCGGGTAGGGTACGGGAAATACCATTGATCGAACACAGTTCCTGCCGGCGTCCTGCCGACCTCGTTCATCACACACAGCGATCCTGACGCTTGTACGGCAACGCCCAGATTGTAAATTTTTCCACCATTGCCTGTCATCTGAATATAGGAAGGACTCACATTCAAGAATCCGGGGATCGTTGGAACTATATTCCACACATAATATTTCAGCCCACCGCCATTTACGGATAATACCGGATTAAAGTTTCCGCTTCCGTCATATTCCGCACCGAGAACGTTTGGATTCTGGCCTCCACTTCGAGTGTTTTTAATCGTTACTGAGCCACTGAATATCTCTACCATTTTCAGATCCTCTCCATTTTTATGATTAGTAAAATATTTGTTAAATGCGGAATTAGATCAAGCTATAGTCTCCGAAATGGACCATAAAGATCTGTATCGTAATTGCGGATTACAGCAGCATGAGCCGCTGGACGCGCCGGGATCCGCCAAAATCGGCATCGATGATCGCGCAGAGTTTTTACGTCCGAAATCGCACCGGATTCTCGGCACATAGTCCAAAAGGACTGCTTCGTGCGGTGCGACGAAATCCGCTGCCCCAGCAAAATTGTGACGATGATGTTGTCACGTCCGGGATCGGTCGTGATGATTCGCAGCACATGGTGCCAGTCCCGCGTGAAGGAAGCGATCTGCCCCAGCCGCTTGATGGCCGGGGACGCCGATCAGGATTGCGCCCAATCCGCCGGCGAAACGCCGTCGGCGATCAGAACCCACACCCGTCCGGCGCACGCACGCGTGCGAGCGTCCGAGGCCAATTCTCCACTGTCCATGAGTTGGGCCGGAGTCCGGAACCCCGTTGCGCGCGAAGGGATCAGGCGAAGCTCGTCGAACGCGAGAGCGAAACCCAGGCATCGATCTCCGACTTCATCTGCGCGAGTTTCTGCTCGACCACCCCCAGCGCGTCCTCGCCCAGGAACAGCCGCGTCGGCGGGTTTTCCGCGGCGACCAGCGCCAGCAGGGCCTGCGCGGCCCTGGCGGGATCGCCGGGCTGGTTGCCGCTCTTCGCCTGGCGGGCGGCGCGGATCGGGTCCATCACCGCGTCATATTCGGCGATGCTCCGCGGCGTGCGGTCCATCGACCGGCCGGCCCAGTCCGTGCGGAACTGGCCCGGCGCAAGCGCGGTGACGTGGATGCCGAACGGCGCCACTTCCTTGCCCAGCGCCTCGGAAATGCCCTCGAGCGCAAACTTGCTCCCGCAATAGAAGCTGATGCCCGGCATGGTGATGAAGCCGCCCATCGAGGTGACGTTGATGATGCGCCCGCGCCGCCGCGCGCGCATGCCGGGCAGCACTGCCTTGATCATCGCGACCGGGCCGAACACATTGGCCGCGAACTGGCGCTGGAGATCGTCGATCGAGGATTCCTCCAGGACGCCTTCATGGCCGTACCCTGCATTGTTGACCAGCACGTCGATCGGCCCGTCCCTGCGCTCGGCCTCGGCAACCTTGCCGGGGATCGCATCGAAATCGGTGACGTCGAGCAGCAGCGCCCGGGCGCGGCCAGGCGCGCTGGCCTCGAATGCAGCGGCATCGGCCGCGCTGCGCACGGTGCCGATCACGTGATGGCCGGCGTCGAGCGCGCCCGCCGCGAAGGCGCGCCCAAGGCCTGAACTGACGCCGGTGATGAGGAAGATAAGGGGACGATCCATGCGGCAACTCCTGAGTTTGTGTCGAAGATTATATCATGATATAAGTCCCGTCATGACATCCAGCAAGACCGTCCCGGACCGGGCGCCCGATCCGACTCGCGGCGACAACCGAACGCGCATCCTCGACGCGGCCGAACGACTGCTGCGCGCGGGCCGGACCGCCGAATTCTCGATGCGCGATCTTGCCGCCGAAGCCGGGCTGAGTTTCGCCACACCGTTCAACCAGTTCGGCTCCAAGACCGCGATCATGCAGGCCCTTTCGGAGCGGCGGATCACCGCGATGGCCGAACGCTTCGCCCGCGCGGCTCCCACTGGCGACGCTGCCGATCGCGTGCTGGCGGCAGTCGATATCGCGGTCGATGTGCTGCTTGAGGAACCAGAGGTCAGCCGGCCGGTCATTGGCTCGCTCGGCAGCCCGACCGCTGAACCGGGCCGGACCGCCGAACGCTCGCGCGCATTATGGGCGGCCGCTCTCGGCGATCTCGACGGCATCGCCCCGGCACTTGCCGGGGTCGCGGGCACGCGCCTCGCCGATCAGCTCGCTTTTGGTTTTCGCGGCTGCCTGTCCTTCTGGGTAGCGGGCGAGATCTCCGATGCGGATCTGCCCCGGCACGCGCGCAATATCGCCGCGACCCTGCTGCTCGGCTTTGTCGCCCCGGAGCGTAGCGGCCTGCTGCTGACGGAGCTTGCCTGACGCTCAGTTCTCCAGCTGAATCGAGGCACTCGATATGAAATTCAGGTTGCGATGACGCCGGCTATTGGCAGGATAGCCGCCGCCGTGACGCAAGCGGCACATGCGCATGGCATCGCGATCCTCGTGGGAGCCGTTCATGACGAAACGACCTGCCGGTCTGCTGACCTCAGTGAATGTCGGGATGCCGCGGGATATCCCGTGGCGGGGCAAGACCGTGCACACCGGCATCTGGAAGGAGCCGGTCGCCGGGCGCCGCCGGGTGACGCGGCTCAACGTGGCGGGCGACGGCCAGGGCGATCTCGCCGGCCATGGCGGCGAGCACCGCGCGGTGTTCGTCTACCAGACCGGGTCCTATCTGTACTGGGTTGACCGGCTCGGCCGTCACGATCTCGGCCCGGGCCAGTTCGGGGAGAATTTCACCGTCGACGGGCTGCCCGACGACGAGGTCTGCATCGGCGATCGCTACCGCATCGGCACCTGCCTGTTCGAAGTGACTCAGCCGCGCGTCACCTGCTACCGGGTCGGCATCCGGACGGACAATCCGCAGATGGCCGCGCTGCTCACGGCAAGCGGACGGCCGGGCTTCTATTTCCGCGTGCTCGAAGAGGGCGAGGTCGGGCCGGGCGATGCGATCGAGCTGATCTCCCGCGAGTCTCAGCGCATGACGGTGCGCACGATCAACGCCCTGCTCTACTCGTCCCATCACCCGCAGGATCAGCTCGCCAGCGCCCTGCGCATCGCTGCGCTCTCGCCCGGCTGGCGCCAGTCCTTCGAGGCCCTGGCCGCCGCCGGGGAACGGGCCACCGGGAATGCCGGGCTTGCGGCGGCCACCGGCGTCGCGCCCGGCTTCCGCCCGGTGCGCGTGGCGCGCATCGCCCGCGAGGGCAGCGACATCGTCTCGCTCGAGCTGCAACCGGCCGACGGGACGCCCATGACGCGCCCGCTGCCCGGCCAATATGTCGTCCTGCGCCTGAAGCCCCAGGCTGACGGCCCGCCGCTGTTCCGCAGCTATTCCCTGTCCGGCGCGCCTTCCCCCGGGACCTACCGGATCAGCGTCAAGATCGAGCCGCACGGCGCTGCCGGCGCCTTCCTGAGCACTGCCATCCGCCCCGACGACGTGATCGAGGTGAGCCAGCCGCGCGGCGATTTCACGCTGCGGGAAGGCGACCGCCCGGTCGTGCTGCTCAGCGCCGGCATCGGCGTAACGCCGGTTCTCGCCATGCTTCACGTCCTCGCCGGCACCGCCACGCCGCGCCCGGTCTGGTGGCTGCACGCCACCCGCGACAAGGCCTCGCACGTCTTCGGGCCGGAGGTGCGGCAGCTGGTGAGCGCCCTCGCGCAGGGCCGGTCCCGCCTGTGGTTCACCCGACCAGCCGCCACGGACCGCGAAGGCGCCGACTATGACGCCGCCGGCCGCCCGACGATCGCCGCGCTCGAATCCATGGGTGTCCCGCGGGACGCCGATTTCTATCTCTGCGGCCCGCCTGCCTTCATCACGGATCTCACCGCCGGGCTGACCGGCTGGGGCGTGCCGCGCGACCTGGTCCATTCCGAGCTGTTCGGCGGCGGCCCCGCGCTCACCCCCGGCATCGTCGGCGCGACCGCCCGGGCGCCGCATCTGCCGGAGGGCCCCGCCGGCACCGGGCCGCTCGTCTCGTTCGCGCGCAGCGGCATCGCCGTGCGCTGGCGCGACGCCGAGCAGAACCTGCTCGAACTGGCCGAGGCCTGCGACGTGCCGGTCCGCTGGTCGTGCCGCGCCGGGGTGTGCCACAATTGCGAAAGCGGCCTGATCTCCGGCGCCGTCGACTATCAGCCCGATCCGCTCGACCAGCCCGCCACGGGCAATGTGCTGCTCTGCTGCGCCCGCCCCCGCCAGGATATCGTCATCGATATCTGACGCGCGCTACTTCCCCTCGCGCCACGCACCCCGCTCGGCGAAGATGCGCGAGACTTCGGCCATGTTCTCGCTCCCCCAGGTGCACAGCGGCACCAGCGCCTCGGCCAGGCTGCGGCCGAGCGGCGTCAGCGCATAATCCACGCGCGGCGGCACTTCCCGGTAATCGGTGCGCTTCACCACGGCGTCCGCCTCCAGCTCCTTCAGCTGCTGGATCAGCACCTTGTCGCTTACGCCGCGCACCGCCCGTTTCAGCGCGCCATAGCGGTTCGGGCCCTGCAGAAGGAAATAGAGGATCAGCGGTTTCCACTTGCCCGAAATCAGGCGCAGCGTCGCGTCGAGGCCGCAGGAAAAGCCGGGAATCGGAGAAATCTCGCTCATATCTGGGTACTTACCAAAAGGTGCATACTTGTCCACAGGTGGGTGCGCCGCCAGCTACGTGCAACCTCGAACCAAGGAGCACGACATGGACAGACTGGCAGGCAAGACGGCGGTGGTAACAGGCGGCGGCAGCGGCATCGGCTTCGCCGCGGCCGAGCGCTTCATCGCGGAGGGCGCGTTCGTCTATATCTTCGGCCGGCGGCAGGACGCGCTCGATGCGGCCGCCGCAAAGCTCGGGGAGAATGCCCGCGCGGTCGCCGGATCGGTCGCCGATCTCGCCGATCTCGACCGCTTGTTCGCCACGGTGAAGGCCGAACGCGGCGGGCTCGACATCCTCCTCGCCAATGCCGGCACCGGCGCGCTCGTCCCGCTGAGCGAGATCACGCCCGGCCATTACGACCAGACCTTCGACGTCAATGTGAAGGGCCTGCTCTTCACCGTGCAGAAGGGCCTGAAGCTGATGCGTGAAGGCGGCTCGATCATCCTCACCGGCTCGAGCGCGGGCGTGATGGGCGCCCCCGCGTTCAGCGTCTACAGCGCCACCAAGGCCGCGGTGCGCAATTTCGCGCGCAGCTGGGCGCAGGATCTGCGTGGCACCGGCATCCGCGTCAACGTGCTCTCGCCCGGGCCGACCCGCACCGATCTCGCGATGGACGTGGTCGGCGCCGAGGGCATGAACGCGCTGGGCGCGGACACGCCGATCGGGCGGCTCGGCGAGCCCGCCGAGGTCGCCGCCGCCGCCGCCTTCCTCGCTTCGGCCGACAGCAGCTTCATGACCGGCAGCGAAGTCTTCGTCGACGGCGGCGTCGCGCAGATCTGAAGTCCCGGGAGCGCGCGGTACCCCCGCGCGCTCCCTTCTCCCTACCGCCGCCCCGCGCTATCAACCCGCATGGCCAGGGCGGATCAGCGCGAGATCGGGTTGCGCATCGTCATCGATCGGCCGGTCATCGGCGTGCTCCACAGTCTCCAGGCGAAGGACGAGAGCCCCCTCGATCCCAAAGCCTCGCGCGCCGGCGAGCCGCTCGTCTTCGATCTCCCCATCCGCATCGCGCCCGGCCCCAAATTCTTCGGCGATCAGGTCCGCCGCGAAGGGCCGGTGCGGCGCTTCGTCTATATCCGGGTCGGCCAATATGCCGGCGATGCCGCCTCGCCCTGGGCCCGCCGGATCAAGATCGACATCCACGATATCGCCGAGGACCTGCTGGAACGTGTCGCGCGGGACGGCGGCGTGATCGAAACCACGATCAGCGGCACCGCGCCGGACGGCACCCCCAGCTGCGCCACCATCCGCCCGACCAGCCGCCGCATCGCCGCGCGCTGAGCCCGCCCGGAAAAAAATTGCGCCAACGCTGTCGATTGCCGACACTGCCGCTCGTCGTTCCGATGAGGCGCCAAAACGGCCGCCTCACGCAAGGAGACAGACGATGCGCGTAATGGTGTTCATGATCGCCACCGAAGACAGCGAAGCCGCCACGCCCCCCACGCCCGAGGCCTTCGCGGCGATGGACCGCTTCACCGGGGAACTGGTCGCCGCCGGCGTCCTGGTCGCCGGTGCCGGCCTCAAGCCAAGCGCCCAGGGCAAGCGCATCGTCTGCGACGGCCCCGGCCGCACCGTCATCGACGGCCCCTTCGCCGAGAGCCGCGAGATGGTCGCCGGCTTCTCGATCTGGGAGGTGAAGGACCTGGACGAAGCCGTCTCCTGGGCGAAACGCTGCCCCAATCCCATGCCCGGCCGCAGCGAGATCGAGATCCGCCCCTTCTACGAAGCCGAGGATTTCGCAGAATTCATGACGCCCGAGGACCTTGCGGCCCCGCGCGATGGCGCGCGCGGCAAGCTCGGCGTGGCCTGATCGCGCCGGAGCGCGCGCCTGCTCGCCAAAGCGCCACCCCCGTTCAATCGCGCCGCGGCGTCAGGACCGGGGGTGGCGCTTCGGCGCGCCGGAAGATTTCCCAAAAGGCGCTGATCGGCCCGATCGCGCCCAGTGTGAGAAGCACGATCGACACCCCATTGATCGCGTTGAGCGAGGTCAGGCCGGTCAGCCTGCTCACCACAGTCGGCACGGAAAGGCCGAACACCTCCCCGGACGCGTTCGACAAGGCCGCGAGCAGCCGCGTGACCGAGAGGATCGCGCAGATCATGAACACCGATATCCGCACATTCACCGCGCGCGGGATGCGACCGGTCCTGCACAGCAGGAACTGCCACGCGGATAATCGCTTGAGCGCCGTCAGGGCCGTCACGGGAATGCGCGAGAAATAGAGCGCGGCCGCCAGCACCACGATCGTTGCGACCCGCAGGATCGCGATCCTGTGGCTCCCCTGCAGCGAAGAAGCCAGCGCGTTGGTCTCGATCGCGCCCCGCGAACCGTGAAACAACACCAGGTCGGTGCTCACCATGTCGAGCAGGTTGAAGCCTATCAGCCACGCGCACACTGCGATGTACGAGGTCCGGCCGACGATCTTCTTCAGATGCTCCACGGCGCGCTCTACTCCGAGCGGATCGGCGATGGCGATGCATAATCGCCATAAGTCTCAGGCGCCAGATTCTCGCAACGAGATATCATGCAGGGCGGCGCTCATCCGGCAAACCGCCCGACATACCGCATCAGAGCCTGACGATCCGCTCTATACGCCCCGATCCACCGAAATCCGTATCCACCTGCGCACAGAATTTTACTGTCCTGAACGGGTCGGGATACCCGCCGCATATCGCGTAAAGGCCAGCGCCTGCCGTTTGACTAAACCCACTGCCCTGCAGGGTGGCTATGATGATGTATTGCCCGGGATGGAGGGTGATGATCTGTAGCGCATAGTGCCGATCCCGCGTGAAGGATGCGAAGCGCCCGAGTTCCTGGATCGCCGCCGCGCGGCGCAGGAGCCTGCCCGGACCGGGCTGACGGAACCCCGTCGGCGGGGAAAACATATAGCCGTCCGGCGCGAACACGCGGCCGAGCGCCTCAGGCGAATTCTCCAGAATCCCCTTCACCAGGGCGTGGAGCATGTCCTGCGACTGGCGGGGCCAGGAGAATCGCTCCTGCCACGTTCGGCGCCAGAATCTGGCGCTGAAGGGGCTGTTCATCTCCCTCGAACAGGCTTCAGCGGGACTGGGCACCCCAGCCGCGAGCACGGCGATGCCCGCCCCTTGCAAAATCTGTCGCCGGGTCAAAGCCATCCCACCTCTCCACCATTGCGGGGGCAGGATAGCGGCCGCTGATTAACGCGCTGCTTCGCTCCTCGCGGAGACAGTGTGTTCGATTGCGACCGTCGGTGGGAAGCCGCCGTGGCGGATGTCCGCACGTGTCGAACGCACCGTCACCGCGCTTCCAACGGCACAGCGCGGTCAGCGTCTGCGGTGCACTTGAGGGTGGACTGGACGCATTGCCGCGTGGCCGAACGTCGAAATTCGGATAGCATCCCCTTCCAAACGACGTTGCGGGGAACGGCCTTGAAAACAGAAGTCCTGCGAGCGCAACGATACCGCTGCGCTTTCACCGCGGTCCTGTACGCGTCCGTGGCTCTTGGCGCTGGGGCGCAGGCCGCCGGTCGCGACGCGGCGCAATTCCCCAGGCCGTGGGCAGAAAACCCTCAGGAAATGAGCAACGGGCATAATCCTGCGGCGAGTCCCGTCGCCGGACATAGGGCACCGAGCCAGAATCCGGGATCATCGGCGACGACAGGCGAGACCGCCACGCAAGACGGCTCGCCAACCACCGATCGCCGCTACGAAACCAGGCTTGAGATTGCGGAGGCCGCGACGGTTATTATCGAAGCAATCAAGGCGAGCGCCGACGGCGGCATCACGGCCGACGATTTGCTCGATCGCCTCGACAAAGTTCAGAAGGTGGAAGCGACGGCGGAGCAAGCCTTCCCCAGTCAGATTTTTGCCCGTGCCTATCGCTGCGGAGGCTACCGAGACGGCATCAGGGATTTGGTCTTCGCGCGATATTGCGGTGCCGGTAACGACGGATACACGCAGGTCATCATCACGTCATTCCTGCATTGGAGCACCTTCTCCGCCATAAATGACGGAGACAGTATTACGCGTTATCTCGATCGTACCAACGCTTTCACGATCAGCCAGATTGCCGAACACCTCAAGGCACTAGGGTATCATGGTCGCGGAATCGTGGTTGGTCAGAGCATCGTGCTGGGGCTGCCGACACCTCTCGTGCACACCGGCTTTACACACGATGGCGCAGCTCCCGTGATCGCCGTCGGGCACCGCCCGGAGATCCCGCCGCCCGGCTTCCCCCCAACACCCTCTGCTGCGGTCATTGAAATCCGGCTGTATTTCCCCGGAAGAGTGCTGGAATAACACCGCATCTCGGTATCTCGAAGACAGTTCATCCAATTGCGCTCGTCGGCGAAAGCGACCCTGACGGAGATCGGAACCAGTCGAACGCACCGTCACCACGTTTCCGACGGCGCCGCGCGGTCAGCGCTGCTTCTTGGACGTGGTCGCGGTGAAATCGGGGTCCTTCTTCGCGACCCAGTCGACGAATTTGCGCACGTTCGGGTTGGCGAGCAATCCCTCGACGTCCATCCCATGGCGCTGCAATTCCGAATTGGTGAAATGCACGGTCAGCGTCTGCTGGCAAATGGGGTGCATCGGCACCACGTCCCGCCCGCCCCGGCTCTTCGGCACGGGGTGATGCCAGACGATGGTCTTGCCCGTCGGCCGGCCACACAGCCAGCAGAGCACCACCACCGCCGGAGCCTCCTCCTCGCGGTGCAGATCGCCATAGGGATCCTGTCTTGATTGCCTGCGGGCCATGGGTGGATTGAATACCTGATCTGGGGGTGCCCACCTATAGCGGTCGGGCAAACATTACCACGGCGGCGTTCCGTTTTGCGAAATCACCGGTCCGGCCATTCTGGGGAACCCGTTGCCTCACACGGCGCGACTTGTCTGCAGCAGGCGCTTAGGGGCAGAAACCGGCCTGACGACGATGCGCCCCATGGCAGTCGTTGCCCGTCTAGCCCTGATCCCGAAGGCTGCCATTCGGTAATAATGTGTCGCAGCGCTTTACGAACGCCGGCTTTTGAGGACATTCCCGTCAGGCGGCTTCGTAAAGCCCGCGGGCGAGAAACTGCTGTCATCTACGTGCGTCAGAAGCGTAGTTCGGCAAGATTGCTCAGGAGAAGCGGGATGGGGCTAGTAAACTGATGGACTTCGCGAAAGTGCTGACGGGCGGCGTTGCCGCATGGCTCGAATTCGAGCGAGCCTGTGACCGCAGCGGCCTTTTCAACGAGAAATACCTGACCTCGGCAGTCGGCCAGGTCCTTGCCGCCAGGACGGGAAACAGAGTCGAGGCGGAATTCACCCATCCGGTGCTCGCGCCACTCAAGAAAGGGCCTGGACGCAGGCCCGAGGTTGATTTCGTCGTCCGCGATGAGAGCGGGAAAATCGTGCTCGCGGTTGAGTCCAAATGGGCGGGCCGCACGGCGCCATCGACCAAGGAAATCCTGTGGGATCTCGTCAGGCTCGAACTCATCGCTCACCATGAAAACGCCCGCTGCATCTTCCTGCTCGCGGGCACGGGAGCAAAGCTCAAGGCGATCTTCGACCATCCGGCCTTTTCGGACGCCGAGACCAGGCCGCACCGCCGTCCGTTACTCCGTCACGACAACAACGTCATCCACACCACACCGCTGGTACCGCTCGTCCCTGTCAGGTTCGAGATGCTCAAGAAACTGTTCCAGCCTTATCGCGATTTCAGATTTGCAGAGCGCGTAACGACACGGCGAACCGCTCCGCGACCGGAAGTGGTGAAGCCGAAGGAGTATCAGGTCATCGCTTGGGAGGTGCTGCCAAAGGTTAATCGCACCGAATTTCGGCCAGGTCAGTCGAAATTCTTCGCCTAGGTCATTCATCACTAAGTGCAAACGGCAGCTAACTCTCAAAAACTGTCGGTCGGCAACGCGCGCCATGAATCGGCGATTCTCTCCCGCGTGGCCACGCCATAGGCAGCAGTTTGTTCAGGTAGGAGGTGAAGCTACGATTGCGTTACGGACAGCTTCACGAAAATCCCTGAGTAGATCAGTTCGGCTCGTCAGTTGGTGGCGCAGGGATCGCGGAAGCTCAAGCTGCACCCCCTCCCCGGAGATAGTTCGATTACAGACATTTGTGCGTTCTAAGCCCGGAAGTCTCCTGTTGGTCTCGGCCTCAAATCCCGCGCTGCGAAGGCAGGCGCCAATCACATCTCTCAGATCGATTGCGCGACCGCCCAGCCAGACTGCCTCACTCCCGTCGTTTCGCCTTCCGTGAATGGCAACTGCGGCTCGGGATCTGCTGACAAGGTCGAGTGCCGTGGGTTCGTCGAATCGATGGGATGTTATATGGAGATCGCCGTGCGCCCCAACTTTTAACGCCTCGAAGGCATAGAAGGATAGGTCAGTTCCCGCGATCGCTTCAGCTATTTCGGAGGTGCCCGGCTCGATCCATCCGCCATGCGGCGCTATTATCACGGACAATGATCCGCGATCTCTGACACGAATGCGATAGTCGATCTCAAGCTGCTCATTGGCGGCGAGATCTTTAAAGGTACGGTAGCGATCTGTCATCTGATACTCGCCAAGGTCACCTTTTTACACGCAGACTTGGAACCTGCCGTTCATCCATCTTATTCGCGATAGCGATCGGTACGACCGACATCGGAGACATCCTCGGCAGAGCGATTCTAGGCGCAGCA
Organism: Parasphingomonas zepuensis; assembly: GCF_036663735.1. Classification (NCBI taxonomy): domain Bacteria; kingdom Pseudomonadati; phylum Pseudomonadota; class Alphaproteobacteria; order Sphingomonadales; family Sphingomonadaceae; genus Parasphingomonas; species Parasphingomonas zepuensis. Next base: position 49,570 of record NZ_JAXOJO010000002.1, on the reverse strand, counting down.
ACGAATAAACATTTGGGCGAGCTGGCTATTGCGAGCGCCGGACCATCTCGCGGCGAACGATTGCACTCGCCTGTTTCTTTGAAAGCGATGCACCAAGATCGAGCCAGTGGATGCTGTTATAATATCGATGGGTATCGCGTTCTATATATAGGTCCAGGATCTTTTCGATCCGCTCTTTCGATAAACTCTCTACACATCTCAACGAGAAAATGATACGATACTCATCATCTTTCTTATCTAATTCTTCGATAATGGTATCATTGCTCAGATTTACGAAAACACTTCTCGGAAAAACTTTAGTTAACGACTTTCTTATAGGCAAGGACAGCTCCGCATTCAGTAAATCGGCAATCCGGCTTTTCCCAATTTCGAAAATCGCGACAGCCTTTTCATTGGCGAATGTGTTGTATGAGAAATCCAGCAGGCCGGGCCCGCCGCTCGATGGCGACGCGAGGCGCTCGATGCGAACCACATCCGACCAGTCACCAAACTTTGCAAGATATGCCAGAAGCTCAGGTGACAACTCGATCTCGATGGCGTCGAGGGTAGCTCTGACCAGCCCAATGTCGGTCCTGATCTTCAATCCGCACAGCGCAGCTAACGCGCCAGAACAAAGCTTCTTCTGATAAAAATCCCAGATTCCATAAATCTGCGTGCGGTAGTCTTCCTTGATTCCCGGGATGGCCTCGACCTTCTTTACAGACGCCTCAAACATCGAGGCAAACCGATTGCGCAAATTTACACGAATGTCATCGGAGAGCTTCTTACCGAATTTCCCGTAAAGGGTGAATAATTCCTTATCGTTGAACACTCCAGCCTCGGAAACTCTCTCTTTCAATTGATCGAGATCGAGCTCCTTTAGTCGGTTCGCAAGATAGCAATCATAATAGGTCGCGTCGGTTTCGACCGATTGAAGTAAGCCGAGACCTCGGCCACCTTTTTTTATAGTCAGAACCGTCCTGACGGTGTCAGAGGGCAGCGGATTATCGCTGACTTGGAGACATTCAACTGCCAGAAGCCGAATTTGGTGATTGCTGTCGCTCAAGAGATTGTGGGCTGCAGCTTCAGCCAGTTCGCCCCGTTCGATGAGCAACTTCACCGCCCTAAGCCGGACGCCGCCTGACTTCGCGGCAACGCATAGTGCGAGGACATCAGTCGACAGGGCACTGGGCGTGGAAAAAATCGCGTCGACAAACGTCTCGGGCACCTTTTCAACGCTGCTTGCGCAGATGAATTTCAGCGCCTCCTCATGAGAAGATCGCGTTTTGATGGACGCCACGATAGCATCTAGCTTCGCCTTCTTGTCCACTGGAGCGTCTGCGGCAATCTTTTCAATAATCTCAACGTCCTCGCGCGTGCCATTATAACTTAGAAACTGGAAGGCGAGATCGAATATCTGATTACTTGCTTCCGAATCAAGCCATCCGGTTAGGACTACCTCCTTCGTAAAATATGGCATCAGTTCTGGGACGGTTTTCCCTAGAATTTGTAGGAGCTTGATCGCATTTTTCCGTTCTTCTGTATTCCCGATAATTGCGAGAATTTCGACCCTTTTGAACGGCTCATTTTTCGTATCCATAGCGATCAGCCACCGCCACAAAGGTACGTTCTGATGATCGAAGCCGACGATGCCGCAATCCACTAGAGCGCGACTCTCCTGGAAAGACAAAGATATCTCCTTCCTGTGTCGGAATATCAGATTTGCATCGTGATTCCCCAAATAGAGCTCATCATTTCCAGAACGCTGCAAGGATGCGGCAATCAAACGAAATCTGGCGACTTCATGGGGGTTGATCTGTTCGTTTTCTCGACTGCGGTTCGACATCACCGATATAAAATCGATGGCCTTCTGATCGAAGAATTTCGCATCCGCAGGTGCTTTGTCGCCTGCGTTTTCCTGCGGAGACTGCTCCGCCTCACTATTTCCTGGTTCGGGCGGCGTATGTATTTCGAATTCGCGCCACCCGATTTCGGTGACCTTACTTCGAATGAGATCACCAAAATCGGCGGTTTCTGTAAAATCTCTGAAGAATATGCGCTTCTCGTCGATGCACTGGGTACGAAAGTCCTTGACCTTTTTGATCTCTGGGCCTGGCTCAAGGCCAGCTGGGACATCGACGGCCTTGAAATACAGGGCAATGTCTTTCATCGATCCTGCAGCGATTAGATCCCGCGCGCGGCAGAATTCTTCTTCGAAGCCGGAGGTAAATCCGCTGTCATCGAGATCGGGCTTGGTACCCCAACGATTCCAAAGAATACCGACAAAATATTGGCATTTGTCGAGATCGACATTTATCCGGCTCTGCGGGCGTTGGTAACCAGGGATCGTATCCTCCCAACCCACCAGCTTAAACTGGCATCCCCAGTGCTCCGAGTGCGCCTGATTTACTTCCTGAACAATTTCGCGTGCTGCGCGTCGCTCGTCTTCGAGCCCGCTTGGAGAACCGATAAAAATGCGAACAATCTTAATGTTCTCAGACAAGTCCGCTCGCCCCCAAAGATCCGCCAAAAAAACCTATGACATTGTTCCAGCCATAAGCAGGGTAGCTTGCGTTCGCAACGTGGTGTGCAAGTGGTTAAGCCACCGACCTGCCGGCGAACATGTCGTCTTGCGGGCCGAGCATGGAAGGTCGGCTATCTCAAGTCGATTGCGCGAAACCTGCTGGTCTCTTCACGCCCTAGTTGCGGTCATCAGCGCGATCAATCCCCCTACCCCCAACCACCCCCCAGCGCCTTGAACAAAGCCACCGCCGCCTGCGCCTTGCGCCCGGCCGCGTCGCTCTCGCGCCGTTCCGCCGCCAGCACGGATTTCCGCCCGCGCGCCAGCGCCAGCCGGTCGTCCTCGCCGCTCGCCACCCGCCGCTCCGCCAGCGCAAACGCCGCCCGTTCGCGGGCCAAAGCCGCGCCCGCCTCCAGCGCCGCGTTGCGCGCATTCACGAACCGGTTGATCGCCGTCTCGCTGTCCGAAAGCGCGCCCAGCACGGCCTTTTCATAGCGCGCCGCCGCGCCCTGCCCGCGTGCATCCGCACCGCGGATCTGCGCGCGGATCGTGCCGCCGGAAAACACCGGCCAGGACAGGCTCGGCCCGATCTGCAGGCGCGTGCTGCCGCCAGAGAACAGGTCGCCCGGCGTGCGCGCCTGCTGGCCGATGCCGCCGAGCAGGCTGAAGCGCGGGAACAGATCGGCCGTCGCCACGCCGATATCCGCCGTCGCCGCCGCCAGCTCGCGCTCCGCCCGGCGCACATCGGGCCGTCGCTCGAGCAGCTCGGATCGCACGCCCACCAAAATCTCGTCCGGGCTCGCCGGCAACGGCGCCGGCGCGCGCAGCGTCGCGCCAACTTCCTCCGGCGTCGATCCCACCAGAGTCGCGATGCGATAGGCCGCGGCCGTCGCGGCCGCCTCGGCATCCGGCACGGCGGCGGCGCTGGTCCGCGCCGCGCCCTCGGCCGTCTCCGCCTCCAGCTGCGATGCTTCGCCGGCATCCCGCCGCAACCGCGTCAGCCGGGCAAGCTCGGCATCGGCATCGGCCGTCGCCCGCGCCGTCGCCGCGCTCGCCTGCGCCGTGCGCAGGTCGAGATAATTGCGCGCCACCTCGGCGATCAGGGAGAGCATCACGTCGCGCCGCGCGAACAGCGCCGCCTCTTCCCGCGCCGCCGCTGCCTGCCCCTCGCGCACGCGCCGGCCCCACAGGTCGATCTCCCAGCTCGCATCGAAACCGCCGTCGAACAGGCGGAATTCGCGCTGGAATCCCGGGATCTGCCCCACCGGCAACTGCCCGTTGCGGCTCAGCACAGTCTCCGTGGCGGAGCCCGTGGCGGTCAGCGAGGGCAGCCTTGCGCCCGCCACCGCATCGCGGTTGGCGCGCGCCTCCGCCAGCCGCGCTTCCGCCTCGGCCAGGTCCGGCCCGTCGGCGATCGCCCGCGCCACCAGCGCCGATAGCTGCGCATCGCCGAACCGGTCCCACCAGGCCAGGTCGACCGGGCCGGGCGTGCCCGGCTCCGCCCAGGCGGCCGCAGTCGCGCCTGGTGGCGTCGGGCGCTGGTAATCCGGCCCGACGGTGCAGCCGGCCAGGGAGACGCCCGCAAGCAGCAGCGGAAGGAAGCGAGGCATCGGGGTCACTCCATGCGAGCGCGGAACAGCCATGCGGCCGCGCTCAGGGTCAGGCAGGCGATGATCGTCAGCGGCCACAGCTGGCCGAACACATCAGCCGCCGGCATCGCCTTCAGGAACAGGCCCTGGACGATCACCAGGAAATACCGGGCGGGATTGGCGTAGGTCACGATCTGCAACCAGCCCGGCATATTGTCGATCGGGCTGGCATAGCCCGAAAGCAGGATCAGCGGCGTCGTCACCAGGAAGGAACCGAGGAACGCCTGTTGCTGCGTCGCCGATGCCGCCGACACCAGCATGCCCACCCCGATCAGCGCGAGCATGTAGAAGACGAGCGCGATGTAGAACAGGATCAGCGATCCGGTGAACGGCACGCCGAACACGAGAGGCGCGACGATCAGGTACAGCGTCCCGTTGAAGATGCCGACCAGCAGCGGCGGCACCATCTTGCCGATCAATATCTCGTGCACGCGCAGCGGCGAGACCATCAGCTGGTCGAACGTGCCAAGCTCGCGCTCGCGCGCCACCGTCTGCGACGTGATCGAAAGCCCCGCCACCGAGGTGATGATCGCGACCAGCGAGGGCAAGGTGAACCAGATATAATCGAGCGACGGATTGTACCAGTTGGTCACGACGCTCCCGCCGGTCACGTCACCCCCGGCGCCATCGCCCGCACTGCCATTGCCCCGTGTGCTCGTCGCAATATCGGCCCCGACGCCCCCGGCGATCTGGCCGAGATAGCCCGATACGATCTGCGCCGCGTTCGATCGGCGCCCGTCGAGCACCACGCCCATCGAGGCCGGCCGGTGCGCCGCCACGTCGCGGTCGAAATCGGCATCGATCACCACCGCCGCGATCACCTGCTGCCGGTCGATCGCATCGGCCAGCTCGCGCGGCGAATTCAGCCGGCGGACCTCGCGGAAATTGGGGCTGCCGGCGATGCGCGACACGATCTCCGCGCTCTGCGCCCCGCCGCTGCGGTCGAGGATACCGATATTGACGTTGCGCACCTCCAGCGTGGTCGAAAAGGTGAAGATGAACAGCTGGAGCAGCGGCGGAATCACCAGCACGAGCCGAGATTTCGGATCGCGCAGTACCGCCCATATCTCCTTGACGATCATCGCCCGCAGCCGGCCCATCAGTCGAGACTCCTGCGCGTCGCCCGGAAGCTGAGGAAGAAGAAGAACGCCCCGAACCCAAGCATGATCGCGATATTGGGCAGGATCAGCGCCCACAAATCCCCCGCCAGGAACACCGTCTGCAGCGACGGGATCAGATACCGCGCCGGCACCGCATAAGTGATCAGCTGGATCGGCCAGGGCATGGACGAAATCTCGAACAGGAAACCGGAAAGAAGGAAGGTCGGCAGGAACGCCGTGAGCAGCGCGATCTGGCTCGCCACGAACTGGTTCTTGGTCGATGCCGAAATGAACAGCCCCAGGCCAAGCGCCGGCATCAGGAACGAAGCGGCGATCGCGAACAGCGCGAATACCGATCCCCGGAACGGCACGCCAAACACCACGACGGCGATCACGCTGCACAGCGCCATCGAGACGAGGCCGAGCAGGAAATAGGGGATCACCTTGCTCGCGATGAACTCGGTCATGCTGATCGGCGTGGCCATCATCGCTTCCATCGTGCCGCGCTCCCATTCGCGCGCGACGACCAGAGCCGTCAGCAGCGTGCCGATCATCGTCATCACGATCGCGATCGATCCGGGGACGAGGAAGAACCGGCTGCGCAGCCCCGGATTATACCAGTAGCGCGGGTTCACCTCGATCGCCGGCGTCCGGCCCCCCGCCCGGTTCCCCGCCGGCCCATAGCCCTCGGCAGCCGCCCAGCTCGCCCGCACGCCCTCGCCATAGGCCGCGGCGAACCCCGCCGTGTTGGGCTGCGATCCGTCCGTGATGATCTGGATCGGCGGCGCCTTGCCGCGTGTCGCGCCCTGGCCGAAATCCTGCGGGATCACGATGATCGCGCGCACCCGGCCGTCCACCATCATGCCGCGCACGCTGGAAACGGATCGCGCCATCCTGACATCGAAATAGGGCGAGTTCTGATAGGCCTGGGCCAGCCCCAGCGCCCGCGCGCTGCTATCCTCCAGCACCAGCGCGATCCGCGTGCGCGGGGTATCCAGCGACACGGCATAGCCGAACAGGAACAGCAGGATCAGCGGCAGGACGAAGGCGATCAGGATGGTCGATGGATCGCGCACGATCTGCGCCGCTTCCTTGCGCACCAGCGCGGCCAGCCGCCGCCGGTCGAAGCGGATGTGCCGCCCCCCCTTCCCGCTGTCGCCCGTCGCTTCGTTTTCAGGCTTGCTCATGCCGCCTCCGCCGTGTCGCGGTTGCGGTCGGATTGCTCGATCAGCGCGATGAAGGCATCCTCCATCGTTGGATCGGCCATGCCGGCGATCTTGCCGGCATCGGCCTTCAGCGCGTCGGGTGTGCCGGTCGCGATCTGCTCCGATCGGTAGATCAGCGTGACCTGGTCGCAATATTCGGCTTCGTCCATGAAGTGCGTGGTGACGAGCACGGTCACGCCCTTTTCGACCAGCCCGTTGATGTGAGTCCAGAATTCGCGCCGCGCCACCGGATCGACGCCGCTGGTCGGCTCGTCCAGGAACAGCACCGGCGGCTCGTGCATCACCGCACAGGCCAGCGCGAGCCGCTGCTTGAGGCCCAGCGGCAGCAGCCCGGCATTCGCATCGACATGCTCGCCCAGCGCGAAGATATGGATCATCGCGTCGATCGCGCGGCGTGCCCGCGCCCGGTCCAGATCATAGGCGCCGGCGAAGAAATCGAGATTCTGCCGGATGCTGAGATCGCCGTAGAGCGAGAATTTCTGCGCCATATAGCCAAGCGAGGCGCGCGCATCGGCCCGCGCCGATCGCAGGTCATTGCCCGCGACGGAGCCGGTGCCGCCGCTCGGCGTCAGCAGCCCGCACAGCATCTTGAACGTGGTCGATTTGCCCGCGCCGTTCGGCCCAAGCAGCCCGAAGATCTGCCCGCGCGGAATCTCGAAATGGATGTCGCGCGCCGCGGTGAAATCCCCGAAGCGCTTGGTCAGGCCGCGCGCCTCGATCGCCGGCCGGTCGCTATGCTCGATCGTGCGATAGCTCGCGGCCAGCGCGCTCGTCCCCGGCGGGCCGCCGCCCAATATCTCGATGAACCCGTCCTCGAACCGCGGCTCGGCCGGCGTCACTTTCGTGTCCGGCCCGGCGTCGAAGGCGGCGGCATCGGGCAACGGCTTGTCCGGCGCGATCAGCAGCCGCACCGATCGGCCCTGGATCGATCCGTCGATCACATCGTCCCGGTCGAGCGCATGAGTCAGGAACCGCCGGCGCCGCTCCTCGAACCCGGTCACCCGGATCAGCCGGTCGCGCACCTTGCCGGTCAGCTCGGCCGGCGGCCCCTCGAACAGCAATTTGCCTTCGCTGAGCAGATACACCCAGTCGCATTTCTCGGCTTCGTCGAGATAGGCTGTCGACCACAGCACGCCGATGCCTTCGCCCGTCAGGTCGCCGACCATCGACCACAATTCGCGCCGCGATACCGGATCGACCCCGACGCTCGGCTCGTCGAGCAACAGCACCTTGGGCGTGCGCACCAGCGCACAGGCCAGACCCAGCTTCTGCTTCATCCCGCCGGAAAGCTTGCCCGCCAGCCGGTCCTGGAATCGGCGCAGGTCCGTGAAGTCGAGCAGCCGGTCGAACGTCGCGCGGTGCTCGTCCTCGGGCAGCGCCCGCACCCGCGCATAGAGCGTCAGATTCTCGATCACCGTCAGGTCTTCGTAGAGGCCGAAACGCTGCGGCATATAGCCCAGATCGTCCAGCGCATCGGCCGGCGCCCGGCCGAGCAGTTCGACCGTGCCCTCGGTCGGCGCCATCAGCCCGGCCAGGATTCGGATCAGCGTCGTCTTGCCGGCGCCATCCGGCCCGACCAGCCCGGTCAGCCGCCCCGGCACGATCGACAGCTTGACTCCGTCGAGCGCCGCCGGTCCGTCGCCGAAGCGCTTGACCAGTCCTTCGGCGCTGGCGACGGCATCGGCCACCGCTAGTTCCGGTGCGCTGGGCGTGCGCCGGTCACGCGCACCGTCACGGGCTGGCCCTGGCGCAGCGCGTCGTCGGGATCGGTCACGATGATGCGCAGGCGATAGACCAGGTCGGTCCGCAGGCTCTCGGTCTCGACCGACTTGGGCGTGAACTCGGATCGCGGCGAGATATAGCCGATCGTCCCGCGATAGGTCCGCGGGTTGCCGTCGGACGTCACCTCCACTGCCATGCCGGGGCTGATCCGGCTGAGGTCGCTCTCGTCGACATAGGCGCGCACGCGCAGCGGCCGGTCGATCGACAGGGTCAGCACCGTCTCCCCCGGCTGGACGATCGCGCCGGGCTCGCGGGCGCGCGTCACGACCGTGCCGGCCGATGCCGCGATCAGCCGCGTGTCGGACAGGTCGGTCGCGATGGAGCGCCGCGCTTCGGTCGCTGCCTGCACCTGCGCGCGCGCCGCATCGATATCCTCCGTGCGCGCGCCCGCATCGAGCAGCGACAGGCCCTGCCGCGCTTCGGCCAGCTGCGCGCGGGCGCGGGCGCGATCGGCGATGGTCTGGTCCCACACGTCGCGGCTGATCGCGCCGGGGCCGACCAGCGGCTCGCGCCGGCGATAGTCGCTGTCAGCCTTCTCCACCACGGCCTGTGCCGCGGCGACGCGCGCGCGGGCCTGGCCGACATCCTGGCTGCGATTGCCGTTGCGCAACTTGGCGAGCTGCGCCTGGGCCTGGGCGAGCTCGGCGTCGGCCTGGCCGATCCGGCTGTCCAGCGTCGCGGTGTCGATCGTCGCGAGCGGCTGGCCCGGCTTCACCTTGGCGCCTTCCTCCACCGCGATGCCGCTGATCCGCCCGCCGACGCGGAACGCCATGTCGACTTCGCGGATGTCGACATTGCCGTGCAGCGTCAGGTCCCCGTCCCCGGCGCGCGGGAACAGGCCGAAGCCGCGCGTGGCGATGGCGGCGATGACCAGGCCGGCGACCAGCACGATCGTCAGGATCAGGCGGCGGTTCATGCGGGCGTCTCCATCAGGATCGATTGAGCATTGGCGCGCAGCCGGGCGCGCAGCAGCGTGGCGGTGTCGGCATCGATCCGCTCGACGCCCATCACCCGGCAGACCGACGATCGGCATGCGCGCAGCATGATGGCCTGGCCGAACAGCAGCAGCGCGGTCGCGCGGGCTTCCCGGCCCTGAAGGTCGGGCCGCGCGCGGCTGAACAGGGTGAGGAAGGTCTCGACCATCGGCTCCATCGCGCCGCGGTACAGCCGGTCGAACGCCTCGGTCGGGTCGAGCTGCTCGCGGATGATGAAGCGCGCCCATTTCTCCGTCTCGCGGTCGAGCATCATCTGCGCGAAGCCGTCGAGCAGCCGCAGCAGCCACTCGGTCGCCTGCTCGCGCGACTCGATCGCGGCTGCCCGCGCCTCTGCGAACGCGGGCGCCTGCAGCGCGGATATGCCCTCGGCGATGCGGTCCGCCGCGGCGAGGTACAACCCTTCCTTGCCGCCGAAATGATAGGTGATCGAAGACATCGCCGCGCCCGACGCCTGCGCGATCCGGCGCGTGCTCGCCCCCTCGAAGCCAAGCCGCCCGAACTGCTCGATCGCGGTATCCAGAAGATGTTCGCTTTTCACGACTCGAACATTAGTTCGATCGAACGAACATGGCAATATCTCCAACAAAGCATCGCCCGAAATATTGCCTTCTCACCTGCCCTTCCCTACCCCTGAATCATGCGCGGCCTGCTCACCCCCAGCCGATATCGCGGCCTGACGGTCGTGCTGCTGGCCTGTGCGCTGGCCATGCGGATGCTGGTCCCGTCGGGCTTCATGCTCACCCCCGCCGCCGACGGCGCCCTGCCCATGATCACCGTCTGCACCGGCCAGGGCGCCATGACGATGCCCATGCCGGCCGACATGCACCATACCGCGCCCGACAACGGCGCCCCGCATCAGGACAAGGCCCCCGATCACCCCTGCGCCTTCGCCGCCGCCAGCGCCGCGGTCGATCTCGCCGCGCTGTCGCACCCCGTCGCCCCCGCGCCGGCTGACGCGGCTGCGCCCCCGTCCTTCCACGCCTTCATCCGCCCAGGGCTTGGCCTAGCCGCCCCCCCGCCGCCCAAGACCGGCCCACCCCTCCGCGCCTGACACCGCCGGCCGCGCCCCCGTGCGCGGTCTTCGAACCCTGTCAGTCGAACGGATCCTTCATGAACACCCCATTTTCGCGGTGCGCCCTCGTGGCTGCCGTCCTGTTGCCTTCACCCGCCTTCGCCCAGGACGACATCCTCGTCACGGCCCAGCGCCAGACCCAGACGATCGAGAACGCCCCCACCAGTCGGACCACCCTCACCGCCGCGCAGATCGCCGACACGGTCAATGCCGTGAACGTCGAGGACACGCTGAAATACCTGCCCAGCCTGGTCGTCCGCAAACGCCATATCGGCGACACCCAGGCCCCGCTCGCCACCCGCACCTCGGGCCTCGGGTCGAGCGCGCGCAGCTTGATCTACGCTGACGGCGCGCTGCTCTCCTCGCTGATCGGCAACAACAACACCTCGGCCAGCCCGCGCTGGGGCATGGTCAGCCCGGAGGAGATCGCGCGGATCGACGTGCTCTACGGCCCCTTCTCGGCCGCCTATGCCGGCAACTCGATCGGCGCCGTGGTCAACATCACCACGCGCCTGCCGGACCGGCTCGAGGGCACGCTCACCGCCGCCACCAGCGTCCAGCAATTCGATCAGTACGGCACGCACGACACGCTGCCCGCCTATCAGTTCGGCGCAACGCTCGGCGATCGCTTCGGCCCGCTCGCGCTGTTCGGCAGCATCACCCACACGATCAGCAACAGCCAGCCGATCAGCTACGCCACCGCCACCGCCAATCCTGCCGGGGCGACCGGCGGCTATGCCGACGTCAACCGCGTCGGCGCGCCAATCCGCGTGATCGGTGCCGGCGGCCTCGAGCATCAGGTGCAGGACAATATCAAGCTCAAGGCAGCCCTCGATCTCTCGCCGGACGTCCGCCTCACCTATGTCGCCGGCCTGTTCCTCAACGACACCGACTCCGCTGCCCAGAGCTATCTCACCGGCACCACGACCGGCCTGCCATTCTACACCATCGCCTCCTCCAGCGGCGTCTACCGCACTGACCAGCGCCACTGGTCGCATGCGCTGTCAGCGACCGGTTCGGGCGACCAACTCGACTGGCAAGTGATCGGCACACTCTACGATTACGCGAAGGACATCCAGCGGACCCCGATCGATCTTCTGCCGGCCGGCGGCCGCGGCAACATCACCCGGCTCGACGGCACCGGCTGGGAGACGCTCGACGCCAAGGCAAGCTGGCGATCGGGTGGTGCCGCGACTCACACAGTCAGCGCCGGCCTGCACTGGGACCGGTTCGAGGTGAACAGCAACCGCTATGCCACCACCGACTGGATCCGCGGCGCCCAGGGCGCGCTCAACCAGGCCTCGCGCGGCAAGACGCGCACCGCCGCGATCTGGGCGCAGGACGAGGTGCGGATCGCCGAGCCGCTCACCCTCACGATCGGCGGCCGCTACGAATGGTGGCGGGCCTATGACGGGTTCAACTTCTCCACGTCACCGTCCCTCTCTGTCAATCAGCCCACCCGCACGGCGCACGGCCTCTCCCCCAAGGCGTCGCTTGGCTACACTCCCGCGCCCGGCTGGACCGTCCGCGCATCCTTCGGCAAGGCCTACCGCTTCCCCACCGTCGGCGAACTGTACCAGGCCGTCACGACTGGAACCGTGCTCAGCGTCCCCAATCCCGATCTCCGGCCGGAACGCGCCCTCAGCGAGGAACTGGCGATCGAGCGCAAGGATTCGAGCGGCACCATGCGGCTCTCGCTGTTCAACGAATCGATCGAGGATGCGCTGATCTCGCAATCGGCGATCCTCGTGCCTGACCTCCCAGCGGTGAACTACGTCCAGAATGTCGATCGCACCCGCGCCCGCGGGATCGAATTCGCGGTGCAGCGCGCCGACTTTCCGGTGCGGCGGATCGATGTGTCGGGCAGCGCCACCTATACCGACGCCACCACCCGCAAGGACACCGTCTTTCCCGCCGCCGAGGGCAAGCTGCTGCCCTCAGTACCACGCTGGAAGGCCACCGCGGTGATCACCTGGCGCCCGGACGATGCCGTCGCACTGACCGCCGCGGCGCGCTACGCCAGCCGCAACTGGGGCACGCTCGACAACATCGATGTGGTCGGCAACACCTATCAGGGCTTCTACAAATATTTCGTCGTCGATCTGCGCGCAAATGTCCGCATCACCGATCACTACGCCTTCGCGATCGGCGTCGATAACGTGAACAACGATCGCTATTTCCTCTTTCACCCCTTCCCGCAGCGTAGCGTCCACGCCGAAGTGAGCGTGAAGCTGTGAGCGTCCACACACCCGGCACGCGCTGGTACAATGCGGTGTGGCGCTGGCATTTCTATGCCGGCCTGATCTGCATCCCCTTCGTGATTTGGCTCGCGCTCACGGGCTCGATCTATCTGTGGCGCCCGCAGATCGAGGGCTGGCTCGACCGGCGCTTCGATCATTTGCCGGTCTCCGGCCCAGCGGCAGCACCCGAAGCCCAGGTCGCAGCTGCGCTGAAGGCAGTACCGGGCGGAGCGCTGCGCAAATATGTGATGCCGGAAGCGCCGGGCGCGGCCGTGCGCATCCTGGTCGCGCGGCCAGGCGGCGACGCGCGCGTCTATCTCGATCCGCGCTCGCTCGAGGTGCTCGACATCGTCACTGAGGAGAACCGTCCCTTCCGCGTCCTGTCCCGTCTGCACGGCCAGTTGCTGGCAGGAACCCTGGGTAGCTACGTGATCGAGATCGCCGCCTGCTGGGCGATCGTCATGCTGCTGACCGGTCTCTATCTCTGGTGGCCGCGCGGTCGCCGGGGCCTGGCGGGCATCCTCTATCCGCGCCTGCGTAGCGGTAGGCGCGTCTTCTGGCGCGACATCCATGCGACCACCGGGATCTGGGTCTCGGTATTCGCGCTCGGGCTGATCCTGACAGGGTTGCCCTGGGCCAAGGGCTGGGGCGGCTATCTGGCGCAGGTCCGACAGGTCACGGGGACGACCCGCGGCGCGGTCGACTGGACGATCGGCGGCAAAGCGCCCGGCCCCGCCGCCGTGCTCGGTGAGCATGCCGGCCATGGCGACATGATCATGCCGGCCGCGCCCCAAGCCTCAGGCGACCTGGCCCGCGTCATCATCACGCTGCGCCCGCTGGGCATCGCCCCGCCCGTGCTGATCGCACCGCCCAAAACACCCGGCGCCCCTTGGTCCGTCACTTCCGACGCGGCGGACCGACCGCTGCGATCCGAACTCAAGGTCGATGGTGCCACGGGCCAGATCCTCAACCGCACCGACTTCAACCAGCGGCACTGGATCGACCGGACGATCGGCTATGGCATTGCGGTGCACGAAGGCGCGCTGTTCGGGCTGGCCAATCAGATTGCCGGAACGGTCACCGCGATGTTCCTGATCCTGCTCGCGGTGTCGGGCGGGGTGCTTTGGTGGCGCCGGCGACCGATCGGCCTGCTCGGCGCGCCCGTGCCCTTGTCCCGCCCGCGCTTCGGGCCGCTCCTGATCGGCGCGATCCTTGGTCTGGGGCTTTACCTGCCGATGTTCGGTCTCTCGCTACTCGTCATGCTGCTGCTCGAACGGCTCGTCCTGCGGCGGATCGTCAGCGCGCGGCGGTGGCTCGGATTGAGCGGTATGCGAGAGCCGATCAGGTCGTAGTGCACGACGGGACCGGATATCCGGATCTGGCTGGGGCGGCAGGGTTCGAACCTGCGAATGGCGGCATCAAAAGCCGCTGCCTTACCACTTGGCGACGCCCCAGTGAGATCCCGTCGGACAGCCCGGCGGAAACCCGTGAGCGCAGCCCTTTAGGGACCGCGCTCGATTCCCGCAACGCCCTTGGACGACGTCGTCAGATGTCCAGCCGATCGAGCCAGCCATGCGGGTCCGGCGCATTGCCGCGCTGGATATCGGTCAGCGCGTTGCGGATGCGCAACGTGGTCTGGCCGGGTCCACCCGAACCGATGGTGAAATCGCCGCCGCGCATCTTCATCTGGCCGATCGGCGCAACCACCGCCGCGGTGCCGCAGGCGAACGCCTCGCGCAGGCGGCCGCTTTCGGCATCGGCGCGGCACTGGTCGATCGCATAGGGTTCTTCGCGCACGGTCAGCCCCATGTCCCGCGCGAGCGTGAGGATCGAATCGCGGGTGATTCCGGGCAGGATCGTGCCGGTCAGCGCCGGCGTCGCGAGCGAGCCGTCGTCGAACACGAAGAAGATGTTCATGCCGCCCAGTTCCTCGATCCAGCGGCGCTCGGCCGCGTCGAGGAACAGCACCTGATCACAGCCCTGGCGGATCGCCTCTGCCTGGGCGACCAGGCTGGATGCGTAGTTGCCGCCGCATTTGGCGGCCCCGGTGCCGCCCGGCGCGGCGCGGGTATAATCTTCCGACACCCACAGGCTGACCGCCGGCGCACCGCCCTTGAAATAGGCGCCGACCGACGAGGCGATCACCGCGTAGAGATATTCGGACGACGGCTTGACTCCGAGGAACACCTCGCTCGCGATCATGAAGGGGCGCAGATAGAGCGAGCCGCCTTCGGCCGTCGGGATCCAGTCCCGGTCGATTTTCACGATCTGGCGGATCGATTCGAGGAACAGCTCCTCCGGCAGCGGCACCATCGCCATGCGATCGGCCGAGCTGCGGAAGCGTGCGGCATTTGCCTCGGGCCGGAACAGCGCTGTCCCGCCATCGGCGAGGCGATATGCCTTCATGCCTTCGAAGATTTCCTGCGCATAATGCAGCACGGCCGAGGAGGCATCCATCTGGAACGGTGCCCGCGCCTGGACGCGCGCATCGTGCCAGCCATCCGTCTCGTTGTAACGGATCGTCACCATGTGATCAGTGAAGACCCGCCCAAAGCCGGGATTCTCCAAAAGGCGCGCGCGCTCGTTCGCATCGACAGGCCCCGGATGCGTCTCATGCGTGAAAGCGAGGCCGGCGCCCGCGTCGATCTCGTCGGTGGTTATGTCGAGCATCGGTCCGTTCTTTACAATTTGATACAATTCAGGGGTTGAAGCTCAGTACGGAAGCGACCAAATCCGGTCAACATGGCAGCACCATCAACGTCCGCTTCGCCGCTATTCCTGCGCGAACCCGAGCTTCGCCGCGGAATGGAATTGCTCTATTTCGGCAACAGCCACCTTACGCGTTCGATCGATCGCGGGCTTGCCGCCCAGGGCCTCGGCCGCGCGCACCACCGCGCACTCTACTTCATCGCGCGACAGCCGGACATGACGGTCAGCCAGCTGCTTGCCCTGCTTGCCATCACCAAACAGTCCCTCGGCCGGGTGCTGACCGAGCTCGGGGACCGCGGGCTGGTCGAGACTCGCGCCGGCGAGCGCGACCGGCGCCAGCGCCTGCTCCGCCTGACCGACGCCGGTAAGGCGCTCGAGACCGAGCTGTTCGAGGCACTGCGCGAGCGGCTGTCAGCCGCTTATGCCAGCGCCGGGCAATCCGCGGTCAGCGGCTTCTGGGCGGTGCTCGAAGGCCTGATTCCAGAGCATGAGCGCCCGCGGGTCGAGAGCCTGCGGGACTGACGCGCCCTCACAGCGTCTTCATATATTCGAGCAACGCGAGCTTGTCGGCCTCCGGCAACGTCGTTCCGAACTCGTGGCCGCAACGGCTATTGCCTGAATTGCGCTGGTCGCAGCCCGTGGTGACCCGCGTGCCGTTCAGCCCCGGCTGAGCGGCGGCGAGGCCGATCGTCTGGGTGTCGTAATAGGGCCCGACCAGAAACGAGGCAGCGCGCTGATCGGCGGGCTTTAGCAGGTCCGCCAGGGTCGCGACCGATCCATTGTGCAGGTAGGGCGCCGCCGCCCAGATGCCGTACAGGACGCGCGATTCGTAGCGGTACTGTCCGTCGGTCGGCGCGGCCGCATCGTCGTTGAACGAATCGTTGATCGCCTGTTTCACGTCGTTCGATGGCTTGGGCGCGTTGGGCCCCGTCTGCGAAGCAGCGAGATTGCCCCAGATCGCCGGCACCCAGGAACCGCTCTGCAGGATCGATCCGCCGACGGAGACGCCGAGCAGGCTGAACGACGTCGCCCGCGCCTTGATCGGCGGCATGAGGAACGGGATATGCGCGCCCTTCAGCACGCCGGAATCGGATTCGCGGGCAAGGATATCATATTCGTGCGAGTCGGTGCCCACGTCGAGCAGCGGCGTCGCCCAAGTCGCCTGGTTGGGGATGCGCTTGAGGCCAGGCGTCTGGCCGTGACAAGACACGCAGCCGCCCTGCGCTTGCGGTCCATTATAGATCAGCTTGCCGCGGGCCGCGAGCCCCGGGTCGACCGGCCACGGCCATTTCGGCGCGCCAATCTGCTGCACCAGATCCTCGAGCTTGAGCAGTCCGTCGAAATTGGTGGACTGCCTGGTCGCGCCCTTGCCGATGAAATCGATGCCGAAGAGATGGAAGAAGGACTTCTTCGGCCTGAACGTACCGAACACCCCCATCACCTCGCCCGTGTTGCGCGCCAGCCCGTAAATATCGCTGCCGTTGCCCGAAAAGCCCGGCCACTGTGTGTAATCCTGCTTCGGCGCGTTCCACAAAAAGGGATACCGCACCGGCGCATCGGCGATCATGATGTTCTTCTCGATCAGGTAGCTAGGCGGCTTGCCGAGATCGAGGCCGGTCAGCCGGTTGAAGATCATGCTCACCGCATCCAGCCGCCCGAGACCCCAGACTGGTGTCGGGTAAGCATTGTTGCGCAGCGCATTTTCGCGGAGATACCAGAGGTCCACGTCGGTGCGGAGCTGCCTGACCCGTTTGGCCGGCGCATTCGGCCCGAGCACCGTCGCGGCGAAGGACGCGAAGGTGGCATTGGTCGCCCGGACCCGGCCAACCGCATCCACCAGATCGGTCAGCAATGCCTGGAAATCGACCAGTGCCGGGCCACCATCGACGCGATATTGCTGGCTCCCGACCACGATCTGGCGCGTGTGGCACGCGGCGCAGGTCATGCCGGCCACTTCCTGGCCCGCCGGGCCGGCACTGGTGAAGCCGATCGGCAAATTCGCGCCGGGATTGGGCAGATAGCCGTAGCGCGCGAGCTGATCGCCCAGGAACGGCTGGCCATCCGCCGTCGTCAGCGCCTGCAGCCAGGCGAGCGGGATCATCTGCGATCCCTGATCGCGACTGTAGAAATCGCTGCGCGTCGAGTCAGTCCAAGCCGAGCCCTGATCGAGATACGTCACCTGGCCCCCGACGCTCGCCGGCAGCGCCAGGCTGATGGCGAGCAGCGACGCCGCGGCACAGCTTTTCAGAATGAGTTTGCGCATCACCGATCTCCCGAACGAAAGTGCCTACGCAATACGCGGCTTGCCGAGCGTGATGTCGGCAAGTCCCGGAGGCCGGCATGCGCCGAACGCCTCCGCTCAGGACACCATCATGTCTGCGGGATCGGAGCAATCGGAGTTGAAACCATTTCGGAAGAATAACGAGCTCAGCGCGCCGCGGCGGCCATCTCTGCATTACGGCGGGTCGACGCCGCCAAAGTCTCACGCAGCAGGATCTTGAGGGCGTCCTCGCGATCGAGCACATTCAGCCCCTCGCGGGTCGATCCGCCCGGGCTGGCAACCCGGTCGGCCAGCACCGCGGGCGAGACATCGGCGCCCGCCGCGAGCAGCGCCGATCCCTCGACCGTGGCGATCGCCATCCGTTGCGCCTGGTCCGCCGGCAGGCCGAGCGCTGCGCCCGCCTCCGCCAGTGCGTCGACGAACCGGTAGAGGAAGCCCGGCCCGCTTCCGGCCAGCGCCGTCACGCTGTCGAACAGCTTCTCGTCGGCGACCCATTCGACCAGCCCGAGCGGCGCCATGATCGTATCGATCGCCGCGCGCGTATCGGCGTCCCCGCCTTCCGCATGGAGCCCGACCACGCCCTTGCCTATCGCGACCGGCAGGTTCGGCATGGCCCGCACGACCGTCCCGCATCGGAAACGCCGGGCAAGGGCGGCAATCTCCACGCCCGCAAGGATCGACGCCAGTACCGGAACGCCGGCGAGCTGCGCGCCGTACCGGCCGGCGATCTCGTCGAGTTGCTGCGGCTTCATGCCCAGCATCACCATGTCGGGTAGCGGCCCCTCCGGCACGGTGCGCGCTTGCCGTACGCCTGCCGGCAAGGCGCGGTCCGAACGGTTGACGACATCGACCCGATCGGCCGCCACCACGCCCGCATCGATCCAGCGGCGCAGCATGGCGCCGCCCATGTTCCCGCAGCCGATCAGCCAGAGTCGGTCGAGCTTCACGCCTCGCCCTGGGTCTCGGTCATCGCCGCAGCAAGAGCTTCCTTGGGGGTCTTGCCGCCCCACATCACGAACTGGAAGACTGGGTAGAAGCGTTCGCATTCGTCGATCGCGGATTCCACCAGCAATTCGGCCGCGCCGAGCGACATGGTGCCGCCATCGCCATCGATCATCGCGGCGTGGCGGTAGAGCAGGATGCCGCTCGATGACCAGAGCTCGAAATGGCCGACCCACAACTGCTCGTTGATCAGCCCGATCGCTTCGTAGATCGCGGCACGCCGTTCATCCGTGACGCGGATGTCGGGAAAGGCGAGGAACTGGATGACGCTGTCCTCGTCCCGCCACAGCGCGCGGAGCTCGTATTGAGTCCAGCTGCCCTTGACCTTGGCAATGACCTCGTCGTCCTGGCGCTCATGCTCCCAGCCATGCGCTGCGAAATAGCTTTCGAGCATGTCGATGGGTGCGGCGTCGTCGCGTTCGTAATCGGCTTCGTCGAGCATCACATCATGCCTCCCGCCCTGCCATCATGACACCATATCTGGTGCAGCGATACCGCGGAGCGCACAAGGCGGGGGTGGAAAAGCCTGTAGAAAAAGCTGTGGAAAAGATCGTCAGGCTCCTGCCTTGGGTTTCCGGGGGGCGGCCGGCGAGGCTGCTGCCGCGTTGCTTTCGAGGGCATCGAGCCGGGCGCGCAGCGCATCGGCATCATCGCGTGCGGCAGCGGCCATCGCCTTGACCGCTTCGAACTCGTCGCGGCTGACGAAATCGAGCCCGCCAATCCACTCCTTCGCACGAGCGCGGGCGCCCGATTCCGCTTCGCGGCCCATGCCGGCGATCGTGCCGGCGGCACCGTTTACGAGCTTCACGAAATCGTCGAAAATCTTGTTGTCGGATTGCATCGGATGGTCTCGCAAATATTCGTTCCTGGAACGGGATGATTTGGGACGTCGAGGACGACGGCACAAGGGTTTCCGCCCAGGATTGAGTTCGGCGACCCGATAGGTGAACAGCCCGGCAAAGACCAGACGCAACAAATGAAGGCCTGTCAGGCCGGGTCGGCGTCCCCGCGCCTGGCGGCAAGCAGGAACTCGATATTGCCTTCGGGGCCGGTGATCGGACTCTCGACCACACCGTCGACCTGCCAACCGCGCGATTCCACCCAGGCCGCGACCTCGGCACAGACCCGTGCGTGGATCGCCGGATCGCGCACCACGCCACCCTTGCCGACTTCCTCGCGTCCGGCCTCGAATTGCGGCTTCACCAGCGCCAACAGGCGCGCGCCGGACTTTGCGAAACCGAGCGGGACGTCGAGCACCTTGGCCAGCCCGATAAAGCTTGCGTCGCA
This sequence comes from Parasphingomonas zepuensis, assembly GCF_036663735.1. NCBI lineage: Bacteria > Pseudomonadati > Pseudomonadota > Alphaproteobacteria > Sphingomonadales > Sphingomonadaceae > Parasphingomonas > Parasphingomonas zepuensis. The sequence continues at coordinate 29,727 of NZ_JAXOJO010000002.1, read as the reverse complement.
CACGATCAGATCGACCGTTTCTGGGATATGCGCGGCCGTCAGGATCCGGGCGCTGGTCTGTTCGTGGACGATCACGCGCGGATCCTGCCGCAGCTTCCACGCCAGCTGGTTGGTGCCGCTGTCCACCGCATAGACCCGCGCCGCGCCGCGCGAGAGCAGCACGTCGGTGAAGCCGCCGGTCGAGGATCCGACGTCGATCGCGACCGCGCCGCTGACGTCCCACCCGAAATGATCGAGCCCGTGCGCAAGCTTGATCCCGCCGCGCGAGACCCAGGGATGATCGCGGCCGCGGACGTCGAGCAGCACGTCGTCGGCGAGCTGCTGCCCGGGCTTGTCGATCTTGCGATCCCCCGCGAAGACCAGCCCGGCCATGATCAGCGCCTGCGCGCGCGTGCGGCTCTCGACAAGGCCGCGATCGACTAGGATTTGATCGGCGCGAAGCTTTGCCATGCCCTGCCCTACCAAGCCGAGTCGCGGTGGTACAGCCCCGTCCAGGGCAGGTGAAAAGGGGTGAATCCTGCTGCAGACAGGACGGAGTTGTTGGAGATTTTCGGACTGTCGCAATGCCTGCGCATTCCATCGCAGCGCTATTGCCGATCGGATTAGTAGGAATAGCTTTACCATTCGGGAGGCGTGGTCGCGCGGCGTCCCCCTAGAGCTTCGAGCGGCCACGTCTCTCCCCAATATAGGAGAGAGTCAGATGGGAAGTTTTTCGGCCCATGATCCGGCCCAGCCGACGATCCTGACCGTCCCGGGCCTTGGCGGCTCGGGTCCGTCGCACTGGCAGACCCTGTGGGAAAGTGCGCGCCCCGACACCGTGCGGGTCGAGCTCGGCATGTGGACCACGCCGCATCGCAACGCCTGGGTGACCAAGCTCGATCAGGCGATCTGCGCGGCGCAGGCGCCGGTTATCCTCGCGGCGCACAGCCTGGGCTGCCTGGCCGTTGCCTGGTGGGCGGAGCTGACGCGCCAGCCCTATGGCTGGCCGGTTGCCGGTGCGTTGCTCGTGGCGCCGGCCGATGTGGACCGCCGCGGTGCGCAACCCGATCTCAAGGCGTTCGAGCCAACCCCGCTCAGCCCCCTCCCCTTCCCCTCGATCGTGGTGGCCAGCCGGGACGATCCGTGGATCGATATCGAACGGGCGCATAGCCTGGCGGTCGCCTGGGGCAGCCATTTCGTCGATGCGGGCGACCAGGGCCACCTGAACGCCGCGAGCGGGATTGGCTGGTGGAACGAGGGCCAGGAACTGCTCGACCGCGTGATCCACGCATCGGGCGATCGCCGGGGCCGCCCTCGCCCGCCCGGTGACGCGCGCTCAATCCTGGCGGTGAACGCCACGGAGGCAGCGCAGGTGCACTATCTGGGGGAGCGGGCGTAAGGCCAGCTTACTCCAGAAACAGATAGCCGGGATCGAACTCGGCGAAGCTGCGCAGCCCGTCCCAGTCGAGGATCGTCGCGACGCCGGCGCGGAACTCGACGAGTCCCTGCTCGCGGAGCTGGCGCAGCATGCGGTTGGCGTGAACCGGCGTCAGCCCCGTCGCGTCGGCCAGATCGATCTGAGTCAGCGGGAAGGCGAATTGCATGCCGTCCGTCATGTCGATGCGCCTGAGCCGCGTGTACATTTCGCAGAACAGATGCGCGAGCCGTACCGCCGCCGAGCGCGCGCCGATCGAGACGATCCATTCGCGGTTGATTGCCGCGTCGATCAGGGTCGATCGCCACAGCAGCTCAGTCAATGTGGATGAATGATCGGTCAGCGAGCGGACTGCCGCGTGCGGAAAGAACGCCACCTTGACCGCCGTCAGCGCCGCGACTGAATGCTCCAGCCGTTTCAGCGGATAGCTGTGCAGATCGACGAAATCCCCGGGGACGTGGATTGCGAGGATCTGGCGCCTGCCCTCGGGCGTGTCCTTGTAGCGTTCGACGAAGCCTTCCAACAGCAGCGTGCACTGAGTCAGCGGGACGAGCTGGCGGACGATGATCTGTTTTGCCCTGAACTCGGCGGTGCGCCCGACCGCCGCTTCCAGCGACGCGGCTTCGGCGTCGCTAAGCTTTGGAGTCGGGTGGGTTTTCAGGAAATTTCGTGTGTACATTTCCGCACCTTATCGGAACCCTTCGGGTTGTGCTCGCGTTTTTGTCGATCCGGGAAAGGCCTTTTTCAAGATGCCCAGAAAAGCACATGACGTCCCGACCACGGTCACGGCTGAAGAAGGCGAAGTCATGCTTGACGGACCCGCCGGCCTGGCGGTTTCCTTCACGCCGGATGCCGCCTCGAAATCGGCCGCGGCAATCGCCGAAGCGGCGGCCATCGCGCACCGCCAGTCAATCGAGGCAAAGCACCGGAAATAGCGCCATGGTCACCGTCCGGCGAACATGAACGCCGCCGCACCGATGAGGCAGAGAAAGGCGCCGGCGTGGCGCCACCCGATCGGCTCGCCCAGCACGGTCACCATGAACACGCCGAACACGAGCAGCGTGATCACTTCCTGCGCGATCTTGAGCTGCCCGCCGCTCCAGCCGGACGCGTAGCCGAGCCGGTTGGCCGGCACCGCCAGGCAATATTCGAACAGCGCGATCCCCCAGCTGATCAGGATGACCCAGACCAGCGGCTTGGTCATCCCGCCCTTGAGATGCCAGTACCACGCGATCGTCATGAAGCAGTTCGAGGCGAGCAGCAGGAGAATCGTCGGCATGGCGGGGATCCGTTATGAGATCCCCTGCCTAGCCTAGTTTGACCGGCATGCCAGCGGGGGAAGGCCGGGCTTGGTGAAGGTGGCGTCCCGGCCCTTGCCGCGAAGTTCATAGCCGCCAGCGGCATACCAGATTCCGGAGGCCGGGCGCTGGCCCTTCAGCACCGCCACGACCTTGCCCGCTGACTGCAGAGTCGCGGTGTCGGCGCGCTGATCGAAACGGACGTTGATCCGACTTCCATCGATGCAGCGATAATTCGCGGAGACCGGCGTGGTCGGCCGATCGGCGACCGGCGTCGGCGCCGCGCCGGGACGCGGTTTGATGTCGGCGCTGCTGATATGCCAGCTTTTCTGGGCCGGGCTGGCGCCATCGATATCGCCGACGCGGTGGAGCGTCACGCTGCCCAGCATATAGACCGGCGTCGCACCCTGTTTCAGCCTGCCATAGACCTGCACCGGCACGGTGACGTGGCGTTGCCCCGCACCCGCATCGATCTCGCCCGGCGCACCGACATTGGCGTGATACTCGGAATAGCGGGCAAAGCTTGCCGCGAACGCGTCTGCGCCCATCCCGGATGCCCTGCCGCCATTATCCCATAGTGCCCAGGCCTGGCGATATTTGCCCTGGCCGAGCAGCGCATAATAGGTCTGGACGACATTCGCGGCGCCCTGCGCGCTGTCCGGCGTAAAGGGCGCTTCGGAGATCGGCGTGCGATCGTCGGGCAAGCCGCCGGGGGTGCCGGGCTCGGGCGGCGTCAACGGCTCAGGCGTGGCAGCCGCGGCGGGCGTGGACTCTACCGGCGACGGCGTCGCCTCCGCCTGGCCATTGGCATAGGCATCGACGCTGCCCTGCGCCTGAACTGCTGCGGCGTTGATATCGACCGAATTGGTGGTCGCGCTATTGTCGGGCGCGCAGCCCGCGGCGACGAGCAAGGGAAGCGCAATGAGATAGCGCATGAATCATGACCTGTCGGTTTAAAGGGTGGGACGTCCCAACGCCGGGTCGCGCGGCACGTTCCTCCCTTTACCGCTATTGGTTCACGTCGAAATTCCGGAAACGCTCATTCCCGACAAAGCCGAGCCGGGTGATGCCCGCCCGCTTGATCACCGCCAGCGTCTGATCGAACCGCTCATAGCGGGTGGCGCCATCGGAGCCGAACTGGAGCTGGGCCTTGGGATTGTCGCGGACGGCCGCGAGGCGGGCCGGGAGGGCCGCTTCGCTGATCCGCGCTCCATCCCAGAACAGGTTGCCGCCGGCATCGAGATCGATCCGGTGGATCACCGGCGTGAAGTTCCCGGACAGCGGAGGCCCCGGCAGCTCGATCGGAATCTTGTGGGTCATGATCGGGATGGTCATGATCAGCGTGACGATCAGGACGAGCAGCACGTCGATCAGCGGCGTGATGTTCATCGAGGCGAAGGGTTCAGGTTCGCTGATCCGGGAAGGCCGGAAAGTAAGGCTGCGTGCGCTCATCATGTCCTCCTGTTGTGGTGACGTTACACCATAACATTAACAGGATGACGGACAAGCGCCGATTTTACAGGAAGTCGCACGGCGGAGGATCAGCTATTCTCGTACTTCCAGTTCCGCCGCTTGCCCTGGCGCAGCATGGCGACGGCCTCCGTAACGCGCCTGGCCCGCGTCTCCGGCCGCTTGGCCTCGCTGATCCATTCGCAATATTCGCGGCGGCACCCTGGCGGGAAGGCGGCAAAACTTGCAGCGGCAGCGGCCTCGGTCGCCAGCGCCTGGGCCAGTTCGGCCGGCACCTCGGGCTCCGGCTTGGGCGGCCGCGCCTTGCGCTGGACGGCACCCTCGCCTGCATCGACCAGCGCCGCCGCAGCGCGGATCAGATCATCGAGTTCAGCATCGCCGGGCAGGTCGTCGATCGACGTCAACCGGCCGAACTGCCCCATCGCCTCGCCTTCCTGCCCGGTGGCGATCGCGTCGCGCCGCCAGAAACCGAAACTCGCATGTGCCTTGAAGCCGGACATCACCGCAAGCGGATGCCCCCGATAATCGAAGAAGGGCCTGCTCCATTTGATGGTCTCGGCCACTTCCGGACAGGCCGCGTGCACCCGCGCGCGCAGGTGGCGCAGGATCGGCTTCGCGAAGTCGGCCTGCCGTTCGATATAGGCGTCGATGCGGGGATCGGTTGGCATGGCTCACCTCCGCCCGCGATCCTATTCGGCGCGACGCGGACCGGTCAATCCGCGCGGATCAGGGCTTCAGCGCCTCGCTGTCGGCATCGCCCAGATCCTCGTCGTCGACGTCGTCATCGTCGAAATCGTCCTGGAGATCGTCCTCCGCCAGATCGTCCTCATCTTCGTCGGCATCGGCGTTTTCGGATCCGACCTCGTCGCTGTCCATTTCGAGGTCATCGTCGTCGTCCTCGTCGCCGACATCGGGGATCAGATCAGTCAGGATCGTGCCGTCGGTAGGGCCGTCGCGCGTTACTTCGAGGATCTCCGCACGCTGGCTCTCGTCATAGCCTTCCTCGTCGAAACCGTCGTCGCCAGTACCTTCTCCAGAAACTCTATGACCGCCCATGCTCATCATGCGTCTCCCACCCGCGCCACTGCAGGTTCGTCCTTCGAACGGCGACACGCGCCAAGGGTTCCGCCGCTTCGCGACGAAGCGCACTCAATGCGGCCGGAAGAGGCGTCCGCGTTCGGTTATGAAGACGATCGCGAGCGCAACCACGCCGCACACCAGGCTGCCGATGTGGAGCGGAACGGTCGTGCCGGCGAAGGACTGGCCGATCGCCATTCCAATCACCGCGCCCAGCGTAACGCCGATAAAGCCCTGCACGCTCGAGGCCGTGCCGGCGATCTCGCCCATGTCCTGCATCGCCATCGCGCCGAAATTGGCGTTGGCGAGGCCGAAACAGCCCATGGTCAGCGCCTGCAGGACGATGAAGAGGAACAGGTTCTCAGCGCCGAACAGCCAGATTCCCACATTGATCGTCGATACAATGATCAGCACGACGAGCGCGCTGTGCGACAGGAAGCGCGAGCCGAGCCGCATCACGAAGCGGGAATTGAACAGATTGGCCACCGCCATCATGCCCGCCGTACCGGCGAAGACCAGATTCAGATGCTCGCCGGCGTGGAACACCGTCGTCACGATCTGCTGCACCGATGTGATGTAGCCGAACAGCGCGCCCTGAAGCGCGGTCGAGGCGAGCGTGTAGCCGAGCGACCAGCGATCGGTGAGCGTCGTGCGGTATCCTTCGATCAGGCGGCCGACGGAAAAGGGCACGCGCTCGCCCGCCAGCGTTTCCGGCATGCGCAGCGCGAACCAGATCAGCACGATCGCCGTCAGCGCGCCGATGACACTGAAGATCAGCCGCCACGAACCGAAGTACAGGATGAACTGCCCGAGGGTCGGCGCCAGCACCGGCGCGATCATGAAGACGATGATCGCAAGGCTCATCACCCGCGCCATCGGCCGGCCAGAATAGCAGTCGCGCACGATCGCGATCGTCACCACCCGCGTCGCCGCCACCGCGACGCCGCCGAGCAGCCGCGCGATCAGCAGCAGCTCGAAGCTGCCCGACAGGGCCGCGACTCCGTTGCCGATGCCATAGGCGGCAAGGGCCCACATCATCACCGGTCGCCGTCCGAACCGGTCGGCAAGGGGCCCGTGCAGCAATTGCCCGGCGCCGAGCCCGATCAGATAGATCGCGATGACATATTGCCGCTCATTCTCGGTTCCGACGCCGAGCCGCGCACCGATTTCGGGCAGCGCCGGCAGCATCGTATCGACGCCGATGGCACCGAGCGCCATCAGCGAGGCGACCATCACGACGAACTCGCGAAAGCCGATGGGCGCTCGATTGACGGATTCGGACGATAAGGCGACAGTCATGCGGCGCCTGTCGCAGATGCGCCCCGGAAGGTCACCCCCCGTTTGCGCGGAAATGCTTGACGCGTCGCGTCCCCGACCCTAGTGTATTACATATATAATTCACCCGGGAGTTACCTCATGCTTCGCACCCTGGCCGCCGCGGTCGTGCTTGCCGCCACCCTCAGCGCCTGCGACGATTCCAAGACCGGCACGTCGATCTCGATCAACAGCACCGATTCCGACGGCAATGTCGTGGCGAGCATGGACGGCAATACCGGCGCGGTGGCGATCAATGTGCCCGGATTTTCGGGCAAGCTGAACCTGCCGAAGATTCATCTCGATGCCGACGATTTCGAGATGAACGGCGTGCATCTCTATCCGGGCTCGACCGTCTCGGGAATGAATATCGAGGCGCATGATGCCGGAAAGGCCGACGACGAAGGTTCGGTCCGCGTCACCTTCGCCAGCCCGGCCGCGCCGGGCACAGTGCGCGACTGGTTCCAGCAGAAGCTCAATGCCGCCGGTTTCACGGTGGTGCCGAGCGGCACCGGCCTGACCGGCACGACCGACGAGAAGAAGCCATTCAAGCTCGACCTGACCGCTGACGGCGCCGACAAGGCGAAGGGCGTGATCACCATCAACGGATAGTGGGTCAGTTTGGAATTTGATCCCGGAGCCAAGGCAGCATTTGGCGAGCATCCGCCTCTGCGGCCTCCAGCGTCTCGTAAAGGCCGGACAGGTGGGTCATCGCCGTATATGGCCCGGTGAATTCATCACCTGCTTGTTTGGTCCATTCCGTGAACTGGTAGGTTCCATTGGGCAGCAGTTCGATTTCCAGTTCCTGTTCATCGTCGGCACCTGGAATTTGGAGAACGGACTTCGCGGTCATCTTATGCGGTAGCCTTGTTGTGGGGGCCGCGCTTGGTCGGCTTCGCCTCCGCATGCTCTACTAGAAGCTGATAGCTCGAATCCAACATACTTGAACCACCTTTGATTTCCAGACTACATGGTTCTTCGGAATGCCCAACTGGGCCAAGCGCTCGGCCTCGTGAGCTACGCCCCTTCAATCGCCGCCGGGACTGTACTCTCTGCGGCGATAAATCTAAGCGAATTCTTCTAAGTTCTTTCCTACGGAAGTCACCAATTCCTCCGCCTTGCGCAAAGGGAACTCCATTCCTCCATTCGAACACGTCTTCGGGACCATCAAGGACTGGATGGGCCGAAGTCACTTCAAGACGCGCACGCTGCGAAACGTCCCTACCGAGATGAGCCTCCACGTCCTCGCCTATACATCAAACGCGCAATCGCCCTGATGGGAGCAACCGGTCTGATCGCCGCGATGCAGCAGTAAGAATGCCAGTGCCGCAGCTCAATGCGCCGCCGCTCAAATGGCGTTTTCACACAGCCTCCACCACCTGTTGCCGTTCGCCCGAGGCAGTTCGCGATCAACGCGGAAGGGCTTGGCCTGGTGGCTAGCGGACATTCCAGAATGGCGTATCTACCCCTTGCCGCCAGAGCTCTTCGAACCGTTCCCTTGAGATTTCCTCTGGGTGCGTTCCATCAAACCCGTCACGTAGGGACATATCAATTAGCGAAGGACACTCGCCCCCGTTGCGCGTCTCAATTTCGATGCTGTTTCGCGCAATGCGACCGTCAGGGAAGGTCTCGACGGATCGACTAACGGCATCTTCAGCGTGGTTGATTTCATAATAAAAGCAGTCGGGTTCACCAGTCGGGAGATCGGGTTCTGGCCAAGGCAGCCGAAAATAGGTGGGCAATTCTTTGGACGGCATCACAGAACAATAGCCGGCGGCGTCCAGCGCGCAAGGTCGGCTATCAGGTGGGTCGTGTCAATCGACAGGCCGGGAACGGCTCGACCTGGTGGTTAGCTGACAGCCAGCTTTGAAGGCGGTAGGTTGATTGGATGTCAAACAAGCTACTCATTTTTATCCGTCCAGATCAGGCATTCGACATCGGGGCCGTCGATCAGATTATCGGTTCTCTATCGGGCTACGCCATTACCCGGCTGGGCGCGGGCATAGGAGCCGTTCAACAATATGTGATCGCACAAGGATCGGAGGAACGCATCGTTCGCGTTGGCGCCGACATGGAGACGGTCACGATAGACGGGCCGGTTGGCTATCTACCGGCAAAGCTTGCTCTGTCGCTTCAGGCGGGGCTTCCGTTGCCCATTCGCATAACCGACATGGGCTACAACTTTGACTTGCCGATCGGTGAGTTCGCCTCGGCAGAAGCATTGCTGTCGGCAATGTCGAGCTAAGCCCCAAACGACCGCAAGTCGGTCGTTAGCGGAATAAGCGGTGTGAGCAACGGGAGTGATAGATGGATCGGGCAGAACTGCTCGTTGTAAGCGACAGCTTCCAGATTTCCGGCCAAGGGCTCGTGGTCGTTCCTGATTTCACGTCAATAGCTTCGGAGTGGCGCGGTGGGAGTGAGATGGCCACGATACAGCGGCCTGACGGTAGCTCGCTGGTGTCTCGCCTCAACCTCTACACGGCTCACTTCAATATCCCCGATCCAACAGCGCCGTTGGAAAACCGCTGGCGCATTGTTCCGACGTTCCCCGACCTCCAGACGGGTGATGTGCCTATCGGGAGCCGCGTTCTGGTCAGCAAGGCCGTGGTTGAAGCGATTAGAAGACCTGAAGCGAACGACAGCTAATGGGGCGGAAACGGTCCGTCCGCTTTCGGTGGGCGTTATGGTGGTGGCGACAGGCTGCCATTGGGTGATTAGCGGTCATTCGCGACGATAGCTCGCCGCAGGCTTATCTATGCCATCTTCGAAAAGGAGCAACCGCTCACAATGGGGGCAGCGGTAGGCGATTATGCTGCGACTACGTATCGCCCAATCAGCCTTGTCCCCGGCGTATTCCGCTTCCCAATCAAGCTTCTCAACTTCGTCCAGGGCCGCCTCGAAGTGCGCCTCGGAAAGAAGCTGATATTCGTAAGGGCACGGGATTTCCCCGTCTGAGAAGGTGTGACCACCGGGGCAATGAATTGTTCCCATGCTGCAACTCTACCGAGCGAACCGAACAGCAGCAATTGGGTCGGAAGCTGCTGCCCCGGTCAGCCGCGACGAACGGCAGCTACCGGTTTCGCGGGCCCGGAAACGGCCAGGCACGAGGCCACCACACCCGGTCATTTGGCGATCGGTCACGACGGGGTACCAAGTGTCAGACTTTGATCATCAGGTTCGCGACACCCGCAATCTCCCAAATTTGTCAGTCACGCCATCAGCCATCGTCGGGGTGAGACGGAGCGTCTTGTAGCGCGCCCTGTTCGTGCCGGGGCGATGGCGCTATCATGCGCGATTAGCCATCACGGACAGTTCGCCATGCTCGACACCCCCTCCGCCCAGGTTCCCGCGCTTTCCCTGAAGGACGAAGCCGCCGATCCCGACGCCTTTGCCGCCGCGCTCGGCGGATCGTTCGAGCGCTTCGGCTTCGCGGTCATCGCCGATCACGGCATCTCGCAGGACCTGATCGACCGTGCCTGGGCAGAGACCAAGGCGCTGTTCGACCTGCCCGAGGAAGAGAAACGCCGCTATTTCACGCCGGAGGGCGCCGGGCAGCGCGGCTACACGCCGTTCAAGACCGAGATCGCCAAGGACGCCAAGCTGGTCGACCTGAAGGAATTCTGGCATATCGGCCGCGAGCTGCCGGCCGGCCACCGCTTCTCCGCCGGCATGCCCGCGAATATCTGGCCTACCCGGCCCGAAGCGTTCAAGCCGATTTTCCTCGAACTGTTCGAAGCATTCGACCGCGCCGGCGACCGGCTGCTGTCGGCGATCGCGCGGCATCTGAAGCTGGCGCCCAACTGGTTCGATAGCGCGGTCGAGGACGGCAATTCGATCCTGCGCCTGCTCCATTATCCGCCGATCCCGATCGACGCCGAGGGCGTCCGGGCGGGCGCGCATGAGGATATCAACCTGATCACCCTGCTGCTCGGTGCCGAGGAAGCCGGGCTCGAGCTGCTCGATCGCGACGGCCACTGGCTCGCGATCAAGCCGCCGCAGGACGCGATGGTGGTGAATGTCGGCGACATGCTGCAGCGCCTGACCAACCATGTCCTGCCCTCCACCACGCACCGCGTGGTCAATCCGCCGCCCGAGCGGCGTGGCCATGCGCGCTATTCGATGCCGTTCTTCCTCCATCCGGCACCGGATTTCCTGATCGAGACGCTGCCCAGCTGCATCACGCCGGACAATCCCAACCGCTATCCCACGCCGATCACCGCGCACGACTATCTTCACGAGCGGCTGGTCGAGATCGGCCTGATCAAGAAATAATTTGTCGCCCTGCCGGGCTTGTCCCGGCATCGGCCCCTCCGCTAGGCCGGAATCCTTCCGGATAACGAAGGTGGAAAGACGAATGACCAAACCCCTGCGCGTCGCGCTCGCCGGCCTCGGCACCGTCGGCGGCGGCGTGATCCGGCTGATCGACGCCAACGGCGCGCTGATCGCGCGCCGGGCGGGCCGCCCGATCGAGATCGTTGCCGTCTCCGCCCGCGACCGCGCCAAGGACCGCGGCGTCGATATCGGCCGGTTCGAATGGATCGACGACACGACGGCACTCGCCCATCACGAGGGCGCCGACGTCGTGGTCGAACTGGTCGGCGGCTCGGACGGCCCGGCGCTCACCCTCGCCCGCGCGACGCTCGCCGGAGGCAAGAGCCTGGTCACCGCGAACAAGGCGATGCTCGCCCATCACGGGCTCGAGCTGGCGCGCGCCGCCGAGGCCGCCAAGGTCGCGCTGAAGTTCGAAGCTGCCGTCGCCGGCGGCATTCCGGTGGTGAAGGGCCTGCGCGAAGGCGCCGCGGCGAACGAGATCGCGCGGGTCTATGGCATCCTCAACGGCACCTGCAATTTTATCCTGTCCAAGATGGAAGCGGAAGGCCGGGACTTCGCGGAGGTGCTTGCCGAAGCACAGGCGCTTGGCTTTGCCGAGGCCGATCCGAGCTTCGACATCGACGGCGTCGATGCGGCGCACAAGCTCTCGATCCTTGCCAGCCTGGCGTTCGGAACGCGGCCGGCCTTTGCCGATGTCGCGACCAGCGGCATCCGCCATCTGCTCGGCGCCGACATCGCGGAGGCGGCAGCGCTCGGCTACCGCGTCCGGCTGATCGGCATCGCCGAGGACGGCCCTGGCGGGCTATTCCAGCGCGTCCATCCGCATCTGGTGCCGATCAGCCATCCGCTGTCGCACGTAACCGGGGCTACCAACGCCGTGGTTGCCGAGGGTAATTTCGTGGGCCGGCTGTTGTTCCAGGGTGCCGGCGCCGGCGACGGCCCGACTGCCTCGGCGGTGGTTGCCGATCTGATCGACATTGCCCGCGGCGAGTTCGGCCCGGCCTATGCGATGCCCGCCGAATCGCTCGCGGTACATACCCCGGCCGACACCGGCGAGCGGCGCGGCCGCGCCTATGTGCGCTTCACCGTCGCGGACAAGGTCGGCGTGCTGGCCGAAATCGCCGCGGCGATGCGCGACGCGGGCGTCTCGATCGAAAGCCTGATGCAGCGCGGCGCGATGGCCGACGGCAGCGTACTCGTCGCGATCGTGACTCATGAGGGGCCTGAACGCGCAGTAGCTCAGGCGCTGGAGAAGCTGCGCGGATCGCAGAGCCTGGCAGGCCAGCCGATGTGGATGCACATCCTGGCCTGAGGGCGCTTATGGTTGGAAATTCGCGGAAGAGCGAATTTCATAGGCGGCACCAGGCGCGTTTCCAACAGCCGCTTAGCGGAGCACTGCCTCAGCCGGTACGCCGGGCGCCGGCTCACCGATCCGCACGATCGTGTGGCCCTTGCCCTGGCAGATCGTCTGGCCGATCAGCGCGCAACGCGTGCCGTCCTCGGCCAGCGCCATGTCCTTGTCGGTGGGTTCCTGAACCTGGGGCAGCGGCAAGCGGTAGCGCGACTGCGGCGTGCCGGTCACGCATATGGACTCGCCGCCACATAGGGTGGATTGCGGTTTAATCACGGACAGCGAAATCGGACGGCGCGCCCTGCGCGCCTTGCGGGATAGCTTGACGGTGCGCACCACGCGGGCCGGATGCTTGACCCGGACCCGATCGGCGACCGGCGGCGCCATCATCAGCAACATCGTCATCACCAGCATCGTCATCATCCCTGATCGGTCTTCCCGGGGGATCATAACGCCCGGAGATGAATAGGTTTCCCGCTAGAGCAGGCTGCGTTAAATACGCACTTCGCCTGCTCTAGATATTGTTGTCGCATCGTTTTTGCGAAAAACCGGTTCCCACTTTTTCGCACGATGCTCTAAGGCGCGAGCGGGCGTTCGCCGGCGAAGCTGACGCCGGCGGTGCCTACGGACACGCCGACCTTGCCGCATCCGACCAGGAAGACCGATTTTTCCTGACAATTGGATGTGCGGGCCAGCATGCGTTCGCGCTCCATCGGTACGCCTTCATCCTTCGGATCATCGGCGTCGCGCTCGATGAGGGGGACGCGATACCGGTCGGCGGCGCGGCGACCGCAGACCGTCACTTCGTCCGGCTCGCCCGTTGCCGCACAGCGCGGGACGACGGCGGTCTTCTCGCGATACCGCGCCATCGCGTCGTCCGGAGTGGCCTGGAGCAGAAGCAGCAGGGCGAGCGTCATTGCGGCGACGCGGCCGGGGTCGATGGCGGCGCGGGATCGTCGAGCGGAATGGGAATGCGGTTCGACCGGTCGGGGCGCTTGCGAACGAGGTCCTTGGCGAGATCGACTGCGCCCATCACCAACGGTACGATCGGCGGACCGAATCCGACGATGCAGCCGCCCTGCCGCGCCGCGCACGGGGTTCCTTCGATCGCAAGCGCCTGCGAGCCGCTGCGAAAGGGGTTGGAAGGCCTGGGTCCGTCGGGAATGGCTTCGTTGGGGAGGGGCATGCGCTGGCTCGGCAGCGGCTCGCCGCAGACCACGATATCCTTGCTGCCGTCAGCCTCGCCCTCCCCGTTCGCGGTGCGACCCGGGCGGCACGGTTCGTTGGGTACCGGCAGGAGAATCGACCACTTCAACGGTTCATGGGCGGCAGCGGGGGCCGCCTGCAACGCAATCATGGCGAGGACGGCCAGCATGATGATGCTCCCTGGGTGGAGCCGGCATCATGACGGACCGCCCCGCCGGGCGCAAGCTAGGCGGGGCGTCCGTTGGGCACTACGCCGAGCCGGGGAATCTCGATCGCCGGACAGCGATTCATCACCACTTTCAGCCCGGCCGCTTCGGCCCGGGCGGCTGCTTCCTCGTTCACCACGCCGAGCTGCATCCAGACCGATTTCGCGCCTGCCGCGATCGCCTGATCGACCGCTTCGCCGGCCGCGGCGGAATTGCGGAAGATATCGACCATGTCGATCGGATCGCCGAGCTGGGAGAGATCGCGAAACACGAATTCGCCGTGCACATGCTCGCCGGTGATCTGCGGATTGACCGGGATCACGCGATAGCCATGCGACTGCAGAGTCTGCATCACGCGATAAGAAGGCCGATCGGGCCGATCGGACGCGCCGACCAGCGCGATCGTGCGGGTCTGTTCGAGCAGCGCCTTGATGTCCGCATCGCCGGTGAGTGGCATCCTATGCTCCCTGTTCGATCCAATGGAATACGCGTTGCGCAATCCCGTTGAACGCGAGCGCCTCGCCACCGTTCCCACTCGCCGGGGGCGTGCCGCCATCCGACGCGGTGCGAATCGCGATGTCGAGCGGGATTCTTCCCAGAAACGCGATGCCCAATTCCTGCGCCGCCGCCTCCGCGCCGCCGCGGCCGAACGGATCGGAGACCTCGCCGCAATGCGGGCAGGCATAGCCCGCCATATTCTCGATCAGGCCGATGATCGGGACGCCGGCCTTGACGAACAGGTCGATCGCCCGGCGCGCGTCGATCAGCGCCAGGTCCTGCGGAGTCGACACGATCACCGCGCCGGCCGGCTTGTGCTTCTGGATCATCGACAGCTGTACGTCGCCGGTGCCCGGCGGCAGATCGATCACCAGCGTATCCTGCGCGGCCCAGTCGGCGTCGATCAGCTGGCCGAGCGCGTTCGCCGCCATCGGCCCGCGCCATGCGATCGCCTGATCGGCCGCGACGAGTTGGCCCATCGACAGCAACGGCACGCCGAAACGCGTCGCCACTGGTTCGAGCAGCTTGTCCTTCGCCGTCGGCCGCGTTCCTTCGACCCCCATCAGCTTGGGCTGCGACGGCCCGTAAATGTCGGCATCGACCAGCCCGACGCGGCGCCCGAGCCCCTGCAGGCCGATCGCGAGATTGGCGGAGACGGTCGATTTGCCTACCCCGCCCTTGCCGCTCGCCACCGCGATCAGCACGCGACGCGTGCGCTGGCTGGTCTGCGCGATGCGCACCGTCGCGATCCCGGGCACGCCCGCCGCCGCGGCCCGCGCATCGCGTTCCATCGCGTCGCGCGTCGCCTCATCCAGCCCGGTCACGTCGAGGATGATACTGGCACGGTCGCCTTCGATCCGCGCCGTGGCGCGCTTTCCGGCAATGGGTTCCAGGGCAGCGTCGAGCAGGGCAATGTCTGTCATATCGGGGCAGATAGGGCGGTTGAGGACGCTTGCCACTGTTTTTCCGCGGCCGCCCTCCTATAAAGGACTCATGACGATCCTTCCCCGCTGGCTTCAGCGTTCCATCATTCTGCAATCCGACAATCCGAAAGGCCCCTGGGGCGGCGGAGGGGATAAAGGCGGCTCCGGAAGCGGATCGGGCGGCAACAATGATGGCCCGCGCAATCCCTGGTCGGTGCCTCCGGCCGGACGCCCGCGGAGCGCTGGCCCGAGCGCACTCGACGAATTCCTGCGCCGTGCGCGCGGCAATGGTGGCGGTTCGGGTGGCGGCGGCCGCCCGCGCATCCCCGGCACGCCAAGCGCCCGTTCGCTGTGGTTCATCGGCGTCGGGCTGATCCTGCTGGCGTGGATCGGCTTTACCAGCTTCCATGCGATCGCCCCGCAGCAGCGCGGCGTCGTCACCTATTTCGGCCGTTATGCCGGCACGCTCGATCCCGGCTATCGCTTCACGCTGCCCGCGCCGTTCGCCGACGTGACCAAGGTCGACGTGCAGAATTTCCGGACCGAGAATTTCCCGGAGGGCGGCGGCGAGGCCGAGAACCTGATGCTGACCGGCGACCGGAACATCATGAACCTGTCTTTCTCGGTGCGCTGGAACATCGCCAGCCCCGACGACTACGTATTCCAGATCAAGGATCCGCCGGGCACCGTACGCGCCACCGCGGAAAGCTCGATGCGCGAAGTCGTCGCGAACATGACGCTGGACCAGGCCATCGGCTCGGGTCGTCCGAGGATCGAAGCGCAGGTGCAGGAGCGGATGCAGCGCATCCTCGACGAATATAAATCCGGCATCCGCATCCAAGGCGTCGCGGTGAACAAGGCAGTCGCGCCTCAGGCCGTCAGCGAGGCGTTCAAGAAGGTGACGGCGGCGCAGCAGAACGCGGTCGCGGCGCGAACCGCTGCGCAGGGCTATGCGCGGCAGCTCATCGCCCAAGCGGAGGGCGAGGCAGCGCAGTTCGACCAGCAATACAGCCAATACAAGCTTGCGCCCGAGGTGACTCGTCGGCGCATGTATTACGAGACGATGGAGGGTGTCCTGGCCAAGACCGACAAGACGATCGTCGAGGCGCCGGGCGTGATGCCGTATCTGCCGCTATCGCAGAGCGCCAGGAAGCTTCCCGATGCGGACGTCACCGTAAACGGAGCAGCGCCGCGATGAACGCCACCTTTTTCCGCAACCCGATCGCGATCGGCATTCTGGCCCTGCTCGCCGTCATCCTGCTGGCGAGCACCCTGGCGATCGTGCCCGAGACCAAACAGGCAGTGATCCTGCGGTTCGAGCAGCCCGTCGGCAAGCCGGTCAACGCCTATAGGCGCGGAGAGGTCTTCGGCAGCACCGGCGCCGGCCTGATTGCCCGCGTACCGTTCATCGACCGCATCGTGTGGGTCGACAAGCGCGTGCTCGACGTCGATTACGACAACCAGCAGGTCCTGTCGTCCGACCAGCTTCCGCTCGAAGTTGACGCCTATGCACGCTTCCGCGTGGTCGATCCGTTGCGCATGGTGGTGACCGCCCGGTCGGAACAGGGCGTCACCGACGCGTTGCGCCCGCTGCTCGGCACCTCGATCCGCAACGAGCTGGGCAACCAGCCCTTCGCTACCCTGCTCACGCCCGAGCGCGACGAGGTGATGGACAATATCCAGGCCCGACTGCAGCGGCTGGCCTCGCAATATGGCGTCGAGATCGTCGACGTCCGCATCAAGCACGCCGACCTGCCCACCGGCACGCCGCTCGACTCCGCCCTCAACCAGATGGCCACCTCGCGCGACCAGCAGGCGCTGACCATCCGCGCCGAGGGGCTGAAGCAGGCGCAGATCATCCGCGCCGAGGCTGAGGCCCGTGCGTCGAACATCTACGCAACCGCGTTCAACCAGGATCCGGACTTCTATGATTTCTACCGTGCGATGCAGTCCTACCGCCGCACGTTCGGCACGGACGGATCGACGCCGACGGGATCGACATCGCTTATTCTTTCGCCGAACAATGCCTATCTGAAGGAATTCCAGGGCCGTCGCTGATCCTGAGGTTCAATCCCCAGGTTCAGGGCGCCCATATTCAATCGCCGTTCAGCAACCATCCGCAACAGGAATGGTTGTCGCGATCGGCAGACGAGAGGAAATGACCCAAGTGCGTTACGCTTACGCCATCACTGGTGCCCTGCTTCTGAGCGGTGCCGCCGCCGCCATGACGCTGGATGCGCCACTCGCCGGTCAGGTTGCCCAGAACGAACCAGGCACGATCGCCGCCGCCGCGCCGAAGGCCGGCGCCCCGATGAGCTTCGCCGATATGGTCGCCCGGCTGCAGCCGGCGGTCGTCAACATCTCCACCACGCAGCGGGTCACCGTTCAGCAGCCGACCAACCCGTTTTCGGGCACGCCCTTCGGCGATCTGTTCGGCCAGTTCAATGGCGGCGAGCAGGGCGGCACCGGCCAGCCGGTCACGCGCGAGGCCCAGTCGCTCGGATCGGGCTTCATCATCTCGCCCGACGGCTATGTCGTGACCAACAACCATGTGATCGCGGCCGGCGCCAAGGGCGCCACGGTCGAATCGATCAAGGTCACGCTGCCCGACCGCAAGGAATATACCGCCAAGCTGATCGGCCGCGATCCCGCGTCCGACCTGGCACTGCTCAAGATCGAAGCCACCGGCCTGCCCTTCGTGAAGTTCGGCGATTCGGCTCGTGCGCGGGTCGGCGACTGGGTCGTCGCGATCGGCAACCCGTTCGGCCTGGGCTCGACCGTCACCGCCGGCATCGTATCGGCGCTGCACCGCGTGACCGGCCAGGGCGGCGCCTATGACCGCTTCATCCAGACCGATGCGTCGATCAACCAGGGCAATAGCGGCGGCCCGATGTTCGATCTCAGCGGCAATGTGATCGGCATCAACTCGCAGATCCTGTCGCCGACCGGCGGCAATGTCGGCATCGGCTTTGCCATCCCGGCGGAGGAAGCCAAGCCGATCATCGACACGCTGATGAAGGGCACCGCCGTCAAGCGCGGCTATCTCGGCGTCGGTATCCAGCCGCTCACCGACGACATGGCAGCCGCGCTGGGGCTGCCGGCCAATCAGGGCGAGATCCTCGCCCGGATCGAGCCGGGCGAGGGCGCCGACAAGGCCGGGCTGAAGCAGGGCGACGTCGTCGTCCGCGTCGGCGGCAAGGACGTGACGCCGGACCAGACGCTCAGCTATCTCGTGGCCAACACCCCGCCCGGCACGCGCGTGCCGATCGAGGTCGTCCGCGACGGCAAGCGCCAGACGCTCACCGCGCTCGTCGGCACGCGTCCCTCCGAGGAAGCGCTCGCCAGCATCAACGGCGGCGAGGATGACGGCTTGCCCGAGAGCGGCCCGCAGACGGGCCAGGCCGCCAGCGCCAGCGCGATCGGCCTGTCGGTGCAGGCGCTGACCCCGGCGATCGGTCGCAGCCTCGGCCTCGATGCAACCGTGCAGGGCCTGGTGATCGTCGCGGTCGATCCGTCGAGCGATTCGGCAACCAAGGGCCTGCAGCGCGGCGACGTGATCCTCTCCGCCAACCGCGTTCCGACGCGCACCACGGCCGATCTGTCGGCGGTGATCAGCCAAGCCAAGGCGGCCGGCCGACCCCAGGTTGCACTGCTGGTGCAGCGGGGCCGGAACCCCGGTCGCTTCCTCGCGGTGAAAATCAAGTAACTGCCTTTCCCTCCCCGCGCACCGCGCGGGGAGGGATTTTACCCGGCTTCCGTCCCGCCCTGAAAAGCGCGATACCCCCCTCCCAACTCCGGAGGACTTATGGCGGACGGCACCAGCATCTTCATCGGCAGCAATGCGAACGGGCAGCGCCAGCAGCTCGAGCTCAAGCGCGCCAACCGCCACGGGCTGATCGCCGGCGCGACCGGCACCGGCAAGACCGTCACCATCCAGGGTATCATCGACGGCTTCTCCGCCGCGGGCGTCCCGTGCTTCGTCGCTGACGTGAAGGGCGATCTCTCCGGCCTCGCCATGGCCGGATCGCCGACCTCCAAGATGCACGAGATCTTCGCCGCCCGCGCGAAGGAGATCGGCTATGACGACTGGTCCTATGCCGACAACCCCGTGCAATTCTGGGATCTGTACGGCGAACAGGGCCATCCGATCCGCACCACCATATCGGAAATGGGGCCGCTCCTGCTCGCCCGGCTGATGGACCTGAACGAAGTCCAGGAGGGCGTGCTGACCATCGCCTTCCATGTCGCCGACAAGGACGGCATGCTGCTGCTCGATCTCGACGATCTCCAGGCGATGCTGGTCAGCTGCGGCGAGCGGGCCGACGAACTCACCACCACGCTCGGCAATGTCTCGAAGCAGAGCATCGGCGCGATCCAGCGGTCGCTGCTCCAGCTGCGCAGCCAGGGCGGCGAGAAATTCTTCGGCGAGCCGGCGCTGACGATGAGCGATTTCATCGGGCTGGACGATCGCGGCCGTGGCATCGTCAACATCCTCGCCGCCGACAAGCTGATGGCCAGCCCGAAGCTCTACGCCACGTTCCTGCTGTGGCTGATGAGCGAGCTGTTCGAGCATCTCCCGGAGGTCGGCGATCCCGACAAGCCGGTGCTCGCCTTCTTCTTCGACGAAGCGCATCTGTTGTTCGCCGACGCGCCCAAGGCGCTGCTCGAGAAGATCGAGCAGGTCGTGCGGCTGATCCGCTCAAAGGGCGTCGGCGTCTATTTCATCACCCAGAATCCGATCGACATCCCCGACACCGTCGCGGGGCAGCTCGGCAACCGCGTGCAGCATGCGCTGCGCGCCTTCACCCCGCGCGATCAGGCCGCGGTGAAATCGGCGGCGACCACTTTTCGCGCCAACCCGGGCGTCGATGTCGAAAAGGCGATCACCGAGTTGAAAGTCGGCGAGGCGCTCGTCTCGCTGCTCCTGCCCGATGGCGCGCCCGCGCCGGTCGAGCGCACGCTGATCAAGCCGCCGCGCTCGCGCGTGGGGCCGGTCACGCCGGTCGAGCGCGGCGTGATGATCCAGACCGATCCGGTCGGCGCGAAATACGACACGCTGATCGATCGCGAATCCGCCGAGGAACTGCTCGCCGCCAAGTCGCACGAGGCAAGCGCCGCCGCCGCCGAGGCAGCAGCGAAGACCGAGGCCGACAAGGTCGCGGCGCTGCAGGCCAAGGAAGATGCCCGGGCCACCAAGGATGCGGAGCGCCAGCGCATCGCGGATCAGCGCGAGGCGGATCGCCAGGCCAGGCTCGTGGCCCAGCAGCAGAAAGAGGCCGAACGCGCCGCTGCGAACTCGCCGTGGAACCGCGCGATCACTTCGGCCACCCGCTCGGCCTCCTCGGCGGTCGGCCGGTCGGTCGCGACTGAGGTATCGAAGGCAGTGTTCGGTTCCTCGCGCGGGGCCGGCGCCGGCATCGTCGGCGGACTGGTGCGGGGGATCCTGGGCGGGTTGTTCAAGGGGCGCTGAGAAACCACGCATCGATATTCTTCCTTCCCCGGCGCAGGCCGGGGAAGGAAGAATGGCACGCCTCAGAACGCCGCGCGCAAGGTCACCTGGTAAAGCGGCCCGGCATTCTCGCGCTCCAGCTCGAATTCATCGACATCGCCGGCACGGCGATTGGCGAGGATCTCGGCATAGGAATCGCCGTCATATTTCAGGAACGCTTCCTTCTTGGAACGGCGCAATATGTCCTGCACCGAGAAGCGCACGACGAAATGCTTGCCGATCCGCTTTTCGAAAAATGCTTCCAGATCGGGATCGTAGGTCAGTTCGACCGTTTCGTCGAAATTCGATTCCAGCGCCTTGCTGCGGCCCGACACCGTCGCGCCGAAGCTTGCGTCGAGTGCCTTCAGCGTCTGGATGAAGCCGACATTGTAGACATGGTGCGGCTGGTTGTTGAACCGCCGCTTCTCGCCCGTGAAGGGATCGCGGATCGAACTGTCGAGATAGGTGTAGTTGGCGAACAAACCCGTGTCCGGCATGCCGATCACGTCGAGCGGCGCGGAGAAGTCGACTTCCGCACCCCATGTCTTGCCGTCGCCGATGTTGCGTGGCGTGAACAGCTGGCCGTCGGGATTATCCGGATTCTCCCCCAGCGCGACGAGCTCGATCACGTCCTTGACGTCGCGGTAGAAGAAATTGACGCCGATGATACCCTTGCTGCCCAGCCGCCGCTCATAGCCGAGATCGACGCCCCAGGCCTTCTCGTTACGAAGGCCGGGATTGCCCCGGGTCGTGTCGTCGTCGCCCGGAGATTCCTCCCGCTCAATCGGCGACACCGAATCATAGCTCGGCCGCCGTACCGTCCGCGCGATGGAGGCGCGGAACTGGTCGGCGCTGGTCGGCGCGTAGCGAAGATGGAGCGACGGATTAAGCGTCTCGGCATTGTAGCTGACGGTCGGCAACGCATCGCCGGAAACCGTGCGACGCGTAATCTCGTAGCGCAGCCCGGCATCGATCGACACCGTCGAGCTCGGTTCGAAGGTAAACCGCGCATAAGGATCGTAGCGGTTCTCCTTGACCTTGAACTCGCCGCTGAGGAAGTCACCGTCGTTCAGCCCGTTGCGCAGCTTGTGGAACAGGTCGACGCCCAGCTTGAAGCGCGCGGTGTCCGCTCCGAAACCGAGATTTACCGTACCGGTATATTCGTCGTCCTTAATATGGATGCTTTCGATCTCATCGAGTTCGAGATCGCTCAGATCCTCCTCACTGCCTTCATACGTCGTGGTCGTGGTGTTCTCGCGATATCCCGACCAGCCTGCGGCAAGACCGAGGTCCGCGAAACCGAGTGGAATGCGTGCGTCCGAGGTGAGTGCGTACGTGCGCTGCTTGATCTTTTCGTGCTGCGTCTCGGCGCCGTCGAAATCGAGATCGGCATCCTCATAGGTCAGCGAAACCTCGTCCTCCTTGCGGTTGGTATCGACGAAAAATCCCTGAAGGCGCACAAAGCCGTCATCGCCGATCGCGGTCTTGATCTCGGCGCTGCCCGACAGATCGCTGCCGTCGCGCGTGTCGTCCTGCAGCTCGGTGTCGCTGAATTCCGGGTTGGTCTTGTCGAGCGGGCCGGTGGTGAAATCGTCGAAGCGCAGCGACACCTTCTTCTTGGCGTTGCGGCGTTCCTGATAATTGAGCGCAGCCCAGTAGGAGGTGCGATCGCCGAGCGTGCCGGCATAGGCCGCCGCCAGCGACGGGCGGACCTTGCCGTCCTTGTTGACCAGCGCGCCGACCTTGGCGAAACCGCCGTTGAACGTCGCGGCTTCCTTGGTCACGATGTTCAGCGTGCCGGCGACGCCCTCGCTCGGCTGGTCGGCGCGGGGCGAGCGGACGATCTCGATCTTTTCCACCAGCTCGGCCGGGATGCGATCGACGAAGAAGCTGCGATCGGCTTCGCCGCCGGGGGCACGGCGGCCGTTGATCAGCACCTGGGTATAGCCGGCGGGCAGGCCGCGGAACTGGACGGCGTCATATTCGAGCACGTCCGACGTGAACGTCACGCCCGGCACGCGCTTGAGCATTTCGCCGACCGAGACCGGTTCGAAGCGCTGGAAATATTCCAGATCGTAGGACAGCACCGGATTCACGTCCTCGGTGCGGTTGCGGAACGCGATCTGGCCGGTGACGATGATGTCGCTCGAGCGCGCGGCATCGCCCTCGGTTTCGGCCGCTTCCTGCTTCTGCTCCTCGCCAGGCACTTCCTGTGCAATGGCGCCGTCGATCGGCAGGAGCATCGCGGCCAGCGCGCAGCCTCCCAGAAACATTCCCTTGCGACCCATGATAGCCCCCTTTGGTGACGGAATTTGACCCGGATATCGGCGCGTGCGAACGGGCGCCTCGGGCAATGCCGTTAGGAGTGGAACATGTCGTCGCAGCGAAATCTCGGTTGCATTTCAATGACATTTTTGTTTCTATCCGGTTGCGCGACGACCGAAATTCCGCTTTCCAAGCGCATCGCCAACGCCCTGCCAGCAGCCAACGTCCACGCATCGGGAGAGACCGAAGCGGTCGCGACCGCCAACGCCGATGCAGCTGACGATCCGGCGATCTGGCGCAACGCGGCCAACCCGGGGGCCAGTCTGATCGTCGGCACCGACAAGAAGGCGGGGCTTTACGTCTATGGCCTCGACGGCAAGGTCCGCGACTTCAACGATGCCGGCCGGGTCAACAATGTCGCCCTGGCCGAAAGCGACGGCCGGATCGTCGTCGCAGCGAGCGACCGCAACGATCCTCTCAATGCGCAGGTCGCGTTGTTCACGCTGGATCCGACATCGGCAAAGCTGACGGCGCTTGGAAAAGTGGCGGCCGGCGCGGGCGAAGCCTATGGCATCTGCCTCTACCGCGCGCCCGAGGCACTCTACGCCTTCATGGTCGCCAAGGACGGGACTATCCGCCAGCTCGCGCTCGATCTGACCGGCGCCGCGCCGCAAGCCCGGATCGTCCGCACGATGAAGCTCGCGACTCAATCGGAAGGCTGCGTGGTCGATCCCCGCAGCGCGCGGCTCTATGTGGCCGAAGAGGATGTCGGACTGTGGCGCTTCGACGCGCGCGCCGACGGCGCCGTCGCCCCGGTCAAGATCGCAGCCGCCGACGGCAAGCAGATCGTGGCCGATGCCGAAGGCGTGGCGATCGCGCAGGACGGCGACAATGGCTATCTCGTCGTCTCGAGCCAGGGCGACAATGCCTATGCTGTGTACCGCCTTGCCGACGAATCCTATGTCGGCCGCTTCCGGATCGCGCCCGGCGCCTTCGGCGCGACCGAGGAAACAGACGGCATCGAGATCGCGACCGGCGACTTCGGACCGGCCTTTCCCGATGGGCTGATGGTTGCGCAGGACGGGATGAACGCGCCGCGCGCGCAGAATTTCAAGCTGGTCGGCTGGCGCGAGATCCGGCGCGCGCTGGGGTTGTAAGCCGCGCCGAGGGGCCTAGGCTGGCCGTCCGGCAACGCTGTGAAGGACTCGCTCGATGGACGCCATGCTTGATTCGCGACAGGATTGGGGCGCGGCTGGCGAGGCCGAACTGGCGGAGATCGTAGAGCTGCGCCGGGCGATCCATGCCGATCCCGAGATCGGGCTGCATTGTTCGCGCACGACCGCGAAGATCAAGGCGGCGCTGGCCGGGCTACCATTGGAATATCGCGACAGCAGCTCGACCTCCGGCTTCGTCGCGATCCTGCGCGGCGGCAACGATAATGGCCGCACCGTGTTGCTGCGCGGCGACATGGATGCGCTGCCGATGCAGGAGGAAACCGGCTTGCCCTTCGCGTCGCAGGTGCCGGGCGCGATGCACGCCTGCGGGCATGACGCGCACAGCGCCATGCTGGTCGGCGCTGCCCGCGCGCTCTGCGCCCGGCGGGAGAGCCTGTCCGGTACGGTCGTCTTCATGTTCCAGCCCGGCGAGGAAGGCCATCACGGCGCCCGCTTCATGATCGAGGACGGCCTGCTCGACGATCCCCGGCCCGAAGCGGCGTTCGCGCTGCACATCCTGCCCAACGCGCCCGCCGGCGTCGTGCTGAGCCGCCCCGGCGCGCTGCTCGCCTCGACCGACGCGCTCAATTTCACGATCCGCGGCAAGGGCGGCCACGCGGCGATGCCGCATGACGGGATCGATCCGATCCCGGTGGCATGCGAGATCGTGACCGCGCTCAGCGCCCTCGTCGCCCGGCAGATCCCGGTGACGGATCCCGCGGTACTGTCGATCACCCAGATCAACGCCGGCTCGGCCTATAATATCGTGCCAGACGAGGTGAAGCTGAAGGGCACGCTGCGCACGCTTTCCAACGCGACGCGGAACAAGGCGCGCGAGGGCCTGACGCGGATCGCCGAGCATATCGCCCTCGCCCATGGCTGCACGGCCGAGGTGGTGATCGACGACGGCTATCCAGTGACGATGAACGATCCCCGCGCGCTGGCGCTGCTGCGCGGCGCGGCCGAGCGGCTCGGCGGCGCGGAATCCTGGCACAGCATGGCCGCGCCGATCATGGGCGGCGAGGATTTCTCCTATGTGCTGCGCGAGATTCCCGGCGCGATGGCGTTCATCGGCGTGGCGCCCGAGGGCAGCGATGCGGCGACCAACCCGCCGCTGCACAATACCCGCATGACGATCGAGGAAGCAGTCATGGCGCGCGGCGTGGCGCTTCACTGCGCGGTCGCCGAGCAATTCCTCGACCATGGGCTCGACTGAGGCATCAAACTTGGCGCCCGATTCTCCACGGTGAATCTACGGCAGTGGATCAGGCCGGCATCGCCCTGCGCCGCCCGGCCAGCCCGGTCCCGACGATCAGGATCGACGCCGCCACAGCGAACCCGCCGGCGATGAGAAAGGCCGGCAGATAGGTCCCGGTCTGCTCGCGGATGACGCCGGCGCCGAACGCCGCGGTCGCCGCACCGATCTGGTGGCCGACCATGATCCAGCCGAACACGATCGGTGCATCGCGCTCGCCAAAGGACAGGTTGGCCAGCTTCACCGTCGGCGGCACCGTGGCGATCCAGTCCAGCCCGGAGAAGATCGCAAAGATCGTCAGGCTCACCGCGCCGAAATCGATGAAGGGCAACTCCAGCAAGGACAGGCCGCGCAACCCGTAATAGACGCAGAGCAGCTTGCGCGGATCGTAGCGGTCGGTCAGCCAGCCGGATGCGGTCGTGCCGACCAGATCGAACAGGCCCATCATCGACAACAGGCCAGCCGCGGCAACTGGCGCGATGCCGTGATCGCCGCAGAATGCGATCATATGCGTGCCGACCAGCCCGTTGGTCGTCAGGCCGCAGACGAAGAAAGTCCCGAACAACAGCCAGAAGACCCGCGTGCGCCCGGCGCGGAACAGCGCCTCGAAGGCGAGCATCGGCGTCGCGGCCTGCTTCAGCGGCGGGGGCGGCGCGCTCTCCTCGGTCTCGCCGAAGCGGCGGATGCCGACATCGCCGGGTCGCTCGGGCACGAAAAACAGCACGAGCGGGATCAGCGCGGCACTGGCGACGCTGACGGCGATCGCCACCGGCCGCCAGTCACCCAGGCTCGACAACCAGGCCAGCACCGGCAGGAATATCAGCGCACCGGTCGCGGTGCTCGCGCTGAGCATGCCCATCACCAGCCCCTGCCGAGTCGCGAACCAGCGATTGACCACTGCCGCACCGAGCACCGACGCCACCGCGCCGCTGCCCACGCCCGACAGCACGCCCCAGCTCAGCACATAATGCCACGGCTCGGTCATCCACAGGCTGGCGAAGGTCGCGGCGGACATGATGGCGAGGCCGGCGAGCATGGTCCGCTTGATGCCGAACGACATCATCAGCGCCGCCGCGAACGGCCCGACCAGCCCGTAGAGGAAGATGCCGACCGCCGCCGAGAAGGAGATGGTCGCGCGGTCCCAGCCGAAATGCAGTTCGAGCGGCACCATCATCACGCCGGGCGCCGAGCGCAGGCCGGCCGACACCAGCAACGCGATGAAGGTCACCGCTACGACGATATAGGGGAAGGACCGGCCGGACAGGCGGACTGGACGCATCATGCTTCCTTGCAATCACCGGCGACGTCGACGACGCCGCGCAACAGAGTTTCAAGCTTCGCCCAATCGCCAGCGCCGAGCGCGCCGATCAGTCGTTCCTGCGCGGCGATCCACGGCGCGGTCGCCGCTTCCATCGCGGTGCGCCCGGCGTCGGTCAGCGACGCGATCCGCGCCCTGCCCTGCGGCGCGCCGGCGATCGCGATCCAGCCCTGGCGTTCGAGCGGCGCAAGCGCGCGGTACAGCGAGGTGCGGTCCATCACCAGCGCCTCGGCCAGCCGGCTGAGCGGCACCTCCCCGCCGCGCGCGACGTGGCGCAGCACGGAGAATTGGGCGATGGTCATGCCGGTGTCGCTCAGCGCCTCGTCATAGATGCGCGACACTGCGCGGGCAGCCTTGCGCAGGGAGGTGCAGGCGCAGGGAGAATCGGACGGAGCGGCTGTAGTCACAATCGTGATGTATATGCATCATATAGATGGGGTCAACGACGGAAAAGCGCCGGCGGACGACTGTCCAGCTCCCCCGAGCTGTGGCATCGTCGATCGACTACCCGGGGGAGTGGCGAATGACCGATCGACCAGCCAATATGCTGTGGCTCTATTTCCGCAGCATTGCCGCGGTGCTCACCGGCTTCATCCTCATCGTCATGACGCATACCGGCACTGACGAGATCATGCACGCCACCGGAATCATCCCACGCGGCGCGATGTGGAGCCCGTGGCACAATCTTCTCGCCCTTGCCTATCGCTGCCTCTTCACCGTGGCGGGCGGCTTCGTCACTGCCTGGCTCGCGCCGCGCGCGCGGATGCGGCATGTGATCATCCTCGCGGTGATCGGGACTTTCGGTGGAATTGCGGGGGTGATGGCGAGCTGGGGCCTGAACCTCGGGCCGAGATGGTATCCGATCGCGCTCGCGGTGACGGCATTTCCGGCGGTGTGGCTTGGCGGGTGGTTGTTCGAGAGGCGGTACGGGCGGTCCTAACTAAGACCCCGCAAACCCGTCTCTACAGAAACCACTGTCCCGCACCTGCCCACTTATGCCACATAACCCCATGCAAGCATCCACGACCCCGGCCGCCCGTCCGCTCGCCGAGCTGACCATCCGCGGCATCATCCTGGGCGGGCTCATCACCGTCCTGTTCACCGCCGCCAATGTCTATCTGGGGCTGAAGGTCGGGCTGACCTTCGCCACCTCGATTCCGGCCGCGGTGATCTCCATGGCGATCCTGCGCTTCTTCAAGGATGCCAACATCCTGGAGAACAACATCGTCCAGACGATCGCGAGCGCGGCCGGCACGCTGGCGGCGATCATCTTCGTGCTGCCCGGCCTGATCCTGGTCGGCTGGTGGACCGGCTTCCCTTACTGGACGACCGCCGCGGTCTGCGCGGTCGGCGGCATCCTCGGCGTGATGTTCTCGGTGCCGCTGCGCCGCGCGCTCGTCACCGGATCGGACCTGCCCTATCCCGAGGGCGTCGCCGCGGCCGAAGTGCTCAAGGTCGGCGCCGCTGAAGACGGCGATGTCGAGAACGCCAAGGGCCTGCGGGTCATCATCCTCGGCTCGTTGGCCGCCGCCGGCTTCGCCCTGCTCGCCGCGATGAAGCTCGTCGTCGGCGAGGCGGTGAAGAACTTCCGCATCGGCTCGAGCGCGACCGGGCTGTCGACCAGCTTTTCGATGGCGCTGATCGGCGTGGGGCATCTCGTCGGCCTGTCGGTTGGCGCGGCGATGTTCTTCGGCATGATCATCGCCTGGGGCGGGCTGATGCCCTATCTGACCAGCGGCGTGCCGGGCGAGCTCGACACCGTCGTCAGCACCGTGTTCCGCAACGACGTGCGCTTCATCGGTGCGGGCACGATCGGCGTCGCGGCGATCTGGACGCTGCTCAAGATCCTCGGGCCGATCATCGGCGGTATCCGATCGGCGCTGGCCGCATCGCGCGCGCGCCAGGGCGGTTCGATCCTCGAACTGACCGAGCGCGACCTGCCGATCGGCATCGTCGGCGCCTCGATCCTCGCGACCTTGCCGCCCATGGCCTATCTGCTGTGGAGCTTCTCGGCCGGCGGACCGATCCACGATCATGGCTTCGCGGTGATCGCCGGGACGATCCTCTATATCCTGATCATCGGCGTCGTGATCGCGGCGGTGTGCGGCTATATGGCCGGCCTGATCGGCGCGTCGAACAGCCCGGTCTCCGGCGTCGGCATCCTTGCCGTGCTCGGCGCATCCTTGCTGCTCGTCGCGATCTACGGCCACAGCACCGACATCGCCCAGACCAATGCGCTGATCGCCTATGCGCTGTTCACCACGGCGATCGTCTTCTCGGTCGCGACCATATCCAACGACAACCTCCAGGATCTGAAGACCGGGCAACTCGTCGGGGCGACACCGTGGAAGCAGCAGTTTGCGCTGGTGCTCGGCGTGATCTTCGGATCGCTGGTGATCCCGCCGGTGCTCGACCTGCTCAACACCGCCTTCACCTTCCAGGGCGCGCCAAACGCCAAGGAGACCGCGCTCGCGGCACCGCAGGCGGCTTTGATCTCGTCGCTCGCCAAGGGTGTGCTCGGCGGCGATCTGGACTGGCGGCTGATCGGCACCGGGGCAGGGATCGGTGTGGCAGTAATCTTCCTCGACGAAATGCTTGGCCGGGCGGGCAAGATGCGGCTGCCGCCGCTCGCTGTCGGCATGGGCATCTACCTCCCCATGGCGCTGACCCTGCTGATCCCGGTCGGCGCGCTGATCGGCCATTTCTACGATCGCTGGGCGAAGCGGACCAGCAACCCCGCATTCGCCGAGCGGATGGGAACGCTGGCTGCAACCGGCCTGATCGTGGGCGAGAGCCTGTTCGGGGTGGCTTTTGCCGGGATCGTCGGTGCTACGGGCAGCGATGCGCCGCTGGCGATCGTGGGTGCCGGCTTCGGGACGATCGCGCTGTTCGCCGCACCGGTGGTGTTCGCGGGGCTGATCTGGCTGCTCTACAACCGGACCAAATCGATGGCGCGGTGATCTGTTCGCCCCTCCCCTTCAGGGCAGGGCTATCGCATTTGGGCGATGAGTGTTGAGAGGTAGTCGTCGCTCCACCCTGCGCGTTTGATTTTGGCGCGGATGGAGAGCTTTCGAGGGTCGTGCTGTAGCAGGTTGAGG